>NZ_CP120733.1:1374322-2061483 GCF_029542625.1 Tepidibacter hydrothermalis
GAAAAATTGTTTCTTTGCAAGTTAAAGAAGGAGAAACAGTTAAAAAAGGTCAAGTAGTATGCACTCTTGAAGCTATGAAGATGGAAAATGAAATTGTATCACCTAAAGATGGTGAAGTTTCATCAATAAGTATAGCTCAGGGACAAAATGTATCAGCAGAAGATATATTGTTGTTTATAGGATAAGTATTTAATTAGATTTAAAGGCGGTGAACAAATGTTAAATATGCTAAATGAATTTTGGTTATCGACTGGATTTAGCGTTGTGTCATATAAGCAAGTAATTATGATTTTTGTTTCTTTTACATTCTTATATTTAGCTATAAAAAAAGGGTATGAACCTTATTTATTAATACCTATATCATTTGGAATGCTTTTGGTGAATTTACCAAAGACTAATTTAATGAGTGGCGACGGACTTTTACATTATTTATATATGGGAACAAAATTTGGAATATATCCTCCTTTGATATTTTTATGTGTAGGAGCTAGCACGGATTTTGGACCTCTTATAGCAAATCCGAAGAGTATACTTTTAGGAGCTGCAGCACAATTTGGAATTTTCTTTGCTTTTATAGGAGCTATATTACTTGGTTTTAGTGGAGCTCAAGCTGCTGCAATAGGCATAATAGGAGGCGCAGATGGGCCAACTGCTATATATCTTACAAGTAAATTAGCTAAAGATTTATTAGGACCAATAGCTTTAGCTGCTTATTCTTACATGGCTCTTGTTCCTATAATACAGCCACCTATTATAAAGCTTTTAACAACAAAAGAAGAAAGACAAGTAAAAATGGAACAATTAAGACCTGTATCAAAGACAGAAAAAATTGTATTTCCAATAGTAGTAGCGACATTTACAATTCTATTACTTCCATCATCAGCTCCTTTAATAGGTATGCTTATGTTTGGAAATTTAATCAAAGAATCTGATGTGGTTCCAAAGCTTGTAGAAACTGCTCAAAATTCTATGATGTACATAATAACAATAATTTTAGGACTTACAGTTGGTGCAAAAGCAGAAGCTGATATAGTATTATCTGTTCAAACAATGGGTATTATACTTTTGGGGCTTACGGCATTTTCGATTGGAACTGCATCTGGTGTTTTAATGGGAAAATTAATGTATCGAGTAAGTGGTAAAAAAATAAATCCTATGATAGGAGCTGCTGGTGTATCGGCTGTTCCTATGTCTGCAAGAGTTGTTCAAAAGATGGGAGCACAAGAAAATCCTTCTAACTTTCTTTTGATGCATGCCATGGGACCTAATGTAGCAGGAGTTATAGGTTCTGCTGTTGCAGCAGGAATATTACTAAATATATTTAAATAGAAAAATCGCTGATTAAAAATCAGCGATTTTTTTATAACGAATAGGAAATTATATTCCTATTTAAATTTAGGATAAGTATAAATTTCGTTGTGTGGATAACATTGCTAAAAGTACTACAATACCAACTATTTTTAAGCAACAGAGTCTGTTAAAACTCGTTGGCGCCATGAATCAGTGCGTAAGCTACTAGACAAATTTTTATTCTGTAGCTCTCTTATGGTAGTGGGTATGAAGCAGTTTGTGAGCCTTTTCTCCATAAGGTTCGCCTAAAAATTCTTTATATAAACTTTGAACGTATACATTTTCATGAGATTTACGTATTTTTTTTGATCTGTCTTCTTTATATAATCCTTTTGCTCTTTCTGATATTATGTCTAAATTTCCATGATGGTAAGGTTGGCCCCCTCCACCTATACATCCTCCTGGACAGGCCATTATTTCTATAGCATGATAGTTAGATTTGCCAGATTGAATATCTTCAAGTATTTTTCGAGCATTTCCAAGCCCACTTGCAACAGCTACGTTTATATTCATATCATTTATTTTTATACTAGCTTCTTTTATCCCATCCATACCTCTTAATTTAGTAAATTCTACATTATCTAAAGTATCATTTGTAATCCACTCATAAGCTGTACGAAGGGCAGCTTCTAAAACTCCTCCAGTTGTACCGAATATAACTGAAGCTCCGGTAGATTCACCTAATGGATTATCAAAGTCATCATCTTCTAAAGAGTTAAAATCAATTCCAGCTTCTTTTATCATTTTAGCAAATTCTCTTGTGGTTATTACTATGTCTACATCTTTAGCTTTTTCATTAGACAGTTCTGGACGAGCTGCTTCGTATTTTTTTGCAACGCATGGCATTATAGATACTACTACCATGTTTTCAGGATCTATATCCATATTTTTAGCTAAATAAGTTTTAGCTATAGCTCCAAACATTTCGTGTGGAGATTTGCAAGTTGAAGGTATGTCTAATAAATCTGGAAATTGATGTTCAAGGAATTTAACCCATGCAGGACAACAGCTAGTAAGAATAGGAAGATTTTTATTTTCTTCTATTCTGTGAACAAGCTCAGAAGCCTCTTCAATTATTGTCAAATCAGCAGCAAAGTCAGTGTCAAATACTTTATCAAAACCTAAATTTTTAAGTGAACTAACTATTTTACCTGTAACAAGTTCACCAGGATTCATACCAAATTCTTCTCCTAAAGCAACTCTAACAGCAGGTGCTACCTGAACTATAACTGTTTTATTTTTATCTGATAATGCATTCCACACTTTTGGAATATTATTTACCTCTGTTAAAGCTGCTGTAGGACATACTGCAAGACATTGACCGCAGAAGGTACATGAAGTTTCATGCATAGGATTGTAAAAAGCAGGGGATATAGTAGTTTCAAAACCTCTATCAACCCCAGATAGAACATTTACTGTTTGAACATCACTACACATAGTCTCACAGCGTCTACATAAAATACATTTATCTAGGTTTTTTACTATAGAGTAGCTAGATGTATCTATTCCATGGCTTGACGTTTTGCCTTTATATTTGATTTCTGAAATTCCAAGGTCAGCAGCTAAGGATTGAAGCTCGCAATTTGTGTTTTTATCGCAAAGAAGACAATCTTGAGGATGATCAGATAAAAGTAGTTCAACTACAGTACGACGTGCTTTTATAGCTCTTAGTGTATCTGTCCTAATTATCATACCATCTTTTACAAGTGTAGAACATGCTGGGAATAAATTCTTTTTGCCTTCTATTTCAACTACACATACACGACATGAAGCAGATTGGTTAACCATTTTTATATTATGAAGATCTAGATGACATAAAGTAGGTATTTTTATATTTAATCCTTTTGCAGCTTCTAAAATAGTAGTTCCTTTAGGAACAGATATACTTTTATTATTTATAGTTAAATTAACTAAATTCATATTATCACCCCGCTAACTATTTTTTTACTATTGCATTAAATTTACATGAATCCAAACAAGCACCACATTTAAGGCATTTTGTATTGTCTATTACATGCTTTTCTTTTACTTTTCCATTTATAGCATCTGCAGGACAGATTTTAGAACATTTTGTACATCCTATGCATTTATCAGTTATAAAGTAATTCAGTAATGCTTGACATGAACCTGAACTACATTTTTTATATATAACATGATCCTCATATTCGTTCATAAAGTATTTCATTGTACTTAGTACTGGGTTTGGCGATGTTTTTCCAAGACCACATAAAGATGTGTCTTTAATTGTCTCAGCAAGTTCTTTTAAATCATATAAATCTTGTTCACATCCTTTACCTTCTGTAATTTTAGTTAATATTTCATGTAGTCTTTTATTTCCTATACGGCAAGGTGTACATTTTCCGCAAGATTCTTCTACGGTAAATTCAAGGAAAAATTTAGCTATATTAACCATACAATCCGTTTCATCAAGAACAAGCATTCCTCCAGAACCCATCATAGAACCTATTGCATTTAAAGAATCAAAGTCAATAGGAGTATCTAAAAACTTAGAAGGGATACATCCACCAGAAGGACCTCCTGTTTGAACAGCTTTAAACTTTTTACCATTAGGTATTCCTCCACCTATTTCAAATATTATTTCTCGTAAAGTTGTACCCATTGGAACTTCAACAAGACCTACGTTGTTGATTTTTCCTCCAAGTGCAAATACCTTTGTACCTTTAGATTTTTCAGTTCCTATACTGGAGTACCATTTAGAGCCATTTAACATTATAGCAGGTATATTAGCATAAGTTTCTACGTTATTTACACAAGTAGGCTTGCTCCATAAACCTTTTTTAGAAGAACTTACTGTTTTCATTCTAGGTTCTCCACGATTTCCTTCAATAGAGTGTATAAGAGCAGTTGCTTCTCCACATACAAATGCTCCAGCTCCATATTTAAGTTCAATATCAAAGTTAAATCCTGTGCCTAATATATCTTTTCCCAAAAATCCAAATTCTCTAGCTTGATTTATAGCTACTTTAAGTCTATGAATAGCTAGTGGATATTCTGCACGAATATATATATAACCATTATTTGAACCTATTGCATATCCGTTGATTATCATAGCTTCTAAGACGGAGTGGGGATCTCCTTCCAGAACAGATCTATCCATAAAAGCTCCTGGATCACCTTCATCAGCATTACAAATAACATATTTTTCATGAGATGAAGCATTTAAAGTTGATTCCCATTTTAGACCGGTAGGAAAACCTGCGCCTCCTCTTCCTCTAAGGCCTGATTTTTTTATTACATTTATAACATCTTCGTTAGACATAGAAGATAAAGCCTTTCCAAGAGCTATATAACCATTTTCGGCTATGTACTCATTTATATCTTCTGGGTTTATAACACCACAGTTTCTAAGTGCTATTCGAAGTTGTTTTTTATAAAAAGACATATCATCATGTTTTTTAACTTTCTGCTTTATAGTAGGCTCTTCAAATAATAGTCTATCTATAATATTTCCTTTTAATATATGTTCACTTATTATTTCTTCAGCATCATTAGGAGACACATTCACATAAAAAACATTATCAGGAAAAATTTTAACTATAGGGCCTTTAGCACAAAATCCAAAGCATCCAGTCAATGAAACTTTTACTTTATCTAATAGATTATTATTTTTAATGCTAGTTTTAAGATTTTCAATTATTTCATCGCTTTGAGCAGAATGACATCCTGTCCCTCCGCAAACTAAAATTTCTTTTAAATCATTTTCTCTATATTGAAAATTAGTATTATTTCTCATACCCATAAGTGGTTTTAGAGTTTCGTTAAGACTAATTAGTTCTTTGTATGATTTTATTTTATTCATAATTATTTTTCTCCCCCCTTATAAATTATATTGAAGATTGTGCTAATTTTTTATCTTCAACTTCATTATTGTAATTGGAAAGTATTTTTTCAACATCATCCAGTGTGACCTTACCATAAACTTTTTCATTTACAACAACTACAGGCGCTAATCCACATGCACCAACACATCTTAAACCTTCCAACGTGAATTTACCATCAGGAGTAGTTTCTCCGCACTTAATATTGAGTTCTTGCTCGAATTTCTCCATTATTTTATCAGCGCCTTTTACAAAACATACTGTCCCAAGACAAATGTTTATAACGTATTCTCCTCTTGGTTTTGTAGTAAAATAAGAATAGAAACTGACAACACCGAATACTTTTGAAGAAGGTATATTTAACTTTTTACTTATAAATAATTGAACATCTTTTGGAAGATAACCAAAAATATGTTGAGCTGTATGAAGAACTTCTATTAAAGCCCCTTTTTTTTCTTCAAGTGAGTTGATAAAATCTTCTAGTTCGTTGAATTTGTCTTTACTTAAAGATTCCCTTAACATAAGTATAGCCCCCTTAAATATAAAAATAGAAAATTCAGAAAATTTAATTAATTATATTATATCACTATATTCCAAAAAATGTTAATAAAAATGAATAAAAATAATAAAAAATATTATAAAAATACAAAAGCCATATTCTAAAATAAGAATATGGCTCAAATGTTAACCTATAAATTTTATCAGTATAGGAGCTAATAATACAGTTATAATACCTGCAATTCCTATAGAAAGGCTACTCATAGCTCCTTCCGTCTCTCCAAGCTCCATAGCTTTTGTAGTTCCAAGGGCGTGTGATGAGGTTCCTATTGAAACACCTATGGCAACCTTGTCTTTTATTTTGAAAAATTTACATAATGAAGGACCTAAAACAGCTCCTGCGACACCTGTTATAATTATGCAAACTATAGTTATTGAGGGTATACCTCCTATTTGGTTTGATATTTCGATACCTATAGGGGTAGTTATTGATTTTGGAATTAGAGATAAACCTATTTTGGTATTTACATTTAAACATTTGCTTAAAAATATTATACTTGATATAGATGTTAAACATCCTACAAATACACCTATTAAAATAGGAAATAAATTTTTTTTCAAAAGTTCAAACTGTTTATACAATGGAACTGCTAGTATTACTGTAGCTGGGGTTAAGAAGAAAGTAATAAAGTTACCTCCTTTATTATATGCATCAAAATCAATGTCTAGTATTAAAAGAAATGAAATTATAATTATCATGCTTATAAATACAGGATTTAAGATAGAAAGCTTTATTTTTTTATTTATAAGAACACTAATTTCAAAAGCTATTATAGTTATAAGTATTCCGAATATAGGATTATTAACTAAATTCATATTAATCTCTCCTTCTTTTTAATATTTGAATTGTAAATCCAGTAGTAAATATTACTAATATAGTAGAAATAATAGATATAAAAAACAATATAAACCATTGCCCCTGTAATATATCAAGAGACGATATTAAGCCTACTCCTGCTGGTATAAAAAAGAAAGCCAGATTATTTAATAAAAACTTGCTTATATCCTCGATCATAGAAAGTTTGATTATACCTGTATTAAGAAATATAAATAACAAGATCATACCGATTATACTTCCGGGTAATGGAAATGATAAAAAATTAGAAATTACTTCTCCTAAAATGCATATAAATAAAACTATGCCTAGTTGTCTAAATAATTTCAAGAAAAACACCTCTTTCGATTAAAAGTATATTGTATACAGATAATATTTTATATCTTTTTATAAAAAAAATCTATACATAAACCCTAAATAAACTAAAAAACAGAATCTAATTTGAGATTCTGTTTAAAAAAATTATTTAACAATAATAGCTACTTTTTCTGGCTCATTGTAATATAAACGTAAGATTTGATTTTTTTTAACGTTATTTTCATCTAATCCTTTCTTTATGTTTAACTTAATAGGTAATTTTCCGTTTTTAAGTAGAAGTTCGTATTGATTTTCTTTCTTTTGGAAGTATATAACTTTTCCTTCATAGTATTTTAATTGCTGAAGTTTGTCTCTGTATAATTTTAAATAATAAAAACATCCAGCTGTAACAGCTAATGTAAGTCCGAATCTTGCCCAAATATTAGTAATAAATGATGATGTTCCAAAGAATGATAACAATATTAAAATAAAAGGTATAATTGATTTTTTTAATATCATCTTACCAAACATAGTAGATAAGTCCTTTTCGGCTTGATTCATATTTTTTAAGTCTACTTTCTTTTTTATTTCTTGTTTGAACTCTTTTTTCATAATAAATCCTCCTACAATTATATTTTCTTGAGTTATATGACTTAATAGTTATTATATAATTTAAAATTACTATTATATAATTACCATTATTAATTTATATTATAGATAATTATAAATACAACCTAAAACAAGTTTATTAAAATAAAAATCTAATCTAAAACATTTTACCATGAAAACAAGTAAAAATAAACTATGAGAATAAATTATAGTTATATAATTATAATAAATTTTTAAATTTAGTAAATAATATAAGCAAAGGAGTGATTGACATGAAAAACAAAGACAAAAGAAATAAATTTACTAACCTAACTGAAAGTCATGAAACTGCAGCATGGGCAGATATTGAAAGTGTATTTGATGAAACTAATGTATCAATACCAAGTGAGAGAGCAACTAGAGAAGCTAAAGAATGGGTAGATGATGAAAATCAGAAATAGATAAAGAAAAACTTTAATTACCAAATATGTTTGACATAAAAAAATAAAGATAATATAATATAAATACTAATTAAAGTAGAATATTTAAAAACAGTGAAGAGAAGAGTATCTATGAATTATTTTAATTAAAGCGAATTGGCGGCGGTGAGAGGTCAATATTAAAAGTCATAGAGAAGAACAACTTAGAGTTTCTAACCGAAATTGAGAAAATAGTAGGCTTAGACGGCTTCATACCGTTACAAATGAATAATATAAAGTTAATCTTTGTATTTATAGAAAGTGGCCATATTATGGCAATTAGGGTGGTACCGCGAATAATAAGTTTTTCGTCCCTTCATCAGGGATGAGAGACTTTTTTTTTATATCTAAAAAAATATAATAGAGAGTAAATAAAATATATAAGGAGGCAATAGTATGAAAAACATATTGGTAAAAGAAATTTATAGAGAAACAGAAAAGCATTCTGATCAGATGATACAAATATCAGGATGGATAAGAACACTAAGATCTTCAAAGGCATTTGGATTCATAGAATTAAATGATGGTAGTTTCTTTAAAAATATCCAAGTTGTGTTCGAAGAAAACTTAGATAATTTCAAAGAAATAAGTAAATTATCTATTAGTACATCTATAGTGGTTGAAGGTAAGCTGGTATTAACACCTGGAACAAAGCAACCTTTTGAAATAAAGGCGACTAAAATAACTGTTGAAGGAGAATCTTCAAGTGAGTATCCGCTACAAAAGAAAAGACATACTCTTGAGTATTTAAGAACTATAGCACACTTAAGACCACGTAGTAATACATTTTCAGCAGTGTTTAGAGTTCGTTCTATAGCGGCTTATGCTATACATAAATTTTTCCAAGAGAAAGGATTTGTATACACTCATACTCCTGTAATAACAGGTAGTGACTGTGAAGGTGCGGGAGAAATGTTTAGAATAACTACTTTAGATATGAAAAATCCTGCTGTTGATGAAGAGGGAAATGTGGATTATTCTAAAGATTTCTTTGGCAAAGAAACTAATTTAACAGTAAGTGGACAATTAGAGGCAGAAGCTTATGCATTAGCATTTAGAAATATTTATACTTTTGGACCAACGTTCAGAGCTGAAAATTCTAATACAACTAGACATGCATCAGAGTTTTGGATGATTGAGCCTGAGATTGCATTTGCAGATCTTAATGATTATATGGACTTAGCAGAAGAAATGATGACATATTTAATTGATTATGTTATGAAAAATGCTCCTGAGGAAATGGAGTTTTTCAACAAATTTATAGACAAAGGTTTACTTGATAGATTAAATAATGTAGTTAATTCTGATTTTGGTAGAATATCATATACTGAAGCTGTAGAAATTCTTAAAAATTCAGGTAAAGAGTTTGATTATCCAGTAGAGTGGGGATGTGACCTTCAAACAGAGCATGAAAGATATTTAACTGATGAGGTATATAAAAAGCCTTTATTTGTTACTGATTATCCAAAAGATATCAAATCTTTCTATATGAGACTTAATGATGATAACAAAACTGTTGCAGCTGCTGACTTATTAGTTCCTGGTGTAGGAGAAATAATCGGAGGAAGCCAAAGAGAAGAAAGACTTGATATACTAGAGTCTAGAATGAAAGAAATGAATCTTAATGAAGAAGATTACTGGTGGTATTTAGAGCTTAGAAAATTCGGTGGAACAAAGCATGCAGGATATGGACTTGGATTTGAAAGAGCTATAATGTATTTAACTGGTATGGGTAATATAAGAGACGTTATACCTTTCCCAAGAACACCAAAAAGTGCAGAATTTTAATTAATAATATTAATAATAAAGTAGATATTAACGTAGGTTAATATCTACTTTTTTTATTTATAACAAATGCACATATAATTCATTTATATAATAATTTGAATTATATGGTAAAATATAACTGGAATTAAGTTGATATGCCATATAGTTTGGAACTTTTAGCTTTCGCATAAATTGGAGGAATGTTATGGAACTTAAAAATAAAGTTAATGATCTTTTAAAAAATCAAATAGATATTATAAGTCAATATGAAGAACTTATAAAAGACTTGAATTTAGATAATACATTAAGCGAAAATATTGAACTTAAAAAAGAAATTGATAATTATAAAAAAAATACCAGAAAGCTAGAATATGAGAATAGGAGATTATTAGATGAAAATACCAATTTAAAAATGTCATTAAAAGAACAAATTATAAATGAAAAAATATCTATTTTGAATGCATCCAAGAAGAAGATAGATATGTATTTTAACAATGAAATAAATAAAAAAATTAATAAACTGAGCGCACTAGAAAGTTCTGCAAAAGATAGACTTGGTAAAATACAAAAGATTGCTAAAATAGAATTGTCAGTGGAAGAAGAAAATATTTTTTCTGATATAAAAAAATTAGAAGAAGAATTAAATCAAAAAATTAAAATAAAAAAAGAAAAAATAAAAAAAGAAAAAGAAGATATTATTGGTGAAATAAAGAGAGAATATAATGAATTGAAAAGTGAAGGAGTTAGTCAAGAAGTAATCGAAAGAAAGAAAAAGTACAATGATATAGAAGTGAAAATTGGACTTAATTGGATAAATAAAGCGGGTATAATTTTACTTTTACTTGGACTTGCTAGTGCAACAAAATATACATATTCAACATGGTTTAATGAATATGTAAAGGGAATTTCAAGTTTTATGTTAGGCGGATTACTTCTAGGGGCAGGAGAATGGCTAAATAGAAAAGAAAAAAATTTGTTTGCTCTTGGTTTAAGTGGTGGAGGAATAGGGGCATTATACTTCTCGATTTTTAGTAGTTACTTTATTTTAAATATACTTAATATGCCAATAAGTATATGTTTATCTATTTTAGTAACAATGGCATCCTTGTTATTATCAAAAAGATATAAATCTATGACAATATGTGGTATATCTCTTATAGGTGGATATTTACCATTCTTTACATATGTATTTGTTGAAGGAATAGGAGATATACAAATATATATAGCTATGGGATATTTATTAGCTTTGAATTTACTAGTTTTAAAATTGTCATTAGAAAGACGATGGATTTACATAAACTATTTGAGCTTTTTACTTAACATTCCTTGTTTTGTATATTTAGCTTTTGAATCACCAAGTAAGATTATTAGCATAGTTTATTCGATATTAACATTTATAATGTACTTATCTATAACTCTTACATATCCAATTAAAGAAAAAATTAATCTTAAAAAAGCAGATTTTATTTTATTAGGATTAAATACAGCAATAAATTGTTTAATTGTATATGAATTATTTGAAATTGGAGGATATCATTCATATGAGGGAATGCTTGCTCTTTCATATGCACTAATATATTTTGCTTTAGCTGAATTTATTAAAAAAAGTGCGTCACAAGAAAAAGAGACTCAAATGATGTTTTATATTACAGCCATGGCTTTTAGTATTTTGATTATACCTCTACAATTTGGGATCGAATGGGCCACACTTGGATGGCTTATAGAATCAATTTTAATAATCTTTTATTCTGTTAAAAACAATATGAGAAAAATGGAAATTGGAGGATGGATTGTATTAGCTTTAAGTGTAGGATTATTTATTATAGAAGACTTTTTTAATCCTTGGATTGCTGAGTACTTTACGCTGAAATATACTTTAATTACTTTAAGTATAATATATATATTTAGCCTCTATGCAGTGAAATTGAATGAAGAAGAACTGTTTAAATATACAAAGAAAGGTAAATTACTAACTTATTATAAATATTTTATGATTATCAGTACGTGGATATATTTATTAAGAATAGACTCTATTGTTTATGATAAATACACCAAAATATATTACTATGATAGTTTTTATTTTTTAATCTCTGAATCTTTAATTACTGCTGTTTTTGCTTATGGCATATCTAAAATAAAACTAATCAAAGATAATATAGTTGATAAAATATCTATTGTTCTATATGTTTTTGTAGATATATTAGGATTTGGTATGAACTTTTTTAATATGAGTTCATCTTTAAATGGTAGTCATAAAGTATTGCCTATTTTAATTTTAATAACTTACAATATATTTGTATTTTTTAGTGTAAAGGATTTAATATTAAAACTAATAAAGAAAAAAGCACTAAGCTTGGAAGTATACCCTATGGTTTTGGCTATATACATATTAGGATCGACTACATCTTTTCTTGTAAATCAATTTGATTTAAATAATATAAATCTTATAATAAGTATGTTCTTTATAGTGATGTCTTTTGTTTGCATAAGTTATGGATTTAAAAATAAGTTTGCTGTGATAAGAAGGTTTGGACTTGGATTATCGATATTCTCAACTGGAAAGTTATTTATATTTGATTTAGCATTTTTACAT
The DNA here is from genome assembly GCF_029542625.1 of Tepidibacter hydrothermalis. GTDB lineage: Bacteria > Bacillota > Clostridia > Peptostreptococcales > Peptostreptococcaceae > Tepidibacter_A > Tepidibacter_A hydrothermalis. The sequence continues at coordinate 1,386,629 of NZ_CP120733.1, forward strand.
ACAGGAGGAAAAATAATTGCATATTTCTGCTTTGGTATTGTATTAATAGGAATATCATATATGTATCAGAATCTTAGAAGAAACATAGAAGTGGGAGATGAAGATGCATGAAGAATGTAGTACTACTAACAGTTTTATTATTTTTTTCTATTCATATTTTAAGTTTTGCAAATGAAGATATTGATGATTGGAAATTTTCAAAAGAGATTTATTATAGTGATCATAAAGAATACAAATCAATTTTTTTAGATGAAGAAATTTATAGATATGCAAAAGATGATTTATCAGATCTTAGAATTATTAATAATCAAAATGAATTTGTACCTTACTATGTATTTAATAAAAACTCCGTAAAAATAAAACAGGTACATTTTAACATTAATTTAGAAAATAATGATACTGTCATATTAATAAATAATGAAGATAATCTAAATATAAGGGATATTAAAATTATTAGTCAAGATAACTTTAAGAGAAAGTATGATACATACTATAAGAATGGTAAATACGAAGAATTTTACACGGTTGATTCTGGAATGATTTATAGATTAAATTTAAAAAATCATAAAGAAGAAAAGAATAATGTAATAACAGACTTCAATTTAAATTACTTTTCCAAACCAAATATTATTAAAATAATTATACATAATAAAGATGATAAGCCTATTAATATAGACAATATACATATTAACTATTATACAGATAAAATAGTATTTAAAAAAGATGACAACAAAAAATATAAACTTTTATTTGGTAATAAATATGCTAAAATGCCTTCTTATGATATAAAAAGCTATAAAGATTATATAGAAAAAGAAGACCAAGAAATATGCAATATATCAAATTTAACTGAACAAAATAAAAACTATAAGGAAAAAGAATATAAAGAAATAAATCATAAATTAATATTAAATATAATTGTCATTTTAATTTCGTTAATTCTTGTAATGATAATAATGAGAAAATCAACACCAGAAGAGCCGTAAGGCTCTTTTTTTCATATAAGTAAATAATACGATTTTCGACTTGTGGATAATATTGATGAAAGAATTGAATTATCAACTATTTTAAGCAATGGAGCCCGTTAGGACTCGTTGGCGATATGAGCTATACGTTAGTATGAAGTGAATTTTTTATTAATCATTTTTTTTATTTTGTAAAATAATTAAGCTTATTTGACTTTTGTTTAAGAACCTTATAGGTAAAGTACTTGTTCCTAAACCACTGTCTATATAAATCGATCTATCTGTGTCTAATTCATATAAACCTTTATCGTATTTTGGGAAAAAGCCTTGTCCTGGAGCTATAAGACCTCCTATTATAGGTAATCTAATTTGTCCACCATGTGTATGACCACATAAAATTAAATTGGAGTCTATATTTTCATATTTTAAAATAACATTAGGCGAGTGGGATAATAAAATAGTAAAAAAATTAGAATCGATATTTTCAAAAGCTGAATAAATATCTTCATGGTTGCTGTAAGGATCATCAATTCCGCAAATATTTATTTTTGTATTATCATTTTCAAATACCTTATTTGAATTGTTTAAATCTATTAAGTTTTTCTTTTTTAGAGAAGCTATAAATTCATCTTTATTTGGGTTTCTCCATTCATGGTTACCGCTTACAAAATATACATTTGGATTTACACTTATCAATGAATCTAAAAATGAATATATATGCTCGAAATCTTCAGTTTTAGCATCTATAATATCTCCAGTTAAAACAATCATATCTATATTTGATTCCCTAATATAATGTATTAAACCTGTATTATTTAAATTTCTGTTGTGAATATCGGATATTTGAAGTATTCGTATACTTGAATCATTAGAAATTTTATCTGAATATATATTTACTTTATTAACTTTAATGTCTGTTACTTGATAGTAGATATATGAGCATAAAATTATTAATATTAATACCAGGATTTTTTTCATATTTCCAACCTCTCTTTTTATTCTATAGGAATCTATAGGATTTTGGATCTGTAGATAATATTGATTAAATACTATACTCGCAATTAGACGAATTTTTATTTATAAGAAAATTATATAATTTAATGACAAATACTAAAAGTCCTAATTTCAACTGAAATTAGGACTTTTATCATTTAAATAAAATAATCTTTGACTCTTCCAAAGTATTCTACTTTATTAAAAGCAGGGTATATAGAATTGAATTTTATAAATATAGGTGAGTTATATAAATAGGGATGAGCTTTATAAAAAGTTTTATCTCCGTTGATTATAGCCGTAAGAGCTAAAGGAAGTTCTTTTTGAAATATATTATATCGTATTGCAGATCTTTTAAAGTCAAACTCACCACCACTTATATAAGCATACAACTGTAGATAATACATATTGTTAAAATTTATCCACTTGCCTAAAACTTCATCTCTAAAAGATGTAATAGCCTTGTAGTTATAATCTTTTCCTATGTCTAAGAAAAGCTCACCTGTTTCATCAGAATGGGTAAGCGTATATTTTCTTGGTATTATAGGACTTACTTTATTAACGCCATCCATAAAGGTGACATGCAATTTGGATTTATCAAAATTAGACACAAAATATCCCTCCTTATACAACAGTTTATGAAGTATATGTATTTATTGTTATATACAATTCCCGGGAAATATTTAGATGTTTATTTTTAAAATAATACATTGCATTTTGTTTAGGGATAAAAATTATATAAAGTGTCAATAATATATTATAAATGTCTTCTTATAACAAATAGAAAATTATAAATATTTAAAGTTTTTGAATGAATATAATTTATGGTGCAAATTACAGTATATATGAGATGGCGATATGATTCAGTGCGTAGAAAGTAGATGAATTTTTTATACTTAAAGAGATTATATCATTTTTTATTTTATGGATAACTTATAGAAAAGGATACAATTACAACTATTTTTAAGCAACAGAGTCCTAAGACTTGTTGGCGTCATGAGAGTAGCGAATTTTTTATAGTTTATGGAGGTTAGTGTTTTATGAAATGCAAGTGGGAGCTTGGAGATTGTAAATGCTATAGATATACAGATGATGTTTCACAATACTGTTTATTTCATAGAAAGGTTAAATCAGAAAAAGAAAAAGAAACTATAACTAATATATTAAATGGAGATATAGAAGCAAATAAGTATTTCTGGAATAAGAAAGAAAATATATACGATTTTAGAGGGATTATATTTGATCAAGATATAAATATGCTAAATATAAAAATAAGTAATCTAAATAAAAAAGCTTCTTTTGATTTTTCTTATTCACTATTTAATAAAAATGTATATTTCGATGATTACAAATTTTACTCAAATGTTTTGTTTATAAATACAAGGTTTAATCAAAATGTTTCTTTTGAAAATTGTGTATTTATAAGAAATTGTATATTTGATAAGAGTGAATTTTTAAGCAGTAAAAGTATATCTATTTTTTATATGTCTAAATTTCTAGGACAAAAGTTTATATTTAAAAATATATCAAACGGAGTGAAATTTGATGGAGTTAGATTTTCTTCTAACACTAAATTTGTACTTGAAAATGTAGACTACGATAAAGAAAGATATACAGATGCTAGAAATGCATATAGAATTGCTAAAAATCAATCTAATATAATAGGCGATTATGAAGAAAGTGGTAAGTATTACTATCAAGAGAGAATGTACAATGGGAAAATGATATTTCCCAGTATAAAAGACGAAAATAAAAATGGATCTAAACTTAAAAAAAATAAAATTTATAAAATTTTGAGAGAAAAGAAATATCACAAATATATATTACCTAAAATAATGGATTTGCTATCTAAATATATAGTGGGATATGGAGAAAAACCACAAAATGTTTTGTTTTTTTCATTTATTTTGATAAGTATATTTGCTTATTTATATATGATAGCTGGACTTAGATTTAATATAAATTTTGATTGTACAATGAATTATCATAATACAATTAAGTACAGTTTTTCACAAATATTAAATTTGGATTTTAAAAAGTTTATGAGCGATTATTTTCAGGCTTGGTACTTCAGTATAGTTACATTTACTACAGTTGGTTATGGCGATATTATACCTATAAATTATCATGGAAAGATATTGGCTTCAGTTGAAATGTTTTTGGGTGTAACTGTTATAGCTACATGGACATCAACTGTTGTCAGAAAAATGTCAAGGTAAAGTGAACTTAATTCGGATGGAGTTTTTACTTCAATTGGTATGAAAATTTACTTTATATGAATTATAAAAAAACAAATAGTAAATATTAAATAGTATTAAAACAAGTAAACTTTTGAGGAGAGTGATAAATTGAAATCTAAAATGGCAACATTAATAATTGTATTTGTATTATTTACAAATGTATCAAATGCTCAAAATTATGATATGGATAAATATATAAAGGCTTCTATACTTATAAATCAGGAAAGTGGAACTGTTCTATATGAAAAAAATGCAGATCAGCAGATGCCGTGTGCAAGTTTAACAAAAATGATGACTTTGTTAGTAACTCTAGACAGTATAAAGAATAATAAAGTATCAAAAAATGATATCGTAGAGATCAGTTCTAAAGCGGCTAAAACAAGAGGATCCACTTATAGATTAAAAACAGGAGAAAAGGTTAAGTTGATAAACCTAATGAAAGGGATAATGGTTGTATCTGGAAATGATGCGGCAGTTGCAATATCAGAACATGTAGGAGGAGATACGAAAACATTTGTTTCAATGATGAATAAAAAAGCTAAAGAAATAGGTATGAACAAAACTTCATATATTAATCCGAATGGACTACCTGTTTACGGAATAAATGGAGATATGAAAACTCCTAAAGAAAATATGTCTACAGCTAGAGATTTAAGTTTATTAGCAAAGTATCTAATAGATAATTATAAACAAGATGTTTTAGCTATAACTAGTATAAAAACTCATACAAATTACAAAAGAGGGTTTATAGGAAATAATACTAATGCTTTACTTAGAATAATGCCAGGTGTTGATGGACTAAAAACAGGATTTACTGGAAGGGCTGGGTATTGTTTAGCGTCTACTATGAATATAAAAAGTACAAATGAAAATAATAAGGATTTTAGAGTTATAAGTGTGGTTCTAGGAGGACAAAGTTCTAAAAAAAGAACAAGCGCATCAAAAGAACTTTTAGAATATGCAAAGAATAACTTTAATAAAATTAGAATAGTAAAAAAAGATACATTTATAGGTAAGACGTATTTATACGGAGAAAGTGAATTAGAAATAAATTTAAAAACGAAAGAAGATTTATGGGTTGTAAAAAAAGATAAAGAAAAAATTGAAAGAAGTATTATTTTGGATAAGTTAACATATCCTATAAATATAGGAGATAAAGTTGGAAAAATAAATTATTATACACAAGATGGCGTCAATGTAGCAAGTATAGATATTGTAAGTGATAGTGAAATAAAAACAATATCTATGAAAACAAAATTAAAACTATTTATAGATAAAATTGTAAATTAATGTATTTAAATTAAGTACTTGGAGATTATATAGATAGTTATTATTTGTAAGGAGTGATTGATATTAAAGCAGTTATTATGGCTGGAGGTAAAGGAACTAGGTTAAGACCTCTTACGTGCGATATACCAAAACCTATGGTACCGATACTTAATAAACCGGTTATGGAGTACTCTATTGATCTATTAAAAAAGCATGGCATAAAGGATATAGCTGTAACTATGGCTTATATGCCATCTATTATAATGGATTACTTTGAAGCTGGAGATAAATGGAATGTAAATCTTGAATATTTTATAGAAGATACACCTCTTGGAACAGGAGGGAGTGTTAAAAATGCACAAGAATTTTTAGATGATACATTTATAGTTATAAGTGGTGATGCATTGACTGATCTTGATATAAGTAAAGCTATTGATTATCATAGACAAAAAAAATCAAAAGCAACTATTATTTTAAGAAGAGAGGATGTACCTCTGGAATATGGAGTTGTTATAACAGATGAATCAGGTAAAGTTATAAGATTTTTAGAAAAACCAAGTTGGTCTGAGGTGTTTAGCGATACAGTAAATACTGGTATTTATATTTTGGAACCGGAAATTTTAGATTATTTTGATAAAGATGTAAACTTTGATTTTAGTAAGGATCTATTTCCTAAATTATTAGAAGACAAAATCCCTATGTACGGATATATTACGGAGGAGTATTGGAATGATATAGGGGACTTAAACTCTTATATGGAAACACATTTTAATATATTAGACAGAAAAGTTTGTGTAGATATTAATGCAAGAGAAATAGAAAAAGGAATATGGATAGAAGATGGAGTTGAAATCGGAAAAAATACTAAATTGAGTTCCCCTGTTTATATAGCTCAAAATTCTAGTATTAAAGACAATGTAAATATAAATGCATATTCAATTATTGGACCTAACTGCGATATAGGAAACCATAGTAGTTTAAAAAAGAGCATACTTTGGAAAAATTCTAAAATAGGAAGCAGCACTCATTGTAGAGGGTCGGTTTTATGTAATGATGTAGAATTGCAAAGTAGAATAAATACATTTGAAAAATCTGCAATAGGTAAAGGAAGTCTGTTGTCGTGTGGAGTAAAGGTGAATCCTAATGTCAAGATATGGCCGGATAAGATAATTAAAGAAGATACAATAATAAGTCAAAATGTAGTATGGGGTACTAAAGTAGAAAAAAATATTTTTGGGTACAAAGATGTATCTGGACATATAAATACACAGATAAATCCTGAGTTTTCATCAAGACTTGGTTCTGCATATGCATCTACACTTCATAAAGATACATCCATTATTATTAGCTGTGATTGTTTTAATGCTTCACAAATAATTAAAAATTCATTAATATCAGGAATACTTTCAACTGGAGTTGGGGTTATAGATATTAAAAATACAAATCTTGCAATAAATAGATTTGCAATAAGACATTATAAAGCAAAAGGTGGGGTACATGTTAGTATAAATCATTTGAAAAATGATGAAGTCCATATTGAATTCATGAATGAAACTGGAGCAAATATAGATAGGGCTACAGAAATAAAAATAGAAAATTTATTTAATAGAGATGATTTTGAAAGATGTAACGCAAAAGATATTAAAGATATTATAGAAGTGGATAATTTCCATTACTTTTATATAGATGATAATATGAAAAACATAAATAATTTATATGAGATAAAAACTATTAAACCTAAAATATTAGTAAGTTCTATATGTAGTGATGTTATGAAGTTGGCCTATAAGGTTTTTGAAAAAATAGGTTGTGATGTAACGTGTGATCATTCTATTAAAGATTATGAAGATATTGATTTATATTTAAGTAATATGGCCAAAAATGTAGTTGAGAATAATTTAGATTTTGGAGTTGTATTGAGTCAAAATGGAGAAAGTGTATTAATAATAGATGAAAAAGGAAGAATAATAGACAATGAAAAATACAATATTTTAACAACTCTTATTTTATTAAAATCAAAAAATATCAAAAGAATAGTAATTCCTCATACTATGCCTACGATAATACAAAAACTGACACAAAAACACGATGTTGAAATAATTAAGACAAAACATTCTCACTCTTGTTTTATGAATGCTGTTCTAAGAGATGAAGAGATGTTTACTCAGTATTTATTCAATTTTGATGCCGTTAGTGCCGTTTGTAAAATTATAGATTTTTTAGCTGAAAATAAAATCAGACTTAGTCATATAGTAGATGAGATTCCTGAATTTTATTTTATAAAAAAACAAATTGAGTGTGAGTGGGATGATAAGGGACGAGTTATAAAAAATATAATAATGCAAAATGATAATAGAAATATAGAATTATTTGAAGGTGTGAGAATCAATACTGATAAAGGTTGGTGCTTAGTTTTACCAGATAAAGAAAAAGCTCTATTCAATCTATACACTGAGGGTATTTGTCAAGAGTATGCTGAAGAACTTTCGATAGATTTAAGTTCAAAAATAGAGAATTTACTAAAAAATAAGAGGCTATAATGCCTTTTATTTTTTACAATAAATAGCAAAGTAGACGACAACTCTTTTACTAGGAGGAATTTAAGATATGAGTGAGTACAATAAAAAAATAGATGGATATGAAAATATCAGTATGGATAATATTTTATTGAGTAATGAAGAACTTCAAAATCACTGCATGAATATAGCTAAAAAACACATAGTAAGTGAAAAATATACAAGCTGTAAGTCTTTATTACCTAGATTGAATAATAATTATAATGTTATATCTAAATTGTATAAACATTTAAATGAAATAGATGAAGAAAGAGTAAATTTATCTGGAGCTTCGAATTGGCTATTAGATAATTTTTACAAATTAGAGGAAGAAGTTAAGTTTGTAAGACAAGAAGTAGATAAAGACAGATTTTTAGAATTGAATATATTGGCAAATGGTATATTTGAAGGATTTCCAAGAGTATATGATATATTATTTGAACTTGTATCTCATACTGATGCAAAATTAGATGAGAATGTAATAATAGAATTTATAAAGTCATATCAAAAACACAGTATTCTTTCCATGGCAGAAATATGGTCTTTGTCTATTGTGATTAGATGTTGCCTTATTGAAAAAATAAGAAATATTTGTGAACTTATTTATAAAGATCAGTTAAAGTATGAAAATATAAAAAGTCTAAATATAAATAATGAAGAACTTATGAACTTTATTAGAAAAGAAATTAATAAAGAAAATAAAATTGATTTTTTTTATATTGAATATTTGATGAAAAAAATGAGAAGTGAAGACTATGATTTAGGAAAAATAAAAAGCTTTATAGAACAAAATTTGTCTGAATATAATATAACTTTAGATGAAATAATAGACATTCAACATAAGGAACAGGCTTATAGACAAATGGCAATGGGAAATTCTATAATGAGCTTAAATCAAGTTTCTAAGTTAAATTGGATAAGTGTATTTGAATCATTATCTGTAGTTGAAAAAATTTTAAAAAATGATCCTTGTAGTATATATATTAAAATGGATTTTGAGAGTAGAGATTACTATAGAAGAAAAATTGAAAAAATATCTAAAAAATACAATATATCCGAATTTGAAATATCACAAAAGGCTATTGAATTATCAAATAAGATAGATGATAAAGATAATAAGTTAAATCATGTTGGATATTACATAGTGGGAAATGGAATAACAGAGTTATTAGGATGTTTTGGATATAAAGATATTTCAAATAAAAATACGAAATATCCCTATGTCATATATTTTTTGCCTATAATAATGATAACATGGATATTAACTTTATTGATGACAATGTACTCTTACAAAATGTCTAGCAATATATATATTAGCTTATTGGCATTTATTTTTTCATATATACCATCAAGTACTATTGGTATAAGTTTAGTTAATTGGGTTGTAACTCATAATGTTGAACCTGATTATTTACCTAAATTAGAATATAGTAATGGTATAGGTGAGGATGCTTCAACTATGGTTGTAATACCTACTTTAATCACAAATGAAAAAGCTGTTGATGAGCTTATAGACAAGCTTGAGGTATATTATAATTCAAATAAAGAGGATAATATATATTTTTGTATAGCTGGAGATTTTAAGGATTCGAAGCAAGAAACTACAGATAAAGACGAGATTATAGTAGAGAAAGCATTTAAGAAAATAAGAAAGTTAAATGAAAAGTATAAAAAAGGCGATATATTTTTCTATTTTCATAGACATAGAACGTATTCAAAACAGGAAAATAAATGGATGGGATGGGAGAGAAAAAGAGGTGCTCTGGTAGAATTAAATGAATTATTAAAAGGATCTAATAACACGTCTTATTCTATGATATCATCAGATATTTCTCATATACAAAATAAGATTAAATATGTAATAACTATTGATGCGGATACAAATCTTGTTATGGATAGTGCTAAAAAATTGATAGGAACTATAACTCATCCTTTAAACAAAGCTATTTTGAGTAAAGATAGGAATTTGGTTGTAGATGGTTATGGTATCATACAGCCTAGAATAGGTCTTGATATTGAGAGTACAGGAAAAAGTATGTTCACAAAAATATTTGCAGGGCAAGGTGGTATAGATAGTTATACTACTGCTATTTCTGATGTATATCAAGATTTGTTTTTTGAAGGAATTTTCACTGGAAAGGGTATATACGATTTAAATGTATTTGATGAGGTTCTTAAAAAATCTATTCCTGAAAATAGTATTTTAAGTCATGACCTATTGGAGGGATGTTATATAAGAACTGGCCTTGCAACAGATATAGAACTTATAGATTCATATCCCTCTAATTATAGTTCTTTTAGTATGAGACTTCATAGATGGATAAGAGGTGATTGGCAGCTAATAAAATGGCTGTTTTCAAAAAATCCACTATCCACTTTATCTAAATGGAAGATAAAAGATAATTTGAGAAGAAGTTTAGACTGTGTTTCTACATTGATTTTAATTATATTAGGGTTAACTATTCTTCCTGGTTATTGGTGGTGTTGGGTAGGTTTTTCAGTGTTTGCATTTATACTGCCTATAATATTAGAATTTATAAACTGTATAGTATGTAAATATTATAAAAATATAACTACAAAGACGAATTCGGATTTGATATATGGATGTAGAGAGTTGTTATATCAAGCTTTAATTTTATTCGCTTTTTTACCATATCAGTCATATTTAATGCTAGATGCTATAAGTAGAACTTTGTATAGAGTTTTTGTATCTAAAAGTAATTTATTAGAATGGACAACAGCTGCTGATGCAGAAAAGAAAATTAAAAATGATATGAATAGTTATTTAAAAAGAATGCAGGTTTGTATTTATGTATCTGTTATTACATTCGGACTTGTATACATCTTAAATCCTACAAATATTATATATGCTTTTTTAATATGCTTATTGTGGTTTATATCACCATTTATAGCTTATAAAATAAGCGAGCAAATTGATAGAAATACTAAAATTGATATTGATAAAGAAGATAGAATACTAATTAGAAAAATAGCTAGAAAAACTTGGCTATACTATGAAAAGTTTGCAGGAAAAGATCAAAACTATCTTCCTGCTGATAACTTTCAGGAAAATCCATATAATGGAGTTGCTAAAAGAACATCACCTACTAATATAGGATTTTTATTGATATCTATAATGTCTGCAAGAGATTTAGGATATATATCTACTACAACTATGTTAAATAAAATAACTAACACATTAGAAACAATTAATAAGCTAGAAAAGTATGAAGGACATTTATTTAACTGGTATGACAATAAAAATCTGAATGTTTTATTGCCAAGATATATATCAACTGTAGATAGTGGTAACTTTGTAGGATATTTAATTACTTTAAAGCAAGGATTGTTAGAATATATTAGTAAGCCTATAGTAGATAGATCTATTTTAGAGGGAATTAGAGATAGTATAATGGTTTGTGATTGTGAATATGAAGATATAGACTCTATTATTCAAAAAGAAAGTTTATGTATTAATGATTTTGAAAAACTATTTGTAGAGTTGCTTTTAAATGAACAAATTTATAATAATACAGATTTGAATATACGTGATTTCATCAAAAGTATTATAAATGATATTAATTCTTTTTTATTAAATGATCATCATAAGAGATATTTAAATACTATTGAAGGTTTGAATAAATTAGTAGAGAAAGTAAATATAAATACAAATATATTAACACTTAGACAAATTTATAAAGATATATTGAAAAAAATAGATGATATGAAAATTCAAAATGAGGACAGTATTTCTTTAAACGTAGTTATATCTGATTTAATAAATAATATAGATGAATTTGAAGAAACGATAATAGATTTAACTAAAACTATAGATGACATTGTAGATAATACAGATTTTACTAAATTGTACGATGTTGAAAAAGATTTGTTCTCAATTGGATATGATATAGATTCAAATAAGCTTACAAATTCATATTATGATCTTTTAGCATCTGAGGCAAGGCTTACAAGTTATATTGCTGTTGCAAAAAAACAGATTCCTCAAAAGCATTGGTTTAAATTAGGTAGATCTTTATCTATAGTTGATGGATACAGAGGTTTGGTTTCTTGGACTGGTACTATGTTTGAATATTTTATGCCTCCTCTTATAATGAAAAATTATACTAATTCACTTTTAGATGAGACATATAATACTGTAATTAGAGCTCAGAAAAAATATGGAACGAAGAGAGATGTGCCATGGGGTACTTCTGAGTCAGGTTATTATAAGTTCGATATGGATTTGAATTATCAGTATAAGGCTTTTGGAGTACCAGATCTGGGTCTTAAAAGAGGTCTTTCGAAAGATATGGTTATATCTCCATATTCTACTGTGTTAGCTTTATTGTTTGATCAAAATGATTGTATTACAAATATTAAAAAACTTATTAATATGGGAATGGAAGGAAAATACGGATTATATGAAGCTATTGATTTTACAAATGATAGAGTGGCACTTGATAAAGATAGCTCTATAGTAGAAAGTTTTATGGCGCATCATCAAGGAATGAGCTTTGTAACTATTAATAATTATTTGAATTTTAATATAATGCAAAAGAGATTTCATTCAGATCCAGCTGTCAAAGGAGCAGAAATACTTCTTCAAGAGAAGATACCTGTAAGAAGCATTATAACTAAAGAGTATAAGGAAGAGATAAAGCCTTTAGAGAAAGATAAAAATATTGCCCCTAAGGTAACTCGAGAATATGATGATATTAATTATGGAATTCCTAGATGTCATATTTTATCAAATGGAAAATATTTGAGTATGGTTACTGATTGTGGATGTGGATATATTAAAAAGAATAGATTACAGATTAGCAGATGGAGAGAAGACTTAGTAACTGGCAATTATGGGTTATATATATTTGTGAAAAATTTAAATAATAACGATATTTTTTCAACTACTTATAAGCCTATAGACACTAAACCAGATTATTATAAAGTAAGATTCCATCAAGATAAGGCTGAATTTATAAGAAAAGATAATTATATAACAACAAACACACAAGTGATAGTATCTACAGAAGATGATGCTGAAATAAGAAAAGTTACTATTACTAACAATTCTAATGAATCTGCAATAATTGAATTAACTAGTTACTTAGAAACTGTTCTTATAGACCAGGCTGCTGATATTGCGCATCCAGCGTTTACTAATTTATTTATAAGAACAAAGCCAGTTTTAGAATATGAGAGTATAATATGTTCAAGAAGACCAAGAAGTGAAGGAGAGCAAAAAGTATGGATGTCTCATACGATTTCTACTAATGCTAATAGTATAGGTAATTTAGAGTATGAAACAAATAGAGGTAATTTTATAGGTCGAGGTAATAATATCAAAAACCCAAAAGCTTTGAATCAACCACTGACTAATACTTGTGGAGCTGTATTAGATCCAATAATGAGTTTGAGGAAAAAGGTAAATATAGATGTTGGTTGTAGTGTGGATGTGTTTTTTACTACTTCTATTGCAGATAATATGGAAGATATATTGAGTTTATCTAAAAAATATCATGATATATCTTGTATGGATAGAATATTTGAATTATCAGATATTAGAAGCCAAGTGGAGAGTTCTTATTTAAATTTTGATGAAGAAGAAGTAACTACTTATCAGGATATGATATCTCATATACTATATTTAAGTCCTAGTAAAAGAAGGTATCAAGATATAATAAAGAATAATATAAAGGCTCAACATTCGCTTTGGGGTTATGGAATATCTGGAGACATACCTATAGTCCTTGTCAGTATAAAAAATGAAGAAGAAATAGATATTGTTAAACAAGTTTTAAATGCTCATGAATATTTTAGGATGAAGGGATTAGTTGTTGATATTTTGATTTTGAATGAGGATGAGAGCAATTATTTACAGCCACTTCAGGATCTTATAATTGAAACAGTTAGGTCGAAATATGGATATGATTTAATAGATAAGCACGGTGGTATATTTATAAGGAATGCAAATACGATTCCTAGAGAAGATCAAGTTCTTTTTTACTCAGCTGCAAGAATAGTTTTAAAATCTGGATGTGAGTCTATTAAGTCTCAATTAGATTATGAAGATTATGATTATGATATAGAACAAAAAGTGTTTAATGAAGATGATAAAGAGTATGAAAGTTCAGATGAACAGTTAGATCTGGATTATTTTAATGGATATGGAGGATTTTCTAAAGATAAAAAAGAGTATGTTATAAGGATAACTGAAGAGACTAGTACCCCTCTACCTTGGATAAATGTAATATCTAATAAAAAATTTGGATTTCAAGTATCTGAGAATGGTTCTGGATATACATGGTCTGAAAATAGTAGGGAAAATAAGTTGACTCTTTGGTCAAATGATCCTGTAATAGATCCAAGTTCAGAGGTTATATATATAAGAGATGATTATAGTGGTAGAATATGGACTACAACTCCTCTTCCTATAAGAGAGAAGGAAAGTTATACAGTGCATCATGGGCATGGATATTCAAAATTTATTCATGATAGTAATGGAATACAACAAGAACTTGTTATGTTTGTTCCAACTGATAAATCTATCAAGATTAGTATGATTAAACTTAAAAATAAGTCAGATAGTAAAAGAAAATTAACTCTTACAAACTATATAAGACCTGTAATGGGAGTTAGTGATCAGACTATGCAAAAATATGTAATAACAGATATTAACGATGATATAATGATTATTAAAAATCCTTATAATCCAGATTATTCACCTAAAATTAGTTATATGGCATGTTCTGAAAAGGTTAGTTCCTATACAGGTGATAGATTAGAATTTTTAGGATTTAATGGAGAATTGAAAAGTCCAGCTAGTTTAAAAAGAGAAGGGTTATCAAATAATATAGGGGCTGGATTTGATCCATGTGCATGTATACAAACTTGTATTGAACTTGATATTGGTGAGGAAAAAGATATTGTATTCTTATTAGGTCAAGATGTTGAGATTCAAAATATACATCATATGGTAAATGAATATACGAATGTAGATAGAGCTAAGAATGCATTAGATAAGTCAATTAAAATGTGGGATGATATACTAGGAAAAATTCAGGTTAAGACTCCAGATAAGTCTATGGATTTGATGTTAAACAATTGGCTGTCTTATCAAAATATATGCTGTAGAATATGGGCAAGATCAGCTTTTTATCAATCTGGAGGTGCTTATGGATTTAGAGATCAACTTCAAGATTCTATGAATGCTCTAAATTTAATTCCAAATCAAACTAGAGAACAAATATTACTTCATTGTGCACATCAGTTTGTTGAAGGTGATGTACAGCACTGGTGGCATCCTGGACCTGAGGCTGATAAGGGGATAAGAACAAAGTTTTCTGATGATTTACTTTGGTTACCTTATGCAACGATTGAGTATATAAAAAATACTGGAGATTATTCTATATTAAAAGAGGAAGTTCATTTCTTAGAAGAGGAAGAATTAAAAGAAGAAGATGAGCGATATGGTACACCTAGAGTATCTAAGGAAAAAGGATCTGTATATAATCATTGCATAAGAAGTATTGAAAGATCTCTAAAATTTGGAGAACATGGTATTCCTCTTATGGGGTCTGGAGATTGGAATGACGGTATGAGTACTGTTGGAAATAAGGGAAAAGGCGAAAGTGTATGGCTTGGATGGTTTTTATACACTATTTTAGGTGGTTTTTCAAAAATATGTGAGAAAATGAATGATTTAGATAATCAAAAGAAATACAATGATTATGCTAAAAAAATATTAAGTTCAATAGAAGAAAATGCATGGGATGGTAAGTGGTATAAAAGAGCTTATTTTGATGATGGAACTCCTCTAGGATCTATACAAAATTCAGAATGCATTATAGATTCACTAGCACAATCTTGGGCTGTTATATCTGATGGTGGTGATAAGGGTAGAAGAGAAGAAGCCATGGAATCTTTAAACAAGTATTTAGTAAAAGAAGATGATGGAATGATTCTTCTGTTTACGCCTCCTTTTGATGAAGGAAATATAAATCCTGGATATATAAAGGGATATGTACCTGGAGTTAGAGAAAATGGAGGTCAATATACACATGCAGCAACATGGGTTATAAAAGCATATGCTATGATGGGAAAAGGAGATAAAGCATGGAAACTGTACAACAGTATAAATCCTATAAATCACACTAGAACTGGTAAAGAATGTTCAAAATATAAGGTAGAACCATATGTTATGGCAGCTGATGTATACTCTACTGATTCTCATATAGGTAGAGGTGGATGGACTTGGTATACAGGAACAGCAGGATGGATGTATAAAGTAGGTATTGAAGACATTTTAGGATTAAAAAAATATGGAGATGAAATAGTAATAGATCCATGTATACCTAACGATTGGAAACAATACTCTATAGAGTATAAATATGGAGAATCTAAGTATAGTATATTAATTAAAAATCCTCATAAAGTAAATAATAATGTAAAGTATATAACTGTAAATGGAAACAAAAAAAATTCGAATAAGATAAAACTTATAGATGATAAGAAAGAACACAATATTGAGGTTATTTTAGGGTAATATAAAATATAATTCAAGTGAAATATGTACAATTCACTTGAATTATATTTTTAGTTCTATATAATGAAATTATATAAATCTTAGATTTTAAGAAAATAAGCACGTTACCAAGCAGTTTCGGATATGAGTGATTCAATCCTATAAAGGGAATGACTTATAAATTATAATAGTATTACGAATAATTTGATATATTTGTATTGAAGTATTAATGAAAAAAATGTATAATTTAAGTGGAATCGGTAACATATTTACAGTATAAGAATTCTTGAGTTTTTTGGGGGCGAGTCAGAATGGCTATAACTATAAAAGATATTGCAAAAAAAGCACAAGTATCTCGAACTACCGTATCAAGGGTATTAAATGACTCCGGATATGTAAAAGAAGAAACGAGAAAAAAAGTGATGGATGTAATTAAAGAATTAAACTATACACCTAGTGCAATCGCTAGAAGTCTATCTACTAGTAAAACAAATACTATAGGTATTATAGTTCCAGAAATAAACAATCCTTTCTTTGGAGAAATCATAAAGGGGATAAGTCAAATAGCAGATGAAAATAATTTAAATATAATACTTTGCAATACTGATGATAAAAGAGATAAAGAACTTAAAGCACTTAAACTATTAAAGGAACAGAGAATAGAGGGTATAATAATAACTCCAACATATGCAGAAGATCATTTTAGTAGTGAATATTTAAATACTTTAGAGCATATAGGTATTCCTATTATATTACTTGATGGATATGTTAAATATTCAGAATTTAGTGGCATATTTATAGATCACATAAAAGGAGCTTATGATGCTACTAGGGCATTAATAAATGCCGGACATAAAAAAATAGCTATAATTAATGGTAAACAAAATTATACAATAACTAAAGATAGATTTAAAGGATATGTAAAGGCTTTGAATGAAAATAATATAATTATTGAAGATAAGTATGTATTCTATGGAGATTTTGATTATGAAAGTTCATATGAAATCACTAAGAAAATATTAAGCATGGAAGACAGACCAAGTGCTATATTTGTAACTAGTAATATGATGATTTTGGGTACTATAAAAGCACTATATGAACAAAATATAAATATTCCAAAAGATATGGCTATAATAGGATTTGATAAATTAGATTTAGTAAATATTTTAGGCATGAATATAAGTTCTGTAAATGGACCGACTATTGAAATGGGAAAAGCAGGAATGAAAATGCTTATAGACAAATTAAATAATGTATCTCAAAATGATGAAATAAAAAGAAGGATAATAGTCCCTGAACTTGTTTTAAAAGGATCAGAAAAATTTATACCATAATAAAGTAGAAGATATACAAAGTTGGTAAATACACCTTATCAAACTATTGAATTTTGATAGGTTAAAATATAAATTAAAAAGGAGAGGTTAAAATGGAATTAGCAAAGTACATAGATCATACTGTATTAAAAGCTCAAACAACAGAGGATGCTGTAAAAAAAGTTTGTGAAGAAGCAAAAGAATATGGCTTTTTTTCAGTATGTATAAACCCATCATATATAGAGTTTGCAAAAGAGCAGTTAAAAGGATCAGATGTTAAAGTTTGTACAGTTATAGGATTTCCTTTGGGAGCAAATACTTCAGAAGTTAAGGCATTTGAAACTATAGATGCAATTAAAAAAGGTGCTGATGAAGTTGATATGGTTATAAATATAGGTGCTCTTAAAGATAAAAAATATGATTATGTTCAAAATGATATAAAAGCAGTTGTAGATGCAGCTGATGGCAAAGCTTTAGTAAAAGTTATAATCGAGACTTGTTATTTAACTGATGAAGAAAAGAAAATAGTTTGTGAACTTGCAAAAAAAGCAGGTACTGATTATGTTAAAACTTCTACTGGATTTGGAACAGGAGGATCAACACCAGAAGATATAAAGCTTATGAGAGAAACTGTTGGAGAGAATATAGGAGTTAAAGCTTCAGGTGGAGTAAGAAGTACATCAGATGCAGAAGCTGTAATAAATGCTGGAGCATCAAGAATTGGAGCAAGTGCATCTATTAGCATAGTTACAGGAAATAAAGATTCAAATAGTGGATATTAATATATAATAATAGTGGACATTAATATATAATAAAAAGGTATGGTTTTCAAATTGAAAATTATGCCTTTTTATGTATTTTAAGGAAAATAAATATTTTTTGAGTCATTTACTATATAGAGTATTCTATATCGTTAATTAAGTTGGATTATAATCTGGAGGTGTATATTATGAAGAAATTAGTAATTTATTATTCGTTTGAAGGAAATACAAAATTATTATCTCAAATAATAGCTCAAAATTTAGATGCAGATATTTTAGAAATTAATCCTAAAGATGAAGTTAAAAGAAAAGGATTTATGAAATATTTATGGGGTGGGAAAAGTGTTTTTATGAAAGAAAAACCTGAACTTGAACCTATATCAATAGACATAGATGAATATGACCTGTTGATTATAGGAACTCCAGTGTGGGCTGGAACATTTACACCAGCGTTAAGGACATTTTTTGATAAATATGATATCAAAAATAAGAAAATATTCTTATTTTGTACTCATAACGGAGGTCCAGGTAAAACTTTAGAGAATATGAAATCTGAACTAGATATGAATAATGTAATAGGTGTTAAAGATTTTGTAAACGTATCTAAAAATATAGAAGTTAATAAAAATATAGCTGAAAAATGGGTTGAAGAGATAAAATACAAACATAATATATAAAAAGTTTCATTTTATACAAGTAAATACTCAAAAACTATTGAAAATACACTATTAAAAATGTAGAATATATAAAGTACATTTATAAAGATCATGAAATATGAAATGGAGGAAAACAATGTTACAGGCTACTGGAATAGGATTAAGATATGGAGATAAACAATTATTTAAAGATGTTAACATAAAATTCAATAAAGGAAATTGCTATGGGGTAATAGGTGCCAATGGTGCTGGAAAATCTACATTTTTAAAGGTATTATCTGGAGAAGTAGAAGCAAATGAAGGAGATATAGCTATAACTCCTGGAGAAAGATTGTCTGTATTAAAACAAGATCATTTCGAATATGATGAAGAAGTTGTAATTAATACAGTTATTATGGGACACAAAAGATTACATCAAATAATTAAGGAAAAAGATGAATTATATGCAAAAACTGACTTTACAGATGAAGACGGAATAAAAGCTGCTGAACTTGAAGGCGAATTTGCTGAATTAAACGGATGGGAAGCAGAAACAGAAGCTGAGATGATTTTAATGGGTCTAGGATTACTTAAGGACTTACATTATAAACTAATGAAGGAATTATCTGGTGCTGAAAAAGTTAAAGTGTTATTGGCACAGGCTTTATTTGGAAAACCTGATATACTTCTTATGGATGAGCCGACTAACCACTTAGATTTTAAATCAATTAACTGGTTAGAAAATTTTATTATGGATTTACAAGATACTGCTGTAATAGTAGTATCGCATGATAGACACTTTTTAAATAAAGTATGTACTCATATGGCAGATGTAGACTTTGGGAAAATACAAATGTATGTTGGAAATTACGATTTCTGGTATGAATCTAGTCAATTAATGCTACAAATGGCTAAAGATCAAAATAAAAAAACAGAAGAAAAAGTAAAGCAATTAAAAGAGTTCATCGCAAGATTTAGCTCAAATGCATCTAAGGCAAAACAAGCTACATCTAGAAAAAAACAATTAGAAAAACTTACAATAGAAGATATTCAACCATCTAGAAGAAGATATCCTTTTGTGGGATTCAGTCCTGAAAGAGAAGTTGGAAATGAACTGTTGACAGTAGAAGGAATATCTAAAACTGTAGACGGTGTTAAAGTTCTAGATAATATAAGTTTTAGATTGAACAAAGACGATAAAGTTATATTTTTAGGAGATGAAATAGCTAAAACAACATTGTTTGATATATTAATGGGTGTTTGTGAACCTGATGAAGGAAGCTTTAAATGGGGTGTTACAACATCTCAAGACTATTTACCTAAAAATCACAATGATTACTTTGATGGTGTTGAAATGTCATTAGTTGATTGGTTAAGACAATATTCAGAAGAAAAAGCTGAAAGTTTTATAAGAGGATTTTTAGGAAGAATGCTTTTCTCTGGAGAGGAAGCACTTAAGAATGCAAACGTATTATCTGGAGGAGAAAAAGTTAGATGTATGTTATCTAAACTTATGTTATCTAATGCAAATATACTAGTTCTAGATGAACCTACAAACCATCTTGATCTTGAATCTATAACATCTGTAAATAAAGGATTAATCAACTTTACTGGAACTGTATTATTTACATCTCATGACCATCAGTTTATAGAAACTATAGCTAATAGAATAATAGAAATAACTCCAAATGGATTAATGGATAGAAGTATGAAATTTGATGAGTATTTAGAAAATAAAGAAATACAATCTAAATTAAAAGAAATGTATAAATAAAAAGAAGATGCTTAAGCATCTTCTTTTTATTTATACATTTCTTTTTTATACTCCACCATTTCTGCAACCTATATTATATCTTTTCTATGATCTAAATGTTAAAAAATTTAAAACATAAAAAAGGTTGAATTTGGATTAAATATACATAGAATTAAAGACAATACTAATAATATAAATTTCAAAGTGGCGAAAAAATTTATAAGGAGGTATGGATATAAATGAAAAAGATATGTACTCTTTTACTTATAGGGATATTGGTTATAAATGTACTATTTATATGCTCAAATAATGAAGATTATCAGGTTTTTAAAATTGAAGATAATAAAAAGTACAATGTAAATATGAAAAGAGATATATTGTCATTAATGATGGGGTACAGTGGACATATTGTAGATATTGATATGTGCGATGATAAAGTATATTTAATAATGAAATCTGGAAATAAAATATTATACGATGATAAAAAAAATAAAACTATGCAAGAAAAAATAAATAATCCAGATTTACAAGATATGATGGAAGAAGCATATAATTTAAATTGTATAGATGATATAGCTGATAATGACCCCGGTAGAATAAGACATTATCAGCTATTACAAGAAGTATATGGAAACACAAAAAAACAAATAGAAATTAATTTGAAAAATTTTAAATTTGGGAATAAATACTATGCATTCAATGATAAAAATAATGCTTATGAAAATTTAAAAAAATCTATAAATGAAGTTGTGAATATATGCAAGTCTAATAATGAAATGTATAAGTATATATATCCTATAAGTGGAACTTTTAATTATAGAATTATATCTGGAACAAGCAGATTAAGTCCTCATTCATTTGGAATAGCTATTGATTTGGCAAGTGATAAGAGTGATTACTGGAAATGGGCATCAAAAGAAGCAGGACAAAAAAGATTAAAATCATATCCAGATAGTCTTGTTAAAACATTTGAAAATAATAACTTTATATGGGGTGGGAAGTGGAAACATTTTGATATATTGCATTTTGAATATAGACCAGAATTTATATATAAATCAAAACATTTTAATGATAATGTAGATGGTTTTGAACTTTGGTATAAAGGCGCTGATATAAAGGATAAAAGAACTATGCTTTATATAGACTTAATAAATAATAAAATAAAATAATACTACGCTTAAAAATTACAATTAACTGTTCTTGTCTTGTACAATAAATTAATATCTAGCTAAATAGTAGGATAGCCTAAAATAGTAAATGATTATTTTGTTTATCTGTAGAAAAACCATAAAATCGACATATTATTACAAAAATGTATTATAGAGTAATAAATGATGATGCAAAAAAATAAAAAATAAATATTGCGAATTTACAGATAGATGAAAGTCATAATGTTTATTTTGATGAATTAACAATAACTAATGCAAGAATGTATCAAACATTTATTAAATTTGAAATTAGATTAAATTATTAAATCATTTAGAGAATAATATAGATACAATGTGTATTAGTTTTAAATCTCATCTATATTTGTTTGAAGGTAAAAGTTAAATATTAGACTAAATCAAGATAGAATATTATTTTATATTTAATTTAAAACATAAAAATTATGTATATATTTATACATAATAAGATGACTATTAATGAAATGGATTTTGTCAATCTCTTCTTTTAACCTCATTTTAGTAAACATTAGAATATAATAAATTTGTTTGGTCTGAAAATTTAATAAAATAAACAGAATAAAAAAGAAATCTTTATAAAAAAACTAAAGATTTCTTTTTTATTTTGTTTATTTAACTTGTAAAAAAATGAAATATATAGAAAAAACAATATATATAAAATAAAGAAAATATATAAAGAAAATAAATCAAGATAAAGAAAATAAATAATGTAAGAAAAATTAAGAATATAGTGTGAAATATATACTTTATTGTAAATGAAAAAATAAAATGTTAATATCGTATAGAAAATAATGTTTTACTATATTTTAAAACGGAATTCAAGTTTATTAAAAACTTTAATTTTGCAAAAAATTAAATAGAAAGAGGAGATTAAATGGCTTTAGCACAAAATCAAGAAGAAAATGTTGTAGAACAAAGTAAAAAACATCCTCCTGGATTGTATATGTTGTTTTTTACTGAAATGTGGGAAAGATTTAGTTACTATGGTATGAGAGCACTTCTTATAATGTATCTAACTACTGAATTAGTAAAAGGTGGACTGGGTATTGAAAAAAGTACAGCAGCTCTTATATATGGATGGTTTACTGGTCTTGTGTATTTTACACCTATAATAGGTGGATATATTTCTGATAAATATTTAGGACAAAGAAAAGCCATTACAATAGGTGGTATAACTATGGCACTTGGGCAAGTGGCTCTATTTTCGCAACAAAGTAAAACGTTTTTATATTTAGGATTATTTTTACTTATAATAGGAAATGGTTTCTTTAAACCAAATATATCTACTTTGGTTGGAAAATTATATCCTGATGGAGATAAAAGAAGAGATGCTGCATTTACAATATTCTATATGGGAATAAATGTTGGTGCGTTTTTAGCGCCTTTAATATGTGGAACTTTAGCAGAGAGCACTTTTGCAATAAGAGAAGGTAATATGATTGTTCAATATGGATTTAAATATGGATTTTTGGCAGCTGCTATAGGAATGGTTTTAGGACAAATTGTATTTAATTTACTTGCTAATAAATATCTTGGAGATATAGGTAAAGCACCTGTAGGGATAAAAGATAAGAATAATAAAGAAAAAATAGATAGACCTCTTACAAAGAAAGAAAAGGAGAGAACGACAGTAATATTCATATTAGCTACATTTGTTGTAGTGTTTTGGGCTGGATTTGAACAAGCTGGAAGTTCACTTACTATATATACTCAAGATTATATAAATAGAAATATAGGATCTTTTGAAGTACCAGTATCTTGGTTCCAATCATTAAATCCTTTTTTCATAGTTTTACTTGCACCTGTACTATCTAAAGTTTGGATAACGTTATCTAAAAGAGAGCAAGGCGATTTAAAGATACCTGTTAAAATGGCTTTTGGATTAATTTTACTAGGTTTAGGATTTTTATTAATGGTAGGAGCTGTTTTACAAAGAGGAGGATCGGATGATATAGCTATAAAAGCTAATATGATGTGGCTTGTAGGAGCATACTTGTTACACACTTTAGGAGAACTATGTTTATCTCCAGTAGGTCTTTCGATGGTTAGTTCTATAGCTCCAGTTAAATATGCATCAGCTCTTATGGGAGTGTGGTTATTAAGTAGCTTTGTTGCACAGATAGTTGGAGGATATATAGCTTCTTATGTAGAAAAGCTTGGACACTTACAGATATTTGGCGGAATAGCAGTTGTTTCTATTGTTGTCGGTTTAATATTAATAACTTTAAATAAAAAATTAGTATCTATGATGGAATAAAAAAAGATGATTTAATCATCTTTTTTTGATTATAGATTTATAAATATATATAAATTGTTATATCCTTATAAAAATGATAGTATTATATATATAATATTATTTTGACTGATAGGATTCATGATATACAAGGCAAACTTATTTATGAGGAGATGGGAATTTAAATGGATTATAATTCGAAATTGAAAGATGAACAAATAGATACCTTGTTTGAAGTTATACTTAAAATTAATACCATAGAGGAATGTTATATGTTCTTTGAGGATATATGTACGGTTAAAGAATTGAAATCTTTATCACAAAGGTTACAAGTAGCAAAAATGTTAAGGAATAATAAAACTTATACGGAAATAGAAGAAAATACAGGAGCAAGTACAGCTACTATAAGTAGGGTTAGTAGATGTTTGAATTATGGAGCTGACGGATATAATATTATGCTTGATAGAATGGATAAAAAATAGATACCTTATATTATAAGGTATCTATTTTTTTGAATATATTAATATAGAATAATAAAGATAAACTTAAAGCTATAGGTATTAGTGAAAAAGCTATATATGATGATAAGTAAGTTGATAAAATACCCATTAAACTGTTCATAAGCATATTTATAATAGAAACAAATGATAATATTAATCCCATTATATATGAAGTGTTTTCTTTAAATGCTTTTCCTATTATTGTTATTGTAGTTGGAAAAATTATTGAAAAGAAAAATCCTGAAAGAGATATTAATATTATAAAATTAGATTTCAATAAATATCCACTCCAAAATAATATTAATGACATTGATAAGTAAATTAGCATAGATCTTTTTATACTTAATCGATGCACAACAAATCCTCCTGTTAATCTTCCAAATGTGAATACTAGAAAGAAAATGGCAGAATAGTGTGTTGCCTGGTCAATTGTAAAATTATATGAAGTTTGAGCAAAGTTAACAAACCAGTTTAAAAATCCTACTTCAGAAAAAACATATAAGCCTTGTGCAAATATGAATAATAAAACTAGTTTGCTTTTTAAAGCTTTAAATATATTTGATTCTACATTTACTGGTTCAACTTTTGGAAATTTAGTAAATAATATAAAAAATAAAGATAATAACATCAATCCACTATTTATTAAAAACACATCTCTAAAAGTAAAACCTTTCAAAATCATATTTCCAGAAAATTTTTGGCTTATACTAACTCCAAAACCATAAAAAAAGTGAGTGAGGTTTATAAGTATTGTGTTATAAGTAATAAATAAAATTGGAGATATAGAATTCACTGATATGCCTTGAAGACCTGTACCTATGTTTGTTACAAATACAGAAATTAGCAATATTGTGAAAGTAGGAGCAACAGATGTTATAAGATAAGAAATACCTATTATTATAGTAGAAAAAACAAGAACTTTTTTTTGTCCGAATTTAGAACAAAGTATACCTCCTGCATAAGTTGAAATTATATAGCCAAATATTGAAAGTGAGAACATAAAACCTATTGATGAATCAGAAATTTGGAATACTTCCTTAAATTGAGAAACAAATACTCCTTTTATACTTTCACAAAAACCTATAATGAGCATATTCAAAAAAATGAAAATTATTGCTGGTTTATATTTTATGTTTTTTATCATAACTAGTATCCTTTCTAAATTAGTTGGTTTATTGAAATAAAAATAGAGTAACATAAATTTGTTATAAAGTCTACATTATATATTGTTTGATTTGTGTATCTAAATACATAGCGTCAAGGAGAATAGAGGTATTTTTGATTTTAATATAATGGAAATGTATAACTATAGAATTTAAAAAATAGACAAAAACATACGAAAAATGATATAATTTTATGTATAAAAATATATTGAAAAATTTACAATAATTATTGAGTAAATTAAATTTAAAATATAGATTTATGAGTTGTATGAGCTTATTTATATCAAATTTCATATATTAATTTTGAAATATAAACCTTTTTAATGTCGATATTATGAAAAAAACATCCTATTTGATGTATTTATGTCTAATTTAGGTAATTTAGCATCGTATATATTGTATAATAATTAGTAAATTAGTAGTGTTTTATTAAATTTGTATTGTTTATATTTTAAACCTTAGGTAATATATATATATATGTATGTATGTTATCTAAGGTTTAAAATATAAAATTTGTAAAAAAATACTAGAGGGGGAAATATGAGATTAAATGATAATATAAACTTATTGAGTAAAAGTTTAGATGCCTATTCTATTAGACAAAATGCTATAAATAACAACATATCAAATTCTAATACTCCTAATTATAAAAGAAAGGATGTGGAATTTGACAAAATACTAAGAAAAATTACAAATGAAAATGGTATTAATATAAAAACAACTAATCCTAAACATATAGGAACAGATATTGACAAATTGGATTTAAAACCAAAAATTATTATTGATAAAAATACAAAATCCAGACTTGATGGAAATAATGTAGACATAGATGTAGAAATGGCAGAGTTAAGTAAAAATTATATAAAATATAATGTTGCAAGTCAACAGATAACAAGTGCATTTAAAAGATATAAAAATGCAATAAGTGGAGGAGGTAGATAATATGTCGCTATTTAATTCTATAAATATAAGTTCTTCTGGGCTGACTGCTGAAAGATTAAGAATGGATATAATATCTAAAAACATAGCTAATGCAAACACAACAAGAACAGCAAATGGAACTCCATATAAAAGACAAGTAGTCACATTCAAAGCTGCTGAAAAAGAGTCTTTTAAAACACATCTAAACAAATATGTAAATAAAAATAATAATAATAATATAGGAAATGGAGTTGAGGTAACTAGTATAAAAGAAGATCAGAGTGCGTTTAAAAGGGTTTATGACCCAGGGCATCCGGATGCCGATAAAAAAGGATATGTTTTAATGCCAAATGTTAATATAGTAACAGAAATGATAAATATGATTTCGGCTACAAGATCATATGAAGCAAATGTTACTGCGTTAAATTCAAGTAAAAGCATGATGATGAAGGCTTTAGAAATTGGTAGATAAAGGGGTGTGATATTGTGCAAGTTCAAGGTGGAAAAATTCATAGCCTAACTATCGGTAGTACAGAAAATAACACTAAAAAGTCTACTGATTCAAACATAGGGTTTAAGGATTTTTTAAATAAAGCAGTTTATTCTGTAAGTGATATGGAAAAAAAATCAGATGAAATGAATTTTAAATTTATAAGTGGAGAAGTTGATAACATTCATGAAGTTATGATTGCAACACAAAAGGCAGATATAGCCATACAAGCATTTACAGAAGTGAAAAGTAAGATAATGGATGCATACAAAGAAATTATGAGAATACAAATATAGCAATATACCTAGCTTGGAATGAGGTGTATAAATGGGTGATAATTTTTTGAAAATAAAAGAAGCTGTAGTTGCGTTTTTAAATAAATATACTAAAAAACAAAAAATAAATGTATTTGTTGGATTGATATTGATATTGATTATAAGTACACTAACTATATTCAATATGACAAAACCTGAATATAGTGTTTTGTATAAAGACTTAGACATAAAAGAGTCGGCAAATATAACTAAAAATCTAGATGAACTTAAAATTGAGTATAAGCTGAATGATGAGGGTACTATACTGGTTAAAAAAGAACAGATAAACAAAATAAAAATGGATTTATCAACAAAAGGGGTACCAAGTACCAAATTTTCATACGATGATTTATTAGAAAAAAATACTATGTTTATGAGCGAGGATGAAAAAGATAGAGTCTTTAATTATGCACTTAAAAATCAAATAGAATCTGTAATAGAAGAAATGCCAGCTATTAAAAATGCAGATGTAATTTTGACTATACCAAAAGATTCAACTTTTATACTAGATGAAAATAAGGAAAATTCAAAAGCGTCTGTGACTTTGGAATTGAATGAAGGGTTTACTTTAGATAAACAAAGTATAGAAGGAATAGCATTTTTAGTATCAAACTCGGTTCAAGGATTAAGCGTTGATAATATAACGATTCATGATTCTACTGGACGAGTTCTTAATAAAAAAGATAATGAACAATCTTATGAATCTTCAAATCAATTAGAGATACAGAATAAAGTTAAAGAGGATATAGAAGGCAATTTGGTTGAATTTTTATCTACTATATATGGTTATGGTAATGTATCTGTTATGGCTAGTGTAAAGCTAAATTTTGATACTGATATAACTGAAACAAAAGAATATAATACTCCTATAGAAGGAGAAGAAAATGGTCTTATAAGAAGTATAAAGGAAAAAAATGAATCAGTTAAGAATTCTCAAAATGGAGGAGTACCTGGGACTGATAGTAATACTGAAGAAATAACTCAGTATCAACAAGAAGAAAGTGGAAATTCTGCATATAATAATTTTGATAAAACTGTAAATTATGAACTTAATGAAATAGTTAGAAAAGTTGAAAAAGCTAAAGGTCAGATACAAGATATAACGGTAGCAGTAGTGCTTAATAGTGAAATATTACCAGACAAAGAACTGACGCAGGAAAAGAAAAAGGAAATAGTAAATTCAGTATCGAGTGCGGCAGGAATAGACACTAAAAGAGTTGAGGTATATGCACAAGCATTTAATAATGATTTAGATAAAGGTGTAGATGAAATTGATAATGGAAAGATGAATATGCCTATGTGGACTATTATATTAATAATATTGCTTATATTAATACCTGTATTTATTTGTATATTATATATTATTAAAGTTAGAAAAGAAAAAGAAAAAGAAAAAGAAAAGATTGAAGAAAAATCTCCAAATATAGATATAATGGAAGAAGAAATAGAGGAATTAGAATTAGATATAAAAGAGTCTGGACATAAAAAGAGCATAGAAAATCTTGTTAATAAAAATCCAGAAATAGTGGCTCAACTATTAAAAAGTTGGATAGATGAGGAATAAGAGGTGATTGAGTTTGGCAAAAAAGAGTAAAAATGAGATGAATGGTAAGCAAAAAGCAGCTATACTCTTAATAACACTTGGACCTGAATATTCTGCTAAAATGTTTAAATATTTATCAGAAGAAGAAATAGAAGAAATAACACTAGAAATTGCTAATATGAAGAAAGTGGAATCAGAAGTAAAAGAAAAAATATTGCAAGAGTTTTATGAGGTTTGTTTAGCACAAGAAGTTATATCAGAGGGTGGAATAGGATATGCCAAAGATGTTCTAGAAAAGGCTTTAGGTCATGATAAAGCCATAGAAATTATTAATAGATTAACAGCATCATTACAAGTTAAACCTTTTGATTTTGCAAGAAAGGCTGATCCGTCTCAAATTGTGAATTTTATACAAAATGAACATCCTCAAACTATAGCATTAATATTATCTTATTTAGATTCTGAAAAATCAGGGCAGATACTTTCGAGCCTTTCTCATGATAAGCAATCTGAAGTTGCAAGAAGAATTGCTACTATGGATAGAACGTACCCAGAGGTTATAAAAGAGATAGAATTAGTTCTTGAAAATAAACTATCAAATCTTGTTACAGAAGACCATACAATTGTCGGAGGCGTTCAGTCTATTGTTGATATATTAAATTCTGTAGATAGAGGAACTGAAAAATATATTATGGAAGATCTTGAAATGTCAGATCCTGAACTTGCAGAAGATATTAAAAAGAGAATGTTTGTATTTGAGGATATTATTACACTTGATAATGTATCTATACAAAGGTTTATTAGAGAAATTGATAATAATGAACTTGCAGTTGCTTTAAAAGGTGCAACTCAAGAGGTCGCAGAACTTATATTCTCCAATATGTCAAAACGATTGGCAGACATGATAAAAGAGGATATGGAATTTATGGGACCTGTTAGATTGAAAGATGTAGAAGAGGCTCAGCAGAAAATCGTTAATAACATACGAAAGCTTGAAGAATCTGGAGAAATAATAATCTCAAGAGGTGGAGGCGATGAACTAATTGTCTAAAATTATAAAACATAATCAAGTTAATATTAGTGAAGAAAAAATCGTTGGACTTCAGCCTCGAAGTATTACTGTAGATAATAAATCTCAAGAAAAAAAGTTGAAAATAGAAAATGAAATAAATAATCTCATCTTAAAAAAAAATGATATTTTAAAAGAAATAGAACTGATAAAACAAGATTCTATAAAAGAAAAAAATAATATAATAGAAACTGCTCATAAAGAATATGAAACCATTATAAATTCAGCTAATGAAAAGGCGAAAGTAGAGTTAGATAAGTACAAGCAAGAAGGTTATCAAAAGGGTTATGAAGAAGGGTTTGAAGAGGGACAACAAAAAAGCATAGAGAAATATCAATCAGAAATAGATGAGGCTATAAATGTAAAAAATAGTGTTATTGAATGGAAAAAAAATGAAGTAGATAAAATGGAAAAAGACATTATAAACTTAGTAATAAATTCAGTTGATAAAATTATTAAAGTCAAGTTAGAGGAAAATGATGATATAATACTAAATCTTATAAAAGAAGCTTTAAATAAATTGACTTTCACTGAAAAGTTGATAGTTAGAGTAAGTGATGATGATTTTGAAAAAGTTAACTCATCAAGAGACAAAATACTTGCTATGGCTGGATATATAGATGATATTCAAGTAAAAGTAGATAAGTCTCTTGAAAAAGGTGATTTAATAATAGACACTAGTGCAGGAACTGTTAATCCAAGTATAAAAAATCAGTTTGAAATAATAAAAGAAGAATTTTTAAGTCTAGTTTAGGATGATGATGATGAAATCTATAGATGTATCTAAATATTTTCAAAAATTGGAAGAAATTGATTTGATTCAGTATACAGGCAGGGTATCACAAGTGGTAGGTCTTACTATAGAGTCAAAAGGACCTGCTGTAAAACTTGGAGAATTATGTTTTATATATCCTATAAAATCTGAGCAAGCAATATTAGCTGAAGTTGTCGGATTTAAATCAGAAACTGTACTATTAATGCCTCTTGGAGAAATGGATGGGATAGGGCCAGGAAGTAAGGTTATAGCCAGTGGACATGGACTTGAGGTTAAGGTTGGAGAAGAATTGTTAGGAAGAGTTTTAGATGGATTAGGAAATCCTATAGATGATGAAGAAAAATTAAATCTTAAACTTAATTATCCTGTTATGAATCAACCGCCTAACCCACTTAAAAGAGAAAAAATAGATACGCCATTACCTTTAGGAGTGAAGGCTCTAGATGGTATATTAACATGTGGGAAAGGGCAAAGAATAGGAATATTTGCAGGTTCTGGAGTTGGTAAATCAACACTTTTAGGTATGATTGCCAGAAATACGAAGGCGGATATAAATGTAATAGCATTAGTAGGAGAGAGAGGAAGAGAAGTAAGAGAATTTATAGAAAATGATTTGCAAGAAGAGGGATTAAAACGATCCGTATTGGTGATTGCAACATCAGATCAACCACCGTTAGTTAGAATGAAAGGTGCATTACTTGCAACTTCTATAGCAGAATATTTTAGAGATATGGGTAAAAATGTAATACTTATGATGGATTCTTTAACTCGTTTTTCTATGGCACAAAGGGAAGTTGGACTTGCTATAGGAGAACCTCCTGTTACAAAAGGGTATACACCATCTGTTTTTGCGGTATTACCAAAACTTCTAGAAAGAGCAGGAAATTCAGATAAAGGCTCTATAACAGGATTGTACACTGTTCTTGTAGATGGAGATGATATGAATGAACCTATAGCTGATGCTGTAAGGGGTATACTTGATGGTCATGTAGTATTGTCAAGAAATCTTGCTAATAAAAATCATTACCCTGCTATAGAGGTGTTATCAAGTGCAAGTAGAGTTATGGGTAACATAACAAATAAAGAGCATATACAGGCTGCAAATAAGCTTAAAGACCTTTTAGCAACCTATAGAGAAGCTGAAGATTTGATAAACATAGGTGCTTATGCACCAGGATCTAACTCTAAAATTGATATGGCTATACAGAAAATAGATGAAATTGATTCTTTTCTGAAACAGTGGACACACGACAAATTTGAATATGATGACGTTATAAGTAACTTACTTAATATGTTTAAAGAATAGAGGTGTGTTTGTTGAAATATAAATTTAGGTTTGAAAAAATATTAGAAATAAAAGAAAAACTAGAAGAAAATAAGAAAATGGAAATAAACGAAATTAATAATGTAATTAATAACATTAAATTTCAAATAGAAGAACTGAATAAAACTAAGGAAGCTAAAAACTACGAAATTAAAGAAACTATGAATGCAGGAACTAGTATTAATGAAATTAAACTTATGAATGAATTTATACATTTGATAAACATGAAAATTAGAAATTTATTTGAAGAGTTAAAATTGGCTGAAAATAAATTGGATGTAAAAAAAAATGAGTACGTACAGATTATGAGAGAAAAAAAGACTTTTGAAAAAATAAAAGAAAAAGATATTGTTAAATTCAATGAAAAAATTAAAAAAGAAGAGGAAAAGTTTGTAGATCAGATAGTTACATTTAAACACAGTATGGGTAACTAGGAGGAAGATATGGAAGAGAATATACAAGAAATGGACAAACCTAAAAAGAAAAAAAGAATACCTTTAATGGTAATAGGTGTTTTGCTTACAACTTTTGCAATTCTTTATTATACAAATACTCAAATAAGTACAATGACTAATAATATTTTTAAAAAAGTACCTATTATCGGTGAGCGTTTTGAACAAATGCCATCTTTGAAAGAGCAAGAAGAGAGAAAAAATAAATTAGCAAGATATTATTTGACTCTAGATGAAGATAGAGCTATTGACAAACTTATAATTATGGAAAAAGAAGATAAAAAATTATACGAAGATATAATTATGAAAATGAAAAAATATGATTTATCATCTACAAATGGATTAGTTCAAAAAATAAGAGATAAAAAAATCAAAAAAGATATACTCCAAAGAGAAATTGATTCAATAGAACAAGAAAAGCTATTATATACTGAAGATCTTTCTAAAGATTATAAAAAACTAGGGTTATTAGGAACTATAAAAGGTTTAGAGCAAAATATAATAGATTTAAATTTAAATTTTGAAGATGTTGCAAAAATCATTGAAAAGTTTAAACCTGAATATAGTGCAAAAGTACTGTATTATATGGATCAAAATATATCTCAGAGCATAAAAGAAAACTTACATCAAAAATACTTTAAAGACATACAAAATCAGACTCAATTGTATAAAAAGTATATATATGATATGAAGACTTTAGCCGATATATATGTAAATAAAAAAACAGAAGAAGCAAGCGTGCAACTACAGAATAAAAATACGTATTCAGCACAAGATTTGGGTACTATATTTGCTAATATGGATTATTTGCAAGCAAGTAAGATACTTTGTGAATTTGAAGACGGTGAGTACTTAGATGAAGTTTTAAAAGAAATAAAGCTTTTTGAACAATTAAATGAAAAAGAAGAAAGTATTAAAGGTATAACCGACAATATAAATAATACATTGAAGGTATTAGAAGTATATAAAAGAGATTTAAAAACACTAAAATTATCTTATGAGAAGATGAATTCAAAAGAATTATCTGATTTAGTAAATGAAATGACGTCAAGTAAACCTAAGTATAAAAAATATAAAATAGATGAAGAAAAAAGTTTTACAATAACAGAAGAAGATCTTATGATAGAAGTTTTAAAACAATTAAAACCTAAATTATTATCGGAGGTTATATCCAATTTAGATAATCAGAAGTCAGCAGAAATAAGTAGAAAAATAGGGTTACCAAAACAATAAAAAAAAGGGGGGGAAATATTGAATAATTTAATGCCTATAAATTTAAATGTAAAAAAAGATTATATACAAAGATCGAACAAAAAAGATAATATTAGTGATAAATCAGATTTTAGAAAAAAATTAGATGATCATTCTAAAAAGAATGATAGCAAAGATAAAGATATTAAAATCAATAAAAAAAATGAAAATAGAGATACAAGTAAAAAAATTGATAAACACAATAAAGAAGAAGTAAATGCTCAAAGTAAACATATTAACAAACAAGACGAAAAAGAATTTGAAGAAAACACAAATATTAACCAATTTAAAGTAGTTAATATTGATAAAGAAATTGATAAAGACACCGAAGTTGATGAAACAATTAAAAAAGAAGATTTAGAAGGAATAATGTCTATTTTACAAAGTCTTAATATAGAAGTTAATAATAAAACAGAAATGGAAAATATTCAAAAAAATATTAACCAGCTTATTGAAAAAATAGATAATGGGCAAATAAATATTGAAGATTTTGAAAAAATATTAATGAAATTAGAAGATGCTGATTTTATACCAAAAGAAGTAAAATCAGAAATATTAAATAAGTTAGAATTAATGTTTGAGCAAAAAAATATTAACTCAAAATATATAGAAACAGATAATACCAATGTAAAAAAAGATACAATTGTAGATGAAAATACAAAAAAAGATCATAGTAAAATAGAAGAAGATATGACAAAACAAGAAAATTCCCAAAGTAAAATTTCAAATTTAAATCAAATAAATAAAGATTTAAACCAAAATACAAGCTATAATCAAAATGAAGATTTAGATAACATAAATAAAAATTTTTTAATAAAAGATAGGCAAGATGAAACAGAAGATGGTTTTAACTTCCAAAATCTAAATATAGGTAAGATAACGAGTGGAATAAAGGCAAGTACAGGTAGCTCACTTAACAATAAGATGAGCAATATAGATTCCTATAATATAATTGAACAAATTACAAAAAAAAGCAAGCTAATCACAAATAAAAATAATTCAAGCATACAGATGCAGTTAGAACCAGAACATCTAGGAAAGCTTACACTTAAGGTTGTATTAGAAAGAGGAATTTTAAGTGCTAAATTTATGGCAGAAAATGAAGAAGTAAAAACAGTTATAGAGGATAATATGGAGGAACTTAAGAATAGTCTCTCTGAACAAGGAATTACTATACAAAGTTTAAGTGTATCTGTAAATAGTGAAGGAGATCTTAATAAGCATAAAAATATATTAGAAGCTATGGCTTATAATAAAAAAATAAGTAAAAATATAGATACAAATGAGTCTTTATTAGATGAACAGCAGGATGAAATAGAAAATCCATATCTTTTTGAAGATGATAACTTCAATGGATTAGTATAGGGGGGAGCGCGTATAATGTCAGATGTTACAGGAGCTAATTTAAAAACTGCACCTATAAATGCAACTACAACTGCAACTACAACTAAGAAAAATGGAGAACTTGGAAAAGATGATTTTTTAAAATTACTTACAACTCAGTTGAAATACCAAGATCCTTTAAAGCCTATGGAAGATAAAGAGTTTATATCTCAAATGGCACAGTTTAGTTCACTTGAGCAAATGCAAAATTTAAATACATCTTTTCAAGGGGTATTTGAAGGAATGAAGTCGCTTAACAATAACTTTGTAACGGCGAATAAAAATGTAGAGCAACAGATGGATGAACTTATAAAAGAGTTAAAAGAGTTTAATGGGAATGATTGCGATATAATAAACAGTCGAATAGGTATTTTGAAAAAAGATGGTATAGGTGAAATTCCAGCTAATACAACAGCAAAACAATTAATTGATGGATTAGTAATAACAAATAAAGCAACAGCAAAAGTATATGATAAGAATGGAAATCCTGTAACAGACCATACAAAGTTGACTTCTGATATGAAGTTAGTAATAGAATCAAATGAAGGTGAAACAAAAAATAAAAAAGAATACGATATAGATGTTAAAATCAACTAGTATAGTGTTAGTTGATAAAACTATTAGTAATTAATAAGTTCTGGGGAGGTAATTTATTATGATGAGATCAATGTATTCTGCGGTATCAAGTTTGAAAGCACATCAAACGAAAATGGATGTTATAGGTAACAATATAGCAAATGTAAACACTGTAGGATTTAAAGGTTCAAGAGTTACATTTAAAGAAACTTTTGCACAAACTGTAAAGGGTGCAGGTGGAGCACAAGACGGACGTGGGGGTACTAACCCTATGCAGATAGGTCTTGGAGCAGACGTTGCATCTATTGATGTACTTCAAAAAAGAGGTGCTGTTGAGAGAACTGATAATGTAACAGACCTTATGATAAATGGTGAAGGTTATTTTATGGTATCTGATGATAGTAACTTTTTAAATAGATATTATACAAGAGCAGGAAACTTTAAGATAGATGGTGGTGGAAATCTAGTTACTCAAGACGGATATAAGGTTCTTGGGTATATGGCTGACGAGACAGGAAGACTTAAAAGTAGTATAGAAGGTTTAAAAATAGACAAATCAATAGTATATCCACCTCAAGCCACTAAACCTTCAGATCCACCAATACCAGGTGAAGAAATAGTGACTTTTGGAGGAAATATAGACTCTAATACTGCCGCAAAGGATGATGTAAAAATAGAAATACCAAATAGTAATCCTAAAGCATATTATCCAAAAGATGATTTAAAGGTAATAGGTGATACCACAGGAAAACCTGCTATTTA
The DNA here is from genome assembly GCF_029542625.1 of Tepidibacter hydrothermalis. GTDB lineage: Bacteria > Bacillota > Clostridia > Peptostreptococcales > Peptostreptococcaceae > Tepidibacter_A > Tepidibacter_A hydrothermalis. Next base: position 1,423,574 of record NZ_CP120733.1, read on the forward strand.
TAGTTTGGATACAGTTGAATCAGAAAAACAAAAAAAACCTGTTTATGTTCAAGAAAATGAGGCAATGAGTAAAGCTCTTGGTAGAGAAACTACTATAGAAGTTTTTGATGATTTTGGTAATGTCCATCAAGTAAAATTATTATTTACTAAAAAATCGGTAGATACTAGTGGAGAAAGTACATGGCAAGTAGATGCTATTTATATGGACAAAGATAAAGGTGCAATGGTAGTAAATGGAACTACGAATGATTATGATTCTACTACAGGACTTCCTCAAGATATTAAAACTGAAATTTCAAAATGTAATGGATTTTCTTATGGAGTTAAAGGCGATGATGCAGTACAATCATTTGAAATTACATTTGATAAAGAAGGTAAAGTAAAAGATGGTTCAAACACTAAAATGCAGTTAAAAATTGGTGAGGACTTTACTAAAGGAGCAGATGCATTAACATTTGATATAGATCTAGGCAAGATGACTCAATTTGCAGATAAATCTAATGCAGGAGCTACGTTTATAAAAGGATATAAGCAGGGAGCTTTAAGTGAATTTGCTGTAGCACCAAATGGAGAGGTTATAGGGGCTTTTGATAATGGGCAAAGAAGAATTCTTGGTAGAGTTGCACTTGCGAACTTTAAAAATCCATCAGGACTTCAAAAATTTCAATCAAATATGTTCATGGAAACTAGAAACTCTGGTACTGCAAATATAGGAAAGCCTAGTCAAGATGGATTTGCAGAACTTAATCCGGGATCACTTGAAATGTCAAATGTAGACTTAGGACAAGAATTTACCAATATGATTACTACACAAAGAGGTTTTCAAGCTAATTCAAGAGTTATAACTACAACGGACTCTATGATTGAAGAACTTGTAAACTTAAAGAGATAGTAGGATTTTATATGATAAAAGTAAAAAGACTTAATGAAGAAGAATTTGTAATAAATTGTGATTTGATAGAAACTCTAGAAAAAACACCAGACACAGTAATAACTTTGACTAATGGACATAAATATGTAGTAAAAGAAGATATAAATACTATAATTCAAAAAGTAAAAACTTTTAAAAAAGATATTATAAAAATAGTAGATGGCAGAAATGGGGTGTAGTACTTGGATTTAGGAACACTCATAGGAATAGTATTAGGGTTTGTTTTGATTATAGGTAGTATTTTATTAGGTGGAAGTTTAGGAGCATTTATAGATATTCCATCTATAATGATAGTTGTAGGGGGAACGATAGCAGCTACTTTAGTTGCTTATCCTCTTCCTAAGGTTAAAGAAATAATCAAACTTACTCAAAAAGTATTTAAAGAGAGAGGCAGTAATCCAAATGAAGTTATAGAAAGTATGATTGAACTTGCAAATAAAGCTAGAAAAGAGGGATTATTAGCTCTTGAAGAATCATCTGCTGGAATAGATGATGATTTTATAAAAAAAGGAGTTATGCTGGTTGTAGATGGAACAGATCCAGATCTTGTGAGAACATTATTGGAAACTGAACTTGATTTTTTAGATGAAAGACATAAATCAGGTCAGGGATTGTTTGAAACTATGGGAAGTTTTGCTCCAGCATTTGGTATGGTAGGTACACTTATAGGTCTTATAAATATGCTTAAAAAATTAGATGACCCATCATCTATTGGACCTGCTATGTCAGTTGCACTTCTTACAACATTTTATGGTTCGTTTTTAGCTAATATGATATTTATACCAATAGCTAATAAATTAAAAGTTAAGAGTAGAGAGGAGACTCTTGAAAGAGAGATTATAGTTGAAGGACTTTTATCAATACAGGCTGGGGAAAACCCAAGAATAATAGAAGAAAAACTAAAAGCATTTTTACCGCCTTCTATGAGAAAACAATTACAGGAAGGAGAAGCTTAATATGGCAAGAAAGAAAAAGCAAGAAGAAGCAAAACAAGGTTCGCCTGAATGGATGGGTACTTATGGAGATATGGTAACTTTATTACTTTGTTTTTTTGTTTTGCTTTTTTCTATGTCATCTGTAGATGCTCAAAAGTTTCAATCTATAGTACAATCATTCAACGGTTCTTTAGGTTTTTTAGATGGAGGAAAGACTTTATCTAAAGAACAGTATATAGATAGGGGACTTAAAGATGATAAAAGTACAAAGCAACAAAAAGAAGTAGAAAATTTCAATAATTTAGAAAAGGAAATTAAAAAATATTTAAATGATAATAACTTAAATGAAGATGTTAAAGTTGTTAATGAAAATTCAGGTTTGCTTCTAAGATTTCAAGATAATGTATTATTTAGTTCTGGAAGAGCTGAATTAAAGTCAAAATCAGAAGTTACTTTAAAATATATATCAGATCTTTTAAATAAAAAAGAATTTAATGATAAGTTTATAAGTATAGAAGGTCATACGGATAATGATCCTATAAAATATAGCCCGAAGTATCCCACCAATTGGGAGTTGTCTGTAGCAAGATCTAGTAATGTAGTTAGGTTTTTAGTTGAAGAAACGGGAATTAATCCAGAACGTATTTCTGCATCAGGTTATAGTGAATATCACCCTGTTGTACCAAATACTTCACCTGAAAATAAAGCTAAAAATAGAAGAGTAGATATACTTATACTAAAAAATTAAAATAAATCAGCCAATAAAATTGGAGGCTTATACTATGAATACAAAAAAAATTATGATATTTTCAATCATAGGATTTATAATATCTTTGTTAATATTTGGAGCTACGCTATATGTTGTACATTTTAAAGATTCAAGTAAGTCGTCGCAAAAAGTGAAAACATTCAATTATGATGCGGGTGAATTTTCTACTAATATGGGCGATTCAGCTCATTATTTCAAAGGGAAGATTGTGATAGAATCTACTGATGAGAAGGAAATTGAAATAATGACAGAAAAAAATGTTATAATAAGAGATACTATATTAAAAGTAATAATATCTCAAGATCCTGAAAAAATGACTAGTAATGAAGGATTGGATAAACTAGAACGAGAATTAATATCGAATTTATCGATGAAGTTAGATTTTAAATCTATAAAAAACGTGTATTTTACAGATTATATAGTTCAATAAAGGCAGGTGGAGTAGTTGTCTGAAATACTATCGCAAAGTGAAATAGATGCTTTGCTGGATGCTTTAAACACTGGAGAAGTAGATGTTGAAGAAATTCAAGACGATACAAAAGAGAAAAAAATTAAAAAGTATGATTTCAAGAGCCCTAAAAAACTAGCAAAAGATCAATTACGTACTCTTCATATAATACATGATAACTATTCCAGATTGTTAAATACTTTTTTATCTGGATATTTAAGAAGTTATGTTCAAATAGAAGTACTTTCTGTAGAAGAATTATCTTACTATGAATTTAGTAACTCTATATCTAATCCGGCTATGTTGTCCATTGTAGATTTAAACCCTTTACCAGGACAAATGCTATATGAAATATCTACAGGACTTTCATTTTGCATTATAGACAGGATATTAGGTGGAGATGGAAACTATCAAGGAGAAATAAGAAGCTTTACAGAAATTGAAATAACTATACTTACTAAGATGCTTAGACAGATTATAAAACTTTTTATTGAACCTTGGGAAAATGTAATAGAACTTTCACCAAAGGTTGACAAAATAGAAACCAATTCACAATTTGCACAAATTGTTTCTCCAAATGAAACGGTAGCCTTAATAACGTTAAAAGCTAAAATTGGAGAGATAGAAGGTCTTATAAATATTTGTATACCACATATTGTTTTAGAACCTATTTTACCAAAACTGAGTACTAAGTTCTGGTTTTCAACATCTTCAAATAATAAAAAAATAACGCCGGAAGAAAAAGTAATATTAGAAAAAAGAATAAAGAAAGCAGATTTAAATGTAATTGCTGAATTAGCTCAAACCAATATAACCGTCGAGGAATTTTTAAATCTTCAAATAGGTGATATTATAAGTTTAGGAAAAGAAGTTGATGAACAGTTAGATATAAAAATTTCAGATAAATTTAAATTTAAAGGTTCTCCAGGTACTAAAAAGAACAAGTATGCTATAAAGTTAACACAAGTCATTGAAAAGGGTGATGATAATTATGATGAATGATATGCTGTCACAAGAAGAAATCAATGCTCTTTTAAAGGGGAGCTTGGAAGACGTTTCTTCTGAAGATGCAGATAAAGATAAAATTTTATTAAATGATATAGAAAAAGATGCTGTTGGAGAAATTGGAAATATAAGTATGGGAACTTCTGCTACAACTTTATTTACATTGATAGGCCAGAAAGTAAGCATAACTACTCCGACTGTAGATATTGTTACTTTAAATGAAATGGCGAGTAAATATCCATTACCATTTGTTGCGGTTGAAGTGGGGTATAAAGAAGGTTTAACTGGAAGTAATTTATTAGTTTTAAAAGAGGATGATGTTAAGGTAATCACTTCTCTTATGATGGGAGGGGATGGAAAAGAAAATCTCCCGGATGAATTAGATGAAATACATTTAAGTGCTATAAGTGAAGCTATGAACCAGATGATAGGTTCGTCTTCTACTGCATTATCGGATATGATATCAAAAAAAATAGATATAAATCCACCTAAAGTTTATAAGGTGAATTTATCCAATAAAGATTATGATTTTAAATTTATGAAAAATGATGAAAAGATAGTAAGGATTTCATTTAAAATGACTATAGGTAATTTAGTTGATAGTAATATAATGCAACTTCTACCTATTGACTTTGCTAAGAGTTTGGTTGATAATATGTTATATGGGGATTCTGAAAATTTATCATCAAATGAAAAAACTAACAATAATAATGAATCTGCTGTTATTGACAACAGTTATGTTGGAGAAGTATCTAATGTAACTCAAGAAAGTACTTATAATCAAAATAAACAACCTATTGAACCGCCCGTAAATACTCAACCGGTAAATACTCAACCAGTAAATGTTCAACCAGTAAAGTTTGAAAGTTTTGAATCTCAAAATGCAAATTCGAATAATATGCCTGAAAATATAGATATAATTAAAGACGTATTATTAAATGTAACTGTAGAATTGGGAAGAACTAAAAAAAGCATAGATGATATATTAGAATTTTCTCCAGGCACAATAATAGAACTAGATAAGTTGGTGGGAGAACCACTAGATATATTAGTTAATTCTAAAAAAGTGGCAAAAGGAGAAGTTGTAGTCATAGATGAGAATTATGGTATAAGAATAACTGATATTATAAAACCTGAAAAAAGATTAAGATCAATATAATAAATAAAGGTGAAATAGTGTAGTAATTTAAAGGAGGAATTTTAAAATGTCAAGAAGTATATTATTAGTAGATGATGCAGCTTTTATGAGAATGATGATTAAGGATATATTGGTTAAAAATGGTTATGAAGTTGTTGGTGAAGCTGAAAATGGATTAAAAGCAGTTGAAAAGTACAAAGAGTTAAAGCCTAATCTTATAATAATGGATATTACAATGCCTGAAATGGATGGTATAGAAGCTGTTAAAGAAATCAAAAAAATGGATCCATCAGCTAGTATAATAATGTGTTCTGCTATGGGACAACAAGCTATGGTAATTGAAGCTATTCAATCAGGTGCTAAAGATTTTATAGTGAAGCCTTTCCAGGCAGATAGAGTAATAGAAGCGGTTAAAAAGGTTTTAGGATAAAAAATATGGTAATTAACGTAATTATAAAAATGCTGGGATATATATGCATTTTTATAATAATACTTTATTTGGCTCATATTACATCTAAATACTTAGCTAAAAAAAATGAGCTTATTAACAAAAACAAAAGTATTAAAATAAAAGAAAGACTCTTTGTAAATAAAGATAAAGAGTTGATTTTAGTTAAATATAAAAATAGAGAATATTTAATAGGTATTTCTCAAGATAAGTTCACTAAAATAGATACTTTTGAGAATAAGGATGATATAAGTGAAAAATTTTAAAAAAATTTGTTTTGTTGTTATAGCTTTTTTATGTACAACAAGTTTTGCATGGGGACAACCAGAAGTCCCTAATATTTCATTACAGATAAATGGAACAACAGATCCTGGAAATTTGAGTAGTACTGTTGAGATAATATTATTATTTACGGTTCTTTCATTATTGCCTACTATAATAATAATGATGACATCGTTTACCAGAATAATAATAGTTTTATCTTTTTTGAGAAATGCTCTAGCAACTCAACAAAATCCACCTACTCAAGTTTTAATTGGACTTGCTTTATTCTTAACGTTTTTCATAATGGCTCCCGTTGGAACTGAAATTTATGATAATGCGTTAAATCCTTATTTTAATCAACAGATAAGTCAAGAAGAAGCTTTTGAGAAAGGTATGAAACCTGTAAGGAACTTTATGTTTAGGCAAACTAGGAAAAAAGATATTTTGCTTTTTACTGAAATAGCAAAAATAGAAAAAATAGATGATTTGAAATTGGAAGATGTTCCAAATCGAGTTCTTATTCCTGCTTTTTTAATAAGTGAACTTAAAACAGGATTTCAGATGGGTTTTGTTCTTTTTATACCTTTTATAATTGTAGATATGGTTGTTGCAAGTACATTAATGTCTATGGGTATGATGATGTTACCTCCTGTAATGATATCTCTTCCGTTTAAGGTATTATTATTTATACTAGTAGATGGTTGGAATTTAGTAGTTAAATCTATTGTATTAGGGTTTAAATAAAAGGGAAGTGAAAAAGTGGATGTAAGTTCTGCTGTTAATTTAGGGCAACAGGCTCTAACTATGATTTTAATGTTAGCATCTCCGATATTAATATTAAGTCTTGTAGTCGGCCTATTGGTAAGTATATTTCAAGCTACAACGCAAATACAGGAAGCTACTTTGTCATTTGTACCTAAAATTGTAGTTACATTTTTGTCATTAGCTTTATTCGGACATTGGATGATAAGTACTATTGTTAATTTTACTCAAAATTTATTTTTAAATTTTGACAAGTTTATGAAATAGAAGAGATGATAATATGAATGATGTTTTAAACCAAATGTTAAATTATGTAAATGTGTACATGCTAATATTAGCAAGGTGTATAGGTTTATTTATAGCATCACCTGTATTCGGAAGGAAAAACCTTCCGAATATTTTTAAATTAGGATTTTCAATAATATTAGCTTATATAGTATTACCGTTTATAGATATTTCTAATTTAGAATACATGTCATTTTTACAGATATTATTTTTAGCAATAAAAGAATTGATAATAGGTTTAGTTATAGGATTTGTAGCTTTTATAGTGTTCTCTACTTTTTTCTTAGCTGGATCCTTCATAGACAGAGATTTAGGATTTAGTATGGCAAACGTGGTAGATCCTCAATATGGATTTCAAGTACCTATTACTGGAAATTTCATTTATATAATAGCTACATTGATATTTTTAATAATTAATGGGCATCATTATTTAATAAAAGCGTTAGTTAATAGTTTTTATATAATACCTATTAATAGTAATATCAATTTAGATGCTAGTATTTTGAAGTTTATGATTGATATATTTGATTATATATTTATTATGGCAATTAAAATATCAATACCTATAACTATAATAATACTATCTACAAACTTAATATTGGGTATATTAGCTAGAACTATGCCGCAAATGAATGTTTTTGTTGTTGGAATGCCCATCAAGGTAATACTAGGGTTAGTTATAGTCTCTATTGTATTTCCGTATTATGAACCTATAATGGAAACTATGTTTAAGGACATGTATAAATTTATATTTAATATTACAAAAATAATTCAAGGATGATATAGATGAGTTATATACACATAAATTTACAGCTTTTTTCAGGAGAAAAATCAGAAGAAGCTACTCCCAAAAAAAAGCAAGATGCTAGGAAAAAAGGACAAGTAGTCCAAAGTAAAGAAATAACTTCAGCACTTACATTGTTATTTTCTTTATTGAGTTTAAAATACTTGGGTAAATATATAATATCTAATTTTTATGATAGTATTTTGTTTTTCAAAAACAATTTTTTTAATGCTGAATTTAACAATACTTTAATAGGATATAAACTTCTAATGTATATTTTTTATTTTGCATTAAAAATAGGATTTGTGATAGTACTTATAAATGCCATTGTAGCAATTATAAGTAGTAAAGCTCAAGTTGGAAATTTATTTACAACTGAGAATTTAAAATTTAAATTTGATAAATTAAATCCGATAGAAGGTTTTAAAAGAATGTTATCTATAAAAGCTCTATTTGAATTTGGTAAATCAAGTTTTAAAATATTGATTTTAACAGTAATAGCTTATAATTATATGAAAAAAAATATAGTATATATTTTAAAAAGTATTAATTTAAATAAATTTCAAATTTCATATAATCTTTTAGATTTAACTCTTAGTCTTGGTATAAAATTATCATTATATCTTCTAGTATTATCTGCATTTGATTATTTATACCAGCTATATGAGCATAATAAAAATTTGAAAATGTCAAAACAAGAAATTAAAGAGGAATATAAGCAGTCTGAAGGAGATCCACAAATAAAATCAAAGATAAAAGAAAAGCAAAGGCAATCTGCTATGAAAAGAATGATGCAAGATGTTCCTAAGGCTGATGTTATAATAACAAATCCTACTCATTTTGCTGTAGCTATAAGATATGATGAAAATGAAAGTGATGCACCATATGTTGTTGCAAAGGGCAAAAATATGGTTGCTTTAAAAATTAAAGAAAAAGGTAGAGAAAATGATATACCAATAATAGAAAATAAACCTTTGGCAAGACAGTTATATGCAACTGCTAATATAGGAGATGCAATACCTCATGAGCTGTATGAAGCGATAGCAGAAATACTAGCTTATGTATATTCGTTAAAAAATGTGACTAGATAGGGTGGTTAAAGTGAAAAAATCAGGAGATATTATAGTTACCTTAGGCATTATAGGTATAATTTTAATGATAATAATACCAGTGCCTTTATTTATGCTTGATATACTTTTAAGTTTAAATATATCTTTATCATTATTAATACTTTTGATTGCTATATATAATAAAGAAGCTTTGGAATTTTCAGTATTCCCATCCTTACTATTAATTACAACGTTGTTTAGATTGGCACTTAATATAACTAGTACTAGATATATATTGGGAACAGGTAGTGCTGGTAATGTAATAGAAGCATTTGGTAATTTTGTAATGGGTGGAAACGCATTAGTTGGTTTTATAGTATTTATTATAATAGTTATAATTCAATTTATGGTAATAACTAAAGGAGCAGAGAGGGTATCAGAGGTAGGAGCAAGATTTACACTTGATGCTATGCCAGGAAAACAGATGGCAATAGATGCAGATCTAAACTCAGGTCTTATAGATGAAACACAAGCTAGAGATAGAAGAAAAAAAATACAAATGGAAGCTGATTTTTATGGAGCTATGGATGGAGCATCTAAGTTTGTAAAAGGAGATGCTATAGCAGGTATAATGATAGCTGTTATTAATATATTAGCGGGATTTGTTATGGGGGTAGTTTTTCAAAAACTTCCAATTCAAGAAGCTGTAGTTAGATATACATTGTTGACAGTTGGAGATGGACTTGTATCTCAGGTGCCTGCTTTATTAATTTCAACAGCTACAGGTATAGTTGTTACTAGAGCAGCATCAGAAACGAATCTTGGAAAAGACGTTTTAAGTCAACTTTTTAGAGAACCTAAAATAATGTATATAATAGCAGGTGTTTTATTTTCTTTATCTTTGACACCACTACCGTTTGTTCCATATTTTATTCTTTCTATAGTATTTGTTATTATAGGTCTTAATTTGAAAAAATTAAATGAAAGTATAGAAGAAAATGATATGGATTCTGATAAGCAAGGTGATGAAATTAGTGAAGAAATAGAGGATATAAGAAAACCTGAAAATGTATTACCGCTCTTACAAGTTGATTCTATTGAACTTGAATTTGGGTATGGAATAATACCTTTGGCGGATAAATCTCAGGGAGGAGACTTGTTTGATAGATTGGTTATGATTAGACGACAATGTGCTCTTGAAATGGGAATTATTGTACCTATGATAAGATTGAGAGATAATATACAACTTGAGGCCAATGAGTATATTATAAAAATAAAAGGTGTAGAAATGGCTAGAGGGGAAATAATGTTTGACCATTATCTTGCTATGAATTCAGGAGTTGCAGAAGGTGATGTTATAGGTATTGATACAATAGAACCTGCGTTTGGACTTCCTGCTAAATGGATAGATGAAAAAGAAAGAGAAAAGGCAGAAATATTTGGATATACAGTTGTAGATCCTCCATCGATAATATCAACTCACTTAACAGAGGTTATAAAGAAATATACTTATGAATTGTTAGGAAGACAAGAAGTTAAAATGTTAATAGATAATCTAAAGGAAACTAATGCGGCACTAGTGGATGAAGTTATACCAAATTTATTCTCATTAGGAGAAATTCAAAAAGTTTTATCAAACTTATTAAAAGAAGGTGTATCTATAAGAAATTTAGCTACAATATTAGAAACGTTAGGGGACTATGGTGTTTTAACTAAAGATTCAGATACATTAACAGAATACGTAAGACAATCTTTATTTAGGTCTATTACCAAACAATTTATATCTAACAGTCAAGCTAAAGTTATAAACTTAGACACTAATTTAGAACAAGTAATAATGGATTCTATACAACAAACGGAAACAGGAAATTACTTAGCTTTAGATCCACATGTTTCTCAAATGTTAGTAGAAAATTTAAGTAAAGAAGTAGAAAAATTATTGTCAATAGGAGAACAGCCTATAATAGTTACAGCTCCTATTATAAGAATATATTTTAAAAGATTTATAGATCAAATTAGTGATGATATAATAGTTCTTTCGTACAATGAAATAGATCCTAAAGTTAAAATACAATCTGTTGGGACGGTGAGTATATAATATGCAGATAAAGAAATTTGTTGCAGATAATGCCCAAGAAGCAATAAAAAAAGTAAGAGATGAATTAGGTGATGATGCAGTAATAATACACACTAAAAAAATAAAGGTAAAAGGTATATTTGGAATCTCTAGCAAGGAAAAGGTGGAAGTATTGGCTGCATTAGAAAAACAAAGCATAGATAATAAAAATTCTGCATCAGAACATTCAGATACAGAACTATTAAATAAAAGTGCAGAAGAAACTAATAAATCTAAAAAAGAATACACTAATAAAATTAGAAAAGAATATACTATAGATACTTATAACAGAGAGAAAGATGTAAGTGAAATAAATAATCAAATACAAGAACTAAAAACTATGATGATGAAAATTAATAATAAGGTTGATATTAATTTAAATAATGATGCTAATAAGGATAGTTTAAAAAAAGTTTATGATTTATTAGAATCTGTAGGTTTATCTAAAGATTTAATTGAAGATATATTGAGTAATATAGGAGATAAACATTTTGATGATGATGATTTCATAAAATATATAAAATCGTATTTTATTGAAAAATTTAAAAAACAAGATAATGAAACTGTTGATCTTGATTGTAAAATTAATATATTTGTAGGTACTACAGGGGTCGGAAAGACTACAACTTTAGCAAAGCTTGCGTCAAAGCAGGTTTTAAAGAAAGATAAAAAAGTAGGTTTTTTAACACTAGACACATATAGAATATCTGCTGTCGATCAGTTGAAAACATATGCAGATATATTAAATGCTCCTCTTGAAGTAGCATATGATTTAGATGATGTTTCTTACTCTATACAAAGACTAAAAAATAAGGATATAATATTTATAGATACTGCTGGTAGAAGTCATAAAAATAAAGAACATATGGAAGAGTTAAAGCAGTTTATAAACTGTTTTGAACAAAAGAATATTTTTTTGGTTTTAAATGCTAATTGGCATATACAAGATATAAAAGAAATTATAAAAAACTATAGTTTTTTAGATAATTATAAAATTATAATAACAAAAATAGATGAGACATCTAGGACTGGAGTTATATTTGATATACTATATCATTTTGGAAATAAAATAAAATATATAGCATACGGACAGAATGTCCCTGATGATATAGAGGAATTTGATATTGAAAAAATAGTTGATGATATTTGGGGGGGGAGAGACTGTGGATCAAGCCTCTAAACTTAGAAGTGCTATTTTGAAAAAAAATAAATATAACTATCTAAAAGAAAATAAAAGTGATTCAAATGAAAATCCTAGAGTGATTTGTGTATCTAGTGGTAAAGGTGGAGTAGGAAAGACAAACTTTACACTAAATTTGTCTTTGGCATTAAAGAAAAAAGGAAATAGAGTATTAGTAATTGATGCTGATTTAGGGCTTGCCAATATAGAAATTTTATTAGGAATAGATATAAAATATGGATTTATAGATTTGGTAGAGGATGATATAAAAATAGAAGATATTATGGTAGATGGACCATTAGGAATAAAAATAATTTCTGGTGGAGCTGGAATTAGTGAAGTTGCTGATTTACCAATATATAAGATTAATAAAATATTAAATAATCTTGTTTACTTAAAAGAATATGTTGATTTTATATTAATCGATACAGGAGCTGGAATATCCAAATCAGTAATGTCATTTGTATTAGCAGCTCAAGAAGTTATTGTAGTTACTACTCCCGAACCTACATCAATAGCTGATGCATATGCATTGATAAAAGTAATTACAAAAAAAACAGATGAAAAAGCAATAAATATGGTTATAAATCGAGCTGATAATCAAAAAGAAGCAGAAATAACATTTAAAAAAATGAATATGGTATCAGAACGATTTTTGAATAAAGATATAAAGTATTTAGGGTATATAAGTGACGATAAAAATGTTAGAAATTCAGTGAAAAACCAAATTCCTTTTTTGCTGAATTCACCTAATTGTTTAGCAAGTAAAAATATAGAAAATATTTGCGATTCATTATTAGGTAATACAGAAAACAAAAATAAATTCAACAATTTTATAAATAAACTGTCTAATTTATTTTTAGGGGGGTAAATATTTTTATGAAATATAAAAATTTTTTTGAAGTAGGAGATAAGCTAGAAATTGAATTTATAGATGGTTATATAGAAAATGATAAAAGGTTAACTAGCCAATTGATGGAAATAATATCTGAAGATGAATATGTAGTGGCTATGCCGATATATAAAGGCAGATTAATTAATATACCTAAGGGGAGCAATGTAAATATTAGCTATAGCATCCAAAATAAAGGAATTTATTGTTTTGATGCTAAGGTTGTATATAGAAATAGTGGAGATGTGGCATATATAAAAATAAAGCAAATTAACGAAACAAAAATAAAACAAAGAAGAAATTATTATAGACTGCATGTTAGCAATAAAATTTCTGTCTATAATAAAGAAGATTTTGTAGCTAATGGATATACAAAAGATTTAAGTGAAGGTGGACTAAAATTTATATCTGATGTTAAATTAGATTTAAATACAGTAGTAATATGTAAATTACTTATAGATGACGAAGAATTAACAATAAAATCACAAGTAATAAGGTCTAATGTATATGAAAAAAATTTAGAACAGTTTGAAATTAGCCTTAAGTTCATAGAATTATCCAAAAATATTCGGGACTATATAGTAGCTTATATATTTAGACAACAAAGAATATTAAGGCAAAAGGGATTGATTTAAGATGAATAAAATAAAAGTATTGATAGTTGATGATTCAGCATTTATAAGAAAACTTCTAAGAGATATTTTATCTACAGATAAAGAAATAGAGGTCGTAGATTTTGCAAGAAACGGAAAAGAAGCTATTGAAAAATTAATGAAAAATGAAATTGATGTTGTAACACTTGATATTGAAATGCCAGTTATTGATGGAATTGATACATTAAAAGAAATTATGATAAAAAAACCTACATCTGTAGTTATGCTAAGTAGCCTTACAAAAAATGGAGCAGATTTAACTATAAAGGCATTAGAATTAGGTGCAGTTGATTTTATAACTAAGCCCTCTAATATTTTTAAAATAAATAATGATGATATAAAAAATTTGGTTATAGATAAGGTTAAAATAGCATCTAAGGTCAAACAATATAATAAAAATTATAATCACAAAATCAAAACTATTGATAAAACTAAGTACGATTCTAATAAAAATTTAAATAAAAAAGATAGAAAAGATAAGATAGATAATATAATAGCAATAGCTACATCAACAGGAGGCCCTAGAGCATTACAAAATGTAATATCTAATTTATCTAGCGAGATAAATTCACCTGTAGTTATTGTTCAGCATATGCCTGCTGGATTTACCAAATCACTGGCAAATAGGTTAAATAATATGTCTAGTTTATATGTTAAGGAAGCAGAAGAAGGGGAATTTTTGAGAAATAATACTGTTTATATAGCTCCGGGGAATAGACATATGAAGTTTAAAAAAGAGAGAAACAACATAAAAATAATATTAGATAATGGAGAAAAAATATCTGGACATAAGCCTTCAGCAGATGCAATGTTTTATTCATTATGTGAAATAGATGTAAAAAAAATAATAACTGCAGTAATGACTGGAATGGGAAGTGATGGTTCTAAAGGTTTAAAAAAACTAAAAGAATCAAGACCAGATATTATATCTATTGCGGAAGATGAGTCAACTTGTGTAGTTTTTGGGATGCCAAAGAGTATTATAAACTTAGGTTTAGCAGATAAAGTAATTCCAATTAATGATATAGCTAAAGAAATTAATAAATTAATGGGGAGGTTTTAAATTATGTTTGATTTAGAACAATATGTAGATATGTTTTTAGATGAATCTAAGGAACATTTAGATAATTTAAACCAAAGATTATTAGATTTAGAAAATGATGATTCAAATATGGAGATAGTGAACGAAATATTTAGAATAGCTCATACATTAAAAGGAATGTCTTCTACTATGGGATTTACAAAAATGGCTAACCTTACTCATAAAATGGAAAACGTACTTGATGATATAAGAAGTAATAAACTAAATATAAATACGAAAATAATAGACATACTGTTCGAAGGATTAGATATATTAGAAGAATTTGTGAAAAATATTGAAAATGAGGGTTCTGAATCGGATAAATCTATAGAAGATATATTGAATAGATTAGAAAAAATAGAAAATATAGAAGATACACAATTGGATGATGTGAATATACAAAATGAAGAAGTTGAAGATGGTTATAGTTATATAAACAATCTGGTAACCAAAGCCAAAGCTAGTGGTTTAAATGCATATGATGTAAAGGTTACTTTAGATGAAAGTTGTATGTTAAAAGCAGCTAGAGCGTTTTTAGTATTTAAATCAGTTGAAGAAGATGGAGAAATAATTTACTCAAATCCTAGTGCTGAAGATATAGAAGAAGAAAATTTTGCTAATTCATTTGATATAACTGTTATTACAAATGTGGATAAAAATATTTTAATGGATAAGATTAAAAATATATCTGAAGTAAATGAGGTTCAAATAACAGAAATAGTAAATGTGGAAATGAATGGAATTAAAAATGAAGGTTATCAATCAAATGATTCAAATGTAAAAAATAAAGAAATTGAAGATGGATACAATTATATAAATGATGTAGTAAATAAAGCCAAAGCTACTGGATTAAATGCATATGATGTAAAAGTTAGTTTAGATGAAAGTTGTATGTTAAAAGCAGCTAGAGCATTTTTGGTATTTAAATCAGTTGAAGAAGATGGAGAAATAATTTACTCAAACCCGAGTGTTGAAGATATAGAGGATGAAAATTTTTCAAAGTCGTTTGATATAACAGTTATTACAAATTGTGATAAAAATATTTTAATAGATAGGATTAAAAATATATCTGAGGTAAATGAAGTTCAAATAACAGAAGTAGTAGATATAAAAGAAAACGACAATAGTGAATATCAAGAAAAAAATGTTGAGACTAATATAAAGAATAAAAAAGAACCTAAAGTTAGTAATACAAAGTCTAATAATGAAATACAAAGCAAACAAAGGAAGGGTAAAACAGGAAAAACAGTAAGAGTTGATATTGATAGATTAGATAATTTGATGAATCTAGTTAGTGAGCTTATAATAGTAAAAACTAGATTAGAAGATATTGATATATCTTCTAAAACTCAAAATATGAATGAGGCAATAGAGTACTTAGAGACTATAACTACAAGCCTTCATGATGCTGTGACTAAGGTTAGAATGGTTCCTATTGAAAGAGTTTTCAATAGATTCCCTAGAATGATAAGAGATTTATCAAAAGAATTAAATAAAGAAATCAATTTGATAATGGAGGGTGAAGAAACAGAAGTTGATAGAACTGTAATAGATGAAATTGGAGATCCTCTTATACATCTTTTAAGAAACTGTATAGATCATGGAATAGAAATGCCTGAAATTAGAAAATCTTTGAATAAAAATGAAGTTGGAACTGTTAAACTGTCTTCTTACCCGGATGGAAATAATGTTGTTATAGAAGTTTGCGATGATGGAGCAGGAATAAATGTTGAAAAGATAAAACATAAGGCAATAGAGAAAGGTGTAATAACTAAACAACAATCACTTGTAATGGATGATAAAGATGCTGCAAATCTGATTTTTTCTCCTGGATTTAGTACAGCAGATAAAATATCTGATATATCTGGACGTGGTGTAGGTCTTGATGTAGTTAAAACAAAGATAGAAGCATTAGGAGGTATTGTAGAGCTAGAGACTCAAATTAATATGGGAACTAGATTTATAATAAGATTACCATTAACATTAGCAATAATCCAAGCATTATTAGTTATGGTAGGAAATGAAAAATATGCAATACCATTAAATAATATAAAAGAAATAACTAATATAGACAGAAGTAATATAAGAAATGTAGAAGGTAAAGATATAGTTTTATATAGAGAACAAACTCTTCCTCTTGTAGATTTAGGAGATGTAATAGGTGTACAAAAAGAAAATGTAGAATATTCGGAAGAATCTACTGTGGTAGTTGTAAAAAAAGGAGATAAAGATTTAGGAATAATAGTTGATCAGCTTATAGGACAACAAGAAATAGTAATAAAATCATTAGGAAAATATCTAAGTGGTATTAATTTTATAGCAGGTGCTACAATTCTAGGAAATGGTAGTGTGGCGCTTATAATAGATACAAATTCTCTATTTTAAGGGGGCGTAAAAATGGTGGAAAATACTCAAGAAAGATATGTTATTTTTAAATTAAAGAATGAGTTTTATGGAATTAATATAAATTATGTTCAAACAATAGAAAAAATGATTGAAATAACAAGGGTTCCTAAGGCAAATGCGTATGTAAAAGGAGTTATAAATTTAAGAGGAGAAATTGTACCAGTAATAGATTTAAGAAAAAGATTCAATGTTGAAAGTTCAGATTATGATAAAGATTCTAGAATCATAGTAAACAAAATAGATGATGTTTTAGTTGGATTTGTAGTAGACTCTGTAACGGAAGTGAAAGAAATAGATCAAGATAATATAGATTATTCTATAGTAGATGAAGGTTTTAATGATGGATTTATTAAAGGAATTGGGAAGATCGATGAACAAATAATAATATTAATAGATGTTAATAAAGTATTAGATAATTAATAAACGTTAATATAGGGGTGGAGGAGGAAAATCTAAAAAATGAATTTTAAATTAGATAATATACAAGATTTATATATAGATGTTCTTAAAGAAATAGGAAATATAGGTGCAGGTAATTCTGCTACTTCTCTTTCTAAAATGATTAATTCTAAAATAGATATGGAAGTTCCTTCTATTGAAATATTAGAAATAGAAAAAGTAGTTGAAATTTTAGGTGGAGAAGAACTAATAGTGTCAGGAGTATATCTAGAGTTTTATGGAGATATAAATGGAACTATACTTTTGATATTAGATAAAAAATCTAGTGATAATTTATTGAGCATGTTATTTGGAAAACCTTGCGAAGGTGAGTTTTATAATGAAATGGAATTATCGGCGTTTCAAGAAATAGGAAATATATTAGCTAGTTCGTATATAAATTCTATATCAGCGTTCTCTAGTCTTAAGGTAAATATATCTGTACCCTCTGTTAGCATAGATATGGCAGGGTCTATACTAAGTGTTCCAGCTATAGAGTATGGACAAGTTAGTGATAAAATAATTTTAATAGAAAATAGGCTAAAAGAAGGTGAAAATGAGATAGTAGGTAATTTTTTCTTGATGCCAGATATGGATTCTTTTAAAGTGTTATTTAAGAGTCTAGGAGTGTTAAATGATGAATAATCTTATAAAAGTTGGCATGGCAGATTATAAAATAGGAAAAAATGATGATTCTTTAATAACCTTGGGATTAGGGTCTTGTGTTGGAATTGTTTTATATGATAAATTCAAAAAAATTGGAGGAATGGCACATATAATGCTTCCGAGTAGTAAAGATATAAAAAATAATTCAAATAAAGCTAAATTTGCCGATACAGCATTAAAAGAAATGCTAAATGATATGATTAAACAAGGTGCTTCAAAAAACAGAATGATAGCTAAAATAGCAGGAGGAGCACAGATGTTTAATATATCCATAAAAAGTGATACTTTGAATATAGGTAGAAGGAATGTGGATGCTGTAAAATCAATATTGTCTGAATATAGAATAAATATTATATCTGAAGATGTACTAGGTAATCATGGTAGAACTATAGAGTTTAATTGTATTAACGGAGAATTATCGATAAAGACAATAGGAAAAGGTAAAAAAATAATATAATTTAAAGGTGTGCATTGTATGAAAAATTTTAAAAAAAAATATATATTTTGGATAATAAATTATTTGATTTTATTTATATGTGCAATATATGTATTGATCAGTCACAGCAGTTTTTTAAAATTTATAAATAGGTATTTAACTTTAGCAATATCAATAAATGCAATATTATTAATATTTTTTAATCTTATACTTAAGAATATTAATGTTTGTGAAAAAAGTATAGATATATCGATACCTCCTATAGAATCAGAATTGAAAGATTTGTTAAATAACCAGACAGAAGATGAATTAGAGGATGAGGCATTTAGAGAAGTAAATTTTAAAAATCTAAACAGTTAAATAGGGGTGTATTTAGATGGTTAGAGAAGATGTATGGGTTAAGTATAAAAATTCAAAAAGTTTTGAAGAAAAGAGTGAATTGAAAAAAGAAATTATATTAGAATATATAAATTTAGTTAAAATAATTTCAGGTAGACTTTATAATTATTATGGAGCTAATATTGAATACGATGATTTAATGAGTTATGGTGTTATAGGTCTTATAGATGCTATAGAAAAATATGATTATACGAAAAATATAAAATTTCAAACGTATGCATCTGTTAGAATAAGGGGTGCTATAATAGATGAAATAAGAAATTTAGATTGGATACCAAGATCTATAAGACAAAAATCAAAACTTATGAAAGATACTTATTCTAAATTAGAAAATAAATTAGGTAGAGAACCATCTATAAGGGAAATTGGTAATGAACTTGGAAAAAAAGATGAAGAAGTATTAAAAATATTAGAAGAAACTAATATTTATAATTTGGTTTCACTAGAAGAAGAATTAAGTGAAAATTTGAAAATACAAATAAAAGATATTTCTATTGATATTAATCCGGAAGAATCATTGTTAAAAAAGGATATAATAAAAAATTTAGAATTTGCATTGAATACTTTAAATGAAAGAGAACAATTAATAATTAATCTATATTATTATGAAGAATTAACATATAAAGAAATAGGTAAGGTGTTGAATATATCTGAGTCTAGAATATCTCAAATTCATAGTAAAGCAATATTAAAAATAAAATCTAAATTAGATTTTATTTAAATGTAGGAGGGAAAAATGGACATAAATTATGTAATTATCATAATAGCTTTGATTACGTGTATTGTCAGTATGATTTTGCTATTTAGAGTGTCAAAACAGTTTGTGCAACACCAGGGCAATACTGAAAAATCAAAAGAGTATAGAATGATTATGAATTATATACAAAAAATTGATAAAAATACAAAGGAATTAATAGAAAATACAGAAAAGCCAAATGATTATAAAAACAATCTTTGTGAAAAAAATGTAGAACATTCTAATGAGGTAGAAAAACTTGAATTTTTAGGATTTTCAAAAGAAGAGATTGCAAAAAAAACAAATAAAAGTATTCGTGAAATCGAATTGATTTTAAGGTTAAAAAAAGGATAATGGTATGAAAAAATATAATAACATACAAAAAATAATTTTTCTCACATTAGGGATTGGATTTTCAATAGGTCTTCTGACATCTTCTTTAATTAATATAAACTATGATAAAACAAAAAAAACTAGTGGTTTAGAAATGAAAAAAGAAATAGAAGAAAAAGAAGAACAAATAGAAAAAAAAGAAATAGAAGAAAAAGAAGAACAAATAGAAAAAAAAGAAATAGAAGAGAAAGAAAAATTAGTTGATAAAAAAAATATTGAAGATGAATTTGTGAATATAAATATAAAAAATGGATATACTTGTAATGAAATTGCAGACATTCTTTATGAAAATGAATTAATATATAATAAAGAAGATTTTAAAATTATTTATAATTTAATGTTGTTTGATATATATGGAGCTGGAAGCTCATTGACTAAAAAAGGAATCATAAGTAAGGGATGGAAAATAAATACTTTGTCCAAGATTATAATAACTAAAAGAAATGAAGTGACGAATATTTTATATAAAGATAAGATAATAGATGATAAATATAGTTTAAATGCTATTTTAGATTCTATTAATTCTAACAAAAAAATAGTTTATGGTGAAAAAAAGATAAAAAAAGGGTCATCTAATATAGAAATTATAGAAATATTAACAAAATAAACTATAAAAACATATTGTAAATGAAATTACTATATGCTATACTATCAGAGGCGAAAATATTACACACGATTTGGAATTCTTAAAAAGGTGCCTATATGGGTTTTTTAAGAAAATGACTAAATCGGAGGAAAAAACCATAGGAGGTGCTGTAAATGGCAGTTATATCAATGAAACAATTATTAGAAGCAGGTGTACACTTTGGACACCAAACAAGAAGATGGAATCCTAAAATGTCAAAGTATATATTTACTGAGAGAAATGGAATATACATCATCGATTTACAAAAAACAGTTAAGAAGGTTGAAGAAGCTTATAGATTTGTTAAAGAAGTTGCTGAAACTGGAAAACCAATATTATTTGTTGGAACTAAAAAACAAGCTCAAGATGCTATCAAAGATGAAGCAGAAAGAGTTGGAATGTACTATGTAAATGAAAGATGGTTAGGTGGAATGTTAACAAACCACAAAACTATCAAAAACAGAATCAAAAAATTAGTAGAATTAGAAAAAATGGAAGAAGAAGGTGTATTTGAAGTTCTTCCTAAAAAAGAAGTTATCAAATTAAAGCATGAAAAAGAAAAATTAGAAAAATACTTAAATGGAATCAAAGAAATGCCTGAATTACCAGGAGCTTTATTTATAGTTGATCCAAGAAAAGAAAAAATAGCTATACAAGAAGCTCATAGACTAGGTATTCCAGTTGTTGCTATAGTTGATACTAACTGTGATCCAGAAGAGATAGACTATGCAATTCCAGGAAATGATGATGCTATAAGAGCGGTTAAATTAATAACTGCAGCAATGGCTAATGCAATAGTTGAAGGAAGACAAGCTATAGAAGAAGAGCAAGAAGAAGAAGAAGTACAAGAATAATAAACTGGTAAGGAACTTCGTTCCTTACCTTTAATAATATATAGGGAGGCGATTTTATGGCAATTACAGCTGCAATGGTCAAAGAAATCAGAGTAAAAACTGGTGCAGGAATGATGGATTGTAAAAAGGCTTTAACTGAAGTTGATGGAGATATGGAAAAAGCTATAGATTTATTAAGAGAAAAGGGACTTGCTAAAGCTGCTAAAAAATCAGGTAGAGTAGCTGCAGAAGGTTTAGTAGATATGTGTATGTCTGATGATAAAAAATCAGCAACTATAGTTGAGGTTAATTCAGAAACAGATTTCGTTGCTAAAAATGATGATTTCAAAAAGTTTGTTAAGGATATCGCTGTTACAGTATTAAAAACAGATAATGCTGATATTGAATCTTTAATGGCTCAAAAATATATAGATGCAGAAGAAACTGTTCAAGAAGTGCTTAATGCTAAGATAGCTACTATCGGAGAAAACATGAATGTAAGAAGATTTGAAAAGTTTGAAGTTGAGAACGGACAAATTGCAGGATATATTCATGGTGGAGGAAAGATAGGAGTTTTAGTTGCTTTAGAAACAGGATCTGATTCTGAAGAGATTATAGCTTTAGGAAAAGATATAGCTATGCAAGTTGCAGCTATGAATCCTAAGTATATATCAAGAGATGACGTTGATGAAGCTTACATAGCTCATGAAACAGAAATATTAAAGCAACAAGCTTTAAATGAAGGAAAGCCAGCTCAAATCGTTGAAAAAATGGTTGTTGGAAGAATGAACAAGCAGTTACAAGAAGTATGTCTTCTTAATCAAACATTCGTAAAAAATCCTGATTTAACAGTTGAAAAACTTGTTAAAGAGGTTGCTACTAAACTTAACACTGAAATTAAAGTAGCTAAGGTTATGAGATTTGAAGTTGGAGAAGGTATAGAAAAGAAAGAAGAAAACTTTGCAGAAGAGGTTGCTAAGCAACTTAAATAATATAAAAAGAGAACACTTTTGTGTTCTCTTTTTTAGAAGAATATTGAATGGAGGACTTTGTTTATGGATAAACCTATATATAAAAGGGTACTATTAAAATTAAGTGGAGAAGCTTTAGCTGGAGAAATGAAATTTGGAATAAACAATGAGGTTGTAAATGAAATAGCTCTATCTATAAAAGAATTACATGAAATGGGAGTTGAGGTTGCTATAGTAGTGGGCGGAGGCAACTTCTGGAGAGGTAGAACTAGTGAAGGTATGGATAGAATTACTGCCGATCATATAGGGATGCTTGCTACTGTTATGAATTCTTTAGCTATGCAAGATGCACTGGAAAATATAGGGGTTTTAACTAGAGTCCAAAATGCTATTGAAATGAGACAAATTGCAGAACCATATATAAGAAGAAAAGCTATGAGACATTTAGAAAAAAACAGAGTAGTTATATTTGCATCTGGAACTGGAAATCCATACTTTTCAACTGATACAGCAGCAGCATTAAGAGCTGCAGAAATAGAGGCTGAAGTTATACTTTTAGCTAAAAAAGTAGATGGTGTATACGATAGTGATCCTATGATAAATCCAGAAGCTAAAAAATTCGATAGACTTTCATACATAGAAGTTCTTAAAAGAGGATTAAAAGTTATGGATTCAACTGCAACTTCTTTATGTATGGATAATAAAATACCTATAAGGGTATTTGGATTAAATAATTCTAAAAATATAATTGATGTGGTTCAAGGAAAAAATATAGGAACTATAGTAGAGGAGGAAAAATAATGAAATTAGAAGTTCATAAGGTTTTAGAAGAAAAAATGTCAAAAACGATGTCGGTTTTAAAAGAAGAATTAGGAGTAATAAGAGCTGGAAGAGCTAATCCAGGAATGCTTGATAGAGTTATGGTAGATTATTATGGATCTCAGACTCCGCTTAAACAAGTAGCTACTGTATCTGCTCCAGAACCTAGATGTATAGTTATACAGCCGTGGGATATGTCAGCTCTTGGAAGCATAGAAAAGGCTATTCAATTTGCCAATTTAGGATTCAATCCAACTAATGATGGTAAGATGATAAGAATAGTAATTCCTCAACTTACAGAGGAAAGAAGAAAAGATTTAGCTAAACTTGCTAGCAAAACAGCAGAAAATGCTAAGGTAGCTCTTAGAAATGAAAGAAGAGATGCTAATGATAAGTTAAAGAAGATGCAAAAGGATTCTGAAATAACAGAAGACGATTTGAAAAAAGCACAAGATGAAGTTCAAAAAACAACTGATAAAAATATAAAATTAGTGGATGAATTTTTAGCTAAGAAAGAAAAAGAAATAATGGAGGTTTAATTTGAATTATTTTGAATTATTTGGGATTGAACTTTCTAAGGCAAAACAGGTACTTGAAAATAATGATATAAAGTATATAATAAAAGAGACGATAGGGCGTAAAGATAAATCTTTGTTAGTATGCCCTAGAGTTATAAATATCAAAAAAAGAAATGATTATATAGAACTTGTTATCACATATTTTTCTGATTCCTTATAATAAGGAGTTAGAAAAATATTTGATTGGAGGAAAATATGGAGAAAAATATATTGAATGATATAGATAAAAATAATATACCAAAACATATAGCTATTATAATGGATGGGAATGGACGATGGGCAAAAAAAAGGTTTTTACCTAGAACGTTTGGACATAAGGCGGGCGTTGAAACTATAAGAGAAATTGTAAAAGAATGTAGTAGTTTAGGAGTTGGATATTTGACTTTATATGCTTTTTCTACAGAAAATTGGAAAAGACCTAAAGATGAAGTAAGTGCTCTTATGAATTTACTAGTTCAATATTTAAAAAAAGAAATAAAAGAGTTACATGAAAATAATGTTATTTTTAATACTATAGGAGATATATCGTATCTACCTAGCGTTGCAGCTGAAGAAATTAAAAAATCGAAAGAACTTACTAAATATAATACAGGACTTACACTTACATTAGCTTTGAATTATGGAAGCAGACATGATATTAAAAATGCTATTGTTAATATACTTGAAGATTATAAAAATGAAAAAATTGAGATAGATGATGTTGACGAAGAGTTTATTAGGAATTATTTAAGTACCAAATCATTACCAGATCCAGATATATTAGTTAGACCTAGTGGTGAGTATAGAGTTAGTAATTTTTTATTATGGGAAATAGCATATTCTGAATTTTGGTTTTCGGATATATACTGGCCAGACTTTAGAAAAGAAAATTTACATAAACTTATTTTGGATTATCAAAATAGGGAAAGAAGATTTGGAGGACTTAAATAGGAGGATTTATATGTTTGTTAGAATAGTATCTTCGATAATATTATTGCCAGTTTTAGCATTGATCTTAATAAATGGAGGAGTTCCTTTATATTTAGGTGTTATGGTAATTTCATTAATGGCTATAAAGGAATTTTATGATGCCTTTAGAAACAAGAGTTTCAATGGAGTTAGTTGGTTGGGGTATTTATCTACTCTAATTATTTATTTTGGTGCGATTTTACAAATGGATAGTAGATATATAACATGTGGCTTTTTTATTGTTTTTTTTATATTGTGCATATTACTTGTAAGGAGAAAGTATAATGTTATTGATATGGGTATAACTTTTCTTGGTATAATATATATACCCTATCTTTTGAAATATATAATATTGATTTCTAAATTTTCAAATTATAATTACATATATTTAATTTTTGTAATAGCATGGATGACGGATACATTTGCTTATTTTAGTGGTTATTTCTTTGGCAAGCATAAATTGATACCAGCTGTTAGTCCTAAAAAGACTATAGAAGGAAGTATCGGAGGAGTTATAGGGAGCTCTTTATCTTGTGTTGTATTTGGATATATATTTGGATTTGATTTGATGCATATGGGCATAATTGGACTTATAGGAAGTATGATAGCTCAAATCGGAGATTTGTTTGCATCTGCAATAAAAAGATTTCTGGAAGTTAAAGATTATGGAAAATTAATACCTGGACATGGCGGTATATTAGATAGATTTGATAGTATAATTTTAACAGCTCCTTTTGTTTATTATTATATATATTTTTTTATAGATTAAGATATAATTGAAGAGAATAAATTTAACCTTAGGGCTTCAGAATTTTCTGAAGCTATTATATTACGCTGTTTAAGAAGGGGTGGATAATATGAAAAAAATATCTATTTTAGGATCAACAGGTTCTATAGGTATGCAGGCTTTAGAGGTTGTGAGAAATAACAAAGATAAATTTAAAATAGAAGCTTTAGCTATAAATACTAGTATAGATATGCTAAAAAAACAAATACTAGAGTTTAGACCAAGAGTAGTTGCTGTATATAATGAAGGTAAAGCTAAGGAATTAAAAGAAATTCTACCAAATGAAGTGGATGTTGATATATATTCTGGTATGGAAGGATTAAAGACTATAGCATCTTTGGAAAGTGTAGATATAGTTTTAACAGCTCTTGTTGGAATGATAGGACTTATTCCTACTTTAGAAGCTATTAAATATAAAAAAACAATAGCTCTTGCAAATAAAGAAACACTTGTAACTGCTGGAAAATTAGTTATGAATGAAGCTAAAAAAATGGGGGTTAAAATTCTACCAGTTGATAGTGAACATTCTGCTATATTTCAATGTTTAAATGGAGAAAGTAATAAAGAAATTGAAAAAATTATATTAACAGCATCAGGTGGGCCATTTAGAAATAAAACAAAAGAACAACTTATAGATATAACTAAAAATGAGGCATTAAAACATCCTAACTGGAGTATGGGAAGAAAAATAAGTATAGATTCAGCTACTTTAATGAATAAGGGACTTGAAGTTATAGAGGCAAAGTGGTTGTTTGGAGTTGAGGCAAGTGATATAGATGTGTTAGTTCATCCTCAAAGTATAGTACATTCTATGGTACAATTCATAGATGGATCAGTTATAGCTCAACTTGGAAATACTGATATGAAGCTTCCTATACAGTATGCACTTTCATATCCAAATAGAATATATAATGATTATGAAAGATTGGATCTTGCAAAACTAAGTTCATTAACATTTGAAAAGCCAGATAGCGATACTTTCCCGTGCTTAAAACTTGCTTATGAATGTTTAGAAAAAGGTGGAACTTATTCTACTGTTTTAAATGCAGCTAATGAAATCTTGGTAAGTGAATTTTTAAATGACAAAATTAAGTTTTATGATATACCAATGTATATAGAAAGAGCATTAGAAAAACATTCTATAATAGAAGAACCGACATTAGAGGAAATATTACATATAGATAATTGGAGTAGAGAATTTATAAAAGAAAGTATGAAATAGGAAGGTGAAAATATGAATATCATTATATCTCTTATAGTATTTGGAATACTTGTTTTATTTCATGAGTTTGGTCATTTTATAGTTGCTAAAAAAGCAGGTGTTAAAATACATGAGTTTGCTATAGGAATGGGACCTAAAATTTACTCATATAAAGGTGATGAAACGGAATATTCACTTAGATTATTACCTATAGGGGGATATGTTAGAATGGAAGGTGAAGATGAGGAATCGAGTGATCCTAGAAGTTTTAATAATAAAACTATATTTCAAAAGATAAGTATAGTATTTGCTGGGCCTGTGATGAATTTTATACTGGCTATATTGTTGTTTACGGTTATGTTTATGTATAAGGGGGTTCCAGGAACTATTATAGAAAATACTATTGATAACTTGCCAGCTCAACAAGTTGGAATTAAACAGGGAGATAAGATATTAAAAATAAATGATTCTAATATAAAAAACTGGGAAGATATAAGAAATACAATATCTGATTCTAAAACTGATGATATAAAAATTCAAATACAAAGAGATGGTAATGTATTAGAATATAATATTACACCTAAAGATGAAAAGGGTAAAAAAATGATAGGTATAGAGCCTAGATATGAAAAAAATGTAATATCATCTTTTAAATATTCTATAGATCAAACTTTTTTCATATTAGGACAAATGGTAGATTTTCTAGGAAAGGCTATAACTGGAAATGTATCAAGAGATGAAGTGGCAGGTCCTGTAGGCATAATAAATGTAGTAGGTCAAGCAGCGGATGCTGGAATGATAAATGTTATATTTTTGGCAGCTGTTATAAGTATAAATCTAGGATTGTTTAATTTGCTTCCTATACCAGCTTTAGATGGAGGAAGAATTATATTTTTACTTATAGAGCTTATTAGGGGGAAAAAAATGGATCCTGAAAGAGAAGGGTCTATACATTTCGTAGGATTTGTTGCATTGATGCTTTTGATGGTATTTACAATTTATAATGATGTGTCTAGAATAATTAAATAGAAGGTGATTTTTTGAGAAAACTAACAAGAGTAATTGATTGTGGCAAGATTAAAATAGGAGGAAATTATCCTATATCTATTCAGTCTATGACTAATACTGATACAAGAGATGTGGATGCCACAATAGATCAAATAAAGGGTCTTGAAGAAGTTGGGTGTGATATAGTTAGAGTTGCTGTTCCTGATATGGATGCTGCGTTGAAACTAGGTAGAATAAGAAAGGGTATAAATATACCTGTTATAGCAGATATACATTTTGATTATAGATTAGCTCTTGAAGCTATAAACCAAGGCGTAGATGGACTTAGAATAAATCCTGGAAATATAGGAAGTATAGAACGAGTAAGGATGGTAGTTGAAAAAGCCAAAGAAAAAAATATAAAAATAAGAATAGGTGTAAATGGAGGATCTTTAGAAAAAGATCTACTTGAAAAGTATGAAAAAGCTACACCAGAGGCTTTAGTAGAAAGTGCAATGAGACATATAAATATTTTAGAAAGTATGGATTTTCATAATATAGTTATATCTTTAAAATCTAGCGATATACATACTACTATAAAAGCGTATGAACTTATGTCTGAAAAGGTAGATTATCCACTACATGTTGGAATAACAGAATCTGGAAGCGTAAAAAAAGGAACTATTAAATCATCTATAGGTATAGGATATATATTACTTAAAGGAATAGGTGATACTATAAGAGTATCTTTAACGGGAGATCCTAAAGAAGAGATATTTGTAGGTAAAGAAATTTTGAAATCTGTAGGTTTATTAGATGAAGGAATTAAGGTGGTATCTTGTCCAACTTGTGGAAGGTGTAATATAGACTTGATAAATATAGCTTCAGAGGTTGAAGAACAGATAAAAGATATAGATAAAAAAATGACTGTAGCCATAATGGGTTGTGCGGTAAATGGACCTGGAGAGGCTAGGGAAGCTGATATTGGTATAGCTGGTGGAAATGAGAATGCTATCCTATTTAAAAAAGGAGAAATTGTAAGAAAAATAAAGAGTGATGATTTGATAAATGAATTAATAAGCGAAATAGAAAAATTCTAGACTTTTTAGTCTAGAATTTTTATGTTAATCTATATATTGAACTTTATTAATAAAGTGAAACGGATAAAAACATTAAGACTGTCTGGGAGGTATTATGGATAGTATAAAAAAATATTTAGAAAAAATAGGAGTGTATAATAAATTAGATAAGAAATATGATAATGTGTTATTGAGTAATATAGTCTATTTTAAAGAAGATAAGATCGTATATTTTTATTTAGAATCAAAAGAAATACTAAATATATCTGAGATTAGAGATATTGAGAGCAAGATAAAAAATGAATTAACTTTTTTTAATGATGTAAAATTTAGAATAAGATATAAGAATATTGAAGATGATGTAAGTGTTGTTATAAATAAATATTGGAATAATATAGAATTTATAATGAAGTCTATGGTTTCATCTTTAACATCTACTGAAAAAATTACATGGACATATATAGATCGATGCTTAGTTATAAATATACAAAATGAAATAATATATAAAATATTGGAGTTGAAGAAGACTGCATATTCTATAAAAAGTATGATAAATGAGGAATTAGGTTTTGATTTGAGTGTTAGATTCAATCTTGAAAGTAAATTCGATATGAATTTAGAAGAATATATAACCAAGAAAGACGAGGAAACAGATAGTTTACTTTCCAATAGAATCGTAGCGAGTCCAAAATCTGAAACAAATGAAAAGAAAAATAATGATCATAAGGTTGAAAAAGAGGAAACAGATAATATATATGGTAAAAGTATTACAGATCCTATTGAAATT
Organism: Tepidibacter hydrothermalis; assembly: GCF_029542625.1. Taxonomy (GTDB): domain Bacteria; phylum Bacillota; class Clostridia; order Peptostreptococcales; family Peptostreptococcaceae; genus Tepidibacter_A; species Tepidibacter_A hydrothermalis. The sequence continues at coordinate 1,453,403 of NZ_CP120733.1, forward strand.
ATTAAAAATGTAACTCCTGAAACAGGAAGGGTATGTATAAAAGGAGAGGTATTTGATGTGGAGAATAGAGAGTTAAAGGGAGGAAGAACTCTATTAACTATTTCTATAACAGATTATACAAGCTCTATAAAATGTAAATTATTTTTAAGGGAAAATAATAAGGATGGTGTAGTAGACAATATAAGTAAAGGATCTTATTTGAAGATTAGAGGGAATGCTTTATTTGATAATTATTCTCAGGAACTTATTGTAAATATTTCTGATATACAAAAATCAAAGAAAAAAGAAAAACATGATAAAAGTGATAAGAAAAGGGTTGAACTACATTTGCATACTCAAATGTCTGCTATGGATGCGATAACCTCAGTATCAAAGGTTGTTGAAAGAGCCGCTAAATGGGGACATAAGGCTATAGCGGTTACTGATCATGGGATAGTTCAGGCTTTTCCAGAGGCAATGGATGCATCTAAAAAACATGGTGTCAAAGTTCTTTATGGAGTTGAAGGATATTTAGTAGATGATACTAATCCTGTTATAAAAAATCCGAATAAATTGCCTCTAAGTCAAACTTTTGTAGTGTTTGATTTAGAAACAACAGGTTTTTCTAACAAAAATGATAAGATAACAGAGATTGGTGCTGTGAAAATAGAAAATTTTGAAATAGTAGATAGATTTAGTGTTTTAGTAAATCCTGAAAAACCTATACCGTATAAAGTTCAGGAACTTACAGGTATAACTAATGATATGGTTAAAGATGAAAGAACTATTGAACAGGTGCTGCCAGATTTTTTAGATTTTATAGATGATAGTGTGTTGGTTGCCCATAATGCAGAGTTTGATATAGGTTTTATAAGAGAAAATTGTAAGCGAATGTCTTTAGATTTTAATAATATATATGCTGATACTATAAATCTTGCTAGAGAGTTACTTCCTCAACTTAAAAGATATAAATTAAATACAGTAGCAAAAGCTCTTAAGGTTTCTCTTGAAAATCATCATAGAGCAGTTGATGATGCTGAGGCTACAGCTGAAATATTTATAAAGTTTTTGGAAATGTTACAAGAAAAAGATGCAACTCATTTACACCAAGTTAATGAATTGTTTAAAGTAGCTGATTTTAAAAAAGTAAGAAGTAATCATATAACTATATTGGTTAAAAACTATATAGGTCTTAAAAATCTATACAAATTAATATCAAAATCACATATGGAGTATTTTTACAAGACACCTAGGATACCTAAAAGTGTTTTAAAAGAATATAAGGAAGGACTTTTGATAGGATCTGCATGTGAAAATGGTGAAGTGTATCAAAGCATACTTAAAAATAAAGAAAATTATGAAATAGAGGAAGTATTAGAACTATATGATTACCTAGAGATAATGCCACTTGATAATAATAAGTTTATGATAGAAAAAGAAATTGTTAAAGATTATGAAGAACTTAAAGATATTAATAGGGAAATTATAAAACTTGGTAAAAAATATGATAAATTAGTTGTGGCAACGGGAGATGTTCACTTTATAGATCCTCATGATGAAGTATATAGAAAAATATTAAAACATTCACAAGGATTTAAAAGTGCTAATGAAGAGGTTCCCCTTTATTTTAGAACTACAGATAATATGTTGGATGAATTTAGTTACTTAGGAGATGAGGTAGCTAGGGAAGTTGTTATAACTAATACAAATAAAATAGCAGATCAAATAGATGAAATAAAACCTATACCAGATGAAACATGTACTCCTGTAATAGAAGGATCTGAAGAAGACCTTAGAGAGATGTGTTATAAAAAGGCCCATAGTATGTATGGAGAAAAACTTCCTGATGTAGTTGAAAAGAGACTTGAGAGAGAGTTAACTTCTATAATAAGTAATGGGTATGCAGTTTTATATATAATATCTCAAAAACTAGTTGCAAAATCTTTGCAAGATGGATATCTAGTTGGATCAAGGGGATCTGTTGGTTCTTCATTTGTTGCTACGACAAGTGATATAACAGAGGTTAATCCTTTGCCAGCACATTATAGATGTGAAAAATGTTTAAAATCGGAATTCTTTGAAACTGGAAGTTATACATCAGGAGCTGATTTACCAGATAAAGAGTGTCCTGTTTGCAAAATACCTTATATAAAAGATGGACATGATATACCTTTCGAAGTGTTTTTAGGATTTGAAGGAGATAAAGAACCGGATATTGACCTTAATTTTGCGGGTGAATATCAGCCTAATGCACATAAGTATACAGAAGTACTATTTGGGGAAGGATATGTGTATAGAGCTGGAACTATAGGAACGATAGCAGATAAAACAGCATATGGATTTGCTAAAAAGTATATTGACGAAAATGAAATGAAAACTACATCAGCAGAAATTAACAGATTATCTAAAGGGTGCACTGGAATCAAAAGGACATCAGGGCAGCATCCGGGAGGAGTAATGGTTGTTCCTCATTATAAAGAAATATATGATTTTTCTCCTATTCAATATCCAGCTAATGATTCTACATCTGGAGTTGTAACAACTCATTTTGATTATCACTCTATAAGTGGTAGGATACTAAAGCTTGATATACTAGGACACGACGTTCCGACTATAATAAGAATGATTGAGGATATAACAGGAATTAATGCTACTAGAATACCTCTTGATGATAAGAAGACGATGTCTATATTTACATCTACAGAGGCTTTAGGAGTTACTAGTGAAGAAATCAATTGTACTATAGGAAGTCTTGGAATACCTGAGTTTGGAACTAAATTTGTTAGACAAATGCTTACAGATACTCAACCTACAACTTTTGGAGAACTTGTTAGGATATCTGGATTATCACATGGTACAGATGTTTGGCTTAACAATGCTCAAGACTTAGTTAGGGATGGTGTTGTTACATTAAAAGATGTTATATCAACAAGAGATGATATAATGAATTATCTTATATTTAAAGGATTGAAGCCTAAGCTTTCATTTAAGATAATGGAGAAGGTTAGAAAAGGTAAAGGCTTAACTCCGGAAGATGAAGAAGAAATGAAAAATAATGATGTGCCACAGTGGTATATAGATTCTTGTAACAAGATTAAGTATATGTTCCCAAAAGCACATGCGGTAGCTTACGTTATGATGTCAGTTAGAATAGCTTATTGTAAGGTTTATTATCCACATTCTTTTTATGCTACTTATTTTACTACTAAAGCGGAAGATTTTGATGCTAATTTAGTTATAAAAGGTAAAGATGAAGTTATTCGAAAGATGAAAGAAATAGAAAGTCTTGGAAATGATGTTACTGCTAAAGAAAAAGGTATGTTAACTGTGCTTGAGGTTGTTGTAGAAATGTTTGCAAGAAAGATAGAAATTTCAAGAGTAGACCTTTATAAATCAGATGCAAAGAAATTTAGAATAGTAGATAATAAACTATTACCACCATTAATAGCTCTTCAGGGAGTTGGGGGTAATGCTGCTATTAATATTGCTAAAGAAAGAGAAAAGGAAGAATTTCTTTCAATAGAAGATTTGAGAAAAAGGACTAAGATTTCAAAAACTGTAGTTGAAACATTAAAGAGCCATGGCTGTATTGAAGGCCTACCTGAGACCAATCAATTATCTCTGCTGTGATAAGTTGCACAAAAAAACATTATATGGTATACTGATATAGAAAACTATATACTAATAAAATGTAGAGTGGGGGATAATGCCCACTCTTTCTTTTATAATAATAGGAAACGCGACTTATTAAAAAATAAACAACCTAAAAACTAAATAAAGGAGGTATACATATATGAAGAAAAATATAGAAAAAACAATAGAAGAAATAGTTTTGCCAATAGTTGATAAAAATAACTTTGAATTAGTAGACGTAGAATATATTAAAGAAGCTGGACACTATTATTTAAGAGTCTATATAGATAAAGAAGGCGGAATTGGATTAAATGACTGTAAAATGGTAAGTGAAGAATTGAGTGAAACATTAGATAAAGTAGACCCAATAAAAGAAAACTATTTTTTAGAAGTATCATCACCAGGAATTGATAGACCATTAAAAAAAGATAAAGACTTTGAACGATATAAAGGAAGAGATGTTGAATTAAAGCTTTATAAAGCTTTAGACGGACAAAAGCAGTTTGAAGGAGAGCTTGTAGGATTATTTGAAGATATAATAAAAATTAAAACAGATAAAGATGAGATATTAGAGTTTAATAAAAAAGAAGTATCTATAATTAGATTATCTGTAAAAATTTAATAAGGAGGAGAAATGATGAATTTAGAATTCATAGATGCTTTAGAACAATTAGAAAAGGAAAAAGGTGTTTCTAAAGACATATTAATAGATACTATTGAAGCGGCACTTGTTTCAGCATACAAAAGAAATTTTGGTTCGTGTCAAAATGTTAGAACAGAAATAGATAGAGAAAATGGGGAAGTTAAAGTTTATTCTCAAAAAAGAGTAGTAGAAAATGATGATGTATATGACGATTTTTTAGAAATAGCTATAGATGAAGCTAGAGAGATTAATAAAAATTATGAATTAGAAGATATGGTTGAATTTGAAGTTACACCTAAAAACTTTGGAAGAATTGCAGCTCAAACAGCTAAACAAGTTGTAGTTCAAAGAATAAGAGAAGCAGAAAGAGATGTTATATATTCAGAATTTATAAATAGAGAAACTGAAATAGTTACAGGAATAGTAGCTAGAGTAAGCAAAGGTATAGTATATATTTCTCTTGGAAAAATAGAGGGTGTATTAAATCAAACTGAACAAATACCAGGTGAAACATATGAAGTGGGTCAAAGAATAAAATCATATATACTAGAAGTTAAAAAGACTACAAAAGGGCCTCAAATACTTTTATCTAGAAGTCATCCAGGACTTATTAAAAGATTATTTGAATTAGAAGTACCTGAAATATATGATGGAGTTGTTCAAATAAAATCTATATCAAGAGAAGCTGGTTCTAGAACTAAAATGGCAGTACATTCTATAGACGAAAATGTAGATTCAATAGGAGCTTGTGTTGGAGCTAAGGGATCTAGAGTGAAAAATATAGTAGATGAGTTAAAAGAAGAAAAAATAGATATAATAAAATATAGTGAAAATCCTGCTGAATTTATATCTAGTGCACTAAGTCCATCAAAAGTAATTTCTGTTGACTTAGTGGAAGAAGAGAAAAGTGCAAAGGTAATAGTTCCAGATTATCAATTATCATTGGCTATAGGTAAAGAAGGTCAAAATGCTAGACTTGCAGCAAAACTTACTAACTGGAAAATAGATATAAAAAGTGAGAGTCAAGCTAATAATTAATAAAAAAGGAGGCGATATTCTTGAGTCAAAAGAAAATACCTCAACGCAAATGTATAACTTGTCAGGATAGAAACTCTAAAAAAACTTTGATAAGAATAGTAAAAAACAAAGATGGAGAAATATTTGTAGACAATACAGGTAAAGCTAATGGTAGAGGAGCTTATATTTGTGCTACTAAGGAATGCTTAGAAAAGGCTATAAAAACTAGGGCACTAAATAGAGCGTTTAAATTAGAAATTTCAGAAAAGGTCTACAAGGACTTGTCGGAGGAAATAGAGAAATATGAAAAATAAAATTCTTTCGCTATTAGGTATTATTTTAAGAAGTGGTAACTTGGTTTCTGGAGATGATACTACATTATCTGATCTTAAAAAAGGAAAAATAAAATTAATTATAATAGCAAATGATGCATCGGAAAATACAAAAAAACTTTTTAGAGATAAATCTGAATATAGAGATGTACCTTATATAATAGATTTTACGAAAGAAGAATTAGGAAAAAGTATAGGAAAAAGTAGTAGAGCAGTAATAGGTATAAAAAGTGAACAATTTGCAAAAAAAATAAAAGAAATTAGTAGGGGGTGAAGCTTTTGTCAGAGACAAGAGTTTATCAATTAGCACAAGAATTAGGAATGTCAAATGAAGAAATTATAGAAAAAATGGATTCGTTAGAAATACTTGTAGAAAATAATATGAGTGTTTTAAGTGAGGAAGAAATAAATCAAATAAAAGAACTTTCAAATGAAGAAGAAGGAAATGGTGACAATAATCTAACTGAAATCAAAATAGCTGATAAAATAACAGTTCAAAACTTATCACAATTAATAGATAAAAGTGCTACGCAAGTTATAACTAAGCTTATAAAATTAGGAGTAATGGCAAGCATGAATCAAGAAATAGATTTTGATTTAGCTGCATGTGTGGCTATGGATTACGGATTTAAAGGTATAAGATATGAAGAAGATGAAATAGATGATGAAATAGAAATAGAGGAAGATAGACCGGAAGATTTAAAACCAAGACCAGCTATTGTAACTGTTATGGGACATGTTGACCACGGTAAAACATCATTACTTGATGCTATTAGAAATAGTAAGGTAACAGATAAAGAGGCTGGTGGAATAACTCAACATATAGGTGCGTATGAAGTAGAAGTTGACAAAAAGAAAATAGTATTTTTAGATACTCCTGGACATGAAGCGTTTACATCTATGAGAGCAAGAGGAGCTCAAGTAACAGATATAGCTATACTTGTAGTTGCAGCAGACGATGGTATAATGCCTCAAACGGTAGAAGCCATAAACCATGCAAAAGCAGCACAAGTACCTATAATAATAGCTATAAACAAAATAGATAAAGTTGGAGCAAATCCAGATAGAGTAAAACAAGAATTAACAGAGCATGGACTTTTAGTTGAAGATTGGGGAGGAGATATAATATCTGTTCCGGTTTCAGCTCTTAAAAATGAAAATATAGATACATTACTAGAAATGATTTTATTAGTTGCTGAAATGGAAGAATTAAAAGCTAATCCAAATAGAAAAGCAGTAGGAACTGTTGTAGAGGCACAACTTGATAAAGGAAGAGGTCCAGTAGCTACTGTACTTGTTCAAAATGGAACATTAAAAGTTGGGGATGCACTTGTTGTTGGTTGTGCCCACGGTAAAATCAGAGCTATGGTAAATGACTTAGGTAAAAGAGTAAAGCAAGCAGCACCGTCTATACCAGTTGAAATACTTGGACTTTCTGAGGTTCCTCAAGCAGGAGATCAGTTTGTAGTAGTTAAAAATGATAAGATGGCTAGAAGTATAGCTGATAAAAGAAAAGATAAAATTAGAGCAAGACAAATGAAATCTAGTCAAAAGGTATCATTAGATGATTTATTTAAACAAATGGAACAAGGTGATGTAAAAGAGCTTAATATAATAATAAAGGCAGATGTTCAAGGTTCAGTTCAAGCTGTAAAACAGTCTTTAGAAAAATTAAGTAACGAAGAAGTAACTGTAAGAGCTATTCATGGAGCTGTTGGAGCTATAACTGAGTCTGATGTAATGCTTGCTAGTGCTTCTAATGCTATAATAATAGGATTTAATGTAAGACCAGTTGGAGCAGCATCAGATGTAGCTGAAAAAGAAAAAGTTGATATGAGAACATATAGAGTAATATATAAGGCTATAGAAGATATACAATCTGCAATGAAAGGTATGCTTGATCCTGAATTTGTAGAACAAGACTTAGGAAAAGCAGAGATTAGAGCTACATTTAAAGTATCTGGAGTTGGAACTATAGCTGGTGCATATGTAACTCAAGGAAAGTTAGCAAGAAATGCTCAAGTAAGACTAGTAAGAGATGGAATAGTTATACATGAAGGTGAGCTTAGCTCTTTAAAGAGATTTAAAGATGATGCTAAAGAAGTAGCTAAAGGCTATGAATGTGGATTTGCATTAAATAACTTTAATGATCTAAAAGAAGGCGATGTAATAGAAGCTTTTATAATGAAAGAAAAAGAAAATAGATAGAAGGGTTGTAGATACTATGGCATCATATTCTAGAACAAGAAGAATAGGAGAAGAAATAAAAAAGGTTGTAAGTAGATTGCTTTTAGAAGGTCTAAAAGATCCTAGAATATCTTCTCTAGTAAGTGTTACGGATGTTAATGTTACTTCTGACTTAAAGTATGCTTATATATACATCAGTGTACTTACAGGAGATAAAGATGGAACCCTAAAAGGATTAAAAAGTGCCAGTGGATTTGTTAGAAAAGAAATAGGAAAACAAGTTAAATTAAGATATACTCCTGAAATAATATTTAGACTTGATGACTCTATTGAAAAAGGAGTTTACATGTCTAATTTAATTAAAAACGTCAATTCAAAAAAAGAAGATGATGTAAATGAATAAAATAATAAATACTATAATGGGAAGTAATAATTTTATTATTACTTCCCATTATAGTCCAGATGGAGACAATTTAGGATCATCAATAGGACTATACTATGCGCTTAAAAGTATGAAGAAAGAAGCTTTGTTTGTATTAGATGATAATCTTCCTGCTAATTTAGATTTTTTATATAAAGATATTAAAATATATAAATCTGAAGAAATAAATACTGAAGACTATGTACTTATATCACTTGATTGTGGGGATAAAGATAGACTTTGTTGTAGCGATACTATAAAAAGTGAAGCAAGTTTAACTATAAATATAGATCACCATACAAGCAATGACTTATATGCGGACTTAAACTATGTAGACGATAAAGCATCATCTACATGTGAAGTTGTATATGAAATGCTTATGAAAATAGATAAAAATATTATAGATAAAAAAATAGCTAATTGTCTTTACACTGGTCTTATAACTGATACAGGTAATTTTATGTATTCAAATACTAATCCTAGTAGTTTTGAAATGGCTTGTGAACTATTAAAAAAAGGAATAGACAAGCAAGATATAATACAAAGTATATATCAAAATAATCCTTTGAACTATGTCAAAATACTAGGAGAATCTTTAAATACATTAAACGTTGTAAAAGATAAAATAGCTACTATTGAATTGACTACTCAAATGTTTAAAAACAACAATATAACATTTAATGATGTAGATGGATTTGTAAACTATGCTAGAGATATAAATGGAGTAGAAGTTGGGATTTTATTTAAGCAAAAAAAATCTAATCAGATTAAAATAAGCTTAAGATCAAAATCATATGTCAATGTTAGTGAAATAGCAAAAGTATTTGGAGGAGGAGGCCATGTGAGGGCTTCTGGATGTACAATAAATGATTCTTTAGAGAATGCTAAAAAAACGCTTATAGAAGAAGTAATAAAGCATATTTAAGAGAGTGATAATATATGAATGGAATACTTAATATACTAAAACCAACAGGTATGACATCTCATGATGTTGTATCAAGAGTTAGAAGAATTGCAAATATGAAAAAAGTAGGACATACAGGTACATTAGATCCAAATGCAGCTGGAGTATTACCTATATGCCTTGGTAAGGCTACAAAAATAGCTGAACTCATATTGAATAAAGAAAAGACTTATATAGCAGAGTTAACACTTGGGATACAAACAGATACTTATGATTCTTTTGGTGAGATTATACAAAAGAAAGATCCAAGTCATATAAATGAAGAAGATATATATGCGGCATTTAAAAAATTTGAGGGAGAGATAACTCAAGTACCACCTATATATTCTGCTATAAAGGTTAATGGTAAGAGGTTGTACGAATTAGCGAGAAGTGGACAAACTGATGTTGAAATAAAATCAAGAAAAGTAATAGTAAAAGATATAAAAATAAAAAACATAGATAAAGAAAAAGTGTTATTTGAAGTTACAGTAACTAAGGGTACATACATTAGAAGTCTTTGTAAGGACATAGGAGACGAACTTGGAGTTGGTGCTTATATGTCGTTTTTGCTTAGAACAAAGTCTGGTAATTTTGACATTCAAGATACATATACACTAGAAGAAATAGAACAAGCATCTGAAGAATCAAAATTACAAGATTGCATAGTGGGAATAGACTATCCTCTTACAAACTATGAAAGAATAGATGTAAAGCAAAGTGCATACAAGGCATTTTCTAATGGAAATACTATATATCAAAAAGGTCTAATAATTAACCGAAAATATTATGATGAACAATTAGTAAAAGTATATATAGATGATAAATTTTGCGCAATTGGGAAAATAAAAATAGAAGATGATAATATATTGTTAAAAAGCCATAAATTATTTATTTAATTATTGGAGCTGAATATGATGAAAATAATTACAGATATAAAAAACATAAATATAAAACAGGATACGGTTGTAACTATCGGAAACTTTGATGGAGTTCATAAAGGCCATCAAAAAATAATAAAAGACACTATATCAATAGCTAAAAATAAAAAAATGAAAAGTGTACTTTTTACATTTTCAAATCATCCTGTTAATTTTTTTAGAAAAGACAAAATTAAAAATATAATTACCAAAGAAGAAAAATATGAAATTATAAATAAAATGGGAATAGATATAATCGTTTCTATCCCATTTAATGAATTTGTAATAAATTTAGATCCACAAGAGTACATACAAAAAATTCTTTTGGACAAATTAAATGCAAAACAAATAGTTATAGGACACGATTTTAGATTTGGTTTAAATAGAGGTGGAAACGCTGAGTTCTTACAAAATATTGGAAAAACATATGGTTTTGATGTGAACGTTATGAAACCTATTTGTTTGGAAAATATAAGGATAAGCAGTACTTATATAAGGAGTTTACTGAAAAATGGTGAAGTAGATAAGGTAAATCAATTTTTAGGAAGACAGTACAAATTAAAAGGAATTGTTGTACATGGCAAAAAAATAGGAGGAGATATACTAGGATTTCCAACTATTAATTTAAAGTATGACGAAAATATATTAATTCCTAAGACGGGTGTGTACCAAACAACAGTAAATATAGATGGAAAAATCTATGATGGTGCAACTAATATAGGATATAGTCCAACTGTCAAACAAAATGAATTCACCGTTGAAACATACATACTTAAATATAGTGGAGACTTATATGAAAAAGAAGCATCTATTAACTTCATAAGAAGAATTAGAGATGAAATTAAGTTTGATACAATACAAGAGCTAAAGAAACAGATGAATATGGATATAGAGAATATAATTTCCTATTCATTATAAAAATTCGCTTTATGCTAACGCATAGCTCATGTTGCCAACGAGTCCTACGGGCTCCGTTGCTCAAAAATGGTTGCGAATTTAATTCTTTAATCAATGTTATCGAAAGATTAAAAATCATATACTTTCTTTATAGATGAAAAATTAGTTTACTTATAAAGCTAGTTATGTTACAATGGTTAATGTTGAAACCGTTGCTCGGCATTTGATTCACCGACGAATGCTCAGCAATAGGTGTTAAAAAAATATGGAGGTGTTTTAATATGTTACAAGGAGCTAAAAAGCAAGAAATAATCGAAACTTACAAAACTCATGAGGGAGATACTGGTTCTCCAGAAGTTCAAATAGCATTATTAACTACTAGAATAAATGAGTTAAATGATCACTTAAAAATGCACAAGAAAGATCACCATTCAAGAAGAGGTCTTTTAAAGATGGTTGGAACTAGAAGACGTTTACTTAAGTACTTAAAAGGAAAAGATTTAGACAGATACAAGACTTTAATTGAAAAATTAGGATTAAGAAAATAATAAAGGGCAGGGTTTACCTGCTCTTTTTAAATACATAATAAATTATAAATTATTTCTAATAGGGAATAATAAATATATGGCGTATTTTAAATAAAATTGTTTACTAAAATTAAAATTTGTAGTATCTTTTACCTATGAGAGGAGGCAAATTATGTATAAAAATTTCGAAATGGATTTAGCAGGAAGAAAACTTTCTGTGGAAATAGGTAAAGTATGTGAAATGTCAAATGGAAGTTGTATGTTAAAATATGGGGATAGTGTTGTACTTGTGAATGCATGTGCATCTTCTGAGCCAAGAGGGGGAATTGATTTCTTCCCGCTTAGTGTCGATTATGAGGAGAAACTTTATTCAGTGGGTAAAATACCTGGAGGATTTATAAAAAGAGAAGGAAGACCATCAGAAAAGGCTATTTTAACGTCTAGACTAATAGATAGACCAATTAGACCTTTATTCCCAAAAGGATATAGAAATGATGTACAAGTTGTAGCAACAGTAATGTCTACAGATCCAGATTGTCCTACTGATATAGCAGCAATGATAGGTTCATCTGTAGCTCTTTCAATATCAGATATCCCATTTGATGGACCAACAGGATCTGTATGTGTAGGATTAATAGATGGAGAATTTATAGTTAACCCTACCGGAGAACAAAAGAAAGAAAGTCAGTTAAACTTAATAGTATCTGGAACTAAAGATGCTATCATGATGGTTGAAGCGGGTGCAAACGAATTAAGTGAAGACTTAATGCTAGATGCTATCATGTTTGCACATGAGCAGATAAAAAAAATAGTTGAATTCATTGAAAGCATAGTAGAAGAAATTGGAAAAGAAAAGCAAGAGGTTGTTTTATATAAGCCTGATGAGGATGTTGAAACAGCGGTTAGAGAATATGCTAGCGAAAGTATGAAACAAGCTATAAAAACAGTTGAAAAGCTTGAAAGAGCTGAAAAAATGGCTGAAGTTAAAGCTGATACTTTACTTCATTTTGAAGAGATATATCCAGAAAATATGAAAGATGTAGACGCTGTTTTACATAGTATCATAAAAGAATTAGTAAGAGATATGATTGTAAATGAGAAAATAAGACCTGATAATAGAAAATCAGATGAGATAAGACCTATATGGTCAGAAGTTGGAATTCTTCCAAGAACACATGGTTCTGGACTTTTTACAAGAGGACAAACACAGGTTTTAACTGTAGCTACTCTTGGATCTTTAGGTGATGTACAAATTATAGATGGACTTGAAGATGAAGAAGATAAAAGATATATGCATCATTATAACTTCCCTGCGTACAGTGTAGGAGAAACAAGACCATTAAGAGGTCCTGGAAGAAGAGAAATAGGACATGGAGCACTTGCATCAAGAGCTTTAGAGCCTATGATTCCAAGTAAAGAAGATTTCCCATATACAATAAGATTGGTATCAGAAGTATTAAGTTCTAACGGATCTACATCTCAAGCAAGTGTTTGTGGAAGTACATTGTCATTACTTGATGCAGGAGTTCCTATAAAGGATATGGTAGCAGGTATAGCAATGGGACTTATAAAAGAAAATGAAAATATAGCAATTTTATCTGATATACAAGGAATGGAAGATTTCTTAGGAGATATGGACTTTAAAGTGGCTGGAACTCCAAATGGTATAACAGCTATACAAATGGATATAAAAATAGATGGAATAGATAAAGAAATACTAAAAACTGCACTTGGACAAGCTAGAGACGGTAGACTTCATATACTGAATGAAATGAAGAAGACAATAGATACTCATAGAGAAGAAATGTCTGAATATGCTCCAAGAATAATAAAATTAAAAATACACCCTGATAAGGTTAGAGATGTTATAGGACCTGGTGGAAAAACTATAACAGCTATAATAGAAGAGACTGGTGTTAAAATAGATATAGAGAAAGACGGAGAAGTATTCATAATGTCTCCAGACAAAGAATTAGGACAAAAAGCAAAAGATATGATATTAACTATCGTTAAAGAAGTTGAAGAAGGGGAAATATATGAAGGAAAAGTAACTAGAATAATGAATTTTGGTGCTTTTGTAGAAGTATTACCTAAAAAAGAAGGATTAATTCATATATCTAATATAGCTCACGAAAGAGTAGAAAAAGTTGAAGATGTTCTAAAAATAGGAGATATGGTAAAAGTTAAAGTTACTGAAATAGATAAACAAGGAAGAATAAATCTTTCAAGAAAAGCATTGATTGAAAAAGCAGAAAAGACAGAAAAAGTAGAAAAAACAGAAACTGAAAAAAAAATGTAGTATCAAAATAAGCGCTTTATAAAGTGCTTATTTTTTTTATTTAAAGAAATTATATAAATTTTAATATATGAATAAAATTGATGAAATAACTACAGTTGCAACTATTTTTGAGCAACGGAGCCCTTAGGGATCGTTGGCGACATGAGTCAGTGCGGAGCAACTAGACGAATTTTTTTTGCATAAATTCATAAGTCAAATAATAGATATATATTGGACGAGGTATTATAGGCTAATACCCTCAAGATAAAAAAGGAGATGAATTTATGATAGTTATAATTAAAAAGAAAAAAGTAATTAGAATGGCTTTATTTATATTAGCTATTGGGATGATGAGCCTCATAACTAATTATAGTGTTAGTTGTTTTAATAATAAGCAAGAGCCTTTTTATAAAGGTAATAAAGAAAATTCAAACCATGTAGCTATAACATGCAATGTTGATTGGGGTAATGAATACATAGATACTATGTTAAAAACTCTTAAAGAAGAAAATGTTAAAATAACTTTTATGGTTACAGGTAGATGGGCAGATAAATATCCGGATATACTTATGAAAATAAAAGCGGATGGGCATGAAATTGGAAATCATGGATATAAACATATCGATTATAGCAAACTTGATTATAAAGCAAATTATGATGAAATAAAAAAGTCAAAAAAGATAATAGATAACATAATAAAAGAGGATACTAAATTTTTTGAACCTCCATCTGGGTCTTATAATGACGATACTGTAAAAGCTGCAGTTGATTTGAATTATATACCTATAAAATGGACATTAGATACTATTGATTGGAAGTACAAAGATAATCCTGATAAAATAGTTCAGAGAATAAAATCAAAAGATATGGAGGAGTCAGGTATTATATTGATGCATCCTACTAAAGCTACATCACAGGCTTTAAAATCTATAATAGAAACTATAAGAAATAATGGTTATGAAGTGGGATGTCTTAGTGATATATTTGATATGTAGTAAATCAACTTTTGAGCAACAGAACTTGAAAGATCGTTAGCGAGTAGACGAATTTTTTAATGTTGAATAAATATATAATGTAAACTATAATTAAATGTATAACTTTAAAGGTTGGGAGGCTGAAAAGTGTCTAAAAAATATACTCTAGATAATGGTTTAGTTATAGTAGGTGAAGAAATAGAGCATGTAAACTCTGTAAGTTGTGGAATTTGGATAGATGCTGGTAGTCGATATGAAGATGAATATACAAATGGGATGTCTCACTTTATAGAGCATATGTTATTCAAAGGTACTAAAAATAGAACGGCAAAAAAAATAGCTGAGGAAATAGATAACCTTGGTGGACACATAAATGCTTTTACTAGCAAAGAAACTACTTGTTATTATGTTAAAATGATTGATGAGCATATAGAATCTGGAATAGATATACTAGCAGATATGATATTGAATCCTTTGTTTTTAGATGAAGATATATCAAAAGAGAGAACAGTTATACTTGAAGAAATAAATATGTATGAGGATTCACCAGAAGATTTGGCTCATGATATGTTATTTGAAATGATTTATAAAAATCAAGGAATTGGAAGAAATATATTAGGAACAAGAAGTTCTTTACAGAAAATAAAAAGAGAAAATATGATGGAGTTTTTTTATAAATACTATGTTCCTAATAATTGTGTAATATCTATATGTGGTAATTTTGATTTTGATAATATAGTCAAACTCATAGAAGAAAAATTTAAAGGATGGAATAATAAAAAAGATAAAAACATAGATATTAATAATTGCAATTTTAATTTAGGAGTTATAACTAGAAATAAAGATATAGAGCAAATGAATTTATGTATGGGACTTGAAGGGATAGGTCTTGAAAGTGAGCATATATACGCTCTATCAATTGCAAATAATATATTCGGATCTAGTATGAGTTCTAGGCTATTTCAAAATATAAGAGAAGAACAAGGTACGGTTTATTCTATTTACTCATATTTGACTCTAAACAAGGGTTTGGGTACATTCAATATATCTTCCAGTATGAGTGAAAAGAATATATACAAAGTATACAATTCTATTATTAATGAAATAAAATTAATTAAAGAAAATAGTCTTACAAAAGAAGAAATAAAAAGATCAAAGGAACAATTAAAGGGTAATTATATATTGGGTCTTGAAAGTACCAGCAGCAGAATGATGTCTATGGGTAAGTCACAGATTTTATTAAATAAAGTAAATAATCCAAAAGACATACTAAATAAAATTAACAATGTAACAGATGATGAAATAGATTATATAATAAAAAGTATTTTTGACAAAGATAAAATAGCCATTTCTGTAGTTGGTAAAAACAGTGAGAATTTAAGTTTTTAGGGGGGAGTAGTATGAAATTGTCTTCTATTGCTGGCAAGGAGATTGTTAATTTGACAACAGGGGAAAGGCTGGGAATTATAGCTGAATCAGACTTGGTAGTTGATGAAGGAACAGGCAGAATCATGGCTTTGGTTATACCAAGAGATAGAAGTTTCTTTTCATTTAGAAGAGATAAATCAACATTAGAGGTGCCATGGAAAAATGTAAAAAAAATAGGTAATGATATGATTATCATTGAATATGAAGGCAATATATAGCGTTGGAGGGCAAGACTATGAATATATTAGTTCAGAAATTTGGGGGAACATCAGTAGAATCATATGAAAAAATGAACAAGATATGTGAAATAATAAAAAAATACAAAGATGAAAACTATGATCTAGTAATTGTAGTATCTGCAATGGGAAGAAAAGGAGCTCCATATGCAACAGATACTCTTATACAACTGTGTAAGCAAGTAAACGAAGATGTATCAAAGAGAGAACTCGATCTTATAATGTCTTGTGGAGAGATAATATCTGGTACTTTGCTTGTTAATATACTAAAGAGTAAAAAAATCAACTCTATATTGTTGACGGGTGCTCAAGCTGGAATTATCACTAATGCAAAATACGGAGACTCATCAGTTATTGATGTTAATCCATGTAGAATAAAAGAGGAACTACAAAAAAATAAGGTAGTAGTAGTAACTGGATTCCAAGGAATTACAGAAAATGGAGAAGTCACAACTCTTGGAAGAGGAGGAAGTGATACATCTGCTGTAATTGTTGGTGCTGGACTAGATGCAAAAATTGTTGAGATTTATACAGATGTTGATGGAATAATGACTGCGGATCCTAGAATAGAACCAAATGCCAAAGTTATAGATCATATAAACTACGAGGAAGTATTCCAAATGGCTGAAAAAGGAGCTAAGGTTATTCATCCAAGAGCAGTTGAGATAGCTAAAAATAATAATATTGTTTTAAAAATTAAGAACACTTTGAATCCAGGAGATGGAACTAGCATAGGTTCATATTTATCAAGAGAAATAGATGGATATATGAGTATGAACAAAGATTTAATGACTGGTATAGCAAATGCAGATGGTATAGTACAAGTTAAAATTACGGACTGTAAAGAAGCTACATTTACAGATATATTAAGTGATATGGAAAAAAATGAAATAAGTATGGATATGATCAATTTCTTTGTGAAAGAAAAAGCATTTACAATTGATGAAGAAAAGTTAAAGTGTCTTGAGAAATTACTTGATAAATATGATATAACTTATGAAATAGTTAAAAACTGTTCAAAGGTAACTTTGATAGGCAGTAGAATAAATGGTATACCAGGAGTAATGGTTAGAATAGTTAGGGTATTATCTGAAGAAAAAATAGAAATACTTCAAACATCAGATTCACGTATGACTATATCTTGTGTAATAAAACAAGAAGATCTTAGAAAAGCAGTTAATGCTCTTCATAAAGAATTCAATCTATCCAAAATATAAGAATTTAAAAAAATATGTATAATTCAAATTTATTTTAAGTTGCTATTTAAATAGCAACTTATTTTTTTGCTTAAATTCCTATATATTGGGCAAAATAAGATGAACGTTAATTATGTATTAATGCAATTACAATAATAGGAGGATATTATGGAAAATAAAAAAAATAAAGATGAGTCTAAGAACAAGGAAATGGTAGAGGATATAAAACAATTAGGGACTCCTAATTTAGGACTTGATAATAAAGAAATACAGTGTATAACTATAATTGGTGAAATAGAGGGTCATATGATGTCTGCTCCTCAGAAAAAAACAACTAAATATGAGCATATAATTCCTCAGCTATACGCAATTGAAGAAAATCCTAATATAAAAGGAGTACTTATAATATTAAATACTGTAGGAGGAGATGTAGAGGCAGGACTTGCTATATCGGAACTTATAAATAGCTTATCTAAACATACAGTGACACTTGTACTAGGAGGAAGTCATAGTATTGGAGTTCCTCTTGCAACATCAGGAGACTATTCTTTTATAGCTCCAACTGCAACTATGACAATTCATCCAATAAGAATGAATGGACTTGTAATAGGAGTGAGCGAGACTTTTGAATATTTTAGAAAAATGCAACAAAGAATTACAGATTTTATAACTAGAACATCAGGTATAGGCAAAGAAAATCTAAATAAATTAATGAATTCAAGAGATGAACTTGTAAATGATGTAGGAAGTGTATTAATTGGAAAAGAAGCGGTAGAATATGATTTGATAAATGAAGTAGGCGGGTTAAAAGACGCAATAGAACATCTAAAAAAATTGATTTCGGATGAAAAAACAGATGAAAAAACAGATGAAAATTCGCAGGAAAATAAATAATATGTTATAATTATGAGATGGAAGTGTTAGTGTGAAAGGCATTAACACTTTTATTAATGTAATAATATGCATAATTTATCCGAAAGCTAAAAATTCAGGTGTGATAAAACTCCATCTGAATTAAGTTTTTGCTTTATGTACATAATCTACGTATGATATATTTTGATGGGGTGATGCTTATGGGAAAAAGAAAAAAAAGACAAACTAAAAACAAGCTAGATAATAAGTTTATGCAAGAACTCAGAGACCTTAGCTTGATATTTTTAGGATTATTCTTTTTATATAGCTTAAAGACTAACTCAATGGGAAATGTAGGGTATTTTATCAAGGTAATGTTTTTAGGGTTTTTCTCTAAATTATCTATAATAGTACCATATATTATAATTTTAATAGGAGTAATGGATTTAATAAATAGCAACAAAATTAAAAATATAAAGAGTTATAAATTGTATTATCCTCTAATATTTATAATGGTTTTAATTTATGGACTTATGAAGAAGGATTTTATACCAGTAGATAGTCCGTTTATACCTGAAAATTTAAGAATAATATTTCAAATATCTATAGAGGGAAATGGAAGTGGGATATTTAGTACTATAATAGCATATTATTTTATTAAACTATTTGGAGTTAAAGGCTCTTATATAGTTGGTATTTTTGCTTTAATTGTTATTACTTTATTTGGGTTTAACATATCAATACAAGATGCTCTAAAAAGAGTAAACAATTTATTAGTAGACAGCTTCGTTTCTTTTAAAAATTTTGTTATTAGTTTTGTAACCGTTGAAAGAAAACAAAATAATAAAATTAAAAAGAAGATTAAAATTAACAATGAAAAAGATTCTTACGAAGAAAGTTCAAAAGAAAAGCCTATAAAAATAATAAACTTTGATCGAGAATCTAAAACTGAAAATAAAGTAGATAATATGGATAATAAAGTATATGATAAAGTAGACGTAGAAGATAATAATATCAAACAGTCTAGTTTAAAAAATATAGATGATAAACAAGATGATGATAAAGAAATAAAAATAGTAACTAGCGATAATGTAGAAAATTTTTCTGATTATGAAATTCCTAGTTTAGATTTATTAAAGGAATCTACTAGTAATACTGATTTAAAAGATAAAAAGCAAATACTAAAAAATGCTAAAGTATTAGAACAAACACTAAAGGATTTTGGTGTAGAGGCTCAGATAAATCAAGTTACAAAAGGACCAACTATAACTAGATATGAAATTCAGCCAAAAGCTGGAGTTAAAGTTAGTAAAATTGTAGGACTAGTTGATGATATTGCTTTAAGCTTAGCTGCAAAGAGCATAAGAATAGAGGCACCTATACCAGGAAAAGCTGCTGTTGGGATAGAGGTTCCAAATGAACAAGTACAAATTGTAACATTAAGAGAGGTTATAGAAGCTAAAGAGTTTACAAATAATGAATCGAAATTATCGTTTTCATTAGGTAAGGATATATCAGGAATGCCTATAATTACTGATATATCAAAAATGCCACATTTACTTATAGCAGGTGCGACAGGATCTGGTAAAAGTGTTTGTGTTAATACACTTATAAATAGTATACTGTATAAAGCAAAGCCCGATGAGGTTAAGTTTTTAATGATAGATCCAAAGGTTGTGGAACTTACAAATTATAATGGTATACCACATTTACTTATACCAGTTGTTACAGACCCTAAAAAAGCAGCATCTGCGCTTAACTGGGCAGTAAGTGAGATGAATAGAAGATATAAATTGTTTGCAGAGAATTCAGTAAGAGATATAACTGGATATAATAATAAAATGGAAGAAAAATTGCCTAAGGTAGTAATAATAATAGATGAGCTTGCAGATCTAATGATGGTAAGTCCTAATGATGTTGAAGATGCTATATGTAGGTTAGCACAGATGGCAAGAGCAGCTGGAATGCACCTTATAGTAGCAACACAAAGACCTTCTGTAGATGTAATAACGGGAGTTATTAAAGCGAATATACCTTCAAGGATTGCATTTGCTGTATCGTCTCAGGCAGATTCAAGAACAATACTAGATATGGGAGGAGCAGAAAAACTCTTAGGAAAAGGAGATATGTTATTTTATCCAGTTGGAGCTACTAAGCCTATGAGACTTCAAGGTGCTTTTATATCTGATGATGAAGTGGAAGAAGTTGTTAGTTTTGTAAAAAATCAAGTAGGAGAGGTGAAATACACAGAAGATATAATAGAAAATATAAATAAAGGAATAAACGTAGAATCATCTGATGTAGATGATTTACTAAGTGATGCTATAGAACTTGTAATAAATAGTAATCAAGCTTCTGCTTCAATGCTTCAAAGAAAATTTAGAATAGGATACAATAGAGCAGCAAGACTTATTGATCAAATGGAAGAAAGAGGATTAATAGGCCCAAGTGAAGGAAGTAAACCAAGAAAAGTTTTAGTAACTAAAGAAGAATTTGAAAGTACAGTGGGTGAATAATTTGAGTAATATTATAGAGATTGAGAATGCTTTAGGGTTGGAGAATAGTATATTTATAGATGTAAGATCGGAGTCAGAATATGAAGAGGATAGAATTTTAAACTCTGTTAATATACCTATTTTAAATAATGAACAAAGAAAAATAGTTGGAACGTTATATAAGCAAGAAGGAAAAGAAAAAGCAATAGAAAAAGGGTTAGAATTAATAGCTGATAAATTGAAGGATATTTACATAAAATTGAAGAAATTATCAAGTGAGTATGATAATCTGATCGTATATTGTGCAAGAGGAGGAATGAGAAGTTCTCTTTTGGTCAACTTTTATTCTGGCTTGGGAATTAATATGCATAAGCTAGATGGGGGATATAAAAAATATAGAAATTATGTCATAGATTTTTTAGAACACGCTGATGAAGATTATGAATTTATAGTACTTCATGGTTTAACAGGAGTGGGAAAAACAGATGCCCTTAAATATTTAACTAGTAAAAATATAAGTAGTTTGGATTTAGAAGGGCTTGCTCAAAATTGTGGTTCTGTATTTGGATATCTGGGATTTGAAAAAGAACCACCTAGTCAAAAAATGTTTGAAACACTGTTGTTTGATTACATAATAAATTCGAATTCTAAGTACATATTTACAGAGAGTGAAAGTAGAAGAATTGGATATGTGATGTTGCCAGAAAATATATACAATATGACTATAGAAAAGGGATATCATATACTTATTGAAGATACTACAAAAAATAGAATACAAAGATTAGTAAATCAATATGTTAATCTAAGTTCTAAAGATGATGAAAAAATTTCAGAATCAATAGAAAAGCTTAGAAAAAGACTTGGAAATAAAAAAACAGACTATTTAAATGAAAATCTTCATTTAAAACAATATGATAAGATAGCAGAAGAACTTATAATAAATTATTATGATCCTTTATATAAATATTCGATTGATAAATTTGAATATGATAATATTATAAGTGTTGATGAATTTGAAAAAGCCATGGACAATTTGATAAATATACATAGACAGTTACATGAAGGGAGCTTAAATAAATGGGTTTTAAAATAGCACTAGAATCATTAGGATGTTCTAAAAATTTAGTAGATGCAGAGGTAATGTTAGGAATACTTAAAAATAATGGTCATAGACTTACAAGTGATTTTGAACAAGCTGAGGTAATAATAGTAAACACTTGTGGATTTATAGAGTCAGCAAAGGAAGAGTCTATAAATACAATATTAGAACTTGCAGAGTATAAAAAAACAGGAAATTTAAAAATACTTATAATGTCTGGTTGTCTTGCTCAAAGATATAGTGAAGACATACAAAATGAAATAGAAGAAGTAGATGCTATAGTTGGAACTGCAAGTTATTCTAAAATAGCTGAAATAATAAAGAGATTATCTGAAGAAAAAAATATAATTGAACTTGATGAACTTGATTTTGTATATGATGAAACACTGCCAAGATATACTACAACTCCTTCTTATATGGCTTATTTGAAAATAGCTGAAGGGTGTGACAATAACTGTACTTACTGTATAATACCTAAATTAAGAGGAAAATATAGAAGTAGAGAATTAGAAAACATAATAAAAGAGGCAAAAGAACTTGCAAAAAATGGAGTAAAAGAGTTAGTAGTAATAGCTCAGGATACAACAAGATATGGAATTGATATATACAAAGAGCAAAAACTTGCGTACTTACTTCAGGAACTTGCAAAAATTGAAGGACTTAAATGGATAAGAGTTATGTATTCGTATCCAGAAGAATTAAGTGAGGAAACAATAAAGGTTATAAAAGAAAATGAAAAAATATGTGCTTATTTCGATATACCAATACAACACTGCAATAATAGAATACTGAAGCTTATGAATAGAAGAACTACTAAAGAAGAAATAAAAAGCAAGATAGATATGATAAGAAAAGAAATACCAAAAGCTTGCATTAGAACATCTATAATAGTAGGATTTCCATCAGAAACAAAAGAAGAATTTGAAGAACTAAAAGAATTTGTAGAAGAAGTTAAATTCGATAGACTGGGAGTATTTGCTTATTCTCAAGAAGAAGGTACTGCTGCTGCAAGATTAGAAAACCAAATAGATGAAGAAATAAAAAATACTAGAAGAGATGAATTAATGCTTATCCAGCAAGAAGTATCTTTTAATAATAATCAATCTAAGATAGGTGATGTATACGAAGTTTTAATAGAAGAAAAATTAGAAGACAATGTATATATAGGAAGAACATATCAAGATGCTTGTGAAATAGATGGAGTTGTATATGTAAATACAGATAAAAAATTAGATATAGGGCAATTTGTAAATGTAAAAATAAATGATGCTCTAGAATATGATTTAATGGGAGTGATGTTGGATGAATCTAGCAAATAAGCTGACTATACTTAGAATATTATTAGTACCTATATTTGTAGTAGTAATACTCTCTGGTATTAAAAATTCACTATTGATTTCAGCATTAATATTTGCAATAGCATCAATAACAGACTTTTTAGATGGATATATAGCAAGAAAATATAATTTAGTAACTAATTTTGGAAAGTTTATGGATCCTTTAGCAGATAAACTATTAGTTGCCGCAGCTTTTATAACTATGGTAGACTTAAACCTAGTATCATCGTGGGCTGTAATAGTAATAATATCAAGAGAATTTGCTGTTAGTATATTAAGAGCAATAGCAGCATCATCTGGAATCGTTATAGCTGCTAGTAAATGGGGAAAAGCAAAAACTGTATCTCAAATATTAGCTATAATGATGATTTTATTGAATATACCATTTTCAAACATAGTTATGGGAATTGCTGTATTGCTTACTATATATTCAGGATATGACTATATAAATTTAAACAAAAGCATATTTAAGAATATGGATTAATAATGAATAAGACTTTAGAATCTATGTTAGATTTTAAGGTCTTATTTTGGTTTGAGGGAAATTGTAGTTTAAATAATATGAATAATATAATACATAATTGACTATAAAGAAAATATAATATATAATTCTATATAGAACGTCTGTTCTTTATATGAAAGGTGGGTTAACTATGAATGATAATAAGAAAAAAGCATTAGATATGGCTCTTTCTCAAATAGAAAAAGAATTTGGTAAAGGATCTATAATGATACTTGGTGAAAATACAAAGATGAATATAGAGGCTATATCAACAGGATCTATAGGTCTGGATATAGCTATTGGAATAGGAGGACTTCCTAAGGGAAGAGTAGTAGAAATATATGGACCAGAATCATCTGGTAAGACAACTGTAGCACTTCATACTATAGCAGAAGCACAAAGAGCAGGAGGAATAGCTGCATTTGTTGATGCAGAGCATGCTATTGATCCTGTATATGCAAGAGCATTAGGAGTAGATATAGATAATTTGATAGTATCTCAACCTGACACAGGAGAGCAGGCATTAGAGATAACAGAAGCATTAATAAGAAGTGGAGCTGTAGATATTATAGTAATAGACTCTGTTGCAGCACTTGTTCCAAAAGCAGAAATAGAAGGAGAAATGGGAGATTCACACGTAGGTCTTCAAGCAAGACTTATGTCACAGGCACTTAGAAAACTAACTGGAGCTATTAAAAAGTCAAATACAGTTACAATATTTATAAATCAGCTTCGTGAAAAAGTAGGTATAATGTTTGGTAATCCAGAAACTACAAGTGGAGGTAGAGCGTTGAAGTTCTATTCATCAGTAAGACTTGATGTTAGAAAATGCGACACTATAAAACAAGGAGACAATATACTTGGAAGTAGAACTAGAGTTAAAGTAGTTAAAAACAAAGTAGCACCTCCATTTAAAAAATGTGAATTCGATATAATGTATGGACAAGGTATATCAAAAATCGGAGATATATTAGATGTTGCTGTAGATGTTGATATAGTTAAAAAATCAGGTTCTTGGTATAATTATAATGATGTAAAATTAGGACAAGGAAGAGAAAATGTTAAGAAGTTCTTAGCTGAAAATAAAGAATTAGTAGAAGAAATAGATAATAAAGTAAGAGTTCATTATGGGCTAATAAAAGGTGAGGAAACAGACGCAGCTACTGAATAAGCGGTGTAAACCTTGACACTTTAATCAAAAAATTATACAATTAAGAAGTAAGAGACTCTTAAATATATAGAGACCTATGTCTCTATATATTTTTGATTAAGTGCATTTTTAAAATTAGAAAATGAAAAGAAAGACTTTGTTTAGTTTAGCTATTTTAATGACTTAAATTTTACTATTTATGTTTAAAAAATATATAGAAAATATAAATAGATTATTTTTGTTTAATTCAGAGATTTTATGGTTGAATGGGTTGAATTTAGTTCATTTAAATGACAATGTGGATTGAATTTTACGTTAGAAAAGGGAGGTGGAGATTATAGAAACATTATTAGTTGTAGCAGGGACTGGAATCGGAATCTTAGTTGGCTATATAGTTCGTAAAAATATAGCAGAGAAAAAGATTGGAGCTGCAGAAGAAGTATCTAAGCAAATAATGGAAAAAGCTGAAAAAGATGCTGAAACTATAAAGAAAGAAAAATTATTAGAAGCAAAAGAAGAATCTCATAAACTGAGAAGTGAAGTGGAAAAAGAAAATAAAGAAAGAAGAAACGAACTTCAAAGATATGATAAGAGATTAGTTCATAAAGAAGAAAGTATAGATAGAAAACTGCAATCACTAGAATCAAAAGAATCTAATTTGAATGAAAAACTAAAAACTATAGTAAAAAAAGAATTAGATATAGAAGAAATAAAAACTAAACAAATTGAAAAGTTAGAAAGTCTTTCAGGAATTACATCAGAGCAAGCAAAGAATATTATATTGACTAATACAGAAAAAGAAGTTAGACATGAGATGTCAATGATGATAAAGGAAATAGAGGTTGCTGCTAAAGAAGAAGCTGAGAAAAAAGCTAGAGAAATAATATCATATTCAATTCAAAAATGTTCAGCAGATCATGTTGCTGAAACGACAGTTACGGTAGTAAATCTTCCTAATGATGAAATGAAGGGACGAATCATAGGAAGAGAGGGTAGAAATATAAGAACCCTTGAAACGTTAACAGGTATAGACTTGATAATAGATGATACTCCGGAGGCTGTAATTTTATCAGGTTTTGACCCTATAAGAAGAGAAGTAGCAAGAATTGCATTAGAAAAATTAATATCTGATGGAAGAATACATCCAGCAAGAATAGAAGAAATGGTTGCAAAAGGAAGAAAAGAAGTTGAGAATATAATAAAAGAGCAAGGTGAACAAGCTACTTTTGAAACAGGTGTTCATGGACTTCATCCAGAACTTATAAGGTTACTTGGTAGACTTAAATATAGGACAAGTTATGGTCAAAATGTTCTTAAGCATTCTATAGAAGTATCTCATTTAGCAGGAATAATGGCAGCTGAAATCGGAGCAGATGTCAAGCTTGCAAAAAGAGCGGGATTATTACATGATATAGGAAAAGCAGTTGACCATGAAATGGAAGGAACTCATGTTGAGTTAGGAATGGATTTACTTAGAAGATATAAAGAATCTAAAGATGTAATTCATGCTATGTCAACTCATCATGGAGACTATGAGCCTCAAACTGTTGAAGCTGTTCTAGTTACAGCTGCAGATGCTATATCTGCTGCAAGACCAGGAGCAAGAAGAGAAACATTAGAAGCTTATATAAAGAGACTAGAAAAACTAGAAGAAATATCTAATTCATATGATGAAGTAGAAAAATCATACGCTATTCAAGCAGGTAGAGAAGTTAGAATAATAGTAAAACCTGAAAATGTTAAAGATGAAGGAATGCATTTACTTGCTAGAGAAATGACTAAGAGAATAGAAGATGAATTAGAATATCCAGGACAAATAAAAGTAAACATAATAAGAGAAACAAGAGCAATAGAATATGCAAAATAAAAAAGTAGCCAATTGGCTACTTTTTTATTTATAGAAAAATTATGAAATTTTTAAACTGAGCATAACATTTGGAAGTAGACTAAACTAGCAACTATTTTGAGCAACGGAGCCCGTTAGGACTCGTTGGCGACATGAGCCATGCGATAGCATGAAGCGAATTTTATTTGAATCTATTTCTTATTATAGAAACTACAAATATTAATACCATTATTGTAATAAATGAGTATATCATTATATCAAAAAAGCTAAGTCCTAAACCGTAAAATCCATGATTGCTGTAAAATGGGTATCTAAAATTAAAAAATGTGCGAGACTTTTTAGGAGTATAGTCTTCATCTTTAAAAACTTGTTTCTTATTTGAACTATCAGATGCTTTTTCGTTTGTAGTGTTTTTTGTGCTATTTGAAAAACTACCACTTTTCATAGAACTTTTAGGTTCAGAGTCTTTATATGTAGTATCCTTTGTATTTGAATAAGTAGTAGATTTATTTGTATTACTTTTTGTAGTGTTTGAAAAACTTCCGCTTTTTACTCCTGAATTACTAGATTTTGGAGCAGTAGAAGATGTATCTGTTACTTTATAATTAGTATCTTTTTTATTAGTACTATTTGTAAAGCTAGAGGTTTTTAAGTTACTATTACTACTCTTTGGTTTTTTGTATGAAGAAGAATTACTTTTATATGATTTGCTATAAGAAGAACTCCTAGATTTAGAATAGGAGCCACTTCTTGTTTTTGCATATGCTGTATTTACTATTATTTGAGAAAATAGTAATGTGAATATTAAGAATATAGATAAAAATATTCTCTTGAAATTTTTATTCATAAAATACATCCCCTTAATCTAAGTTGCAAGAATTAAATATTTGAGCTATATAATCAAACTCAGAAGCATCCGTTATTTCCCCATAATCATCTTCCTTTATACCAGGATAGTGGTATAATATATATTTTTCATCCTGATTATGTATGTTTTGAATTACTATATATCTTTTATTATCGTTTAATACTTGAATTGTAGACAACACTTTATATGTATCATCTTCATTTGTTTCGTTATTTGTAAGGTTTAAAGTATAATCCTTATAAGCTGTAGAATTGACGTTTTCATGGTCACACATAACGATTTTAGAGTTTGATCGACATCCAAGACAAGTATCGAAATTACATTCTTTTACACATTTGAAGCATGAGCATTTTAAGCAGTTTTTTATCTGCTTAAAATGCGACTCATGTTCTTTCTTGTACTTATTTAATTTATCTATATAGTTATCTTCTCTTTGGAAAATCTTAAAAATAGATTTTTTATTATATTTAGATTCTAAAGTATCTATTAGCTGTATATAATCTTTCAATATATTTGATTTTGATATATATTTTCTTTGATTCATTCTATCTTCTGGTAAAAATTCATTTATATCATTTATTGCATAATTTATATCTACGTACATTTTTTCATATTTACTTTTTTCATCTTTAAAGAAATTAGAGTCCATTTTAACCACCTTAACTAGTTTTTATATTGTTGAAGCTCTAAGTCTAAGTCTATATCATTTTCTAATTTTTCAAATTCTGCATCTAAAGAATCAGAGTTATTTTTAAGTTCAGACATACCTTCTGCCAAAGCTTCTTTTTTAGAAATTTTTCTTTCAATATCATCTAAGTCAATACTATTAGATCCATTATCTATATTTGCTAATATTTCATTTACCTTTTGAGACGCTTCTGCATTGTTGAGTCTTGCAGCTGCTTCATCTCTGTAATGTCTTGTTTTTTTAATTTCATCTTCTAAACTGATAAGTTTTGATTTTAATTGATCTGATTTTATTTTAGCTTCATCATAAGATGTTTTTAAACTCTCATATTTTTTATCTGACTCCATTTTCTTTTGTAAAGCTTTTTTAGCTAAATCTTCATTATTTTTGCTCATTGCAAGCTTTACTTTTTCGTCAAAATCATTAGATTCTTTTAAAGTTTCATCCATTTGCTTCTTTATTAAGTGCGCGTTTCCTATTACTTCAGCAGACGATATTTTGGCTTTATTAAGGCTTTCTTCCATTTCTCTTATTTTAAGATCTAAAAGCTCTATAGGGTTTTCTGCTTTATCTAATGCACTGTTTGCTTTTCCTTTTATAATGTTGTTTAATCTTTTAAAAATTCCCATTTAAACATACCTCCATATTAATTGATTATATTCACAAGTGGTTTTTAAAACTACTTGATGTATTTATGATAATATATAAATCAAAAAAATGAAAATGCGATTTAAGCTTGAAAATGATTAAAAAAAGGCATTGTAGTGATATATCTTGTAAATACTCCGAATTTCTTAAAAATACTATAAACATAATAAAAAAAGATAATTAATAATACAATACATAGTATTTAAAACTACATAGTGTCTTTTTAAGAAAAAGATAAAAGTAGAATTTAAAAATATCTCATAAGGTGATAAATCTATATTAATGTAAGAAAAAAAGCGATATTTATACAAAGCTAGTGGGTTATATTGAATATTATGTAAAAATATAGTAAAATAACCAGTGAAATAGGACTTGAACATAGTAGATATAAAGCTTTGGAAATATAAAAAAATATAAGAATAAGGAGTAGGGTGTTAAGTGGGAAAAATATTGAATTTTAGAAATAAAATAGGTTCTAGACTTATTGTAGTATTTATTTTATTAATAACTATATCGCTAAGTACATTAGGAATAACTTCATATGTTAAATCAACAGCAATTTTAGAAGAAAATTTAAAAGATAATTCTTTTCAAATGGTTAAGCAAATAGAAGAGAATATGGTAACTTTTATAGAAGAAAATGAATTTAATATTATTCAAATGTCTAAGGATCCAAATGTTCAGCAAGTTATATCAAATCAAGATTCGAAAATGTGGATGATGAAAACTTTTAAAAGTTATAAAGAAGCACATCCATTTGTTGAAAGCATTTATTTAGCTACAATCAATAGAAATATGTATTTATATCCACGATTGGATCTACCAGAAGGATATGATCCTGTTGAAAAAGATTGGTACAAAAATGTTTTAAGTAAGAATGATATAGTGTGGGAAAAACCATATAAAGATATAGTTACTGGAAAAATGGTTACGACTGTTTATATACCTGTATATAATACTAATAGTAACAATGAATTAGTTGGGGTGTTAGGAGTAGATCTATCTTTAGAAAATTTTTCAGCTAAAGTAAACAAACTTAAAATTGGAAAAAAGGGTGGTGTTGTTTTAGTAGACAAAGATTTAAATCTTATTACTCATAAAAATAAAGAACTTATAGGAACGCATATAAATGTAAAAGAAGTTGAAGAAGCTATAAAGAAAATTAATGAGGGAAGTGTAGAATATTCTAAAAGTGAACAAGGAGTTTCAAAAGATAAAATTGCATTATTTACTAAGATAGATAAATTAGAATGGACAATTATTGGAACTATGTATGTTGATGAAATTAGAGATGATACTAAAGTTTTATTTAATACTACATTAATTATAGGGTTGATATCTTTACTGGTAGCTGGATTTACTTCTATTATCTTTTCTAAGAATTTAACAAAACCTATAAATATACTTTCAAATAATATGAAGAAAATACAAAAAGGTGACTTTACAGTAAGGTGTAATTTTAAAAGTAAAGATGAAATAGGTCAAATAGGAGAAGGATTCAATGAAATGCTTGACGATATTGGAAAACTTATGAATAATATACAGAATACATCACAGGAAGTTAATAAGTCTGCACAGAACTTAGCAGGAACTTCAGAAGAGGTTAGTGCATCAGCTGAAGAAGTAGCAAGAACTGTAGATGAAATAGCTAAAGGAGCTTCTAATCAAGCTAGTGAATCGGATAAAGGGTCGGTTTTAGCATCTAATTTGGCAGATAAACTTAATGAACTTTCAGAAAGTACTGATGATATGTTAAATTCTACAAAAGAAGTTATAGATGCTAATTTAATAGGAGTTAAAGTTATAGAAGAATTAAAGGAAATAACAGAACTAAATAATAAAGAAACTAAGAAAGTTGGACAAGCAATATTTGAGCAAAACGATAAGGCAAAAAATATAGCTAATATATTAGATACAATAAGCTCTATTGCAGATCAAACTAATTTATTAGCATTAAATGCTTCTATAGAAGCAGCAAGAGCAGGTGAAGCAGGAAGAGGATTTGCAGTAGTTGCTGATGAAATAAGAAAACTTGCAGAAAGTTCAAGTAATGCAGCTAATGAAATAAAGGAAATTGTTATCAATATTCAAAATGATAGTAATAAAACTGTTGAGATTATGAATGAAGCAAAAAAAAGTACTATAAGTCAGTCAAATGCAGTTTCTCGTGTTAATGATTAATTCAATGTAATTATAAAATCTATTGATAAGATTACAGAGAAGATTAATTCTATTAGTGAATATGTTACTAATATTAATAATGATAAAGATAATATTGTACAAGCTATAACAAATATATCATTTGTATCAGAAGAAACAGCAGCATCATCAGAAGAAGTTAGTGCTTCAATGCAAGAACAAGCAAGTGCTGTTGAGGAAGTTGCAAAAGCATCAGATTTACTTAATGAGCTTGCTACAAACTTAAACGAAGAAATAAGTAAATTTAAAATATAATAAGATGAATGTGAATGAAAGCCATGGCTAGATATTATTTATCAAGACCTAATTTTAAAAAATATTAGTATTACTTTATTCAAACAAATTATATATATATAATTTGTTTGAATAATATAAAAACCAGCAATTTAATAATTGCTGGTTTTGTTTCGTGTCCATAGTAATTTCACACTACCACTTTAACATTCCAATATCCAAAATAATGTCATTCCAATTATAATAAAACCAATTAACACTATTTTTCCCAATTTCTTAACTTTTTCATCTCCATATTTAAATATTCCAAAAAACGTAAAAAACATTGTTAACCCAAGCATTATAGAAATAATTAATAAAAGTAAATCTTTATATATTTCAAAATCTATAAAATAATCATCTACTAATCTATATAATATAGTTGCAATACCGCTTATACAAGTGCAAATTAACATTAAAGTAGTAGAAACAGGTTTTTTATTTTTAATAGACCAAATTATTGTATGTCCAATTATAATAATACTTATAATTACAATTGTAAAATATATATATCCTGATGTATGATTATAATACAACTAGTATATCTCCTTTCAATTATATAATGAAAATATATTGTTTTTAAGGATAGCTAACATAAATAACTATTCTTTTGTAAATATTTAGTCATTATATTGATTTTTTTAGTTAAAAATACTATAATTTTTCTAATAAAATATTTTTTTAATTATGCACGATGTATAGTACTATTTCATAAAAGTTATATTTGCTTATATATATCTGCATAATTTATTTTTACTTTTTCTCTTAGTTCTTTATTTTCTTCTTCAAGTCTTTTTATTTTCCTCTTTAAACTTGCAATTATAGCATCTTTGTTATTCTCATCCATTTCTCTTTTTACTTGAGATGGAGTTGGTACTTGTGATTGTTGATGTCTTAAAGTTTCTATTCTTTCTCTAATATCTTTATTATTGTAAAGAGTTGCTTTTGTAAGTCCACTTTCGTTAGCAACACTATTAAAATTTATAGGTTTTTGAGCCTTGATAAGCCTTTGTATTGCCTTATCAACCTTTTCTTGTGTTATAGCTTTTCTTTTCTTATGCAAGGCTTTTAATTGTTCATTCCTATTAAAATTACTCATTAGTTTCACCTTTTCTTTTAAGTTTATCTATTCTACTATAAATTAAACTTCCAGTTGATATTTTAGAATAAATATCTTCATACAATTTAAGTAGTTCTTCATTTTCACTTACCATTTCAGTTCTATTGTACATTTTAGCATTTTCTATCATAGATTTTGTTGAATTAATCAAAATCTTATATTTATCTATATCTCCCTCAAATGCTCCAACACATAAATCCTTACAAGGACTCCCATTGTTACAAGTTAAGCAAGGTGGTTGTTTAGCAAAACTACATTTACCGTTTTTTCTCTGCATACAAGTACCATAAGGTGTATCAAGAGCATTTAATTTATGATTTGTATATAGCATATCTATAATATCAGATGGTATTTCACCATCATTTTCTTCTTTTAACTTATCACTTTCGTCAAAAGTAAATATTCCTTGTTTTACGACTTTATTAAAAATTTTTCTTTTAGTATCATCAAGTAATTTAGCATATCTCATAGTCATTTCTGGTGAGGCATGAGCCAGTAGTTCTTGTACTGTAACTATATCAGCACCACCATTCAACATTTTAATAGCATAGGTGTGTCTAAAAGCGTGATTCTTAAAGTGATATTTATTACCTAACTCATCGGTTATATTATAATCTATTGCAAATAAATTAAGTTCATTTTGAACCCATGTTCGACTATAAGGCCTACCTTTTCGAGAACCTTTATATCTTACAAATATATAATTTTCAGAGTTATTATATTCATTACTATACGTTTTAGCATTATCAATTAATACAGCTAACATATTAGCAAGTTCCTCATCAATAGGTATCCTATGACCTTCTACATAAGTTTTTTCTATATCAGCTTCTACCCAATATTCATTGTTTAATTTAACTAAGCAATCTTGTTTTAATCCTAAAACATCCGATATTCTAAGCCCTGTTTTAAACATTGTATAGACTACTGTAACAACTTCTTTATGAAGATTATTTATATTATCAAATAGTTGTTCTAACACAAAGTCTGAAACATAATCTATTTGGTCATTAGATTTTTTACGTAATTTAGGTTTATCTTCTGGAAATATTAAAATCCTAATATTTTTTGTAGGAGCAATATCATATTCTCTTATTTGAATATCTGATAAAAATTTCTGAATTATTGATAATGAATTTCTGATATATCGTTTAGGATTAGCATTCTTTTGAGTCAACTTCTCTTTAGCATATATATTTAACCATTCTATATACTTTTCTATATGGTGTCTTTCTAAGTCCTTTAAATCATTCCAAGTAGGCTCTAATTTGCATATAAAATTCACAAATAATGGAATTGATTCTAAGTACGATGAAGCAGTACCCCAAGAAAATTTATTATTAGTAATTAGTCTTTGTTTTATATATTTTTTCACTTGTTGTCGAATTTTAGCGTTATTTATTTTACTAAATTTAATATAATAATGATTATCTGATTTATTATAAGTTATGCCATATCGTTCTAAATTTCTAACATCCCATCTATCTTTTTCCCATTCTGTTCTTTCACCTGTTAAACTATTAAGCCACATTAATACATTTTCTAAAAATTTAGCAGTTGCAGTTTTTACGAAATACTCTTTTCCTATTAATTTAGAATGATAATTATGTTTTCGCATAATTTTTATATCTTTACTATTTAACCAGTCTATCCATTGAATATTGGCTTTTTCTAAATCTAATTCAAGTATCGAATTTATATTAGGATACTTTTCATTTATAAACTCTGACAATCGTGTTATATGTTGTATTTGAGTCATTAAAACTGATTGTAATCTCCATTCATCGGAAAATAATTTACTATAAACTATAAACTTAATTTCTTTGTTTATATTTTCATTGTTAAATCGAAAAGAAATATTTTTATTAGAGTATTTATAGTTTTCGACTTGTTCTTTAAATTGTTCTATATTACCGAAAAAAGCTATATGCCATTTATCATTTTCTAAAAAGTAAGTTGTTGCTACTTCTGTATATGTTACTGTTTTGTCTTCATTTATTGTTATTTTAGTATATTTTGATAATATTTTGATTATCTTATCATTATAATCATTTATACTATGATAACCTAATGTTCTTAAAGTATTATTCATTCATTGTCCCCCTTTTATATCTTACTAAAATGGATGGTCATCTTCATCAATATCTTCTTTCTGTTCAGTTTTTATATTAATCTTAAAGCTAGGTTGTGCTTTTTCCCAAGCAGATCTTATATCTTTATCAGAAGGGTGTACATACATATCCAAAGTAGTTTGAATATGAGCATGACCAGCTCTTTCTTGAGTTGCTTTTGCATCTTTAGTTGCAATATAAAATATAGTTAAACTTGTATGTCTTAAAAGGTGAGGGTGAACATCTATTCCTGTTTTATTTTTAAGTTTTTTAAATAAAGCACTAACATCTTGGTATTCTAATGGTTTACCTTTGTTTTCACCTCTTAATTTTACAAATACAAAGTTAGTATCAATTTCTAATTCATCTAAAATATCATAAGCATAATCATCAAATAAATCTATTAAATCCTGCGATATATGTATTTCTCGCTCTCCTGTTTTTAACTTTGCTCCATTAGGCAATTCACCTCTATCAATCAACTTAATTCTATGCCCTTTATTATGATCATAAACTATATCCTCAATAAATAGTGAAAGGAGTTCTCCTATTCGTAATCCCGTTTCAAATAGCAGCTTGATAAGAAATTTATCTCTAATATTAGTTGTAGCATTATAAATTACTTCCACTTCTTCTGGAGTTAAAACTTTTAGTTTTCGTCTTGGTTCTTTTATTTTAAGGATATTTTTATTTTTAGGGTTATCTTTATTCACATGATGTAGAAAGTCTTTATAAGAATTGCAACCTCCTGTAAATACTTGTTTCATTAGTTTTTCAATCATATCATTATTGATTTCTTCTGTTCTAAACAAGTAATCATAGAAGTTAGTAACAACTGTTACTATTAGATTACAAGTTGTTTCAGCTCGTTTAGTTTCAGATTCTTCATCCTCAATAGGTTTTAATTCTATTACTTTGTTACTTTCATAAGGATTTCTAAGCCATCCAACAAACTCGAATAAATCATTTATATTAATATTTGTGTAATTTTTTTCTATTGCACTTAAATATTCAAAGTAATGTTTAAGAGCGTAACAATAAGTTTTTTGAGTGTTATAACTTTTTTCACCATTATCAATAAACTTTAAGTATTTTGCTACTGGCATTATTGGTGTTCCATCAGTGTTAACTAACAAGTATCTTTTAACATTATTATCTAACTTTACTTCTTGTACTTTCATGTTATCCTCCTATGTAAACTTTACATCTTCATTATACAAACAAATGTTCTGATATACTACAAGCATATTATACCAACTATACTTCTTTATTCATCTACTTTTAATTATTCAAATATATAAAAAAAGATATAGAATAATAGTCCATATTAAACTATTTATCCTATATCCATAATACTCTATTTAATATTATATAAGCCATGGCTTTTTTATATACTAAGGGATTATAAAATTTTCGTTCTGTGGATAACATTGATGGAAGAATTATACTTGCAACTATTTTAAGCAACGGAGCCCGTAGGACTCGTTGGCGACATGAGCTATGCGATAGCATAAAGCGGATTTTTTTATATATTTTTAATATAAATATACACTTCACTTTTAGAAGGTGGAAGTGAAGTTTAAAATAAAAATTTATGACATAGTGCAAGAAAGTAACTATAGTGCAAAAACACCAAAAAATGGTAGATATTCTGCAATGAAAAATAAAAATTTATGCCATAGAAAAAAGTACTATTCTGTTAAAATTAATGTAATATTCGAAAAACTTATATTGGTTAATTCAGGGAAGAGAGTGATAATTAACTAATTGTACTTAGAAAATTAAAAAATAAAATAGAAATAATACAATAAATAGATGAACATATAAGTCAAAAGAAAACGTTTTCAGCATTGTACAGTTGCATAAGACTCTGTAAATAAATTTAAATGGCTATAATCTGAGGAACTAAAAATAGTCATTATAAATTTTTATTTAAAATTAATAAATAAGAATTATTTAAGGGAAGGGAGTTTTGTTTGTGTCAGAAATGTCAACAGTAGCTAATGCATCTGCAATTGCTGCGAAAAAGAAGCTATCATCTCAGTTTTTTAGAAAAGGTATTGCAATTGCATTATTTTCAGCTGTAATGTATGGATTCTATTCAGCGTTTTTAACCTTAGGTATGACTAAAGGGGTTTGGGCAGATTGGTATGGCGAAAACACATCAGGGTTATCACCTTTTGTTATTACATTCGTACTAGGAGCAGTTGGAAGTGCAGTAAATGACACTTGTAGTGCTATTTGGGCAATGTTATATGCAGGTGTTAAAGGTAAGTTTGGAGATTTCTTAAGATGTCTTAATACTACTCCAGGTCGTGTAATGATTTTAGCGGCTTTAATTGGAGGACCGGTTTCCAGTACAGCCTATGTTATTGGTCTTCAAATGGCTGGTTCAATTGTTATTCCTATTACTGCTCTTTGTCCAGCTATTGGTGCTGTTTTAGGAAGAGTTTTATTCAAACAAGAATTAAACAAACGTATGATGTTAGGTATTGCTATTTGTGTTATTGCTAGTTTTATGATTGGTAGCACAAGTATTAGTGGAGATGCACAAGAGGGAGCTTTCTTAGGAGTTTGCATTGCTTTTATTGCTGCTCTTGGTTGGGGATTTGAAGGTTGTGTGGCAGGTTATGGTACATCTATGATTGACTCTGAAATTGGTATTACTATTCGTCAGGCAACATCAGGAATTTCAAACTTAATTATATTACTTCCTATATTTGGGATGATGGCAGGAAATGTTGGTCTTTCAACTAATCTTGCGCTTAAAGCATTTACAAGTGGACCTGCTATGATTTGGTTTGCTGCAAGTGGTCTTTGTGCATTTGTTTCCTATATGTTCTGGTATAGAGGTAACAGTATGTGCGGTGCCGCTCTAGGAATGGCTTGTAATGGAACATTCTCATTCTGGGGACCATTCTGTTGCTGGATAGTACTTGGAGTATTTTGTGGTATCAGTGGTTGGTCAATACCACTTATAGCTTGGGTTGCTGCTGTACTTATGGTATTTGGTATTTTGGTAATTGCAATGAATCCATTGGATTTATTGAGAAAAAAGGAGGAAGAGTAGTATGAAACCTCTTAACTATGCTATTTTAAAATATTTTACAACGGTTGATGATGCTTGTGCAGCAGATGTTATTGAAGCTTTGAAAGGTGAATATGGTAATTTCAAAGCCTTGAATAAGAAGGATGTAATTTCTGCTTTAATGACGGCTGAAGCTAATGGCCTTCTTGAAGAATCAAGATTTGAAATGAACGAGGCTGAAGAATTAAAAGTTTATTATCGTGCTCATGAAGAAGGAGCAGCTACAATTAATAAGTATATTAAAGATTAATAGCTTAGATTATTACTAGAATATTGTCAATTTAAAGTAAGAATGAATACTTTTCAAGAAAAGCAATTTTATAAAGTGAAATTGTATTTTCTTGAAAAGTCCATAAAATACACATTGTTACAAATGGAAGGAGGTAATGTAATGAGGTATTACGGAGAAGAAGCATTAGGTCTTATCGAAACAGTAGGAATGGTTCCTGCAATTGAGGCGGCAGACAAAATGCTAAAGGCTGCTAATGTTGAACTTGTATCATATGAAAACATAGGTTCTACTCTTGTTACAATTATGGTAAAGGGCGATGTTGGTGCTGTTAAGGCGTCTGTGGAAGCAGGAGCTGTTGCTGCCGCGGCAATTGGCAAATTGACAGCACAACATGTTATGCCACGACCTATTAAAGATATTGGAGATATTGTTTCGATATATGACGTTGATAAATAAAAGTAAATTTGGAGAGGGGACTACATATGAGCAAATACAATGCTTTAGGTTTAATAGAAACATTTGGTATAGTTTTTGTTTTGGAGGCTGCAGATGCAATGTGTAAAGCGGCAGATGTTGAATTGATTGGTTTTGAAAACGTAGCTTCTGGATATATTTCTGTGTTAGTTCGCGGAGACGTAGGAGCATGTAAAGCAGCTGTAGAAGCAGGCGTAAAAGCTGTAGAAGATATGGGAGCTGAAGTTTATAGCTCAGTTGTTATTGCAAGTCCGCATCAAGATATTGAAAAAATTATTTCGCGCTATTCACTTGATGTTTTGAACGCTTAATGAATCAATAATGTGGTACATTATAAAATTTTAGTAATGTATAAGTAGTAAACTATATTTAATGAAAGGGAGAGACAGAAATGAACATTATAGATAATGATTTGCTCTCCATCCAAGAGTCTCGAATTCTTATAGAAAATGCACGCGAAGCACAAAAATCAGTGGCAACTTTTTCACAGGAAAAACTTGATGAGATTGTTGAGCGTATGGCAGAAGAAATTGGAAAATATGCTTGCGAACTTGCAGTAATGTGCAAAGAGGAAACTGATTATGGAAAATGGCAGGATAAATATATCAAAAATCGATTTGCTTGTGAGTATCTACCAATTAGACTTAGAAAAATGTGCTGTGTAGGTATTATTGGGGAAGATAAAGAGAATAAGACTATGGATGTAGGAGTACCTATGGGTGTAATTATAGCATTAAGTCCTGCAACTAGCCCTATTTCCACTACCATCTATAAAGCTTTAATTGCAGTTAAGTCCGGAAATGCAATTATTTTTTCTCCGCATCCTAGAGCGAAGAAGACAATTGGTAAAGCTCTTGACATTATGATAAGGGCTGCTGAAGGCTATGGATTACCAGCAGGAGCTCTTTCATATTTACATACTGTAACAACTGCTGGAACAATGGAACTAATGAATCACAAAGAAACATCACTTATTATGAACACTGGTGTTCCAGGAATGCTTGATGCAGCATATAAATCTGGAAAGCCTGTGATTTATGGGGGCAATGGTAATGGACCTGCATTTATTGAACGTACAGCTGATATAAAGCAGGCAGTTAGAGATATTATTGCTAGTAAGACATTTGATAATGGAATGGTATCAGCGGCTGAACAGTCTATTGTTGTAGATAGTTGTATTGCAGCTGAGGTTAAACAGGAGATGCAAGTCAGTGGTGCGTATTTCATGACAGAGGAAGAGGCACAAAAACTTGGTTCACTGTTTTTTTATTCAGATGGAAAAGTAAACTCTGAAATGGTTGGTAAATCTGCATTAGAATTGGCCAAGAGAGCAGGATTTTGTGTTCCAAGTAATACACTAGTATTGATTTCTGAGCAGAAATATGTTTCTGAGACCAATCCTTACTCTAAGGAAAAACTTTGTCCAGTTTTAGCTTACTATATTGAAGACGATTGGATGAATGCCTGTGAAAAATGTATAGAGTTACTATTAAGTGAGAGAAATGGACATACCCTTGTTATACACTCGAAAAATGAAGAGGTTATTCGCCAGTTTGCATTAAAAAAACCGGTTGGTAGAGTACTTGTGAATACTCCGGCTTCCTTTGGTAGTATGGGTGCGACAACTAATTTATTTCCTGCATTAACTCTTGGAAGTGGATCAGCAGGTAAGGGAATGACATCGGATAATGTTTCACCGATGAATCTGATTTATATTCGTAAAGTAGGATATGGTGTAAGAAACATAGATGAGATAACTAATAGAGTTTTAACAAGAGAAAAAACGTCTATAAGTTGTGTATCAAAGTCTGAAGAGTGTAATCAAGATGAAATTAAGATAATACAACATATTTTAGAAAAAGTTATGAAAGAAATAAAATAGCTTTTTAGATTTGTTTAATAATTGTAAAGAAACATATATGAAATTAAAAATAATTGAAAAAGAATTGGGGGTAAAGAGTTTGGATATTCGTGAATTTTCAAATAAATTTGCAGAAGCCACTAAAAACATGTCTGCAGAAGAAAGATCATCTTTAATGAAGATTTTTGAAGGTATTTCAAAAGAAATTACAAAAGACGATATTAAATCTCACATACAGCCAGACGTAAATGAGCATAAAGTTCCAGAAGGTATAACTGAACGTCTAAAAAAGCTTAAGGAAACATATTTAAAGTGGAAACCCACTATTACTACATATCGTGCACGTGCTATTACAAAGATCGCTAAGGAAAATCCAGGTATGCCTAAGATTTTATTAAGAGGTAAATGCTTCAGATATTGTTGCGAAACTGCGCCTTTAGTAATTCAAGATGATGAATTGATTGTAGGAGCTCCTTGTGGTGCACCTCGTGCCGGTGCTTTTTCTCCTGATATAGCATGGAGATGGATGGAAGATGAAATTGATACAATTGGTACTCGTCCTCAGGATCCATTTTATATTTCAGAAGAAGATAAGAAATATATGCGTGAGGAACTTTTTCCATTCTGGAAAGGTAAATCAGTTGATGAGTATTGTGAAGATCAATATCGTGAGGCTGGAGTTTGGGAAATTTCAGGTGAATCCTTTGTTTCAGATTGTTCATACCATGCAGTAAATGGTGGTGGAGATTCAAATCCTGGATACGATGTAATTCTAATGAAAAAAGGTATGTTAGATATTCAAAAGGAAGCACAAGAACATTTAGACAAATTAAGTTATGAAAATCCTGAGGATATTGAAAAAATTTATTTCTATAAATCTGTTATTGAAACTACTGAAGGAGTTATGATCTATGCTAAGCGTTTATCTGAATATGCCGCAGAACTGGCAGAAAAAGAGACGAATCCTAAGCGTAAGGCAGAACTACAAAAGATTTCTGAAATAAATAAAAGGGTGCCAGCTCATAAGCCTAGTAACTTCTGGGAAGCAATTCAGGCTGTTTGGACTGTGGAGTCTTTATTAGTAGTTGAAGAGAATCAAACAGGTATGTCAATTGGACGTGTTGACCAGTATATGTATCCATTTTATAAGGCGGATATAGAGAGCGGTCGTATGACTGAGTATGAAGCATTTGAGTTGGCTGGTTGTATGTTAATTAAAATGTCAGAGATGATGTGGATTACTAGTGAAGGTGGTTCTAAGTTCTTTGCAGGATATCAACCATTTGTTAATATGTGCGTTGGTGGTGTTACACGTGAGGGTCTTGATGCTACGAATGATTTAACTTATTTATTAATGGATGCAGTTCGTCATGTTAAGATTTATCAACCATCATTGGCAACACGTATTCATACTAATTCTCCTAAGAAATATTTAAAGAAAATTGTTGATGTTGTTCGTTCAGGTATGGGATTCCCAGCATGTCACTTTGATGATGCTCATATTAAGATGATGCTAGCAAAAGGAGTTTCTATAGAAGATGCACGTGATTATTGTTTAATGGGTTGTGTTGAGCCACAAAAGGCAGGTAGATTATATCAGTGGACTTCTACAGCTTATACACAATGGCCCATTTGTACTGAATTAGTTTTAAACAAAGGTGTTCCACTATGGTATGGTAAGCAGGTTTGCCCTGATACGGGGGATTTAGACAGTTTTAAAACTTACGAAGAGTTTGAAAATGCTGTTAAAGAACAGATTAAATATGTTACTAAGTTGAGTAGTATAGCTACCGTTATATCACAGCGTGTTCATAAGGAGTTAGCTCCAAAGCCATTAATGTCAATTATGTATGAAGGCTGTATGGAAAAGGCTAAAGATGTTTCTGCTGGTGGTGCTATGTACAACTTTGGTCCTGGTGTTATATGGAGTGGTTTAGCTACATATGTAGATTCTATGGCTGCTATTAAGAAGCTAGTATATGATGAAAAGAAATATACATTACACCAATTAAATGAAGCATTAAAAGCTGATTTTGAGGGTCATGAACAACTTAGAAGTGATTGCTTGAAGGCTCCAAAGTATGGTAATGATGATGATTATGCAGATTTAATTGCTGCTGATTTAATTAACTTTACTGAGATGGAACATCGTAAGTATAAGACTCTACATTCTGTACTTAGCCATGGTACTTTATCTATATCTAACAATACTCCATTTGGTCAATTGACTGGAGCATCTGCCAATGGACGTAAAGCTTGGACACCATTATCTGATGGTATAAGTCCAACTCAAGGAGCAGATTTTAAAGGACCTACTGCAATTATCAAATCTGTTTCTAAAATGTCTTGCGATAATATGAACATAGGTATGGTTCATAACTTTAAGCTTATGGCTGGTCTACTGGATACACCAGAAGGTGAAGAGGGTATTATTACATTATTGCGTACTGCTTGTATATTTGGTAATGGTGAAATGCAGTTCAATTATTTAGATAATAATACATTAATAGAAGCACAAAAGCATCCAGAGCAGTATCGCGATCTGATAGTTCGTGTGGCAGGTTACAGTGCATTCTTCGTTGAACTTTGCAAGGATGTTCAAGATGAGATAATAAGTAGAACTATGCTTACACACTTTTAAATAGAATGATTTTAAAAATTTAATTTTATCTGATGTTCGGTTCTCATATGCGATAAGGCATATAGAGGACCGACTCATCAAACGGGAGATTAGATGATATGAGCAATAAAAAGGCAACTATAATTGAAAGAAAAGCATTTATATTTAATGTACAAAAATACAATATGTATGATGGGCCAGGAGTAAGAACATTAGTGTTTTTTAAAGGATGTCCATTACGTTGTAAGTGGTGTTCCAATCCCGAGGGGTTAGAACGAAAATATCAAGTTATGTTTAAAAGCGAATCATGTATGGATTGCGGTGCTTGTGTTTCAGTTTGTCCAGTTGGAATTCATACTATTAATAAAGAAGGAAAACATGTACTAGATCATAGTATTGATTGTTTAGGTTGTAATAAGTGTAAAGAGGTTTGTACTAAAGCTGCATTATCTATTGTGGGAGAGGTAAAAACCGTTTCTGAACTTTTGGAAATTATAGAAGAGGACCAAGATTTTTATGATGTTTCAGGTGGAGGAGTTACTTTAGGTGGTGGCGAGGTAACTATGCAGCCAGAATTCGCTGCAAATTTACTTATGGCTTGTAAGCAGGAAGGAATAAATACAGCTATTGAAACCTGTGGTTATGCAAAGCGTGAATCGATACTTCAAGTTGCTCAGTTCACTGATTTGTTTCTTTATGATTTAAAG
Source organism: Tepidibacter hydrothermalis (assembly GCF_029542625.1). Classification (GTDB taxonomy): domain Bacteria; phylum Bacillota; class Clostridia; order Peptostreptococcales; family Peptostreptococcaceae; genus Tepidibacter_A; species Tepidibacter_A hydrothermalis. Next base: position 1,497,184 of record NZ_CP120733.1, read on the forward strand.
CACATTGATTCAGAAAGACATTACCAACTAACAGGAGTGCGTAATGAGCGAATCTTAGAAAACCTAAAGGAACTGCTTCGCCGTAGATATAACGTAAAAATAAGAATGCCACTTTTAAAAGGTGTAAATGATAGTCAAAATGAGATTAAAAGAGTGATTGAGTTTCTAATGCCTTATCGTGATTACAAAAATTTTAAGGGAATAGATCTACTTCCTTATCATAAATTGGGGGTAAATAAATACAACCAGTTGGGTATGAAGTATCAAATAGAAGAAGATCCCAAATTGAGTAATGAGGAGTTAGAAATTATTGAGAGTTGGATTAAAGAATATGATTTTCCGGTTTCAGTTATAAAGCATTGATAAGCAGAGTTAATATATAAATAGATTGAGAGGTAACTTTTATGGGAGTTGTTGGTGAAAAAGCTATACAACGTGTCATACAAGAATCAGTACCTGGAAAACAGGTTACAATTGCTCATGTTATTGCATCACCTATGCAGGATATCTATGAACGCTTGGGAATAGATGATAAAGGAGCAATTGGAATTTTAACAATAACACCATATGAAACGGCTATTATTGCGGCTGATGTTGCAACAAAGACTGCGGATATTGAAATTGGATTTTTGGATCGATTTACGGGATCTTTGGTTATTACCGGTGATGTACAGTCTGTTGAGACGGCACTTAATGCGGTAAATGACACATTGAAAAATCTGTTGAATTTTACAACAGCTCCTATTACAAGAACATGAGAAAGAAGAGAATAATGGTAATTGGACCTACAAAATGTGGTAAAACCACATTAGTCAACGCATTAAATGATTATGAAGGTCCACTAAGAAGAACACAGGATATTATTTATGGAAAAAATACTATAGATGTTCCCGGATCTTATATAGAAAATACATGGATGTATAAGCATCTCATTGCAGTATCTCAGGATGCATCTCATGTTTTAATATTAATCGATCAGTCAAGATGTGATAATGTGTATTCGCCTGGCTTTGCCAAATCCTTTAGATGTCCGGTAATTGGTGTAATAACTAAAGTCGATTTAAATGTAGAAAATGAAGAGATATGTTATAAGAAGTTGAAACAAATAGGAATAGCAGAGCCTTATTATAAGATAAGTGTTCCAAATAAAATAGGTATTGAAGAGTTAAAAAAATACTTATTTTCATCAAAAGTAAAGGGGGATTAATATGAAGTTTATAACAGAAGAAGACTTACGAAACTTATTAAAAAAAGAACCTTTTACAATTTATAAAATAAAAGTAGGGGAAAGGCTTACACCAGGAGCACGCCAGTTTTTACTAGATCGTGGAATAAAGATATTTGACGATGGATCTTATATTAAAAAAGGCACTGAGAATATAGAAAAAGAATCTAAAGCGATAGAAATAAGGAATAATTGGAAAAAGAAAATGTTTGACTGCAAGATGAAGTCAATGGAAGCACTATTTCTTATTACTGCAGAGGAACTTTTAAGTAGAGATGTTTTTTTAGCTCAAAGAGTTATTGATTTAGGTAAACAATTCTCAAGTATTAAAAAAGCTTTAGATGCTAAGAATACCTCTGAAACATTTTGCTTTAAGGAATGTACAGGTATAAAAGCGGATAATTTTTCTGATGATTTGGATGATTGCTTTGAAATCACAGAATTTCACATACAATTGGAAAAGGGTAGAGAGATTGTTATTTTACATAGGCTACGTTGCGCTCTTAGAGAGCTAGAACCTTTTATTCTAGAACTGTTTGAGAATAATGATAGTGAAAATAAAATTTGCAAAGATATTATAGGGAAGGTTAATCAGAGTATTAATACATTGTCCCAAATAATTTGTTCTATTTTTGGAGGTAAAAGATGTCAGAGAAAGAATTAACCTATGAATATTGTGATCAGGTTGTGCGAGACTTTGAAGATGTGGTAGAACAGCCAATTGTAAGTAAATCTTCAGTTTATTATACTGGAGTAGATTTGGGTACTGCATGTGTTGTTTTAGCAGTGTTGGATGAAAATTATAAGCCGGTTGCAGGTGCTTACCGATATGCTGATGTAGTTCGTGATGGTATGGTTGTAGATTATATTGGTGCAATAAAAATTGTTAGAGAGTTAAAACAGGAGATTGAAGAAAAATTAGGTACAGAACTAATTTATGGAGCCGCTGCAATACCACCAGGGACAGATATGTTGGACTCAGGAGCAGTTAAAAATGTGGTTCAGGCTGCTGGTTTTGAATTAACTAATGTTCTTGATGAACCTACGGCAGCTAATAAAGTTCTTAAGATTCAAAATGGTGCAGTTGTGGATATAGGTGGTGGAACAACAGGAATTTCAATATTAAAGAATGGTGAAGTTATTTATATTGCTGATGAGCCAACAGGAGGTACTCATTTCTCACTAGTTGTTTCTGGTGCATACAAAATGTCATTTCAAGATGCAGAATTGTATAAGAGAGAGCCGAAAAATCATAAAGAGCTATCACTAGTATTAAAGCCAGTAGTTGAAAAAATAGCATCCATTATAAATCAACATATAGAGGGTTATGACGTTAATGAAATATCTTTAGTTGGTGGAACTTGCTGTTTATCAGGCATTGAAGAAGTAATAGAAAAAAAGACAGGAATTTTTACTCATAAGCCTCAAAATCCTATGTTTGTAACTCCTTTAGGAATAGCACTTAGCTGTACACAAGAAATTATAGAATAGGAGATAACTATATGTTAACTGCAAAATTAATTGATAATGTATGGGCAACTAGAAAAGCAGATTCACTAAATGGATTAAAATTCATGTTAGCAGAAGTAATTGGCGGTAGTGATAGTGGTCAGCGGTTAATTGTTATAGATATTATTGGTGCCGGAATTGGAGATCGAGTTATTGTTTGCACCGGTTCAGCAGCTCGTAGAATGTTAGGCAATGATGATATTCCAGTTGATGCAGCTGTTGTTGGAATTATTGATGAAGATTGCAATTTTGGATAAATTCAGGAGGTGTAAAAATGAATCTTCTTGATATGGTAAAAGAAGCCGGTATTGTTGGTGCAGGAGGTGCAGGGTTTCCTACCCATGTAAAACTTGAATCAAAGGCTGAATATATACTTCTTAATGGAGCAGAATGTGAGCCTTTATTGAGGGTGGACCAACAGCTTATGGAGTTGTTTCCAGATGAAATTATAAAGGGATTCGAAGCAGCAGGGAAATTCGTTGGTGCAAGTAAAGCTCTTATAGGTATAAAAGGAAAGCATAAAAAAGTAGTGTCTATACTTCGTGATAGGATCCAAGAACTTGGGTTAGAGGGTTTTGTTGAAGTAAAAGAATTACCAGATATATACCCAGTAGGTGATGAACAGGTATTAGTTCATGAACTAACAGGTAGGGTTGTTCCAGAAGCTGGAATTCCAATTCAAGTTGGATGTATAGTTGTAAACTCAGAAACTGCATTAAATATGTACTATGCATCTATTAAAGAGCCAGTCACACAAAAATATATAACAGTTACTGGTGATATACCCAAGCGTTTAACAGTAAAGGTTCCAGTGGGTACACCTATTATAGATGTTTTAAAGTTAAGTGGCATTGAAAACTTCGATAACTATGCAGTTATTGATGGTGGACCTATGATGGGTCCTGTTATGAGTAACTTAGATGGATATGTTACTAAAAAAAGTAAAGGATTTGTAATTTTGAAAAAGGATCATCATCTGGTGAGAAAGAAATCTGTTAGCTTAGAACAAGCGAGAAGAGTTAATAGATCTTCTTGTGAGCAGTGTCGTATGTGTACAGATATGTGTCCACGTTATCTTCTTGGACATGAAACACAACCACACAAGATGATGAATGCTTTAAATTATAATTTAACAGATATTGAGGGTCAAAAGATTGCACAGCTTTGCTGTCAATGCAATTTATGTGAATTGTTCTCATGTCCCGCAGGACTTTACCCCAAATCTGCAAATATGTATTTTAAAGATAAACTAGCAGAGCAAAATATAAGATATAAACCGAAAAAGTCAGAATTTAAAGTACGTAAAAGTCGAGAATATCGTTTGATTCCAAGTAAACGTCTTATAGCTAGATTAGGTTTGTATAATTTTGATAAGCCAGCTCCTATGACAGAAGTTGACGTAAATCCAGAATTTATACATATCTCAACAAGACAGCATGTAGGTGCACCTGCAGTTCCTATTGTTTGTGTTGGTGATTATGTTGAGTTAGGCCAACAAATAGGCAAAATTCCTGAAGGGAGTTTAGGTGCAACTATACATACAAGTATCTCAGGAACTATAGTTGAAATTGAAAAGGATTTTATTGTAATAAGGAGGGACTAATATGTCAAACGCAATAGGAATGGTTGAATTTACAAGTATTGCACGTGGAATATATGCAGCAGATCAAATGGTAAAAGTTTCTAATGTGGAAATAGTTACAGCTGGTTCTAGCTGTCCTGGTAAATATATTGCTATTGTTCATGGTGATGTTGCATCAGTTCATGATTCAGTGAGTACTGGAGAAAGAGTGGCAGAAGAATATTTGGTTGATTCAATTGTTATACCAAATGTTAGCCCTCAAGTATTTCCAGCAATTACAGGTGCAACTATGCCAGAGAGTATTCAGGCTTTAGGAATCATCGAGTTTTTTTCTCAAGCTACTATGATTGTTGCTGCTGATGCAATACTTAAGGCAGCGGAATTAGAGGCATTAGAATTACGTTTGGGAAATGGATTGGGAGGTAAGTCATTCTTCACTTTCACTGGGGATGTTGCTGCAGTTCAAGCCGGTGTTGAAGCAGGAAAAGCTATTGCAAAGGATAATGGTCTCTTAGTAAATGCAGAGATTATACCTTCGCCGTCCCATGTATTGATAGAGTCTTTGCTCTAATATTCTATCTGAATTAAGTTTCACTTTATCCGAAAGCTAAGAATTCTAAAACTCTACCCTCTTAAAGCTAGAGCTAAGAATTCTATAGCTTCTGGATTAGTTTAACTAGAAATTCAGATGGAATAAAAACTCCATCTAAATTAAGTTTCACTTTATATGAAAGGATGTGAAAAAGTGAAAAGATTGATTTGTGCCAAAGATATTGAGGCTGCCAAAAAGCAAGGTGAAAAAATAGTTTATATTGACAGTAATACAATTATTACCCCATCAGCAAAAGATGTAGCGAAATTTTGTGAAATAGAGTTTTCTACAGAACAAAAACCAGCTGAAGTAGTAAAAGTATCTGAGCAGATGAAAGTCTCCGAAGGTGGATTAGATAGTGAAATGATTTACAAGTTATTGAAGATTATGATGGACAAAGGTCTTTTAAATGAAATGCTTGATTCAATTTCTAATCCTAAGCCGTATGAGTGTGAAAGTGCTTGTAATGGTTTGAAGGTAGTGCGTGGCAATTCGGTAAAGTTCGATGTTTTTGATACTGGAAATCCTGATGCAAAGGTATATTATCAAGAATTAATTAGTAAAGATGAATCTTCTATGAGTTCTGGATTCTTAACTATTGATCATTCTAAATTTGACTGGGAACTCACTTATGAAGAAATTGATTATGTGATTGAAGGTAGTGTAACAGTCACTATTGGTGGTAAGGCTTTAACAGCATATCCTGGTGATGTACTCTATATTCCATCAGGTTCAAAAGTTACTTGGGAATCTAATGATAAAGCTAAGCTATTCTATGTTACTTATCCAGCTAACTGGGCAGATCTTATAAGCTAGAATTAGGGAGGATTATGTAATGCAGGCACTTGGTTTAATTGAAACAAAAGGACTTGTTGCAGCGATAGAGAGTTCGGATGCTATGCTAAAGGCAGCAGATGTAAATCTCTTGGAAAAGACGTATGTTGGAGGGGGTCTTGTTTATATTTGTGTGACTGGAGATGTTGGTGCGGTAAAAGCAGCCGTAGAGGCTGGTGGAGCTGCAGTTAGAAAAATTGATGAAAAATTGCTGATATCACAACATGTAATTCCACGACCACATGAAGAATTAAACGGTATAATTGGAACAATAGAAAATGAACTAGAAGAAGAAACAGCAGTTGAAGAAGTTATAATACCAGAAACTGAAGCAAAAGAAGAAAAAAATGATTCTATACAGATAATTTTCAGTGAATTACATAATAAAGAAACTGTAGATAATATGGTACTTAAATGTGGATTAGAAAAAACTATTGAAGTTCTTAGAAAATTTAAGGTCGTAGAACTTCGAAAGTTAGCTCGCAAATATAAGGAATTTGGCATAAAAGGAAAGAGTATCTCTAATGCAGGTAAAAAACTATTGATTGAAGAGTTTAAAAAATATTACAAGAATAATTAAGTTAGAAAACTAGAATATAAATTAAAACACTATGAAAAAAGAATGGAGGGAGTTTAATTGCAAAACATTGATAGAGATTTACGCTCAGTACAAGAAGCAAGAGATCTTGCACGATTGGGAAAAATTGCTTCAAATCAGCTTGCTGAGTATACTGAAGATCAAATTAATGAGATTTTATGTAGCATGGTTAAAGTAGTGAAGGCAAATGCAGTTTCTCTGGCTAAAATGGCTGTAGAGGAAACTGGATTTGGTAAAGTTGAAGATAAGACTTATAAAAATCATATGGCTTCTGTTATTTTATATGATGAAATTAGAGATATGAAGACTATTGGTGTTATTAGAGAAGATGTAAATCAGAAGGTGATTGACATTGCTGAGCCTATGGGACTATTAATGGGTATTGTACCATCAACTAATCCAACATCTACTGCTATTTTTAAAGCAATGATAGCTATTAAATCACGTAATGGAATTGTATTTTCACCACATCCTTCAGCATTAAAATGTACACTTGAGGTTGTAAATTTAATGAACGGTGCAGCAGTAGAAGCAGGAGCACCTGAAAATATTATAAGCAGTATTTCTACACCAAGTATACAAGCTACAAATGAGCTAATGAAACATGATGATATTGCTATGATAATTGCAACTGGAGGACCCGGAATGGTAAAGGCATCATATAGTGCAGGTAAGCCTGCATTAGGTGTTGGTGCTGGAAACTCACCAGCTTATATAGAGAAAACTGCTAATATTCAAAAAGCAGTTAATAACATTATGTCAAGTAAGACTTTTGATAATGGTACAATTTGTGCATCTGAACAATCAATAATTGTGGAAGAATGTAATCGTGAAGAGGTAGTAGCTGAGCTTAAGAAGCAGGGCGGATACTTTATGACAACAGAAGAAAATCAGAAAGTTTGTAAGATATTATTTAAGAATGGTCACACTATGAATGCTAAGTTTGTAGGTAGAACTCCTCAGGTTATTGCCAAAGCAGCAGGAATTTCTATTCCAGAAAACACAAGGGTTTTAATAGGAGAACAACAAGGTGTTGGTGAGGAATATCCATTATCATATGAAAAACTGACAACAGTTCTTGCTTTTTATACAGTTAAAGATTGGCATGAGGCATGTGAACTTAGCATACAATTACTTCAAAATGGTATAGGACACACTATGAGTCTTCATACTGAAGATAGAGATATGGTAATGAAGTTCGCTAAAAAGCCAGCATCTCGTATTTTAGTTAACACAGGCGGTACTCAAGGAGGAACAGGTGCAAGTACTGGACTTATACCTTCCTTTACGCTAGGTTGTGGTACATGGGGAGGAAGTTCAGTTTCTGAAAATGTTAGTCCAATGCATTTGATTAATATTAAAAGAGTTGCATATGGATTAAAAGAGTGTAGTACATTAGCTTCAAATGATCCATCTTTTGACTATCCTGAACTTAATAGCTGTGAAGCAAAGAGTGAAGCAGCATGTTGTGATACTAGTTCTATTTTAAATGAATTGAATATAGATTGTACTGATAATGAAAAGCTTTTAAGTCTAGTGAATGAAATAGTAAAATCTATGAAGGGAGTCAACTAAAATGGACAATCACGAAGCTGTCTTAAAGCTTCTTCTGGAGGCTGTCCAAGCTAACATGTCTTCAACAGAAAAAAAAGAAGACGCGGATGAAATTCCAGTAGGTATTTCTAACCGTCATGTTCATCTCTCACAATCAGATATGAACTGCTTATTCGGAGAAGGACATCAGATGGCAAAAATGAAAGATTTGTCACAGCCTGGACAATATGCTTGTAAGGAAACAGTAACAATTTGTGGATCAAAGGGTGCAATTGAAAAAGTTAGAATTCTTGGTCCAGTACGCAGCAAGACACAGGTAGAAGTTTTAGTAGGAGATTCTTTTAAGTTAGGTGTAGTCTCACCTATAAGGTTATCAGGTGATTTGCATGGTACGCCTGGAATAACATTAGTTGGTCCAAAGGGTTCTATTCAAATTACAGAGGGTTTAGTTGTAGCACAACGACACATTCACATGAATTGTGAAGATGCACAACGATTGGGTGTGCATGATGGAGATATAGTTTCAATTGAGGTTAATGGAGCAAGAGGTGGCATTTATAATAATGTTGCTATTAGAGCAAATGATACTTCTGTTTTAGAGTGTCATGTTGATACAGAAGAAGCAAATGCTATGGATATTAATTCGTCATCAAAAATTAAAATAATAAAATAAAAATTTAGGAGGAAATAAAGATGAAATATGATGCATTAGGAATGATAGAAACAAAGGGTTTAGTAGGATCAATAGAAGCGGCAGATGCAATGGTTAAGGCAGCAAATGTTTACTTAGTTGGTAAAGAGCATATTGGTGGTGGTTTAGTAACAGTAATGGTAAGAGGTGATGTTGGTGCTGTAAAAGCTGCAACAGATGCTGGAGCAGCAGCTGCACAAAGAGTTGGAGAATTAATCTCAGTTCATGTTATTCCTCGTCCACACATGGAAGTTGAGACAATTTTACCTAAGGTAGAAAAGGCAGACGCAAAATAGGACTTAAAAAGTCATACATAGTATATTAATAGAAAATAAAGGGTAGATATTTAATATCTACCCTTTATTTGTTATAGTGTATTTATACGATAGGTTTATTTTTTTAACTTAGATGTATTTGCATGCTTTCGATAACTTTGGGGAGTCATATTCATTTGCCCACAAAATACTCTATTAAAATATGATGCATCTGAAAAGCCACATTCTATTGAAATACGATAAGCAGGATAATTAGTTTTCTCTAATAGGTGACAGGCATGCTGTACTCTAAGCGTAATTACATATTCAGAAAATGTTACTCCCATTTCTTTTTTAAAAACTCGACTGAAATATTTAGGATTTAAAAAAACTTTGGATGAAACCATTTCTAAAGTGAGTTTTTCCATAAAATGTTCTTTAATATACTCTATTGATTCTTCCATAAAGTATTGACGAGATTCTTTATGGTTTGTACTTTTTTTCTTAGTAATTTCTTCTAACTCAACTTGAGATTTATCTATAGAGGTTAATATTTTGCAAAAAACTTGTTTAAATATGGCTGGCTTTATAGGCTTTAATAGGTATTCTAAAACATGTAATCTGATTGCCTTTTGTGCATAGTGAAAGTCCGAGCAGGCGGATAAAACAATGATAGATGTATTAGGAAGAAACTTTCTAATTTCTTCAATAGCACTTAAACCATCTAGTTCAGGTATTAATACATCCATTATTATAATATTTGGCTTATACTGCTTAGCAAGTTTTATGGCTTGAACTCCACTTTCACAGGTTAACAGTGTATCATCTTGTACAATTTCTTGAAGTACAATTGATTTTAGGAACTCCTGTTCAAGTATTTCGTCTTCTACAATTAAGATTATGCTCATTGCAATCACCTCGGAATAGGTTGGCTAGGGATTGTTATAGTAACAGTACTTCCACTATAATCAGATTTTACAATTTTTAATCCGTATTGTTCACCATAATGTTGTTTTAAGCGTTTATCTGTACTTCGAAACCCTAGACCTGATTTATTTTCACATTGTTGTATTTTTTGTAAAACATCTTTAGAGAAACCGCTACCATTGTCTGTAATGGAAATGACTATTTCATTTTTATTTTCTTCACCAAATATGCATATTTTTCCACCGTCACGTTTGGGTGTTATGCCATGAATAACAGCGTTTTCAAGTATAGGTTGAATTACCATGTTTGGTATCCTATAAGATTTAATATTCTCTGGTACATCAATTTCATATTCCAAACGATTTTTAAATCTTACCTTTTGTATATATAAATATTTTTTAACATTGTCAATTTCAGCTCCTATGGTATGTAACTGGTAGTCTTGTTTTAAATTATACCTAAGCAAATCAGATAGACAATAGATAAGCTCTTCAGTTGTATGGGAATTTTCAAAATATGCAATCCGAGCAATGCAGTTTAAGGTATTAAATAAAAAATGGGGGTTAACTACTAAAGACATATTTTTGGCTTCTAAGTCAATAATTTTTTTCTCTAGTATTTCTTTTTCGATGGACAACCTTTCTACATCAGAATATGAATCATTGACACTTTGGGATAAATCAAGAGAGATATCTTTGGTGATTTGTCCACATAATTGTTCATGTATTTTAATTTTATTTGATTCTACGGTTTTTAATAAAGATATGGATTTAGCCACATACTCTAATTTGGGAAAGTTATCCTCACTAAAAGATTGAATATCAATCATATATCTTTGGTATTCGTTTTCCTTTAGATATACCTGCAAACCAGCTAGATAACCTACAGTCTCATCATTTACTATAATAGGCAAAAGTATGTTTTCAAGCCCGTATCTACATACAAATCTATTCTCTGTATCAGGCTTTAATCTACACTTGTAGTCCTGGCATATTTGACCTACGTTTTCCTGGCATACGCGGGTACAAAAATTGGGGGAAGGTATAAACTCGAATAAAATATCACCATTTGTATCAATTAAAAACAGGGGGATATCTGATAAGGATAAAATATTACTGTAACGTGTATACAAATTTGAAGTTATTAATTCCTTTAGCATTTTCTTAGTCTTATGCATGCTTTTATTACACCTCTTCTGATTTATAATTTATACTCAGATGAAGACCTTGTTTAATTTCGATTTATATTAAATAGAAAGTCTATATAGACTTTGCAAAGAACTACTTTAAATTATAATGTATAATAATGTAAAAGTAAATGATTTGCCTTGGGATTTCATGGGAAACATTGTAAAAATATAGGCTAAAACCTATTTTTAGATTTTAGCCATTTGGGATTTTAATCAATATATCAATTTTCTGTCTACTAATAACATTTTCTATAAATATTCATTAAATCTTCCTTAGTAGGTTGTTTTGGATTTGTTAGAGTACATCTATCTAGTAGCGCTGCTTGTGCCATATTTTCAATAGCGGCTTCAAATTCATTTTTATCTACTCGAAGAGAGCGAATATTATCTTCTATTTTAAGCATTTTTTTTAGTTTACTTACAGATTGTATAAAATTAACAGCTCCTTCACGGCGTGTACGGGCTGGAAGTTGTAGTTGGATTGCAAGTTTTGAGTATCTTTCCATAGCATAATCGTTTTTACTTTTAACGAAATCTGAATTATATTCCATAACTGCATTAAGCAAAAGAGCATTAGATCTTCCATGAGGAATGTGAAATGTAGCGCCTAAGGCATGAGCTAGACTGTGATTAATACCAAGACTTGCATTTGTAAATGCCATTCCAGCCATACAAGAAGCGTTTTGAATACGATCTCTTGCATCGGAATCAGTTGTATCTTTGTAAAGTTTTTCAATATTTTCAAATACAAGTTTGATTGCTTTTTCTGCAAGAGCATCAGTAAAGTCAGTGGCTTTAGTAGAAACATAAGCTTCAATGGCATGAACCAAGACATCTATTCCTGTATCTACTACTATACGTTGTGGAACGTGCTGAATACATGTAGAATCTAGTATTGCGATGTCTGGTGCGATAAACTCGTCGACAATACATACTTTTTCCTGACCAGAAGTGATAACTGTAAAATCTGTTACTTCTGAGCCTGTTCCGCTCGTGGAAGGTATTGCTATAAATAGAGGTTTTTTCATATCTTGACCATTTGAACTTCTAAGCTTCCATGTAAAATACAGAATTCCTTTAGCGGAATCGATGGCTGATCCTCCACCAATTGCAACTATTACATCTGCATTACTTTCTTCGAAGGATTTTATACCTTTAGCAATTACATTTGCATCTGGGTCAGGGCATATCTCTGAGAAAACAACAGAGCTTATTCCAGCTTTACTTAGGCAATCAATGGTTTTTTGTTGATACCCAAGCTCATCCATTATAGAATCCGATACAATAAAAGCTCGAGTCCCATTAATTTCTTCTAAAAAATGTATTGATTCTTTATTAAAATAAACTTTTGACTTAAGTTTGAATTTATCTTCCATAATTATAATCATTCCTTTCGTTACTCTAAGGCACAAAATTTAATGAAATATATTGTGTTTGAGGTTAATTTCTATTATTGATCATATCATACATAATAATCAGTTTATTGTAGATTAAATATATAATTTTAGTACAATTGTATCTAGTTAAAATTAGAAATTGTACAATATTGTTTTTATTGTATAATAGTTACCTAAAAATTGTGATTTTGTCATTTTTTCTTTTACAAAAGGTATATTTATTATTATGATAAAGCTAATCAATTAGAAGTGTGCTATAATCATATTACACAGAAGGTTAATTCTATAAAATCGAGTTTTGTTTTATTAAAAAATAACAGACTAAAATATGAATGGTGGAAATACTGATGAAAATGGAAGAATTAGTTCAAAAAAAACTACGTTTAGTTTTTAATGATGATAGCATAAATTTTGATAGATCACGCTTTACAGGTGGACTTACTAACTACAACTATATTATGAATATAAACGGTATAGACTATGTTATTAGACAACCTGGTGGTATGACTGATGTTATGATTGATCGAAAAAATGAGAAAGTTAATAATACAATTGCATCAGAGTTAGGTTTGAATTCTAAATGTATTTACTTTGATGAGATTAGTGGTATTAAAATTAGTGAGTATATTGAAAATAGTAATAATATTGCTCAAACTAATCCATGTGCTATAACAAATATAAAAGCTGTTTCTAATTTAATGAAAAAAACTCATACTAGCCAAAAAAGTTTTCATAATGTCTTTGATTGGCAGGTGGAGTTGAATAAGTACGAACAGATTATTAGAGATCTAAAGGGAAGTTTTTTCTTTGATTATCCTGAATTAAAAAAACAGCTAATTGATTTTAGTCATAAGAATATAAAAAATACAATTTTGGTACCATGTCATAACGATACAGTACCAGAAAATTTTATTATGGATGATAACGGAAGAATTTATTTAATAGACTGGGAATATTCTGGAATGAATGATCCAAGTTGGGATGTAGCTTCTTATATTCTTGAATCAAAACTTAATGAAGAAGCAATTTCATATCTACTTTTGGATTATTATGGTCAGTTTCCCTCAGCTTCTGAAATATTAAAAATTAAATGCTATATGTTAGCACAGGATTTACTTTGGATGGTGTGGGCAATGATTAGACACTATAATGGAGATGATTTCCTCGATTACTGTTGCTTTAGATACGAAAGATTTCAAAAGAATATTAAGGAAATAATATTGTCAAACAGTTATCCAATTGCTGAGATGGTAAAAAATTAGAATTATAATAAGCTGAAAGTGTAAAATATCCTGTAATGGGATATTTTTTTTGAATAATTTAAAGAAAAGTATAATCTAATATTAGAATTTCTCAAAAACAACAAATTAACAGAAGATAAAGATGATAAAAATATGTCATAATGATAAAATAGAAGTTATTATTGTGATATATTTTTAATTCTTACGAGGTGATATTATGCAAAAAAATGTACTAGTTGTCGAGGATGAAAGTAAAATGCGTGAATTCATTAGCTTATATTTAAGAAAAGAAGGATATAGAGTTATTGAAGCTTATAATGGTGAAGTAGCTGTAGAAAAATTTAAAGAAAATAAAATTGATCTTATAGTGCTTGATGTTATGATGCCTAAACTAAATGGTTTTGAGGTTTGTAAAATAATTAGAGAAAAGTCAACAGTACCAATTATTATATTAACTGCCATAGAAAAAGAAATGGATCAGATAAAAGGGTATGAACTTGGAGCAGATGACTATGTAACGAAACCTTTTAAAGCAAAAATTCTAATAGCAAAGATTAAAAGACTATTTGAAAGACTTAGAGAGGAAAATGATAAAAAAGTTTATATATATAATAAATTTAAAATAGATTTGGATGGTAGAGAGGTTTTTATAAATGGGAGGAAGATCAGACTTGCTCCAAAAGAATTTGAATTACTTGAATTCCTTGTAATCAATAAAGGAATTGCTCTAACAAGAAACAAAATTTTAGAAAATGTATGGGGATATGATTTTGAGGGAGAAACTAGAGTTGTTGATAATCATATTAAAAAGTTAAGGAACAAATTAGAAAACTATTCTATATTTATTGAAACAGTAATATCTGTTGGTTACAAATTTGAGGTAAACGAATATGCTTAACAGTATTGTAAAAAAAATATTTTTAACTATAGTAGGTATATTTGTTTTAGTTATGTTTATTCAACTTGTGCTTCAAAATTTTTTCTTAGAAGATATATATTCAAATATGAAAATTTCTAAAATTGAAAAGAGTTTCGAGCAGCTTTGTGAAGATTACAATAATCATAAGTGGACGGGTGCACAGTTAAATCAAGAAGCTATGGATTATCAAAATGAAAATGGAGCTTCAATTCTTATTCTAAATGAAAATGATGAAGTTTTAAATGAGTCTTTTTTTAAAGGTTTTAATTATATAACTATAAGAGATAGTGGAGGAAAAGAACTTAAAATTATTATAGATTTCCTAATTGATGAAGAAGGGAATTTTAGAAATCTCAATAATAAAATAAAGGATGGAGAATCAATTGAAGTTATAGGTATGAGTATTAAAGGTACAAATTTTATAGATCCTTTAGAAATAAAAAAAATGAATACTTCACTTGTAAGCGATGAAGGATATGCAACTTGGGATGAATTATATAAAAAAAATCCTCATGACATTGTTGAAATAAGTGGTGAAGTAATAGCTAGAAACTTTGTTGTTAGAGATCAAGGGGTTTTAAGTTATCAGCAAGAAAAATTATTTAACGAAGTAAAAAGGTATTTGATTGAAAAGAGTGAAAATCCTCAAAATGTTAAGGAAATCTTTAAAGAAGGTAGCTATGAGTTTACTGAAGAATACTCAGGCTTACTGATTGTCGTATTAGCAAAAAAAGTAGTAGGGGCAGATGGTAATTCAACCTATGCATTTTCACTATTTACTCTTGAAAACATTCACGATGCATTTCAAATATTAAACGGATATTATTACTATATTTTTATATTTCAGCTAGCGTTAGTTTTAGTACTTGTATATTTTTACTCTAAGTGGATTACAAATCCCTTAATAAAGCTTATAGATTCAGCTAAGAGTATATCGGAACTTAATTTTACAAAAAGGACAGATATAAGTACAAATGATGAATTGAGCATCTTGTCTGATAGTTTAAATAATATTTCAAATAATTTGTCAACAGCTATTGAAAAATTAGAATCATCAAATGAACAATTGGCTATTGAAGCAATCAAAAAAGCAGAAAATGAAGAAAGAATGAGAAACTTATTAGCTAGTCTATCTCATGAATTTAAGACACCTCTTGGTATTATATCTGGTTTTTTAGAGATTATAAGTGACGGTGTTTATGAAAAAGAACCAGAGTATTATATAAATGTAATTTCAGATGAAATTGATAAACTTAATGGACTTGTACTTGAGACGATTGAGTTATCCGAACTTGAAACAGGTAGTTATAAATTGAACGTAAGTGAATTTGAAATCAAGCCGTTTATTGAAGTTTTGATGAGCAAATTTGAGAAGCAATTTGAAGATAAAAGTATGAGCTTTGAACTTGGAATAGAAGATAGAATAGTAATTGGAGACATAAGTAAGATTGAGCAAGTTATGATTAATATTTTAAGTAATGGAGTAAGGTATTCGCCTAATGGTGAAAGAATTGAGGTAACTTCAGAACTTCAAAAAGATAATCTATATGTTTATATCAGAAACTATGGAGTTCTAATTGATTCTAAGGATTTAGATAAAATCTGGGATAGGTTTTATAGAGCCGAAAAATCAAGAAATCGAAGTTTGGGTGGAAGTGGTCTAGGGCTTACAATAGTAAAGAATATCCTAGAATTACATGAATCCGATTATAGTGTTAAAAATATAAATAATGGAGTAGAATTTTATTTTTCACTAAAGATGAAATATTGATGTTATAAATAATTATACTTAATTGAACCTCAAAGAAACCATATTAAGCATGGTTTCTTTTTTTATGAAAAACTTTTTATAGTAAGCATGTGGATACATGATGGATATATGATTTAAATATACTCTTATCAAGAGTCACATATAATTGGTTTAAATTAATGAAAAGGAGTTAGTAAGTTATGAAAAAAATAATTGTATTGCTTTTATGTTTGGCTGTATTTTGTGTGGGATGTGCCACGAATAAAAATTCAATAGTAGAAGAATCAGAACTAAAAGAAACACATATTGGTAGAGCTGTATTAAAAGAATCTGGAAAAGAGTTGGCTAATAATATATATGAAGACAGTGGGATTATTCAAACCAATGAGTATAAGCCCTTTACTAAAAAAATGGTAGTCTATGGTATAACTTTTGTTGCAAAAGATAATGTATCAGACGAATTTATGTTAAAAGTTGCAAAAACAATGAAAGAAATGTTTATACAAAAAGAAGGTATGGATTTAAAGCTACAAGAGAAAGTACTACAAAATTTATATAAATATAATGCATTACTACCAGTAGTAAAAGGAGAGTTTAACTTAGCATCAGCAGAAGAAAAGGAAGCCTTCTCCAAACTTGAAAGAGAAAACAGTATATGTGACATCATCATGGAAGGTAGTGAGCACCAAACGTTGGAGGTGGTTGAACATATCCTTCATACAGTTACAGATGTAGGTTTTCACTATGCCTTGACAGATGAATGGGGACTTACAAAGGACTCTATTGTATACAAGAGTATGAAGGAAGCAATTGATAAAAAGTATTATAATATCGATGGATATGAAGATATACCTAAAGGTAGTACAAAAGAACGTATCTTAATCCAAGAGTTTGCTTATTGGGTAATCTCATCTGCATGGAACATTCAAGAACCTTATGGACTTGGAGAAGAAGAATGGATGCTAAAAAATAGAGAAATACTCAAAGAATCGTTACCTTCAGCTTATAATCTGTTTGAAATGAATATACCGAAAATTATGACGGTACCATCTAAAGAAACTTTGGATAGTTTTAATAAGTAAAATTTGAATTCAAGAGAAAATAAATATTTTTTAGATGGATATAGTTATTCAACTAAACTAGATTTAAGGTAGAAGTACTTTTGATTAAAAGGAGAGAGAAATATGAAAAAAATACTTATAAAAATTATATGTGCAGCGTTACTTTGCACAGGATGTACAGCTAATAACAGTTCAGTATCAGGTGCAATACATGAAGAAGAGAACAATACTAAAAAGCATATTGAGGTTTCAAATCCAAATTATAAAGAATATATTAGTACTAAAGATATTATAAGAGATACTTCTAAGCTTGGTGGAGTGTATAAGAAGTACTATTCTAAATATATTCAATATGTAGCACCAAATGGAAAAACTATTACAATTGCAGCGCAAGATAAAGTGACAGATGAACAGATCTTAAAAGCATATAATCAATTAAGTTTTTATCTAGAGGATTTTGGACAATATAAAAAAGGTGAAGTTGCAAACAAAATGGCTGAAAATGGTGCAGTTTTAGTTATGCCAAATGGGGCTGATGGAGAATCTAATATTTCAGAAAGAGCACTTCAAGGACAACCTCTATATCAAATGGAAGTGGTTACTGTAGGAAGTAAATGGTATACAGAAAATGACTATGAGCACAGAGATGCAGCCTATGAAGAGATACTTCACATGGTTCATGATTATGGTATTGGACTAGAAAGTAATCCAGGAGCACTTCCAAATTTACAAAAAGAAATTTACAAGGCTATGAAAAATTCACTTCCTAAAAATAAAAATGATTGGGGTAAAAAAGGCTTGTGGGGACTTGGGTCAAAGGATTGGTTAATAGAACTTGAAAAGGAAGGGAGTCTTGAACAAGAATATTTAGCATCTGTAGTAGATTCTTATTATGGACTTTGGGCACCATATACAGAAAATAAGGGTGGTATGTGGGGAATTTATACTTCAAAGACTAGAGAAGATATTAAAAAGAATGATCCTATGGGATATAAGGTAGTAAGTGAGTTTTTACCAAGCTATATAACATATATGGCTAGAGTTGATTCTGAATTTAGTGGTACTTTTAAAATGTACTATGATGAAAAAGAACCTTATACACATAAATCAAAATATCTAAAAAATGCAAGATTATTAGGAAATAAAAACACAGGATTAATTGGTAACTCGGAAGATAATGTTTTGATAGGTAATAGTGGAAATAATAAAATTGATGGAAGAGAAGGAATGGATACAGTTCAGTTTACTGGAGATTCTGTAGACTATGAGATAATAAAAAAAGATAATAACATTATTGTTAAAGATAAAATGAATCGTGATGGTGAAGACACATTAACAGGCATTGAAGTTTTAAGATTTACTGATAAAGATATTTCTATTTCTGAAATACAGTAATTTTAGTAATGAATATAAGAATGAGTTTATAAAGAGATGTTAATTTTAAGTAATTAACATCTCTTTTTTCTATGTAATCATAAAAAGGTATTTAAGCGAAAATGAGGATAATTGAAATAACGCTACTTAAATTAATCTTTTAATAAAACTAAAGATTGTATCTTATTAAATATCCTAAAACTTCTCAAACTCCCTTGCGGTCAAACAACGAAGTTTCTTAACGTATATTTAAACAATACAATCTGAGTTTCATAGTAAAAGATTAATCAAAAGTAGCTAACATTTAAATTATCCTCATTTTAAATTAGGTGATACATAGATTTTATGATTTTGGAGGTTGATTATCTGTATAGATCATTTAATGAAGAATGATTATTTGTGCCATGGATATTGTAATAGGATTTAGTAAGTCCAAATCATTTTGAAGTAAAATGTTTGCTAATGTATAGTCATTTGTCTACATGCATAAAAAATTCTTTGGTGTAGGGGTGGAAGGTTTCATTATAGCTACAGGACATTATTTGTCTTTGTTATACAATATAAGTTTTCGTTCCACTTATAGTGACATATATTTTATGATTGAGTGTTTTGTATGAAAAGAAAAATCTTATTGATATTATATGATAAAGAGTCCAAACTGTGAGTATAAGTTTTTTAATATATATTAGTATATATAAGAGTGAATGCCTATTGATAGTTTCATAATATGAGACTATTTATTAAATTATATGTGTACACCTAATTGTTTAGAATAATGCTATATATGGTAAATATTGTTTTAGATATAATTTGTGTAAAAATCTATACTAAATATAGAATCCTTAATATTCTTTTAATAGTAAAATATTGTATAATTAAAATAAAAAATGCCTATAAGGGGTCATTTCAGGTTAATACATAGAAAAATGCCTAATTCATAGTAGAATATTAGATAATGAATAATGAGGTTAGATCATAAAACAAGGAATTACGGTATTTTCTAGACATTATGAAATGAGATAGGGGAGAAATGATAAATTAGTATTAGAGATTATTCTATATGGATTGAAGCAGAGGAATGTGCAGAAGGCGAATAGAACTTAATACAGGAATTTTATATATGCTGATAATATTATTATTGTTAGCAGGGATTAGATTGATAAAAGGCTTCAAAAATGAATCTGGACTTATACAAGTTAAAAGAAAATAAATAGAAAGATTAGGAGTAAAGAGCAACAAGATATTTTAATAGGTATAGAAAAAATATGCTAAATGAAATTAAGAGGAAAAATAATATGGAGGTAATATATAGTGAGAGGTATATTTAATAAAATAGATTCAATAGGTAAAAAAACAATAGTGGCGAAAATAGGAGGATTTCGACCAGAGCCTAATATTAAAAGTTGGTTTGGTGGAAACTTTTTTATTGATAATCAGAATGGTTGGCCAAAAGATAAAGATGGTTCTATGGTGCCTATTATTCAAATTAAGGTATCAGAGGTTCCAGGTGGAATAAGTCACTTTGGAGAGGCTGAAATAGTGCAAGTATTCATTAATAAGGAAAGGCTACCATCAAGAATAATGGCTCAAAATGGAGAAGGCTGGTTATTGAGAGAGTATAAAACCTTAGATGGATTAGAAATACAAAAAACGCCTAAAGAGTGTGATTTATATAGAACATTTCAGATTAAGTGGTATGCTTCACCTGAAGAGGATTTTCCATGTTGGGAAGAGATGTGGGAATACTTTGACATGAGTGAGATAAATGATGATGATGAATTAAGTGAACAATTTTTTGATGAATATGATAGTTATAATAATACAAAGGTAGGAGGTTATGCATCATATATTCAATCTCCTTGCTCAAATGAATATAAATATATATTTCAGATAACATCTGAAGAAAAACCAAGGTTTATGGTTGGGGATAATGGAAATATATACATTCTCAAATCCAATAGTGATGGGAAATGGTATTTATATTGGGACTGCTATTAGTCAATAGTGAAGAGGCATTTAAAAAATAAGGAGAGCGAAAAGGTGGAGAATTATCTAATAGAAACAAAAATAGGATGTATTTACGGAAGAGATGCTATTTATTTAGATGAAATTAATCATAACTATGCTAAAAGGAAATTAAAATTTGTTGGAGAAATAAATGGAGCTTGTTGCAGTGGAACTGATGATGAGTCATTTATTAAATTTTCATTAGAGTTCCAAGGTGTATTTGCATTTAACTCAACTGAATTAGATATATATTGCGAATTGAAAGGTGATAACTGGTATGAAGGTAGTTTTGTAGAAATAAAAGAGTCAGAATTGCTAAATACTGCAAAGAAAGTAGGAGGAAGTAATTTAAAGAGCTATTTAATACAGACCTATGATGATGTATTTGAAATAGTATGTGAGAAGTATAATTTTAAAATAGAAAAGTAGCTAGTCATTGAATGAAGTATAGAAATTAGCTAACAAAGAGGTATAAAAATGTAGAAGCTGTAAAAAGAGATTTACAAAAAATAGAAAAATGCGAAGGGACAACTGTATTTGGTTGGTTATTGGAAATAATTGAAGATAATGAAAATGTTACTTTGATTTTAGAATAACTATTCTAATTCTATGTAAGAGTTTAATAATATGCAATAATTAATTGGAGGATTTATGATAAATGATAGAAATGTAAAGCAACTTATATATGAAAGGGCTAGTTTAGATCCTAATGACCCAATTGTTGAAAAATATTGGGTTAAATTAACAGAATTATTGTCTGTGGATGAAGAAGCTACAAAACAGTTTTTAGAGAACTGCTCTAGTGATGAAGTATATTGGATAAGTGAAATATTTGAAGATATTGCTTATAAATTTCAAAGTAGAAAGTTTATTTGTTTTCTTAAAGAATTACAGCATAAATTTACTGACATTGATCTTACAGTAGATATTAATTCCGCAGAAGAAATGATTGAATAATTCCATATTTATATATAAATATGGAATTATCATATTCTGTATGTATTCCATAAGACAGTGAATCAGAGGAGATATATGAAAACTTACAAAATGAATTTCCTTTCGTTAGTTGGGGAAGGGTTGATTGGGATAAATTAGAGAATAAATTTGAAGTAAGGGACATATTAGAAATCATATCTTATATACAAACAGAGTTAGAAGTACAAAATGATTTGGTTGGGGATATGGGAACTACCCTGTTATTAGAACAAACTTGAAAAGTGCTATGAGTGCCATTGAAAATATTAACGCTATTGGAGGAGACCAATGGATTTATAGTCATCATAATAAGTATTTAATAGAATTTCATCATGAAGAAGAAATAGTAAATAGGACATTTAATTTAAATAATATTAGTTATTGTTAGTATATTTTTTTGTATAAGGAAGTGATATATATGGATTATATGAAACTAAGCAAAGAAGTTTCTTTTGCTTTAAGGCATGAGCCATGGAAATATGAATTAGAACTAGATGAAAATGGCTGGGTTGATATAGATCAATTGATTGAATCATTAAGATGTGATAGAAAATGGAAATCTTTAGATAGAAAAGATTTAGAAATTATGATTGAAAAATCAGATAAAAAGAGACATGAAATACATAATAGTAAGATTAGAGCATTATATGGACATTCTACACCTCAAAAAATAGTAAAAGCTGATAAAATACCACCTGATGTTTTATATCACGGAACACCTAAATATTTTATCGAATCAATAAGAGAAAAAGGACTTATTCCTAAAAGCAGACAATATGTACATCTATCTTCAGATACTGAAACAGCAATACAAGTAGGAAAAAGGAGAGCTGAAAATCCAATCATTCTTAAAATTAATGCAAAACAAGCATCAATAGATGGAGTGAAATTCTATCATGCAAATGATACGATTTGGCTTGTAGACTCTATTGATCCCAAATACATTATAGAAAAATAGGTGATTTTAAAATAATCAAGGCAATCTTATTAAAATGAGGTTGTCTTTTTTATGTGGGTATTGGGACGGTTGGGCTCATTATAGCTATAGGACATTATTTACTGTTATTATACAATATAAGTTTTGGCTTGTATTGACATCTATTTTATGATCGAGTATTTTGTATGAAAAGAAAAATCTTATTGATATTATATGATAAAGAGTTTAAACGGTTATTATAAGGTGTTAAAAAAATATATATAAGAGAATGTTAACTTATTGTTTTGTAGTGAATATTTAATACTTTGATCAGTAGTAGTTGATGAGGTTCTTTTAATATCTAATTTTTGAGATTATTTCTCTGTTATTTTTTCATCAAGTAGTTTCTGTGATATAATTAGATTTGGTTTCTCTATAGTTAATAGTTTATTGTTGTATATAGTCCAAAGGTTATTAAAACTTTGTTCATTAAAAATACTAATAAGGTCATTTAGAATTGTACTTTCTATTTCACTTTTTTCTAATATAAGTTTAGATATTCCATTATCATCACGAGTGGGGCATCTATAAACACTTTTTTTATTTTAACTATTAAAATATGTAAGTATATTGAAATATAGAATATTGAGTAAGTAAGTATTTAGAATTAAGAGAGGTGAACCTTACCACATATATGAGTTCAAATCTTATGAAATGTACTTGAATAAAAGACCATCTCTTAATGAGATGGTCTTTTATCTACATAAGTTTGTTAGAAAGTTGGATTGTTATTATTTATACTTCCGCCTGTCATTAAGAACAAGAGTCTTGAGAAAGTGTCAATTGGTTGGATTGCATCCCAGTGCTCTACCAGTTTTCCATTTTTTAATCGAAATGTATCAGTAATAATAAATCCTTTTTTCTCATTGCCCCTGTGTTTCGCCATCATTGTGGTATGGCTATGCAAGAGGATGAAATCACCATCAGCATATATTCGCTTCACATCAAAAGAATACTCAGGGAATCTCTTGGTCAGTGTTTTCACATAGCTAATAAGTCCAGACATTTCATTTGGTATAGCTCTGTTGTGTTGTGTGTATGGAACATTACCGTATTTCTCCATTGTGTAGTCAAAGTCATGTTCATTCATCAAATGTTGAAAAAAGTCCACGACGATTTTTGCATTTTCTGTTTCTTGTTCTGTCCAATTTTCTTGTAAATGTTTGTTGATATCAATTATTGGATATTTTTTTGATTGACTCATTATAAGCCTCCTATTTTCATTTATATTTTTTAGATTGATATAGTAATCTTTTCCTGAGGAGTTGTAAAAACAGATCCTCAATTATACAGAAACTCGAATTACAACAGCCTCATCTTCTATTTACCAGAAGCATTCATGGCTTCAAAGAAGCCCCAATGTCCTTACTAATGGTTAGTTCCTTAATTTCCTCCTTAACATTATGAACATCAATAG
Source organism: Tepidibacter hydrothermalis (assembly GCF_029542625.1). Classification (GTDB taxonomy): domain Bacteria; phylum Bacillota; class Clostridia; order Peptostreptococcales; family Peptostreptococcaceae; genus Tepidibacter_A; species Tepidibacter_A hydrothermalis. The sequence goes on from NZ_CP120733.1 coordinate 1,521,256, forward strand.
CGGGTACTTACTAAATACATTAATTAATAGACCGATCTACTTATATGGTGTAAAAATATAACCACTTCAGCTTATGATAAGTAAAATGGTAATACATCACCATAAGCATTAGACCGGTTTACTTATATTTTAATTTATCCTTTATTCATTGTCAATGATAATTGTATAAATTTTCATTGACAATTATCGAAAGAAGAAGTAGTATATAAGTAAACCGGTCTTATATTTGTTTAGGAGGGAATATGTCAAAATACAATAGAGAGGAAATTTTGCAATCTGGTGTTGAAATTCTAACGATGAAGGGGTTTTCAGGGTTAGGCGTTCAACACGTATTAAAAGCTTGCGGGATTCCAAAAGGATCCTTTTATAATTTCTTTGAAAACAAAGATGCATTTGTTATCGAAGCAATAAAGCTTTACAGCAGAAAAGTAAAATTCATTTTAGAACAGATAGATAATGATAGCACTCTGAATCCGATTGAGAAGATTACAAAGTATTATTCTATTGCGAATGATTTCTTTTTCAATAAGGGCAACCTTAGAACATGTCCAATGATGAATATTGTTTCAGATGGTGTGGAAAATGAGGCCATTATCGAGTTAATTCATAGCAGTATAGATATGCACAAAGATTTCATAGCAAAATGGATTGACAGCGCAATGACCTTGGAACTCATTTCAAATCAAATAGATCCTGTTCGATTAACACATATGATTTATGATAACTATCATGGTGCAGTATTGAGGATGAAATATGAGAATTCAGAGTTGCCACTCAACAACTTCATTAGTAATGTACTACCATTTTACTTAAAGTAAAATGGTTATATTTTTACACGGTTTAAGCAGACCGGTCTAAATAAATCGAGTTTTGAAACATATTAATTAAATAAACCAATAAAGGTGAACAAATAAGGAGATGAGTATTATGAATTTCGAAAATCTGCAAGTATCTAAAGCACTAGAGCTAAGAAACATGACAATCAAGAATAGAATTGTAAGATCAGCGACGCATAGTATGCTTGGTAATCTTGATGGGACCATCAGCCAAGATGAGCTTAAAATGTATGATGAATTGGCATCCAATGAAATCGGGCTCATTATTGCAGGTCAGTTTTTCGTTTCAAAGGACGGTATTGTTGCACCGGGCTCAAATGAACTGATTAATGACGATCATGCTAAATATGCAAAAAAAATCAAGGAAATTGTAGAGCCGAACGACACAAAGGTTATTGCACAAATCAACCATGCTGGTATCCAAGCTTATTCACAAGATCCATTCGGACCGTCTGAATTTGATTTAGAAGATGGTAGAGTTGCAAGAGAGATGACGATTGATGAAATTACTAGAGTGAAAAGTGATTTTGTTGAATCCGCTGTGCGTGCACAGAAATCAAGAATGGATGGTGTGCAATTACACGCTGCTCATGGGTATCTTTTATGCGAATTCCTGAAGCCATCTATCAATAAACGTACGGATAACTATGGCGGAAGCTCAGAAAACAGATTTAGAATTGTACGCGAGATATTGGAAGAAATTAAAGAAGCCTGTGGTGAAGCTTATCCAGTATTCATAAAGATCGATTCCAATGATCTGATAGAAACTGCTACGTATAATGACGATCTAGATTACATGATGTTTCAGCTTGAGGCGCTTGGTATAGAAGCGGTTGAATTCAGTGGTTCAGATTTCGCAACGAAGAAATATTCAGATCATAATTATTTCTTGGATAGCGCCCTTGAGATCAAAGGTGATAGGAATATCGCGACTATGGTTGTTGGTGGTGTAAGAAACTTTAATGATATGGAAACTGTATTAACATCAGGTGTAGATATGGTTTCATTGTCTAGACCATTTATCACTGAACCAGACCTTATTACACGTTTAAAAAAGGGTCAGGAAAAATCACGTTGTGTCAGCTGTAGTAAGTGTTCGACTGTTGGTAGAAAAAGATGTATTCTGAATACGTTTTAGGGTATTAATGAAGGCCGTATGATTTCTGGTTTAGATCATACGGCCTTCATTAATAAATCATAATTAAGGGATCTTCTTGAAAACCGCACTTACACCCGTTACGCTGAACTGTACCATAAGTAAAAACTTTTAAAATATGTAGGCGGAATATACACTAATAAAAATGTAGGACAATATATATTCGCACTATATTTTATGAAATAAAGAAAAAGGCAATGTAATTTAAAATTAGGTTGTCTTTTTTATGTGGGTATTGGGTCGTTCGGTTTCCTTATATTGATAGGATACGACATATAAATATTTCTGTAATTGTATAATGATAAAAGTCTATTACTGGATTTAGTAAATTAAAAAATGTTCTCAAAATACATACTTACAATTTTTTACGAATTATCCTTTTTTATGATAAAATAATAAGATAAATATTTTGGTTTCTAGGGAAGTATAGACTCAGTATAGGTTCATACTTTCCTATTGACAGTAGGGTTAACATTGTATATATAAAAATAATATTTGAATATACAAATATATTTGTAAGGGAGATAGCAGCATTTGGAGATAAAAGAATTAAAAATAGGCAATATAATTATACCATGTAATGTTCTTATGGCACCGCTTGCAGGATATACATGTTATCCTTTTAGAATTCTGTGCAGTGAGCTAGGGGCAGGACTTTGTTATACAGAAATGGTAAATTGTAACTCACTTAGATATAAGGATAAAGCAACGCAAAAACTACTTTTTACAACAGCAGAAGAAAAGGTAAAGGCTACTCAATTAGTAGGTTCTGATCCAAGAATAATGGAGAAAATGGCAAGAAGTAATTATTTTGAAGAATTCGATATAATAGATATTAATATGGGTTGTCCAGTGCCCAATTTGTTCAAAAGTGGACAAGGAAGTGCACTTCTTGGAGATCTAAAAAAAGCATCCTCTATTATTAAAGGCTGTAAGAAGAGTGGAAAGATAATTACTGTTAAAATTCGTGTAGGAATTAGAGAAGATAAAATGATTTCAGCAGAAGTTGCAAAAATGTGTGAAGATTCTGGAGCAGACATGATTACTATACATGGCAGAAGTAGGAATATGATGTATAGTGGAACTCCTTATTTCGACCAGATAGAACAAGCAAAGTCGGTGGTTAGAATACCTGTAATTGCTAATGGGGGTATATTTTCGGTACCAGATGCTGAAAAAATGATGAATCTTACAGGCGCAGATGGCGTGATGATTGCGAGATATGCTCTTGAAAATCCATTTATATTCAGTGAACTTACACACAAAGAAATACAAAAGAATAAATATACTATAATATCTGAGCAGATTGATTTAACATCAAAGCATTATGACGAGACATTCACACTTTCTTACATCAAAAGACTTGTTTCTTTTTGTATGAGGACAGAAAAAGGAACTAAAAAGTATAAACAAGAATTATATAAATCTGGTAATATATCAGAACTTGAATACATTATAAGAAAAATTTTTTATAAAGAGAGAGAGATTGATTAATGGAACATGGATTTATTATTGAAGATGGAATTTTAGAATCATATACACTTAAAAATTCCTTTGTTAAGGTTCCTGATAATGTTAAGGTAATAGGCAAAGGAGCCTTCAAGGGATGTACATTTATTGAACAAGTTGTTCTTCCTGAAACTATAACGGAGATTATGGACACTGCTTTTAAGGGATGTAAAAATTTGAAAAAAATCAACTTTCCTTCAAAACTCACTCATATAGGAGAATATGCTTTTCATAGATGTCATTCGCTACATAGTGCAAAGTTATCTGATGAAGTTAAAAGTCTTAGTAATTGTGCGTTTTTATACTGTGATAGTCTTGAATATGTTTCTATCCCAGGAGTGATATATCTAGGCAGGCAGGTATTCGTAAATAATGTGAATTTAAAAGAAATAGAAATTTCAAAAGACTTAGATACATCACGTATATCCGATATCTTTACAGGCTGCAGCAGAATTTCTAAGATCAGCTTATCGGACGGAACTATTTGTAATATTGATAGTGTGATCGAAGTCATCTCTTCACATTCTAATGTACATGCTGTAGTTAAAGCAATTGCAGTTGATATATATAGAATGATGGAGATTCATGATGGTATATTGATAAAATTACTTGTCAATGTGAAGGATTTGGAGATACCAAATAGAATAGCAGGCATTGCAAAGAGCTGTTTTTTTAATAGAAAAGGCATTGTGTCTGTAAAGATGCCTGAATCATTGACTTATATTGGAAGCAGGGCATTTAGAAATTGCATTAACTTAGAAAGGATACAATTTGCTAATGAAAATGTAAATATAAGTAAGGATGCCTTTAAAAACTGTACATCACTAAAATATGTTACGTTATCTGATGGAAGTACCTATGAACTGAAAGGGTTGCCAGATACATCTGATGAAAGTATTCCTAAGATAGTACGCACAATTCATTCACAGATACTAAATAACTTTTTTATTAGTGGAACTACATTGATACAGTACAGAGGAAATGAAGAAAGGGTGGTTGTGCCAGAAGGTATAGCGATCATTGGTGAAAAAGCATTTGCTGGTAATGAAGCCGTGGGCAAAGTGATTTTACCAGATTCTATAAGAGAAATTCATGAAGAAGCATTTTCTGACTGTATTCTTTTACAGACAATCAATGTTCCTGAGGGGCTAGAATATATTGGGGAATCATCATTTGAAAATTGTTTAAAGCTCATACGTATAGATTTGCCGGAGTCACTTACTAAAATAGAAAAAGCAGCATTTAACAGATGTAAAAAATTGAATCAGGTAATATTTGGAAGTGAGATGAAAGAAATAGAGAGCCTAGCTTTTTATGGATGTAATTCACTGAAAAATGTACATCTGCCAGAAAAACTTATAAACATAGGTGATATGGTGTTTTATAAGTGTTTTTCTTTAAAGGAAATAACATTACCAGAATCTTTATGCAGACTAGGGAATAATGTATTTACATCATCAGGTATAAAATCAGCAAATATAAAGTGTGATTTAAAAGAGTGTGGAACGGATATTTTCTCACAATGTGACAAACTAAGGAAACTGACTTTTGAAGAAGGGGTTACATATATTGGAGATAAATTTGCATTTAGGTGTTCTTCGCTTAAATACGTTAATATTCCTTCTACAATCGAATATATTGGTAAAAATGCGTTTGAAGGCAGCATTTATATAAAAGATACTGTACAAAATGGGAAGATAGGGAATATATTTGTAGATGGAAGTGAACTTTCAGGAAATATTGTAATTTCTGATGGAATAACTGCCATTGCAGGTGGCGCATTTTATGGGAATACAAAGATTACATCTGTAACATTTCCAAAATCGCTTATACGAATTGGTTCAAGATGTTTTTGTGGATGTACTTCACTTAAAAATATAACACTTCCTAGAGATTTAACCGTAGTGGAAGAAGGGGTTTTTGCATATTGTACATCCTTAGAAAATGTGAGCTCTCAAGGTAAAATAACATATATATCTGACAATGCATTTTATGGATGCAGTAATTTATCACAAGTTCCTTCATCACAGGTCGTACATATAGGTGAAAATACATTTAGCGGTTGTAAAAAGCTTGATTATTTCAATATGAATTGCACAAGCATACAAGCACATGCTTTTAGAAATACTGCATTTTTGGACAGATTGAGAAATCTTTCACCACTTGTCATAATATCAAATACTGTTGTTGATGGTAAGTATTGCACTAAAGATGTTATTATTCCAGAAGGTGTAGTAAATATTTCCCCCTATGCTTTTGCAGGAAATCACAGTATTAATAGAATACTACTTCCAAAAAGTCTTGTAACTATAGGGGATGGAGCATTTAGTGGATGTAAAAATATAAAAGAAATTCATATTCCACATTTGATAAAATATATTGGCAGAAAAGCATTTGAAAAGTGTGTATCTCTTACCAATGTTTCGGGCAATTCAGAAGATATAGGAGAAGGGGCATTTTCATACTGTGTAAATCTTAAAAATGTCATTCTTAAAGGAAGAGTATCTTTGGGAAAAGATGTATTTTGCGGATGTGAGGTTCTTGAAGTATGTCAATGCAAAGAACTTGAATATATAAGTGAGAGCTGTTTTAGTGAATGTACCTCACTAAGTGATTTTGATTTTTCTAATATTAAATTTATAGGTAGAAGTGCTTTTAGTGGTTGTAGTTCTCTTAAAAGTATTTCACTAAATGCAGACACTTATGTTGATGCCCATGCTTTTGAGGACTGTGGAAGTCTAGAAGAAGTGATTTTGTCAGAGGAGGGTATGAAGCATGGAAGTTATGCTTTTGCAGGATGTACTGATCTTAAAGTAATAAGAATTGGTGAAAAAAAATATATTATAGATCAATATCCGTCTGTTTTTGAAAAACAAACTCCAGACATTGTAAAGTCTATATATAATAGTGCAATCAGCTGTTTTGATATAGATGAAAATCTTTCATTATTTGGATATATAAATAAAGGGAGTTCAGTATGTATCCCAAAAGGAATTAAAACAATTGAGCGTGAAGTTTTTAAGGATGCTATGAATCTTGAAGAAATATACATACCTAAAAGTGTAGAATATATTGGTGAGAGAGCTTTTGATAATACAATGTGGCTAGAAAAACAAAGGGTTATTTCACCTATGGTAATTGTAAATAATATACTAATTGATGCATCTTTGTGTCAGGGTGAGGTGATAATACCTAATTATGTTAAAAGAGTTTCTGGATGGGCTTTTGCAAATTGTTATGAACTTACAAAAGTTACTTTTTCTAATTCTAAAACGGTTTTAGAAGAATATGCATTTAGGAACTGTATTAATTTTAAAAAGGTAATTACTGCTGACGGAAAAGAGTATAGATTAACAAGAATTTCAGATAGAAATGATGAGATGTTGCCATCTAGTGTAAAGCAGATTTTTATGGATTGTTTAAACTGCTTTAAAGCAGATGAAAATGATGTTCTGGTTGAGTGTACAGGAAATATTGTGAATCTGATTTTGCCAGATGGAATAACTGCTATTGGAGATAGTGGATTTAAAAACAGTAATTTACTCACACACATTACATTAACTAAAGATATTGTATCAATTGGTAAAAGTGCCTTTGAACAATGTAAATGGCTTGTTTCAGTAAAAAATGCATTAAATGTGAGGATAATAGATAAACTTGCATTTTCAGGCTGTTATTCATTAGAAAGTGTAGCACTTTCAGATAATCTTGAATACATAGGAATGAGGGCTTTTGAACATTGTACGTCATTAAAAAGTATTGTCATACCAGAAGGAATAACTGAAATTCCAGAAAAAACATTTTATAGATGCAAGAGCTTAGAGACGGTTTATCTGCCATCTACTTTAAAAACAATAGGAAGAGAGGCATTTGCATTTTGCTATGAACTAAGGAAAATAAATTTTCCAAAAGGGCTTGAAATTATAGATTCAAGAGCATTTGCATGGTGCTCAAAAATTAATAAAAAATATCTCCTAGAAGATATTTCGGTGGAAGCTGATTCATTCAGCATTGATAGCCTATGAGGTACAGAAATTTAGGCAGTACTGGACTAAGGGTATCGGAAATATCTTTTGGGACAATCCCTATACTTAGTGGAGATGCTGGTGTGCTACCGGATTATTATAGCCCAGATGAAGAAACTGCAATAAGTATAATGAAGCATGCATTCAATCTGGGATGTAATCTTTTTGATACAGCAATAGTACCTGAGTATGGAGATGCAGAAATAAAGCTGGGCAAATTTGCTGCTCACATAGGCAGAGAAAAGATTATTATATCAGATAAGTCAAGATTTTTTTATGGAGACGAAATGTACAAAGCTGTATATAAATCATGTGAAAATCTTGGTACTTATACGGATATTTATTTTGTACATCAGGTGCATGAAGGGAACGAGGAAGTTACATTTGGAAGATATGGTGCTGTGGATGCATTGAATGAACTGAAAGCAGAAGGTAAAATCAAATTTACAGGAATTGCTTCTCACTACTATGACATATTACTAAGGGGAGCAAAAGACAAGAGAGTAGATGTACTTCAGGGAAGTGGAAATATTCTTGAAAGAGGTATGCTTAACAGAATAGAGTCAGAATCGTTGTTTAGACAAAAAGGATTCATTCTCAATAAAGTATATGCAGCAGGAATCTTGCCATACTTCTTCCAAATTCAAACACTTTTATCTGGTGCACTTTCATATCCTATATCAAGTGCATTAATAGGTATGGGAAACCATGAACAAGTAGAACAGGCAATGTTAAAAGAACCTAAAAATTATACTCGGCCTGCCTTTTCACAAGTAATGTCAATACTTGAAAAGAGTTTTGTACCAATTCCATGCGACAGATGTCAAAGGTGTAGATGTATATATGGAACTGAAATACATACAATTTTTAGACAGTACAATTATTATTTTCTGGGTAAGGATTATTGGGCGCTTAGAAAACTGGATCTTAGTATAAATGAAAGTGCTGCACAATGTAAAAAATGCACAGATATGACATGTATGAAAAAATGCCCACATTCAATAAATATACCTGAAACTGTACAAATGATAAAACGATTGGTAGAAATTCATGTTAGAAACTCGCTTATATAACTATAAAAATGTATTTTTATTTCTTTTCTATCAAGACTAAGTAGTAATATTGTAAAATGGATATATGGGTATAGAATATCGCATTAGTGTCAATAAATGCTATGAGGCAGCTTCTATTAATAGAGGTTGCTTTTTTAGTTTATCTATATTTGATTATTTTTATTTAAGATATATTCTTGAAGGGGGTATTGGGTCGGCTGGGTTATTTATACTGACAGGATACGACATGTAAATATTCCTATAATTGTATAATCATAAAAGGATATTACTGGTATAGGCATATTTTGTTTAAGGTATAAAATCATATATATCTAAAAGTAACCCAGATGGATGCAATAGATGCTAAATTTTCAAATTATACAGTTAAATATAGAAATGAGAATAGATTTATTCCTATAAGTGTTGAGTTTTGGATTAGTTAATTTTAGGGAAGAACTAAGGAATTGTAAATAATTTCTTATCATCAAAACAGTAGCCAATCAAAGCTACTGTTTTTAATTGCACAAATATACAAAAAGTACAAAAACATGCTATATTATGGTAAAATGGATTTTAAATAAATAAAACTTAAAAATTATTATTAAGTAGGGAGAATTCATATGGGAATATTAAAAATGTTTAAAAGAAATAAAGAAAATAAACAAAATAAAGTTAAACAAGAAAAGAAAAGAGGGGTTTTAACTTTATATTCAGTTACTTTAGATAGTAAAAATATTTTTGATGTAATAAAAGAAGAATTTTCAGAAGTAACAAAGTCAATTCAAACAATTGATGGAGGATTGAAAATTATTTTTAAAGATGGTACAGATATTGAGTTCAATTTATCAGATGATATAAATCATGTGACAACACAAACAAATGGTATGGCTAACTTTTTTTCTAAATCACCAATTGAAAATGAAAAAATTTTACAACAAGCTATGTTGCAAATTAGCATGTTCACTTGTATTGTAGGAATTGGATTTGAACTTAATGATGATGAAAAAAGAACAAACTATATTGTAAATACTATATATGAAATCGCAAACAAAACTCAAAGTTTTATCCTTTATCCTAGTATGAAATTATACACGTCAGAAGGTAAATTACTTATATCTATAGATGGAGAAACTGATTTTGAAAAGTATTATCCAATATCAAACTCAGATTTATTAAAAAGAGATATAAAGCCATCTTGTAATGATGAAGAACGATATAGAAAAATCATAAAAGAATGTGATGAAAAGAAAATACCACATACAGACTTTATGTTGTCAACTCAAATTATGGAAAATGAAGTGAAAGTTACAAGTGTAGAAAAAATAGCTAAGAGAGCAACAGCTGTATTTTCTTGTGCCTTATATTCAGAGTGCTTGTTAATAGAAGGTGGATCTATAGAACTTGCAAAGGATGAGTTTGAAGATATTAATAAAATATATGGAGTGAAAAGCTATTTAACCGACAAAGAAAAAGAATATATACAAATGGAACAACCAGATAAGATTACAGCTATACAATTCTCTTGGCAATACGAAAGATGTTGCGTATTATTATGGGCACTTGGTCTTATAGACTTAAATTCACCAACTGAAATTTGTAATGTTCATCAAATAGCTCAAATTATAAGAAACTATGATTCTATAGATGAATTAATAAAAGATTCTAGCATTAGAAGTAATGAAGAACTATTAGATATGCATACAAGGATTCTATATTATGATTGGGCATGTGTAGAATCAAGAGTGGAAAATCAAGAAACACCAGCAAACTTAAATTCTGGAGTAGTTCAAGAACAACATTTTGCTTTAAATTGGATTATTAGTGCTAATGAAGATTGTGAGTGGGATGATATTTCTCCTAATACATAACATAAAAAAGTGTTAGAGTAATTATATAAATCAAATATAGCAGCATCTGTTTATCCTTCTAAATAAGTTAAAATAAATATTAATGTTTATCTAAATCAGATTTATTTCTGCTATATATATTCTCAAAAATATTAGTCTCAAGTAAACTACATAAACACAAACAACCAAAACAGTAGCCAACCAAAGCTACTGTTTTTTCTTACACAAATATACAAGAAGTATAAAGTATTTCTATATTATGGTAATATATACGTAGAAGTAGATTAAAGTCATATGAAAAAATATAAGGTACGTAATAGCATGATAACGCAAATTAACAAGCTACAAGGAGGTATTATAATGGGAATTTTTAATAAACTAAAATAGTCTATATGTAAGAGAACTACCAACTCTCCCATGTAGATTGTATAAAACAAATATTTATTAAAAAATTTTACAATGTTTGTTATTGGGAGGTTAAAAATGTCTTATTTTAAGTATGAAAATATTAATATATATTATAGAGTATCTGGTGAAGGTAGACCTTTAGTTATTATACATGGAGATACAGCTTCCTCAAAAATGTTTATACCAGAATTAAAATTCTATTCTAAAAACTTTAAAGTGATTTTAGTAGATTTAGTAGGTCAAGGAAAATCTCAAAGAGTAGATAAACTACCATTAAATTATTGGGATTTTAATGTTAGTTTAATTATTGAATTATGTAATCGCATTGGTATTAACGATATTAATCTGTTAGGTACAAGCGGCGGGGCTATTGTTGCTTTAAATGCTGTATTGAAACAACCTAATTTATTTAACAGAATAATTGTAGATAGTTTTATGGGAGAAAATTTATCTTATGAGTTTTCAAAAAAAATTGCGGATGATAGAAAAATAGCAAAAAACAAGTTGGGTTCTAAATTATTTTGGTTTATAATGCATGGCTTTGACTGGAAAAATGTTATTGACCAAAATACAAACTTAATTATAGATTTCTCAAGAAACATAGGTGATTTTTTTGATTATGAACTTAGTAACATAGAAAATAAGGTTTTAATTACAGGAAGCTCCAAAGATGATTTAATACCTAATGTCCAAAGTACATTAAAAGCTATTAATTTAAAAATAAAAAATTCTGAATTAGTTATTTTTGAAAATGGAAATCATCCTGCTATGTTTAGTAACAAAGAAAAGTTTAGAAATTTAGTTTTGGAGTTTTTGTCCTAAATCATAATAAAATACGGTATTATTTAGAATTGGATTTTACGGTATTTTTATAACGGAATATTCTTAAAATACGTACTAACTTACAATAATTAAATTACATATTACATTAGATATAAAAATTTTATATTAAAGGGGATAGATTAGGAGGAACATTCAATGGAAAAGTATAAAGATATTATGAAATCGTTGCTAGAGGATTACCGTATTGAATTAGAATCAGTTCTTAGACATGGAGATATATCTAGTTATTGCTATAAAGAGGCTGTTGATAAGCGTTATGGAATATATGACGCTAATTATACAAATAGATTAAGACTTTCGTTAACAATACTCTACTCACCAGAGATAGAAAAAAGTAAGCTAGAATCGATAATTAGAAAATTATATTTGGAAGAATTAAAAGATCGAGAAACAAATTCTTTTCAAGGAATTGGAACAGTATTAGAAGTACTTTCGATATTATTGAAGGATTATAGTAGGATAGAAGATTTAAAACTATTTGAAAGAGCTAAAAACGCCAACTTTGATTGTGCTTGTGGTTTTGAGGCAGGCTTTCCTAAATATAGAAGAAATTTATGTGATTTAGATTTACTTGATTGTATATATATGGCAGATGATTTATATGAAGAAGAAATACTCTCAAACTTAATTGATGAATGGATTTATCAACAAAGTGAGTGGGATTTGGAGAATTTAAAAGATTTAAGGAGGTTAGAAAAACTTAGAAAAAATGCTAAAGGAGAAATTATAGCTTTAGAAAACATTGCAGACGAAATAAAGAATTCATCAGACCATTGGGAAATTTGCTCTTCACTTCACAATTATTCAAAAAAGCTTATAGAGTTGAAAAAATATAAAAAAGCTTGGGAAGTAATAAAAGAGCTACGACCACATTTATATGAAGTATATGAAGATTGGTATAATGTAAACTTAGGGCGTTATATATTAGAAGATTGCATGGATTTAATTATATCTAAATCTCCAGAAATTCCTATCAATGAAATTTGGTCTTGGTCAAAACCATTTATTATTAAGGCAAAAAAGAATATGCATTGGAATTTATATGAAAAAGCAGCATTAGCTTCAGAAGAATTAGGAAATTTAAAATTATCAAAGAAGCTTATTAAAATATTAGACAAAGAAAAGAAAGAGAGCTGTATTATTGATTAACATATGGTAGATAAATCAAATAAGCAAAATAGTAGCCAACCAAAGCTACTGTCTTTTCTTGAACAAACATACGAAAATTATAAAAATATGAAGTTTTTTAAGGGAGAGATTATCATGCTAGAAATTAAAAAAATTAACTTTGTTTCATTTATCAAGTTATGTGCGGTTATTGCTTGTTCATGGGGTATAGTATTGGGATTATTACTATTTATATCAAGCATTTTTGGAGGAAATGTTTATTGCAATTTTGGAAGTATTCATATTACAGGAGTTATAGCTGGAATAATGAATATGTTTTTATTTCCTATTATAATAACTATAGGAGGTATTTTATTGTCAGTAGTGATCTATCTTCCATTTAAATTTATAAATGCTTATGTATTAAAAGGAATAAAATTAAAAGGGGTTTTTAATATTATTGAAGAAAACAAGGATTTGGAGTAGGTTAATTTAATTAACAATATAAGGAATACACACCGACTTATATTTGTATAATAAGCATATGAGGAGTGATTGTGATGGGCAAACTTTCTAAATTGCCAAACATAGGAAGTGTAGTTGAAGAACAACTGAATCAAGCAGGAATAACTACTTATGAACAATTAAAAGAAATTGGAAGTAAACAGGCATGGTTAAAAATAAGAGCTATTGATTTTTCGGCATGTATTCATCGTTTATATGCATTAGAAGGAGCAATTGAAGGTATTAAAAAAAGTCAATTATCAAAAGTAAAAAAAGAGGAATTAAAGGAATTTTATAATGCTTTTAAATAAACTAGAATTTCTGTTGTTTCAGAATAAGTTTTATAATATATAGTACTAGATAAGAATTATCTGTATTATACAAAGTTAAAATACTTCTGAATTACATTAGGAGTTTCGTTTGTATAAAGTTAGAAACAGAGTTTAAGCTTTTCTTTTTCATTAAATAATGGATATAGCATCAGAAAAAACAATAAGTCGTAAATTAGATAACTTAGTTGAAAAAGGCTACTTAGATAGAAGAAATCCCAAATATCTCAAAGACAATATTTAATTTAGATAAATTATAAAATTATTAGGATTTATTTGTATTATTTACAAAGGTATGAATTAGTAAAAGTAGAATTAATTAAAGGAATATTATAATTCATTACTAATTTGATTTGAAAGGGGAGGATTAAATGGAGAGTAAAATATTACGAGCTAATATACTTTTATTAATTACAGCTGCAATATGGGGATTTGCATTTGTTGCACAAAGAATAGGGGCTCAGTATGTAGGCGCATTTACTTTTAATGGAATAAGATTTGCTCTTGGAAGTCTTTCCTTAGTGCCATTAATTTTTTATTTTGATAAAAGAAAGAAAAATGAGGGTAGCAATGAAAATAATATTGAAATGACCCAGAGGAAAACAATTATATCGGGAGCGTTAGTAGGATCAATGCTTTATTTAGCTGCAACGTTTCAACAAGTTGGTATTAACTACACAACTGCTGGAAAAGCAGGCTTTATTACAGGACTTTACATGGTTATTGTTCCACTTATAGGGGTATTTTTAAAGCAAAAAATTGAAAAAAGTGCATGGGTTGGAGTAGTTCTTGCTGTTGTTGGACTATATCTATTAAGCATAAATGAAAATTTCAGTATAAGTTTTGGAGACTTACTTGAACTGATAGGAGCTGTTTTCTGGGCTTTTCATATTTTAACAATAGATCATTTTTCTAAAAAGGTTGATCCTTTAAAGCTATCATGTATTCAATTTGCAACATGCTCAGTTTTAAGTCTTATATCAGCTTTAATCTTTGAACATATTACTGTTAGTGCGCTATCAAGTGCTTTAATTCCAATACTTTATGGTGGACTTTTATCAGTTGGTATAGCCTATACTCTTCAAGTAGTAGCGCAAAAAGATGCTAAGCCATCTCATGCAGCTATAATCCTGAGTATGGAATCTGTATTTGGTGCTATAGGTGGTGGAATTATGCTTGGAGAGAGCATGAGTTCTAGGGGGTATATAGGCTGTGTTCTTATACTTGGAGGCATACTTGTATCACAGATTAAATTTCCTAAGAAGGAATATATATAAGGTAAATGAGAAGATAACTATTATAATATAGAAAATCTCAAGCAAACTCTAGAAGAAATAGAAGAAGACAAGTCTTTGTCTCATACCGCCTGAAAGCTCTTTTGGGTGGTTATTTTTAAATTCACAAATACAATTTTAAGTAATAAGCATATATTTATATAAAAAGTTTATAATATTTTAATTAAAATAATTCTATTGATTATTGACAAATTTTGAGACAAAGTATAATATATCAATATGTGCAAGTGGATACTTGCACATATTGAAGGAGGGTTTACTTTGAGCGAAGAAATATCAACTAGAGATAAAATACTTAACGCTGCAATTGATCTGTTTTCTCAAAATGGATTTAAAGGTGTTACGACAAAACAAATTGCTTTGGCGGCTTCAGTAAATGAAGTAACATTGTTTAGACAATTTGGAAGCAAACAAAAAATATTTCAAGAGGTAATGGAAGCGTTTT
Organism: Tepidibacter hydrothermalis; assembly: GCF_029542625.1. GTDB lineage: Bacteria > Bacillota > Clostridia > Peptostreptococcales > Peptostreptococcaceae > Tepidibacter_A > Tepidibacter_A hydrothermalis. The sequence goes on from NZ_CP120733.1 coordinate 1,536,612, forward strand.
ATTTTGAATCAGAATTTAAAAAAGTATTTGAAGAAGAAATAGTTTGGGATTTAGAACAAGATCTATTGTGTATAAGTAAAATATATTATGAACACATGAAAAAAAATAAAAAATTGATATTAGCTGGAATAAAGGAAAGTATTGTACCGAATAATACAGAATATCCACATGAAAAATTTCCTAAAAAGATAAAGGAGGTTTTAATTGAATATTTTAAAGAAATGCAAGAGCGTGGAAAAATGATCAAAAAAAGTCCAGAACTTCAAGCTATTACATTTCTATTTACACATTTCGGAAGTAGTCTGAATTATGAACTACTAGAGGTTAATATGACTGAAGTAAATCTTGAAGAATTTATAAAAAATAGTGTTAATATATTTGTTAAGGCTTGGAGCGTATAATTTTTTTTGACCTATATGCAAGTAACCACTTGCTTGCTTTGGAATATAGTATATAGAGTTAAAAATGGAGGGGTTTTGTATGGACAAAATTAAAAACTTAAAAAATAAGAAAGTTATTATTGTATCGATTATATTGATTTTAGTAATAGGAGTATATTCTATTAAAAAAAGTAACAAACCTGTAGCTGAAAATAGTACGGTGAAGGCAAGACCAGTAAAAACTATTCAAATAAAAGAAGAAACACATCCAATGACATTAGATTATATAGGAAGCATAGAAACAGAGGAAGTAAAAACTATTTCTTTTAAAAGTCCGGGAAAAATAGAAAAAATTTATGTTAAAGAGGGTCAGTTGGTTTCAAAGGGATCTCCTATAGCCAAATTAGACTTAACAGATTTACAGCTTAATTTGAATTCTGCTACAGCTCAAATGAATATGGTAAATGCAAACTATAATAAGGCAAAAGACGATTATGAATTTAATTTAGATTATTATAATAAAACACAGGAGCTATATGATAATGGGGGAGTTTCTAAGAAGGACTTAGATCAGGCACAGTTAAAATTAGATATGAGCAAATCAACGTTAGAGGCTTCTAAGGCACAGTATGAGCAAGCTAAAACAAGTTATGAATTGACAAATAATAGTATAAAAGATGCAACAATTATAGCAGGTGAAACAGGATATATAGCAGATGTAGTTGCAAAAGAGGGAGAAAACGTAAATACAGGAGCACCTATAGTTTTAATGCGCCCTGAAAAACAAATTATTCATGTTGGACTCTCTCAAGAAGATGTTAAGAAGATTTCTCTAGGTAAGTGTGCAAAAGTGAAAATAGATGATGCACAAGGGAAAGGGAAAATTTCTAATATAGATACTATTCCAGATCAGCAAAGTAGAACTTATGATATTGAAATTGAATTAACTAAAGAATTTTCTTCTAAAAACTTTTTAATTGGTTCTATTGCAAATGTTTCGATTAGTCTTAATGATAAAAAAGGGGTGTGGTTACCTATTAATTGTGTTATGAGTGACGGAGAAGAATTTGTATATATAGTAGAAGAAGATAGAATTGTAAGAAAAAATGTAAAGCTTAGTCAGACACATGAAGATAAAGTTTTGGTAGAAGGTCTTTATAATGGTGCATCACTGGTAACGCAAGGAATGAAGACTGTTAAGCCTGGATATTTAGTAAGCATTCAATAGTAGGGGGAGAAGTTATGAAGTCAATTATTAGTGCAGCAGTTCGTAGTCGTAAAGTAACACTTTTTTTTGCTTTTATTTTTACAGTAGTAGGATTATTTAGTTATCATATTGTTCCAAAACAAGAAAATCCAGATGTATCTGCTCCTGCTGCTATCATTACGACAATATACCCAGGAGCTTCAGCAGCAGATATTAATACTTTAGTATCACAGAAAATTGAAGATAATATTACAGATATTGAAGGATTTGATCATACTGAAACTACTTCAAAAAAAGGAGTTTCAAACATTATAGTGATATTAGATTTAGATGCTGATGAAGAAAAGGCTTGGGATGAATTAAAAGATAGACTAAATGAGGTTAAGCATGAACTACCCGATGGATGTTTAGAGCCCTATCTAAATACAGATTTAGCTGAAACAGCAGGTATAATTATTAGTTTATCAGGTGAGAACTATACATATGAACAACTAGGTTCATATGCAGATGATTTTAAGAAGGCACTTAGCAAAGTTGATGGAGTTGCTAGTTTTGATATTGATGGAGAAATAGAAAAAGAAGTTAAAGTAACTGTTAACATGGAAAAACTAAACCAATACAATCTTTCTTTAGAAGACATTATGAATGTTTTAAAATCTCAAAATATTGAAATCCCATCTGGTTCTATAGAGTATGAGAATGGAAAAATTGATGTATTAACACCTGGAAATTTTACTTCTCTTAAAGATATAGAAAATACTATAGTTAGTAGATCAAAAGAAAATGGTTCTGTTATAAGACTTGGAGATTTAGCTAATATATATATGGATTTAGATGATGGAGCAGAAATATTTAAGCAAGATGGAAAAAATACAGTTTTGATTACTGGATATTTTGATGAAGGGAAAAATGTAGTACTTATAGGAAAAGAAGTAAGAAGCAGATTAGAAAAAATAAAAAAGAGATTCCCAGAAGATTTAATTATTAATGAAGTTTTATTTCAACCAGAGGATATAGATGAGTCTATAACAAGCTTTATTGAAAATTTAATTCAATCGGTTATATGTGTGGTGGTTGTTGTTTTTATAGGAATTGGATTTAGAAATGCTGTAGTAGTTTCAATGGCTATTCCTATGTCTATGCTACTAACGTTTAATATGATGAAGCTTTTTAATATTAAGATTCATTTCATGTCAACTGCAGGATTGATTATTGCACTTGGGATGCTTGTTGATAATGCAATTGTGGTAAGTGATGCAATACAAGTAAATCTGGATGATGGTATGGATAAATTTGATGCTATAGTAGATGGAACGTCAAGATCTACTATTCCAATGTTTACATCTACATTAACCACTATTGCAGCGTTTTTACCACTAATGTTTATACCAGGAGCACCAGGACAATTTACAGGGGATATACCTAAAATAGTAATTATCACGCTTTTAAATTCTTTTTTGATTGCAATAGTAGTTACTCCTGCCATGGCATATTTAACATTTAAGCCTAACAATAAACAAAAAGTAGAAAAAAGAAGTGTAATAAGAAGTTTTTTTGAAAACTTATTAGATTTATCTTTAAGAAATAAGAAAAAATCACTTTTAACTGTCTTCATTGTGTTTATAATTTCAATGAGATTAGCTGGAGCGACAGGGGTTCAATTGTTCCCATTTGCAGAGAAGGATTTTATGTATATTGATATAACATCTGAAGTTTCAGGAGATATAGATGCTACAGAAAAGTTAGTTGAAAAAGTAGAACATATTTTAAAAGAACAACCTGAAGTAAAAAAATCTACATCATCTATTGGAAATGGACTTCCGAAATTTTATATGTCATTACAGCCTTCATCTCCTTCGAAGGACTTTGCGCAAATGATGATAAGATTTGATGTTGGAAAAAAAGGACGATTCAAAACAAAAGAAGAACTAGCAGTATACCTACAAGAAGAACTAGATACTAGCATTAGCAATGGAACAGCAGTAGTGAGATTGTTAGAATCAGGTGCACCCCTAGGGCATCCAGTAAAAATAAGAGTTGTAGGCGAAGAATATGATCAAATACGAAAAGATGTTCAATTGATAGAAAAGGAACTTGAAAAAATTCCAGGAACCATGAACATAGAAAATGATGGTACAGATAAAAAATTAGTATATTCCATAGATTCGAATAGTGACTTATTAAGAAAATATGGTTTATCAAAGTATGATATTCAAAAACAAATAAATATTGCTCTAGAGGGTACAAAAGCTTCTACTTATAGAAAAGCAGGAAATGAATATGACATTATAGTAGAAAGTGATATTAAAACTTTTAAACAATTAGAGAATTTAAAAATCAAATCAACTGCTCTTGGAAATAAGATCTTATTAAAGCAATTTGCAGATGTTAAACTAGGTACACAGCTTGATTCTATAGGAAGTTATAATGGAGATATGAATATTTTAGTTACATGTGATGTAAAGCCGGGATATAGTTCAATAGATATAGAAAATATAATGGAAAAGAAAATACCTGAAATTAATTTAGTAAACGATATTGTATTTGATGGAGAACGTGAAAGTATAAAAGATTCATTTGGAGATATGGGTATTTTATTTATATTGATTGTTGTTTTAATATATTCTATTTTGCTTGTTCAATTTAACTCATTTTTCAAACCTATTATGATATTAATTACGATTCCATTATCACTTATAGGATGCTTTTGGGGACTATTTATTGCAAATAAGCCTATGTCTTTTATGGTTGTGTTGGGAATAATAAGTCTTGCAGGTATTGTTGTAAATAATGCTATATTATTAATTGAATATATAAATGAGGCTAGAAGAGAAGGTTTTTCTATTGATGAAGCTTGTAAGGATGCAGTGAGTAAAAGGTTCAGACCGATTATCTTAACAACTACAACAACGGTTATAGGGCTTATTCCTCTTGTTTTTTCAGGTAATGCATTATTTGATTCAATGTCAGTTGCTTTAATGAGCGGACTTTTAATTTCTACAATATTAACAATGATTGTAATCCCTACAATATATTCATTAGTAAACAAAAAAAAGGAAAAAAATATTGATGAAGAAAAAATGAAAGAGGTAGAAGTAGAATAGACTAATACAAATTAAAAATAAGGAAGGGATTATAGATGAAGAAGATACTGATTAGCATATTGTTATTAGTTTTAACATTATTATATTCAAAATTAACATATGCAGAGAGTGGAGTAGAAAACGATATAAAAAAACTTTCACTAGAGCAAGCAGTAGAGATAGGAATAAATAATTCAACAGATATTAAAACTACGGATTTAGATATTGAAATAAAAGAAATAGAACTTGACAAGGCAAAACATAATGAAAAAAAATATGAAAATGCAAAAGACTATGGATTTTCTCTTGGAACTGTAGAAGGATTTCAACTTGATTCGAATATGTTTTCTAAATCAGCGGAGTATTCTCTGGAAGAAGAAAAAATTAAAAAAAACTATAAAGTAGAAGATATCAAATATAATGTTATTCGTGCTTATTATGATGCAATCCAATCTAGAGATAGTTTAAATGTTACTAAGGATAACTTGAAAAATATTCAAAGAAACAGAGATGAAGTTAGCAATAAGCTTAAGTTAGGAGTTGCATCAAAATCAGATCTTCTAATGGCGGATATATCTTTAGATGAAGCAAAATCTAATGTGGAAAAGGCAAGAACAGATTTTCAAAAATCTTTAAGAAATTTGAATATGACTTTAAATTATCCACTGGAGACAAAGCTTTATCTTACATCTGATTTTAAAGAAGTAGATTTTGATACAGATTTAGAAAAAGACTTAGAAGAAGCATATAATCAAAGATTTGATATGATAAAAATGAATCATAATTATGAAATCGTGAAGCTCGACTTTGAAACAAATTTTATAAAATATCCAGAAAATACTTATACGTATAAGATTAAGGAAAGAAATGTAACAAAAATTGAAAATCTTTTATCCGATAATAAAAGGAATATTGAATTTGATATCAAAGGGAAATATGATGCTGTTATTAGTGGGAAAAAACAGATAAGTTTAGCTAAAGCGAACGTTGAAAGGGCAAAAGAAGGATTAAGGCTTAAAAACCTTTCTTATAGTTCTGGTATGTGTACAATACTTGAAGTGAAACAATCTACAAACCAGTTATATAATGCCCAATTATGCTTATCATCATCAATATCTAGTTATAATTTAGCAATACTTGATTATAAAAAAGCTATAACAATAGGGGCAATTAGATAGGAATTTAAATTTCTATCTTTTTTTATTATTCTGTATTCATTCATATGAACAAATTAATTTATGGGCATACAAATATTTAAAGAAATTAGGTTAATACATAGAAAAAAGCCTAATTTAGGAGAATGAATAGATAAGTAATGGAAAGGACATTATGAAAATGGTACAATATAGAATATATTTACAGAATTCTTTGCAAGTTAGTCATAAATCAAGGGGATTTTAATTTGACGTGGAATTTAGATATAAGCAAAAAATTTAACATTAGAGTAAATATCAGATAAGTGGAGGCATGATATGAGCAGATATAGTGAAAAAAATAGATTTGAAAATAGATTCACCGAAGATGTTATTGAAGTGGCTGTTGTAACAGGGGCATCGGGTGTAAGTTCGGGAAAAGCGGGAGGAGACGTTCTGTGGAACTCGTCCATAGACATTATTGCATACAAGGATGTAAATAGAGATAAGCCTGCCGTAGAGGAGGAAGTCAGACTAGAATGGCTTGTAGACGACGAGGAACTGAGAAAAACAAGGGACATTCTAATGAAGAACTCGATTGTAAGGCTTAGTATACGCAAGGGAAAAAGATCCATGATGCTTGTAGAGGTTTTGGGTGTTGAATATAAAGACCAGGAGCTTGAAGCTATACTTGAGGAGTCGATGAAGCCTGTTTATTATAATGATGAGATTTTGGGTGAATTTGAAATGAATAAGAGTGTCAAGGTTTTCGGAAAAGATGTTTCATGGGATGGAGAAGACGGAGATTTGTGTTTTGACTGGAATGAAGAGGAAGATGTGATGAAGCGCTCGCTTCAAACCGCGCATACGCTTTTTAAGAATGAGTTGGAATGGAATGCGAAAATAAGGGATTACGTGTCTAGTGAAATGTTGGAGTTGGCGAATGAATGGCTGAAGGATGACGATGATGCGAAGGTTGATGAGATTACAAAAGATATGTTTATTAGACTTATGGAATTTGAGAGCATGAGCGTTCATCAGGACGGCAGTTTTGAGATGTACTTTTCTGATGGAGACATGTTCTGGGGTCACTGCATAATTGTAGAAGGAAATGTAAACGGAGAATTTGATTCGGCATATATCGCAGGATAATGACATGGAGCAAGTATTGGAGAATAGGTGATTTTGAAATAAGCAGGGCAATCTTATTAAAATGAGGTTGCCTTTTTTGAGCGAATTTAAAATTAAAAATAACTTTACAAGAACCTGTTAATCTGGTATTATAATCCAGAATGAAAATTCAAATTTCAGGCTATGGTGCTCCTTCCTTCTATTGATAACTTATGAGAATTAGGGGCACCGCTTTCCTGATATTTAGGAGTTGTTATGATAAATTCAATTTATTTAAGACGCAAAAACAAAATTCTTATTAAAGAAGGTAACAATAAATTACCTGATGTATATTTAGCATCTATTCTCAAAAATATTGAGGGGATAGGCTATACCTTTTCTAAAAAACTGATGGATACAATACGAACACTATCAATAGATGAATTAGAAGTTTTTTATGACTCAATAATTGCTGAGTTAAAAAAGATAGTAGGTCACAATGTAGAATATAAACCAATGTATCCTAATTTTCCTAAACAAGTAATGGATAGTGATGTATGCACTTTATATATAAATGCTATAATCCACTATATAACATTAGACTTACCCAAATGCAAAGTTCAAGAAAGAATACCGTTATTAGATAATATAAATTTAAGAGTTATTGATTTAGGCGAGGAAGAAGAGTTTAAACAAATATGTATTGATTTGTTAAGCTCAAAAACTTCTATTTCTGAAGCAGACAAAGAAGATATTAAATGGTTTGTTGAAGAATATAAAGATGATGTAAATTCAATTATTCCAAAGGACATTCCTCTTAAAGAAAATGTGGCATTATTGGCAAGTTTGTTATTAAAACATACCAATAGAGCTAATGATATTCTTTTTAATCATATAAAAACATCTACTGATGTACTTAGATTAACAGTAGCTTTGTCAGATGGAGATACTAGTTTAGCAACAAATACTAAATTTAGGAATTTTAAACGATCTGAAAGAAGACTTATATTAAGTTTGCTTGAAAACTGTAATAACATAACAGAAGATATGGTACGATATAAAAATCAATGGATACGATTAGGAGAAAAATTACATCCCTTTGAGTATAAGGGTAAATATCCAAAATCTTTTCAAGGGTTTAATATTATTCGTAATAACATAAAAATTGAAACATTTAATTCTAAAATAGAAAAAGCTTTTTTAAATAATGATATTATAAAATCAGTAGATTTACTTAAGACTCGACCGGGAGAATTTGCGAGAAGGTTAGATCAGTTGTTGCGATCAACTGAATACTGGCAATATGTTATAGACAATTTTAAAAAAGTTTGTGGTGAAATAGCATCTCCTGTATTGATGCAAGTAATCTCTCATTTTAAACATAGAAATAAAGGTAATGATCTGCGTGTATTTTTCCCAAAAGGAAACGTTGCAAAAGTATATGCTATAAAGAATAATTTAAGTTTAATAAATGATGAAGCCTGTAATAGAGTAGTTAAATTATGTGAAAATGAGCTTAGAACACGTTTTTCAAACCTACCACAATTAGGCAATGTTTACATAGATGAAAAGTTAAATGATTATATTGTACCTTTTTCACAAAGATCAGCTAGTAAAGCTCTTAGAACTATTGTAAGAGGTTCTAAGGTTGATATTTCTGATGGGAATACAATCAGATTTTTCTTATGGTGGAAAGAAGGACTTGTAGGAAATGTTCATACTGGAAGAGTAGATATTGATTTATCTGCTATTATTTATGATAAAAATTGGGCATATTTAGAGCATGCTTCATATACTAATTTAAAGTCAGATAAGTATAAAATATGTCATAGTGGTGATATTGTAGAAGCACCTAATGGGGCATGTGAATTTATTGATATAGATATAAATTCAATTATAAAATACGGTGGACGATATATAGTTATGTCTTTAAATTCATTTACGGAGCAACCTTATTGTAATCTTCCAGAATGCTATGCTGGTTGGATGATGAGACAATATCCTAATTCAGGTGAAGTATTTGAACCGGCAACAGTAAAGGATAAAATAGATGTAACAGCTGATACTAGAATTTGTATTCCTGTAATACTTGATTTAGTAGAGAGGAAAGTTATTTGGAGTGATTTAGCTCTAAAATCTAATCCATACTTGTATAATAATATTGAAGGAAATGAAAAAGGTATGGTTTTAATGGGAAAAGCTATTACAAATTTATCAAAGTTTAATCTATACCAATTATTTAAAATGCATGCTAATGCAAGAGGAACAATTATTGATGAAATAGATAAAGCAGATATTATTTTTTCTGTTGATAGAGGTATTACACCTTTTGATATTGAAAAAATAATGTCTGAATTTATGTAATGTAAAAGGTAATCTGATTTTAAATTAGATTACCTTTTTTTATTCACATATGGTATTTTGTTAGACTTTTATAAAACTTGACATAGATATATTATAGATTTATAATGAATAGTGATTCATATAAGATGAATCGCTATTCATTATAAACTTAAACCTAAGATTAAAATTAAAGAATGATTGTTTAAGTATGGAGGGATATAAATTGAAGGTTGATGAAAGAGAAAAAAGAGCAAAAATAATGGGTGAAGGTGAAATGAAAAAGGTTTTATTAAGCCTTGCTATACCTGCAATAATTGCTCAACTAGTAAATGTAATTTATAATTTAGCTGATACAGCATTTGTTGGGATGTTAAATGATACATCAGCCATGGGAGCAGTTTCTGTAGCATATCCATTAATGATGCTTCTTTCAGCTGTAGGATTAATGTTTGGTGTAGGAGCAGCTTCATATATAGCTAGATGTTTAGGAGAAAATAGAAAAGATGAAGCAGATAAAACAACATCAACTGCATTTTTTTCTGTAGTTGCAGTTGGTATTATATGTACAATCTTTGGGCATGTTTTTTTAAAGCAGATTCTTAAATCACTTGGAGCTACACAAACAATTATGCCATATGCTGTTAGTTATTCTAAAATACTAATATCAGGTTCTGTTTTTATTATGCTTAATATGACACATAACAATATGATACGTGCAGAAGGTAATGCAAAGTTTAGTATGTTTGCAATTTGCTTAGGGGCAGTTTTAAATATAATATTAGATCCAATATTTATGTTTGTATTTGATATGGGAATAAAAGGAGCAGCAGTTGCAACTGTTACAGGACAAATAGTATCAACAATTTACTTAACTCAATATTTCTTTAGAGGAAAAAGTTTTATAAAAATAGATGCTAAACTATTTAGTTTTTCAAAAAAAATATATTCTGAGATCATGAAAATAGGAATTCCAACATTTTTCATGCAGTTTTTAACAAGTATGTCTATGGGGCTTCTAAATACAGCATCAGCACCATATGGGGATACCGCAGTTGCAGCTGTTGGGATTACTCTTAGAATAGTAACTATAGGAATTTATGTGATATTTGGCTATAATCAAGGGTTTATGCCTGTTGTAGGATACAATTATGGTGCAAAAAACTATGAACGTGTATCTAAATCCATAAAATTATCTTTGATATGGACTACTGTTTTTTCAACAATTCTTTCAATAGTATGTATAACGCAAGCTGAAGCCTTAATGAAGTTTTTTACGAAGGATACTGAGGTTATATCTATTGGGGTTAACTATATTATAGCTTCAAATATATTAATACCATTTTTGGGTTTTCAATTAGTTTATGCATGTTTATTTCAAGCACTTGGAAAAAGTATTCCAGCTGGGATTTTATCTATTTCAAGACAAGGATTATTCCTTATACCATCAATAGTGATTTTACCTAGCTTTTTTGAAAGGAATATGAACTCACTTAGTTTTTTAGTAAATTTATTGCCAAATTCAATTCAGCCAGGAATGTATGGTGTAGTTTATACTCAATTTGCATCAGATACAGTCACAATAGTTATTACTAGTATTCTAGCTGTTAAAGTAAATAAACAATTAAATAACAAATCTTTAGAGAATAAAAAATCTAAGGAAATGTCATTAAGACTGCAATTAAAAAATTAAACATATATTTAATTTAAGAATAAGAACTTTTAAAGTAGGTACATCAAATAAAAACAGTGACGTAATTTACAATATAGTGTGGATTATGTAATAAAAAAAGCTATCAGATAACATATCTGATAGCTTTTGGAAGTTTACACACTTTTATTGCCTATTTCCTAGAAAAAACAAGCGTTATCTATACACATTCTCTTGAATTACTTTAATTTCTTCTCGTATACCCTGGAAATCGCCTGGCGAAAATAGGCCTTCAATAATAATAGGGGCATTGACTTGTTTAACTTTATTCAGTAGTTCCATTTGCCCACTTTCAATAATAGGGGTGCGTCCTAGTTCATCAATAAATCCACTCACATGGATGGCCTTTATATTTTTTTCATGATGATCTAAGTATTTATCAATATAGTTTTCAAAACGGATTGATCGATTAATATCTAATACACTATCAAAACCATGTTGATGAAGTGCCTCATCAAAAGTCTGCCACGATGCATGATTAGGATTTTTTATATAATAAGGAAATGAACAATGCCTAAACTGCGACCAATCCTTAATACAATCAAAGTGAAAAATGACCGCATCAATTTTCACTGTTTGAACAATCGTCTCTAGATGAGCAAATACATCTTTCGTTGCTTTATTATTTTTGTAATTGATTCCACACCAAGGCGCATGAATCATCACATTATTAAACTGTGTCAATTTTTCACATAGCTTAGGTGATGAAGCAAATTGGTGAAGCATTTTCAACGTACTAAATGCAATAACAATATGATTAAATCCTAAATCTTTGCAAATATTCAGTTTGCGTTCAGGTCCAATATCCCACAAACAGAATGCAGCTGTTGAAATAGCAATGTCACGCACTAATATTTACTCCTTTCCAGTCACTAAAATTAAGTTACTTATAATTATACTTATAAAAATATAGTATTGTCTAATTGAATATTTCAATGCTGTTCTCTTCTAAATTTAATCTTTAAATAGCTGGTTGAGAATATAAGGCGATACAACAGTAAATTATATGTATACACTCAATTATTTAGAATAATGGTATATATGATAAATATTATGTTAGATGAAATTTGTGTGAAAATCTATACTAAATATAGAATCCTTAATATTCTTTTAACGGTAAAAAACTACATAATTAAAATGGAATTACCTATAAGGTACATTTTAGGTTAATACATAGAAAAAGCAAAGCTAGAAGATGCGGGGATATTTCTAAGTATGGGATAGTAAACTTGTCATTGGTATCATATTTATTAAAGTAACTAGTCGTGAATTAGGGTAAAAGCTTAATAAAAAACAAGTCCAATAAATATGGACTTGAATTTGTAATACTATCAACTTTAGTAAAATATTAATCTACTTCATAACAAATTTGAGTGACAAAATCTTTTTCAGATACTAATGATTCTGTGCTCCTAAGATAAATTTCGTAGGTAAATCCTGTTGGATTAAAATTTGACTCTGATATCCATTTTTCTATTGCGTAATAGGCGAGGCCGATATTCTCATAGCTTCCAATGTGGATGGTGGATACTATTGTGTGAGAAGGTATTTTATGAATTTCAATATTACTATCATCTTTTCTAATTTCAGCTAAAAAATTTTTTTCATCAAATGTGCTAGCGGAGTTTACTTTTATTGGAACGAAAAATTCTACATTCAGATTTTCTTCGTTGAAATCTTCACTAAGAAAATTTGTAAAAGGTGTATTGAATGTATACAGGTTATTTTTTAAAGCATAATCATATAGTTCATCTATAGTTTTGTCCATTTCATGTATAGAAATTGAAGCTCTCTTTTTTATAACATATTGTTCTTGTGCTGTGCCGTAGAGAATAGAGTAAGTGTTCATATCTTTAATACTTTCAATTCCTTTTTTGAGATACATTTCCATTTCTTCAAGGATATCTGTTTTAGCTCTAACAGATTTATTGATTAAATTAATTTTTTCCTTTACCATTTTTTTTAAGAATATATCATCATTAGTAAGTATATCTTTAATCTCTTCCAACGAAAAGTCATACTTTTTAAGCTTTACTATTTCCATGGCTGTACTTACTTGTGAATCAGAATAATATCTGTAATTGTTCATTGAATCAATAGTCTGTGGCTTTAATAGACCTATTTTATCATAGTGTCTAAGCATCCGAGGTGACAATCTAGTGAGTTTTGAAAATTGGCTTATAGAGTACATGTAATCACCTTCTAATTTTTATTAATAGGTTGTTGTTGAGTTACACAATGAATCATACCACCATATTGATATAAATCTCTTACATCAATACCGATAACTTCTTTATTGGGATATAATTCTTGTAAAATAGCATTTGCATTTTCATCATTTTCATCATTATAATTTGGAACTAATACAACTTTATTGCCGATATAGAAGTTTGCATAAGACCCTTTATATCCTAAATCTTTTCCGTTTTCTAGCACAACATTATGCTTTGATAAAGGTAAATAAATATATTCATATGGATTTCCATTAACATCTTTAGCTTCTAATAATGTATTTATATCTTTTTCACTTACACCCCACTCAATAAGATCTTGTTCATTCATTGTAAGAATTGTTGACTTATCATAAAATTTAGCAAATCCATCTATATGAAAATCTGTTATATCTTGACCAGCAACTCCATCTAACCATATAACATTACTAACCCCATAATATGTTTCTATATATTGTTCAATTTCTTTTTCAGTTAAATTTGGATTTCTATTTTTATTTACAACAGCGCTTCGTGTAGATAAACAGGTACCATTTCCATCAAATTCAACTGCACCACCCTCAAGAATAACTTCATGTATATCTATTAGAGGAATACTAAGAGCTTTACTTAGGCTTTCAGGTATTTTACTACATTTTTTATAAGAAGCTTTCTTTCCCCAACCGTTAAAACCCCAATCTGCCATTAGAAGATTATCTTCTTTATCATATACAAAGATAGGTCCATTATCTCTAACCCAAACATCGTCAGTTGGATATACATAAAAATCAACTTTGTCTATATCTATATTTTCTTGAATTAAAAGATTTTCTATACGATTCTTTTCTTTTTCATTATATACGATTATGTGAACATTTTCTCCTAGTGTTAAGCCTCTAGTCATCTCTACCCAAATAGGATCAAGTTTATCCTTAAAACCTTTTCCGTATGTATAATCATGTGGCCATTGCAACCATGTTCCTTCGTGTTTCTCATCTTCGAAAGGGAACACATATTTTGTATTATGTGTGTTATCTGCTTTAGTCAATGATTTTTCTTCTTTTTCCGCTATGTTACCTGTAGGACTTGTACAGCCAACACATAGCATACAAATCATACTTACAATTATTGAATACCTTGACAATATCTTTTTCCTATACATTTTTTATCGCTCCTTTTATAATGTGTATTTTGCTATATCAATAGTATAAACTTTGACACTATGTTAAAGTCAAGAAAATCTAATTAATTATTTTAAGTTCCATGTAATTGTTCTTTGATGTATGTAAATCATAATTGAGTGAAAAGTCTCCATAATTACGAAGCTGAGGCTAACTTGAATAGCAATAAATTAGATTTGAAATTTATATATATGAAATGATGGTTGACAGGAAAATAATGCAGTGTTATACTTAGTTCATACTCGAACGAACAGAAGGTGAGATTATGAATTACGATTGTATAGTTCTAAAACTTAGAGATGTGACAACACTTACTGATAAGTTTTACGCAAAGAGAATAAAAGAACAGGGGCTCCCTATTTTGATGAATCATATACCTCTTTTCTACATTTTATCTGGATCTGAGAAACCATTAGCTTTCACAGAGATATTCAATATGTGGGGTATATCAAAATCATCATTGTCAGAAGTAATAAACAAATATCACAAAATGGGATTTATTGAGAAGTTTTCTTCAGCTGATGATAAAAGATCATTCACAGTAGCTCTTACTGAAGAAGGAAAAGAAATTAGAGCTGTTTTAAGTAAGTTGGAAGATGAATTATTAAGCAAGTTTTATTCAAACTTTGGAGATAGCATGCGAGAAAACTTCGAAAATAATGTTGAGAAAGTGATAGAAAATTTAAGAGATATATAAATACTCGAAAGAGTATTTTTATTTAAATATATAGTTCGTACGCGAACTAAATATATTTCTAAAGGAGAATTAATTATGAATCAAGTGATAAGCACGATCAAGAAAAGAAGAGAGAAGTGGAGGTGACTATGAAAAATTTAAAAAGATTTATAGCTTTCCTAATCATTTTATCTGGTATTGGACATATATGTATTGCTCTGATTTTTGATAATCAGTCAATGTTCATGCAAATGATTGGAGGAGGAATCATCTACCTGATATTAGGAGTGTTAGTGTGGCAGGGTAACAAGCGTTCATTAATTATTACAAAAATGATAATGTTGTTAGCAGGAATTGGTTCATCACTTACTATTAATGAAATTGGATACCCTGTAAACGTAATGTTTTATTTTGTAGGATTAAATTGCACTGTTATATTACTATCAGCTGTATATTTATTTCGCATGAAGTTCGTATACGAACAAACTATAAGAGAAGGAGAATAAAAAAATGAATGAAGTAATAAAAACGATCAAAAAGAGAAGGATGACTAGAAAGTTTAGGAGTGAACAAATAACAGATAAACATATCATAGAAATCATTGATGCAGGACAACATGCACCATCAGTTCGTAAGCAACAGGCATGGAATTTTACAATTATTCAGGATCAGGAGTTGCTTGATGAGTTAAGCAGAGAAGCAAAAAAGATTGGTCAAAAATCACCCGTTGATGTTATTCGTAAGTTAAACAGTAAAGAAGACTATCATATTTTTTATAATGCGCCAACGGTAATAATGGTATCGGCAGACCAAGAAGCAATGATGCCAGAACCAGAATGTATTGCAGCTACTCAAAATATGTTGCTTGCTGCTGAGTCGATGGATATTGGAGCATGTTGGATTTCTGCATTAAATATGCTTCTAAATAGTGAAGATGGAGAGAAGTACAAGAAAAAGTTGAATCTAGAGGACAATCAAATTCCTCAGCTTGCTATTTCATTAGGCAAGATTGAGTCAAGACCTAAACAGGCATATCCACGTAAAGATGGAAAATATAAGTTTATTAGATAAAGAGAGGTGAAAATCATGAGAGGTATAGTTTATTATTATTCTAGTACAGGTAATACAAAGTTAGCAGTAAATTATTTGAAAAAGCATATACTGAATGCAGAAATAGATCTGTGTGATATAGCTAATGAGAAGATCGTTATTCCAGATGACTATGATATTGTAGGATTTGCTTCGTTTGCTGAATATCTCGGGCCACCAACATTGATGAAGAACTTTATTGAATCATTAAGTATGCAAAATGGTAAGCCTGCATTTGTTCTCAATACATTCGGCGGTTTTACAGGACAAACTCAGACTGAATTCGCAAAACAAGTAGAAGCAAGAGGTTTCAGAGTTGTTGTAGGACATTCATTAAAGATGCCAATGAATTACCCACCAATGAAGAGGAAAGGAAAACACTCTGAGAATGCGCCTACTACAAAAGATATGTCTAATTTTAATGATTATATTGGTAGAATTGGAAAAAGTATTAGTCAAATTGAAAAGGGTGAAGAGCTAAAGTCTATATTTGGAGCTTTTAGTTTAAAAAAACTAGTGCCAAGTATGAGTAGAGATAAGGTGAAGAAAGATTTCGGAATCCAACAGATCGATAAAGAAAAATGTATAAATTGTGGCAATTGTGCAAGAGTCTGTGGATATAATGCAATTGAAATGAGTCCTAGTCCTGTAGTCGATCATAACAAGTGTAACGGATGCTGGGCTTGTTACAATCAATGTCCAAAGCAAGCAATTCATGCAAGGAGTTTCAAAGGCGAACACCAGTACAAAGGTCCATCTAAAGAGCTAATTGACAGAATGAGTTAAATAAAAGTTTCTATTACAAATCTATAGTTATTGAAATGAAAAATTATATCTTATAAAACAGAAATTCTTAACACGTCCCTGATTATATAAAATGGGGCGTGTTTTTCTATATTTTTAATATAAAGTAGTATTACAGTTTATGATTATAATACCAATCTTGTTAAGAAACTTACAGTATTATAATGCGTATAATGGTATTAGGTATATAAGGTATTAGGAGGGAAAAATGTATAAATTATATTTTATGCCACATGATAATAAATTAGAATGTATACAGGTACAAGATATGAGATCGAATATAAATGTACGAGGCTATATCAGGAAAATTGACAAAATTATAGAAAGAACAGGAAGATATGATTTAGCATTAAACAAAATGATGAAAGATATTAATTCTTATAAACATAAACTTAATCAGATTAATAAATTTAATTTGGATAGAATCTGTAGAAAATTTAATGAATTAGTAATTAAACATGGAGAAGTATATAAAGACTTACATTATTTTAGAAATACATTAAATAGAACTCCAAAAACACTAGAAGAAATGTTGAAACTTAATAAAAAACTTTCTAAAAAAAGAAAATGGCGCTTATTAGGACCAGAAAAATCAATATTCCATATGTATGGTAAGGATGGAATATTTAATTTGAAATTTGTATCACATGATGGCAAATTCGAAGCTGTTTACAATAAAAAAGGAGAATTATTAACAGAAGCAAATGATTCAATTAATATGGGAACATACAATTATGCAGATCCAGATGATACAATAAAACATTTTATATATGATGTTGTTCCATATTTAAAATGGGGTAATACACCAAATAGTTTAGAACCTGATCTACATGATGCCAGTGAAAATTTATTAAAGTTTAAAATGAACAAATATGCTAAAAAGCGCTATGAAAAAGTTCGTAAACAAATAGAAGGTAAATAAACATACTAAAATACTATTTAGTTAATGTTGTTTAAGAATATAGATAAATTCGATTGAATTTATCTATATTAAGGGTTGTTTTAATTTTTAAAGCATTATTTTCACAATTTCACATATTTTGATGATAATTCTATGATATTTGTTTTATAAAATGTAAACAAATATTAGGAAGGTTGTTCACAATCAAAAAAACTGGAGGTAATATACATATGAAAAAGAATTTGAAAATTTTAGGGCTGGTAGGGGTGATAGTATCAAGTTTTATAATACTAGCTTTTGCTGAACAAGATGCACAAATGGATAAAATAAATAGTTCAAAAAAATCAAAAATTGAAATTAAACAACTTACTAAGGAAGAAAGAATACAAATGGTAGAAGAAAGTATAAATAAGTTAGAAAACAAATATGAAGAAAGATTAATATCTGAAGAAACATATAATGCAAAAAAAATGAATTTCAATAAGATAATTGAGAATTTAAAAAATGGAAAAGGTGAGTTTAAACAGCTTACTAAGGAAGATAGAATAAGACAGTTAGAGGAGAGTGTACATAAATTAGAGAAAAAATATGAAGAAGGATTAATTTCAAAAGAAAAATATGAAGAAAAAAAAACATACTTAAATGAACGAATTGAAAATGAACGTGAGCTAAATGAGATTACAATCGATAATATAAATAACTATAAGGTTGGTATGAATCAAGTTACAATTGATGTAAATGGTGAAGATAGAAGGTTTAAGTTTTATGTACCTGAAAATTTAGCGAGTGAGGGTGTTTCTTTAGTATTCAGATTTCATGGGTCTAGCAATCCTGAAGGGGATCCGACTGATGGAATAACTAAAAATTATATATTAAATAAGATTGCAAATGATGAAAATATTATAGTAGTATATCCAGAAGGATATATAGAATATGGATCGAAGGGTTGGAATAATACTGAAAAGAACTTAGCTTTTTTTGATGAAATGCTAAAATATTTCGAAGAGACATTTGATAACATAGATTCTAACAGAATATATACATGTGGTCACTCTAGTGGAGCAATCTTTTCATATGCTTTAGCAGGATTTAGAGAAGATAAAATTGCAGCAGCAGTTCCAGTTTCAGGACAATACTGTTTAACTAAGCATCCAGAAAAGAATACTTTTACAGATAATAATGTATCTGTTCCTATTAGAGCTTATAATGGAATCGATGATGGAATTGTAAATCATGAAGCAGCTTATAATAATATGAGTATTTGGTCAGAAAAAGAAAATAAAGGGGGTTCTTCTAATGTAGAAGAAAAATCTTTGAATATAGGTAACTATAATATTAATGTTAAAAAATGGAATGAAGGAATATCAGATTTAGAAATGTACTCTATAAAAGGTACTGGACATGGGATTTCTTGGGATACTATTGCACAGTCAATGTGGGAATTTATGAAAAATCATCCAAAGAATAAATAGCTTTAGTAGAAAATCTCAAAGAACATAAGATGAATAATTATATTATGTTAAAATATAAGTATGGTATTATCAATATAATATCCATACTTATGTTTTATTAATTAGATATAATTTAAATTTGAAAGGAAATAGAATGAAATGTATAATGTTTTTCTTGTGGAAGATGAAAAAAACTTAAATGATATATTGGTGTTTTACTTAGAAAATGAAGGATATAAAGTTAAAAGTTTTGTATGTGGACTGGATGCGGAAAAATATGTACAACAAGAGCCTCACTTGTGGATATTGGATATTATGCTTCCAGATATGGATGGATATGAACTTATTAATAGGATAAAAAAACAAAATCAAGACACCCCTGTAATCTTTATATCAGCAAGAGATGAAGAGTTAGATCGGGTAATAGGTTTGCAAATGGGAAGTGATGATTACATAGCAAAGCCTTTTCTTCCTATGGAGTTGATTATAAGAACAAGAAATCTCCTAACAAGAATTTATAAAAATAAGAAAAATTCTAAGGTTACAAATCTACTAATAAATGATACATATACTATTGATTTTAATAAAAGGATGGTTTTTAAAGGTGATGAAAAAATTGATGTTACTTCAAAGGAATTTGATTTTTTATCTATTATAATTAATAATAAAAATAATGCTTTGTCCAGAGAAGATATAATAAATAAAATTTATGGTGAAGATTATTTTGGAAGTGATAGAACTATTGATGATTTAGTCAGAAGAGTAAGAAAGAAACTACCTGAAATGAGAATCGAGACTATATATGGATATGGTTATAGGTGGTGTGAGGGTGAAGATTAAGTCTTTAAATTTTCGTTTAATAATATCTTTTGGTGTAATTATTTGTGTTTTTTCATTAATAATATTTTTACTTTTAATAAGAGCTTTTAATAATTATTATTATGAAGATATTTACAGAACTTTAGAAGAAAATGAAGCTATTATTAAAACCACTAATATTAATGATTTCATAAAAAATAAAGACCAAGATATAAGAAAAATAGAAGAAAAAGTATGGCTTAAAAAGGAAGATAATGTTCTTGTAAGAAAATTTAATGATAATATTAGTTTTATAACGGAAGAAATATTAGTGAAGGTTGAAGAGGACATAAAGAAACAAAATGAAGTCAGTAAAAGATATGTGATGGATGTAGATGATAGAGAATTATTCTATGTTATAAAAAGATACCAAGATTTATTTGGGAAAAAGACATCAAATGGTTATTGTTACTATAAAGTAACTTTTAAATGGAAGGTAGAAGATTATACTCTTGAAAAGCGGTTGTTTAAACAAATAGCTATTTCATTTATTTTAGCGATAATAATGATGTTTTTAGTTGCATTTTATCTGTCTAGATATTTGACAAAGCCAATAATGAAATTAGAAAAGAATGTAAAATACATAACGGATAGAAAACTAAATATACCTATAAAGATGAGTAGAGATGATGAAATAGGATTTTTGGCAAGTTCAATTGAAAAAATGAGAAAAGAACTGTTAAGGTACGATGAAGATCAAAAATTCAAATTACACGCTATATCTCATGAATTAAAAACGCCTATTATGATAATAAAAAGTTATTTAGAAGCTGTAAAGAAAGGATTATATCCAAAAGGGACTCTAGATGCTTCTCTAGAAGTAATAAATGAAGAATGTACTAGATTGGAAAAATTAGTTTATAATCTATTGTATATTCAAAGATTGGATTATTTAGATAGTGAAATAAAGAATAGAAAAAAAGTGAATTTAAAAGAAATAGTACAAGAAGTTATAA
Source organism: Tepidibacter hydrothermalis (assembly GCF_029542625.1). Classification (GTDB taxonomy): domain Bacteria; phylum Bacillota; class Clostridia; order Peptostreptococcales; family Peptostreptococcaceae; genus Tepidibacter_A; species Tepidibacter_A hydrothermalis. The sequence goes on from NZ_CP120733.1 coordinate 1,557,702, forward strand.
AAAGTTATTCAGTTCAGTTAAAACAATTAGACATTCAATTAGATAGTGAGGATGTAGTTATATATTCAGATGATAGACAATTAAAGACTATAGTAGAAAATATTATAGATAATCAAATTAGATATGCTAAAACATTAATAAAAATATATTTGAAAGAAGATAGCAAAAAGATTTACCTAAACTTCTTTAATGATGGTGAATGTATTGAAAATATAGAGGATATATTTGATTTATTTAAAAAAGGAAAAAAGGGACAGAGTGGTGTAGGCTTGTATATAGTAAAGAGGCTATTAAAAATGTATAATGGAAAAATAGGGGCTAGCAATATAGAAGGTGGTGTATACTTTAAAATAGAAATTGAAAAATATTAAGAAGTATATATGAAAATAATTGAGAGTGAATAGGCTATTTTGAAATAAACAAGACAATCTTATTAAAATGAGGTTGTCTTTTTATGTGAGTATATATTCAGACGCATGGCTAAGTAATAATATACAATTATTACACAAAATGGTATTTTAATATATAATTAAACTAAGAAAATGAAATTAGAGAATACACAAAAGATATTTACAAATAAGGAGGATTCATGTTTTGAAAAAAATAGTTCTAATTACCTTAATTAGTATAATTATTGTTGCTACTGGTGCAGTTTGCAAGGCTTCAGAAGAACCACTTACCATTACAGTAGATGACAAAGTGATCCTGTTCGGTGAGTCTACGGGATTACCTTATGTAACCGATACAGGTCGTACTATGGTACCTTTACGTATTTGTTTGAGTTCAATAGGTTGTGAAGTGGATTGGAATCAACAGAGGCAGACTGTGATATCACGCAAGGGTCAAATAAAAGTTCAAATTCCTATAGGTAAAAAGGAGATTTTAAAAAACCAAATACCCATTTCTATAGATACAGCTGCAGTAGTAAAAAATGGACGTACTTATCTGCCTCTTAGAGAGGTTATGGAGGCTTACGGATATGCCGTTGATTGGGACAGTAAAACTAGAATCATTTCAGTAACTCAAAATACCTCATATGAGAATATGATAGAGTTCACTCCATTTAATATAAATGGGGGTTCTACGGGGATATTCTCACGTAAACAGCTTGAGTTTAAAGGTTTTGATGGTGTGCAAGCAGAAATTACGCTACCTATGGTTAAAATAGCTGAAAAGGGAGACTGTCCATATGTATATTTTGGCTTTGACTGGAAAAATGATGAGGGAAATGTTGAAGGTGGATTTCAATTCATTGAAGATCCAAATCATCCCAACTATAATAAATGGACTGTATATATGCGTCAAGGGAATGATTGGCTCTGGGGAAACAATATTGCTTTGGAACAAGGTTCTACCCATCATATAAAATTCTATAGTGCGAAAGTATCTGAAGAACAAGTGGATTTGGTGATTGAGCTTGATGGGAGAGAAATAATTAGAAAGGTTTCAACGGCTATCGACTTTAAAAATACTTCTGTAAAAGCAGTCACATCAATAGCAATGTCTAAAACTTTTGATGGTACTAATTGCTTTTCACGATCAGATAATTGCAAGATTACTAATATGAAGGTATCCGAGGTGAAATCCGATTTGTATTTGGATTTCAAAAACTATGATTTATACAGTGAATGGAGGCCAACAATTGAGGGTAGCGGTACATGGTTTGGAACAGTAGACTGCATTCCTTCTTATTTGAATATTGGAAGTGATGGAGCAATTTCTATATATAAGGGACAGTAGACAATAATCTTTAAAATAAGATCTTACTTAATAGTGATAACCTTATATTTATGAGAAAATTTTTCAAGGTGAGACATAAAACGTTTATTGACATTCAACTTAATTTCAGCTAAATTATTATTATACAGAATATATTTGATGTTACTATAAAATTTATATTATACTATTGAAAATCGTAGTAATGTTTAAAATAAAGGAGTTGAATGGGTTGAATAAAGACTTGCTAGAGATTAAATGCAATGTTGGTGTAGCAAATGTTGTCATGCAAGGTAAGTGGAAATTTGCAATAATTCATTTCTTATCACAAAAAACAATGAGATTTGGAGAACTTCACAGAGCATTACCAAATATTCGACAAGGGTATTTAACTCAGAAGTTAAGAGAGCTCGAGAAGGATGGTCTAGTGCATAGAGAGGTGTACAAGGAGGTTCCTCCAAAAGTGGAATATTCTCTTACTGATATTGGTCGTGAGTTTCTACCTGTTACCCAAGCAATGGAGAAGTGGGGTAAAAAATACAACGAGCTTTTACGCCAAACATTTGAAGAAGATGGTTCTGAATAGAATATACGATGATTAAGTAATAAATAGTCAGCCTTTACTGAAAGGCTGACTATTTTTTTGTTATAAAGTATAGAGTCAAAAAAAATGAAACTTTTTCAAATGAGCAATACTACTAATTTCAACAATACTCTTTTTTAACATACTATATACGAAAAATTATAGTACTTGTTGATAACGATGAGTCACAGTACAATTTACTTATAAACATTAAGGCACATCAGCGGATTGCCTGAAGCATTAAAACGAGTTGTTAAAAATTGTCAACGAATAACCAAGGAGGCATTCAAATGAAATCATTATATGAAAAGACCTTGTTAGGTGGCATTGAGGTTAGAAATCGCTTTGTACGATCAGCAACACACGAAGGCTTATCTCCTGATGGAGTTGTTACATCAGACATAATTAATCTTTACAAGGAACTGGCTCTACAAGAGGTTGGACTTATTATTACGAGTGGTCTTGAAGTAACTGAAGAAAAAGTGTTTTCAAACTCAATGAGAATCAATGAAGGTATCTGCATTGAACCTCTAAGACAGATTACCGATTCAGTTCATGAAGCAGGTGGCAAAATTGTTGCACAATTGCTACACGGCGGAACGTTTATATTTGCTAAGCCAGACTACCAGCCTCAAGGACCTTCACCTATACAGGATAGATTTTCGCAAATTACAGCCAAAGAAATGACAAAAGAAGATATTAATAATATTGTTGCACGATTTGCTGATGCTTCGTATAGAGCTAAACAGGCTCAATTCGACGGTGTTCAGATTCAAGCATCATTCGGTTTCCTTCTCAACAAGTTTATTTCTCCATATTACAATAAACGCCAAGATGAATACGGTGGAACTATTGAAAATAGATCAAGATTCATCGTGCAAATCAGAAAAGCAATAGCAGCTAGATGTGGAATCGACTTCCCTGTGTTTATTAAATTGTCTATTGATGATCTTATGAAAGATGATGTAGTAGGACTTGATTATAAAGAAGGAAAAGAAATTACAAAGCATCTAGCTGCATCAGGATATAATGCAATAGAAATGACGGTTGGCAATTTTGGTGAGATTCCACTGACATCACAGTTTAATGGTGGAGAACCGTACTTCAAAGATCAGTTTATTGAGCTAGCGAATGAAGTTGATATTCCACTAATTGCAGTTGGAGGAATTCGCACGGAAAATGCAGCTGATGAACTTCTTAACTCTAATAGTATTGAAGCGATATCATTCAGTCGACCTTTTATTGCTGATATGGATTTGGTTGGAAGATTTAAGAACGGCAAACCATCAAGATGTACAACTTGCTTCCAATGTAATGGTCCAAATGGTATCAGATGCATCAAGAATGCTTAATGACATATAAAGTTTAGTTAGGAGGATAGAAATGCCAATAATCAATATAAAAACAACGCCTTTAACAAAGGAACAAAAAAGCGAGATGATACGTCGTATGACTCAAGTGACAAGTGAAGTCACTGGTGCACCAGAAGAAGTTCATATTGTTCTTATAGACGAACTTCCTTATGATGCGGTGGGGATGGGAACGAAGTCAGTTGCTGAAATAAGAGAAAAAAAGTAGTCTAAGGAGGAGAGACATATGCCTGTTATAAACGTAACGTTAAGCCCAATCCCAGAAGAGCAAAAGAAAGAACTTATTAGTCGACTTGTCGAAGTGTCTATGGATATTACTGGAACACCTGAGCATGGCAACGCAGTAATAATAACCGAGTTACCATTGAATGCTCTAGGGGTAGGTAAGAAAACTGCAGCAGAAGTGTTTGGTAACAAGTAAAAAATATAAATCGTAAATAGTATAAGCGAAACAGTATGAATAAAAAGGAGGCTCATAATGAGTAAAGTAGTAGAGTATTTAAACAATAACAAAGTAGGTCAATTTGCAACAATTAAAGATGGTCAGGTCGTTATGAGACCATTCCATTTTCTATGTGAAAAGGACGGTAAATTCATATTTGGTACGGCCAACGACAAAGAAGTGTACAAAGAATTAAAAGAAAATCCTACAGCGGCTTTCGCTGTTATGGGACATAACATGCAGTGGGTAAGACTGAGAGGTAAAGTACAGTTTTCTGACAACCAAGAGCTTAAAAATGAGATGTTTGAAATTGAGCCTTTACTATCTACAGTTTACAAAACACCCGACAATCCAAGGTTTGAACTGTTCTGTATTTACGATGGAGTAGCATCACTTCACGGCGGAATGGGAAATGTGGTAGAGGAAATTAAATTCTAAAAGGAAATCATTGTAAATAATGACGTATACAGAGTGGTTATGCCTAAATAATGAATTGAACCCTTTAAGATTATATCTTAAAGGGTTTTTCAAAATGTAAAAAATATATTATAATATTATTTTAGTATATATAATAAATAATAGACAAGAGGAGGAAAACTATGTATAAATTAATTGGATTAGATATGGATGGTACCTTACTAAATAAAGAAAAAAAGGTATCAAAGGCTAATTATGAAGCTATTCAACAGGCAAAGAAGCAGGGAAAAAAGGTTGTTATTGCAACTGGAAGACCACTTGTTGGAGTAAAGAAATTTCTTGAAGAGTTAGACCTTATTTCTGATGAGGATTATGTTGTAGCATTTAATGGAGCTTTAGTTCAAACTACTAGAAGTGGAAAGGTTATCTCTAAGACAATTTTAAGCTTAGATCATTACAAAGAACTTTATGAACTGAGTAAAGAACTTGGTGTTAATATACATGCATTAACAGAATCTAGTGTAATTACACCAAAGAACAATAAGTATACAGATTTAGAGGGTAGTCTGAATGGGATAGAGGTTTATGAATTACCAGTTGAGTCTGTTGATAAAGATGAAACTATAGTTAAGGTTATGATGATTGATGAACCTGAATTAATAGATGAGATTATTCCTAAAATACCTCAAAATATTAAAGATAAATATACTATTGTAAAGAGTGCTCCTTTCTTTTTAGAGTTTTTACACAAAGCTGTAAATAAAGGAGCAGGAATTAATGCAGTTGCAAATGAGATTGGCATTAATTCAGATAAAGTAATTTGTGTTGGAGATGCCGAAAATGATCTTGCAATGATTGAATATGCAGGACTTGGAGTGGCCATGGAAAACGGATTTGATCAAGTTAAAGAAATTGCAGATTATATAACTTTATCAAATGAAGAAGATGGTGTTGCACACGTTATAAACAAGTTTATGATAGAAAAAGTAGAAGCAGTATAATACAAAAGCCCCTTAAATTTAAGGGGCTTTTGTATTAAGAAGGTAATTAGTATTCAATTTAAAGGCCTATAGAAAATGAAATAGATTCTAATATATAATTAAGATAATATTTGGGAATGGTTTAGAGTTCAAAAATTTTGGGATATAAATATAGTACACTAGTTTGTAACTAATAATTAAATTTATTAGGTTGATACATAAAATTACAAATGATACAATATCAAGCATAGAATATGTTGAAAATGGAGGAATAATCATGAAGAAAGACGAAATTAAATTTTATTTAACTTGGGAAGACGAAGATGAAGATGAAATAACAGTAGTAACAAAGATACAAGACTATTTAAATGAGTATGGAAAATATGAAAATGAAAAATTAATAATTGGTATGTGGAGTGAAGCTTATGAGTGTTCACCAGATCATATAGTTGAGTTTTTGGTAGAAAATGCAGAACAATTTCCTAATCTAAAAGAAATATATTTTGGAGATATGGAAGGAGAAGAATGTGAAGTTTCATGGATAAATAATACTGACTTAGCACCATTGATAAACACTTTTAAAGTTGAAAAATTCACTGCAAAAGGTGGGCTAGGTCTTAGATTTGATAATATTAAAAGTGAAAGTTTAAAAAGCTTGTCAATAATTTCAGGAGGAACTGATAAAGAAACTCTGAATGATTTGATAAATGCACAACTTCCTAATTTAGAAAGAATAGAGATATATTTAGGGGTTTGTGATTATGGATTTAATGCAGAGGTAGAAGACATAATTCCATTTACAAAAAGAGAAAATTTTCCTAAATTAAAATATTTAGGTCTAAAAAATAGCGAAATTCAAGATGAAATATGTGAAAAAGTTTTTGAAGGAGATATACTAAAAGATCTTAGAGTTTTAGATTTATCATTGGGAACATTAGGAGATAAAGGAGCAAAAGTAATACTTGATAATATAGAGAAGTTATCACATTTAGAGTGTTTTGACTTAACATATAATTATATTTCAGAAAATCTATTAAATCAAATAGGAAGTAAATTAAAAGAATACAATGTAAAGTTCTTATCAAGTCAAGAAGATGTTGATATAGATGAAGATGATGAGTGGAGATATCCATATATTACGGAGTAGGGATTATGAATAAACAATTTTTATTAATAGGAGATCCTAAAGGGAAAAGATTAGATGTATTCATAAACTGTTTAAAGAATATTGATATACATAATTATAAGATTATTAAATGGAATGATGTTTTAGAAGATATAAGTATTATAGATAATAATTTAAAAGAAAATACTATATTGAAAGTAGAACCACCAGAGAAGGACCTAGAAATTTACAGAGGTTTTTTGAAAAAGGGAATAAATAAAGGTAATTTAAGTAAGAAAGAAATTGAAAAAATAGATTTTAGCGAATATCCAATAGTTGAACCAAGTCAATGGTATTATGGTATTCAAAGTACATTTATGGATATTGAAAATTTGTTAAAAAGAAATAACCATAGAAATATTTTTTCTATGGTTGATTTTAATGAAGCATTAATAATGATGGATAAAGAGAAAACATATGAACTTTTAAGTAAAAATAAAAATAATTTTGAATTACCTAAAAGGTTAAAAAAGTATACAAGTTATGAAGAGTTTAGAGAAGATAATTTTAATAAATTTTTAAAATGCTTTATAAAGTTAAAATACGGATCTGGTAGTACAGGTATAATTGCATATGTTAACAATCCAAAAATAAAAGAAGAAAAGATATACACATCCCTTAATTATAAAGAAGTTAAAGGTAAAAAAGTATTCTTTGGAAATTATAAAGTAAACTGCTTTAAAGATAAAAAGGTTATAAAAAATATGATTGATTGGGTTCTAGAAAATGGTGCTCATATTGAAATGTGGATACCAAAATCAACCTATAATGGATATGGTTTTGATACAAGAGCTTTTGTTATTGATAAGAAAGCTGATTACTTAATTTCAAGATTAAGCAAAACTCCAATAACAAATTTACATCTTAAAAATAAGAGAATGGAAAGTGAAGAGTTTCTTAAAGCTTCAGAATTAGAAGTTATAAAGAAAGCATCTGAAGGTGTAATGGATATTTTTAATAACTCTTTATATTCAGGAATAGATGTTGTAACCTCTACAGGATTTAAACCTTATATAATAGATGTAAATCCATTTGGAGATTTATTTCATAATTTAATTGATACTAAAAGAAATGTTTATTATAAAGAGATAAAAACTGCTATTGAAAGGATAGATAATATAAAATGATTAATATGAATGAAGTAGTTGGAAAGGATGATATTCTTTTTCTTACACTAGATACTTTAAGATATGATGTAGCACAAGCAGAATATTTAGCAGGAAATTTACCAAACCTTTGTAAAGATAGTGGATGGGAAAAAAGACATACACCAGGTAATTTTACATATTCAGCTCATCACAGTTTTTTTGGAGGATTTTTACCTTCACCTGTTGAGTATGTTCCAATACATGAAAGAGAACTTTTATTCTTTATGAAAAATAAAGGGTTAAAGGCATTAAAAAACGATAATGCATTTTTATTTGAAACAAGTAACTTTGTAGAAGGTTTAGCTAGTGAAGGATACAAGACAATCTGCATTGGTGGAGTTATTTTCTTTAGCAAGATGAATGAATTATGTAGTGTACTTCCAAATATGTTTCAGGAAAGTTATTGGAAACCTAGATTTGGGGTAACTAATCCAAAATCACCAGAATATCAAGTAGATTTAGCTCTTAAAAAGTTAAAGGAATTAGATAAAGATGAAAGAGTATTTTTATTTATAAATATATCAGCTATTCATGGACCAAACTATTTTTACTTAGACAAATATAAGAATAAAACAGATGCATATGATTCAAGCAAAAATATTTTGGCATCAAAGCTTGATTGTGTTGAAAGTCAAAGAGCAGCGCTTAGATATGTTGATAAATGCTTAGAACCTTTATTTGAATATATGAGAGAAAGAAATAGAACCTTCTGTATAGCATTATCAGATCATGGAACTTGCTATGGAGAAGATGGATATGAAGGACATAATCTAGCTCATGAGATAGTATGGAATGTACCTTATAAACAGTTTTTCTTATAATAAAGGAGTACTTAAATGAAGAAATATTTTAATGATAATCCATATACAGATTATATATATTCTTATCCTCATAAAAAATCTTATAGAGAATTAGAAGAAAAAATAAATTTAAAAGAACTTTGGAGTAAAAGAAAAACAAATAATTTAACATTATATATTCATATTCCATTTTGCATTAATAAGTGCGGATATTGTAATTTACTTTCAACAACATGTTTTTCAGATGAAAAATTAGAGGGTTATGTTGAAAAGCTAGTTGAAGAGCTTAAAGGTGTAAAGAGATTTTTAAATATAAAAGAAGATGAATCTGTATTTTCAAGTGTTATATTTGGGGGTGGAACTCCAACAATTTTAAAAGCTAATTTAATGGAATATTTATTAAGTTTTATAGAAAAAAACTTAAATATTGATTTTGAAAAAACGTTTTTTTCAATAGAGACTTCACCAAGGACATTTACAAAAAAACATATGGATGTTCTTAAAAGGTTTCATATTAATAGAATAAGTATGGGAATACAAAGCTTTAAAGAAAATGAACTTAAAAAAATATATAGATTTGAATCAATTGAAAGTATAGAGGAGTCAATAGATATAATTTTTAATGAAGATGTAGAAATAAAAAATTTAGATTTAATTTATGGAATTCCTTCTCAAACTATAGATACATGGAAAGAATCATTGCTAAAAGTTATTGAATTTAATCCAGAGGAAATTTTCATATATCCTTTATACGTTAGGGAAAAAACAAAGCTATATAATGAATATAGTAGGGATTTTGATAAAATGATTGAAATGTATGATATAGGTAGAGAAATATTAATTAGTAGAGGATATGTGCAAACATCAATGAGAAACTTCATTAGAGAAGATATGAAAGATAAGCTATATCCATCATACGGCTGCCAAGAAAATGAGATGATTGGAATCGGATGCGGTGCAAGGTCATACATATCAAATGTACATTATTCAAGAAAATATGCTGTTGATCAAAAGAATATCAATAAAATAATAGATAATTATTTGAAAGAAGATAATTTTGATTATATAAAATATGGATATATATTATCTGAAGAAGAAGAAAAAAGAAAATACATTTTAAAATCAATATTAAAAGTTACTGGATTAGATATTAATATGTATTTTAAGAGATTTAAAGAAATTTCTGTTGAAGAATTTAAGGATTTAAGTGTTCTAATAAAAGAAGGATTTTTAATAGAAGAAAAAGGTAGGATATTGCCAAGTGAAAAAGGACTTAAATATTCAGATATTATGGGAACTTTGTTTATTTCGGATGAAGTTAAAGATAGAGTAAAGGAATTTATAGAGTAATTAAATGAAATACACTATTTTTTACAGAAACTATATGAAGTATTGCAATTATAAATGTGGATATTGTCCTTTTTCAAAGTATTCTTTGGATGAAATAAAGATACATAGAGATAAGAGATATTTTCAAAAGTTTATTGATTATATTGAAAACAGTAATGATGAATTCAATATATTTATTGCTCCTAGAGGAGAACTTTTAAATTTTGATTATTATAAATATGGTATAGAAAAATTAAGTAAATTAAAGAATATAGGAGAAATCGTTGTTCAAACAAATTTAAGTTCGGATTTGAATTGGATAAATAATGTTAATAAAGAAAAGTTGATTTTATGGACAACATATCATCCAAGTGAAGTAAGTTTAGATAAATTTTATTGTAAGGTTAATAAACTTAGTAAATTAGGTATTAGGTTTACTGTTGGGGCTGTAGGAATAAAAGAGAATTTAAGTATACTAGCAGATTTAAAAGAAAAGATTGATAAAATATCAGGATATAAGCCGTATATATGGATAAATGCATATAAAGATGAAACAAACTACTATTCTAAAGAAGATGTAGAATTTATAAAAAAAATTGATCCGTTATTTGAATTTAATCTTAAAAATTATAAATGTAAAAACTCATTATGCAAAACAGGAGAAAATGTATTTTGGGTTCAAGGAAATGGAACTATACATAGATGCTATAAGAATAAAGTTAAATTAGGGAATTTATATAAGGATAAATTAGAAGATATAAAAAAAGAACAAGTATGTCAAAGTAATATATGTACATGTTATATAGGATACACTAACATTAAGAATTTAAATTTAGATGATATATATAAGACTAGCATATTAGGTAGAATACCTTAATGAAAATTACTATATATAGGAGTTAATATGAAGATAATAGAGGATTTTCATACTCATACAAAATTTAGCCATGGCATTGGATCTATAGAGGATAATGTTCAAGTTGCATTAAGAAAAGGATTAAAGACAATAGCAATAACCGATCATGGCCCATGCTATAAAGGTTATGGAATTAATATAGGAGACTTTTTACAAATTAAAGAAGAAATAAAATATTTGCAAGAAAAATATGAAGGTAGAATAAATATTTTACTTGGAATAGAAGCTAATATTATAGATTCCAGTGGTAATATAGATATTGATTATTCTGTTTTAAAGGATATTGATATTTTGTTAGTGGGATTTCACTTTGATATAGTCTATGGAAATTATTTAAAAGAAATAAGAAGTAATATGAGAAGAAATACAACATTAAAGTCTAAAATAGATAAAGAACTATATTTAGAAATAAAAGAAGTAAACACAAATTCAATGATAGAATCTATTAAAAAGTATGATATAGATATAATAACTCATATTGGAGATAAATTCCCAGTAGACGTTATGAGTGTTGGAGAAGTAGCGAAGGATAGAAATACATTTATAGAGATAAATAATTTTCATAGATTTCCAACAGGAAAACAGATTAAAGAATTAGCTGAAATTAAAGAATTAAAATTTGCAATAGGAAGTGATGCGCATAGACCAATAGATGTGGGGAATTTCAAGATTGCTATAAGAAAGTTAAGAGAGTCTTTAATCAATGAAGATAGGATTTTAAATAAGATAATATAAAATATGACCATACTGTAAAAGTATGGTCTTTTTTATGTGTATATTTTAATAAGTATTTCTAAGATTCTAATCTTTTTCTCATCTACTGCCTTTATTCAACAACTATCAAGATCGAGTTAAACTGCGCTTAATGAAATATTAAGATAAGTGATTTTAACAGCAGACAACCGATATTTACTAGATTAATTATCCAAAATATGTATAATAGAATATATAAACTAACAAATATTTGTATTATATTGTGAGTTAGATTTTTACTTAACTAATATATAACCAGAAATTTGTAAAAAAGAAAGGGAGAATAATTATGCTTGAATACAGATTTGATACACAATTATTAATTGAGGGGGAAAATCTTTCAGAAGATGAAATCAACGAGTATATTACAAAAAACATTGAAGGCGATTGTTTACTTGCAGTTGGAGGTGAGGAACTGATAAAAATACATTTTCACACAAATACTCCATGGAAAGTTCTTGAATATTGTACTTCATTAGGTGATATTCATGATATTGTTATAGAAAATATGGAACGACAAGCCAATGGGCTTCAAGGTTAAATAAATTGGCTAAAATAAATGAAAAAGATGGAAAATTAGAATCTGCAAATGGGGAGAGGAGAATATGCTAAAATTTATAAAAAAATCAAAATGGATAATTATATTTATAGTGATAGAATTATATTTTTACTTTAAGAAGCAACCTGATAATTTAGAGTTATTCTTTATGATTTGGGGTTTTATATATTTAGCACTATTATTGTTCAACATATTTAATGTAAAGTCAGATGTAGGATTAATAGGAATTGGAGGAGATGATCAAACAATATATGCTAATTTAGCAGGATCCATGGCAGAAATAGAATATGGAACTAAAAAAAATAAACAAAGAACATTTGGAGGACTATTAGACCATATAAATTTAGTATATATTATTTTGATAGTAATAAATTCTATTGGTTATATAATAGTGATGCCCAAATAAATATCTAAATTGTTATCTAAAAGAATTATAAAGTGAGGTTTATAAAAAAATATGGTATTGAGAAGAGTTATATTATATCCAATTATATTTATAGTTACAATAATAGTAAGTAGATCTTTAGAACAAATGATTTCAAATAAAGTTTTATCTGGAATAATAACTTTGATCTTAGTTTTAGGAGGATACATTTACCTATGCAAAAAAAGAAAAGCTAAAAGGTTTTCTTTAATTCTTGATCAATGTGATCCATATAAGTTTTTAGAAGCTACTGAAAAACAAAGAAAGATAACTGGAAAGAGTAAAAAATATAATGTATATTTTGATATGAATAAGGCATTGGGATTATCTGCACTAGGCAGATTTGAAGAAACTAAAGAAATTCTGGAAAACATAGATAAATCTAAATTGTCTAGAAAGGATGGAACAGAGATTGTTTATATTATAAGTTTAATATCTTGTTACTATGATTTGGGAGAAATTGAGAAGGCTGAAAAGCTATTTGAATCTAAGATGCCTATACTATCTCCGTTAACTGAAAAAATGAGGGAAAGTGTTGAATTTTTGCTTGCTGATAGATTATTTTATCTTGGAAGATATGAAGAGAGTAAAAAGATATATGAGAAAAAAATTTCTGATGATAATATAAGCAAGTGCATTGAGCTTGAAATATTATATAAATTGGCTCAGATCGATGAAAAAAATGGAGACTTGGAATCTGCAAAGAGTAAATATATAAAGGTATCAAATGAGGGAAATAAACTTTATATAGCGGAACAATCAAGTTTTTACTTAAATAGATAAAGCAGAGACTATTTTTTCTGAATTTATGTAATAAAAAAGGTAATCTAATTTAAAATTAGATTACCTTTTTTTATGATTGTTTACAACTCACGAAATCTTAATTTTATGACTATACTTTAGGATTAAATAATAAATTTTTCGAAATTACCTGCCATGTCTGCAATTTCAGCCACGGCATCTTCAATATAAAGTAATCCTAATACCATTTTAGTCTCCTCATTATACATCTGCTTTAATTTTGGCATTTCAGTAAATGCTGCATCTAATGCTTCAACCCTATCATCAACGACAACTTTTCCACTAATACGAATCCATGATCCATTCTGATTACAAGTACAAATTTCAATATTAGGATTTAGCAAAATCTGCTGAAAGGACTGTTTATGTTTACCAATTCCAAAGTATAGTTTTCCATCAAATTCCATAGAAAATCCAAAAGGTCTTACCTTTGGCTTATCTCCTTCGATAGTTGCAAAATAGAATACTGGATTTTCCTTCAAAAAATTCATTACTTTTTCCATGATATTACCCCCATATTGTTTTATTAATTTATATATGACAAGCGTTCTTTCAATAGCACAGCTACCTCTTGAACTTTTCTTGTGTGTCATCTTGTTCGCAAAATAAGGTGTTAGATCGTACTTTTTCTTTGATATTACAAAATACTTGTTTTCAGATTTTATTTTAGTATTTACTCTTTTTTTATTACTTGATATGATTATATTATTGATGGAAAATAATTTCAATTACGCAAAAAAATATGAGTAAGTAAGAAAAATAAAACTAAGTAAGGAAGAGGATACTATGTCACAGAATACAAATAATTGCCCGTGTAAGGAAAAATGTCCACTAGAGACAACAATGGAATTAATCGGTGGAAAATGGAAGATACAAATTCTATGCTCATTATATACCGATGGAGCAACACGCTATAATGAATTAAAAAGAAAACTTAAAGGAATCTCAAATACAATGTTAGCGAGTTCACTAAAAGAACTGGAACAATGTGGTCTTATTATTCGAGAACAATTTATGGAAATTCCCGTTCGCGTTGAATATAGAACTACTGATGCATGCAAAGAGTTAATACCAATTTTAGGTCAACTTGCAATATGGGGAATGAAACTAAAATCGATAGACGAATAGCTTATTAAAATACATAGTTCTATTTGTGGGAATAAAATGAAAAGGAGAAAACTACATAAAATATGAAGAAAAAAATTATGACATTAGTATTTATAATTGCTATTATGAGTTTTGTACTATCTGTTACTGCTTTTGCAACAGAATCTATAAAAGCAACAAAAACATATTCAACTATTTTGGTTGATGGAGTTAATAAAAACTTAGATGCTTATAATATCAATGGAAATAACTATTTTAAATTGAGGGATATTGCATATGTTTTAAATAACACTGATAAACAATTTGAAGTGAAATGGGATAATAAAAATCAAAGAATTTCAATTATTACAGAACAGCCATATACACCAATTGAAGGGGAAAGGATTAGCAGAAATAAGTTAGAGGCTCAAAATGTTGTTTCTACAACATCAGAGATTTATCTAGACGGACAAAAAATTCTTTTATCATCTTATAATATTGATGGGAATAATTATTTTAAGTTAAGAGATTTAGGTGAAAAAATAAATTTTGGAGTTTTATGGAATAATACTATTCAAACAGTACAAATATATTCGACTTGTGGATATTCAGAAGAAATTATTGAGCCTTGGGATTACGTAAAAATTCTTGGTAAAGGAATAGATGTAGATTGGTCAAAAACTAATAATGGAAGAAAATATTATAACAAGCAAACTGTAAAGGATTTTAAAGAAGCTGGTATTTCGCATGTTCGTATACGTATTGCTAATGAAGCTACTGATGAATTATTACAGGGCTTAGATAAGCAAATTAGTGATTGCCTTGAAAATGGAATAATTCCTATAATAGCTTATCAAGGTGATAAATTAAAAAATAAACCAAATGAAAAAAATATTAAAGAGGTTATAGAGTGGTGGTCAATTGTTGCGAAAAGATACAAAGATTATTCGCATCTATTATCTTTTGATTTGTTAATAGAGGTTACAGATGATTTAAATAAACAACCTCAAAAACTTAATGAAATTTATGAGAGATTAGTTACAGAAATTAGGAAGACAAATCCAAGTAGGATTATTATTATTTCTCCAAGATTACGTTCAGATGCTCAGTATCTAAAAGAACTTAAAATTCCAACTAGACATAATGGCTATATGATGGCTGAATGGCATTTTTATGCTTCTGGTCCTAGCAAAACTAATGAAAGAAAATTATGGACAATCGGAACAAATGAAGAGAAGAGATTGATTAATGATAAAATTAATGAAGCACTATTATGGCAAAAACAGATGGGTATTCCTACTTGGGTAGGAGCGTGGATGCCTGGTAATTATAATGATGGAAATGACTATTCTATTGAAGAGCAGATTGTTTTTGCAAAGTATATGACTACACAGCTTTCTCAAGCAGGAATACCTTTTGCAGTGAATTCTGATACTAAATATTATGATAGAAAAAGTAATAAATGGATAAAAGAAATGATTCCTGTTTTTAACAGTATATTTAAAAGTAAATTAACATAAAAATAAGAATAAATAATTATTTGAAAAATTATTTTATTGACATAAAAAATTACTATTGGTATAATAACAAACAATATTAAAAATAAAAAGTTTAAATGCGTTGATGAAAAATAGTAAAAATATATTTTCTTAAACAGAGAGTTCCCGGTTGGTGAGAGGGGCATTAGAGTATATTTTGAACACATTTCTGAGCTGAACACCGAATCCATTTTGGTAGTAGACTGTTCCCGGAATCCTTGCACCCGTTATAGTGCTAGAGTATAAACAAAGTAATATTTGTCGTACTTGAAGAGGTTGATATTGTGAGATATCGATAAAAATAGGTGGAACCACGTGAATAATACTCTCGTCCTATAGCTAAATAGCTATTGGATGGGAGTTTTTTTATTTTTAAAGAGAAATAGAAACTATAGTTAAAATTTTAAGGAGGATTTATTATGAACAAAAAAGTTAAACCAAGTATATTAGCAGGTTTTATGGAACTATTGCCAAGAGAACAATTAATATTCAACGATATATTATCAAAAATTATTAAAGTTTATGAACAAAACGGATTTATGCCTATGGATACTCCAGTAATAGAAAAAGAAGAAGTTCTATTAGCTAAGGCAGGAGGTGAAACGGAAAAACAAATATACAGATTTAATAAAGGCAATACACCACTAGCTTTAAGGTTTGACTTAACTGTTCCATTAGCAAGATTTGTTGCACAGTATATGGGAGAGTTAACTTTTCCGTTTAAGAGATATCAAATAGGTAAAGTTTATAGGGGAGAAAAAAGCCAAAAATCAAGATACAGAGAATTTTATCAATGTGATTTAGATATAATTGGAAATAAGGAATTGAGCATAGGAAATGATGCACTACTGATTAGTACAATTACATCTGTTTTTAATGAAATAGGTTTAAAAGGGTTTAAGTTTTTATTAAGTAATAGAAAAATAATATCAGGTTTATTGGAAGAATTAGATATAAAAGAAAAGGCAGATGTTTTTAGAGTTATAGATAGATATGATAAAGTTGGAAAAGATAGATTTTTACAGTTACTTTATAACGTGGTGGGAGAAGAAAAAGCAAATGTAATTAACGAAATCATTAGTTTTAAAGGAACAAATAAAGAGCTTATTAGTAAATTAAAAAATATTGATATTGAAAATGAAACTTTTAAGGCTGGTATTTGTGAGATTGAAGAAATGATTTTATATTTAGAGCTTTTTAAAATCTGTGAAGAATATTATAAAATTGACTTGAAGATAATAAGGGGATTAGATTATTACACAGGAAGTGTATTTGAAACTGTATTAGAGGGATATGAAAAATATGGATCCATTTGTTCTGGTGGAAGATATAATAATTTAGCACAGTATTATACAGATAAGAATTTACCAGGTGTAGGTATATCTATAGGTCTCACAAGATTATTTTCAATATTAAAAGAGATAGGGTTTATAGATAATTATGAATGCATATTAGTGACAGATGTTTTGATTGTTCCAATAGGTGATACAATAAATTATTGTTCTAAGGTATGGAAGTTACTACAAGATAACGGCATTAAATCAGAAATATATTTTGAAGAAGGAAAATTAAAAAAGAAGTTATCCTATGCAAATACTCTTAACATTAAGAATGTAATAATCATTGGAGAAGATGAGTGTAGTAAAGGAAAAATTATATATAAAAATATGGTTAGTGGTGCTCAGGAAACTATAGAATTAGAAGACTTACTTTTAAAGTTTCAAAATGAAAAAGTAATGTTGAAATAAATATAGCTGTAGTATTAATTCAGTAAGAGAGAATATTATAAGAAAATTGTATATATAATCAGAAAAGCTTATAATTAAACTTATATATTGAAATAAAAAATAATTACAAAAGTGAAGATTGAAAGGAGTTTTAGAAATGTATACAGCAGATTATTTTATTGAAAAACTAAATATGAATTCTCATCCAGAAGGTGGATTCTACAAAGAAACATTTGTTTCTGAACAAACTATTACAGATAAGGATCTAGATGTTAACTTTAAAGATTTTAGAAAACTATGGTCAAGTATTTACTTTTTATTAAGAGATGGAGAAGTCTCAAATTTTCATAGACTTAAATCTGATGAAATGTGGTATTATCAGGCAGGTTCTCCATTAACAATATATATGATTTCTCCTGATGGTGAACTTACACAAGAAAAACTTGGACTGGATATTGAAAATGGAGAAAAGCCCCAAGTTCTAGTTCCTAAAAACTATATATTTGGATCTGCAATGAATAATCCTGGATATGCTCTTGTTGGATGCATGGTTTCCCCTGGGTTTGAATTTGAAGACTTTGAGTTATTTGAAAGAGAATATCTTCTGAATAAATATCCTCAACATAAAGATGCTATTATTAAATTAACAAGAATTTAAAAAAGTTTTTAACTGAATTAATTAAATAAGAAAAAACACTTTAAACAGCATGATTTTGATATTCAATCGGATTTATGCTGTTTTTTATTTATAAAAAGAATAATTAATGGTTCTTTATTACTGTTTTTGTAAAAACTGTTTAAAAAAATCGAAAACACATATAAAATTAAGAATAAAGTAGAGTGAATGAGAAAATTAGTAAATTATATTAAGAAAGGATGGATTAGAGTATGAAAATTTGGATTAGGGAGTTTTAGATAGGATAGTTAAAAAGGGAACTAATTTTAATTGCGTAAGGTTTTTAATAATGCAATATATGAAAATAAATGTATAAAGGAGAGTCGAAATATGTTCAAAAAAATATTTGGCGGTAAAAGGGATAAAGGAAAAGCAAAGGATGGAACAGATATATATACTTATGAGAATACTAGAAACGGAAAACAGGGTAAGGTGGCAGAGATGATGAATACTGAAGATATTATAGCTCACTTTGACAAAATGTTTCCTGGAAGGGAAACTAATGTGTTTCATGAAATTATTTCTGATATTGTACATATAGATGTTCACTGTATGGAGCCAACTGATGAAGAACCTTTTAGAGTGCTTTATACAACGGGTATGAGTGACTTGCCTATGACTATGCCAAGTGAGATTGAGAATGAGTGGAGTCATTTAAAGAGAGCGGAGTTGATGATTTTTATTCCTGAATCATGGCCTATTGATTCTAAGGCATTTAAGGATGAAAGATATTATTGGCCGGTAAGGCTTTTGAAACAATTAGCAAGATTTCCTCACGAGTATAATACATGGTTAGGTTATGGTCATACAATACCAAATTCTAATGAATACGATCCATATGCTGAAAATACAGAATTGAATGGAGTTATTTTAAATGTATTAAAAGAGGAGATAAGCTCAATTAGTACAAAGGATGGAAATTTAATAAATGTTTATAGTTTAGTTCCTTTATACAAAGAGGAGATGGATTATAAATTAGAGTATGGAAGTGATTCTTTATTTGAGAAGTTGGCAGAAGTTCAAGGAAGTGGTTTTTGGATTGATGCATCAAGAAAAAATGTTTGCAGATAAGAAGTTGGTATCATAAAACATTTACATAAACAGTAAAAACGCAGGTGACAAACCTGTGTTTTTTGTTATGAAGCATTTGAAAAGTGAATAAAATAAGGTAATAATTTAATGCTTAAAACGAGAAGGTTTAATTAAAAGTTTTTATGAAGAGTAGAAAATTAGTATGCATAATGATAAAGTGGAAATTAATAGAGGAATAGATTTGTATAAAATAGAAATTATACGGTGTGTTATCAAAAGAAAGGTGGAACTACATTTGAAAAGTATAAAAAGTATTTATGAAAGAAGGTTTAATTACTATTCCAAACTGCTTACTACTCTATCAAAAAATTTAAATATCATTGCAAATATAAGATTGCTAGTTGGTGTAATAACTATAATAAATATTATTTTTTTATTCAAATTAAAAATGAATTATATTATTGGTGGAATATCTGTACTTTGCATATTTTTATTTATTTACCTAGTTGTAGTTTATAATAAGCTTGAAAATACTAAAAAATATATATCAATATTAAAAGAAATAAATTTATGCGGTATAAAACGAATAACAGGAGAGTGGAGTAATTTTAGTGAAAAAGGCAATGAATTTAAGGATGAAAATCATAATTTTTCTTATGATCTGGATATATTTGGTCAGGCCTCTTTATTTCAATGGATAAATTCAGCACAAACTTATATTGGTAGAAAAACACTGGCTGATATGCTTTCTAATCCTTGTAAAAATAAAGAAAATATAAATAAAAGACAAGAAGCTATTCATGAATTGTCCTCAAAAAGATGGTGGCGCCATAGGCTAAAAGCTGAAGGTATGTTAATAATGGAAAAATGTAATTATAGTGAAGAGTTATTTGATTGGGCGGTTAATTCTAACTCTTTTTATTCTAATTCTATAGTGGCATTAATAATACGTGTCTTACCAATGTTTACATGTGCATCTTTATTATTTTATTATTTAACAAACAATATATCAATACTAATTCCCAGAGTACTTTTAATATTTCAAGTGCTTTTAACTTTTTCAGATATAAGCCATAAAAATAAAGAATTAAATTTAGTATATAAATATAAAAATAATATTAAAGTATATAAAAAGATTCTAAATCATTTTGAAAAAACTTCATTTGATTCAGAGTATCTTAATGATTTAAAAATAAAATTAAATAATGGCAGTAACTTTTCAGCTGCAGAACAATTGAGGAAGTTAGAAAAATTATCAGATAGTATATCAAATAGAAGCAACTTGATGTTTTATCTTATAAATATTATTTTACTTTGGGATTATCAGTGTATGGTTGATTTAGAAAATTGGAAAAATCAATTTGGTTCATCTATAAAAAACTACATATTCATATTAGGTGAGATTGAAGCCTTATCAAGCTTAGCTACTATAGAGCATGATTATCCACATTGGACTACACCAATTATTACTGAATCACCTTCTATTTTTAATGCTAAATCCTTGGGTCATCCATTAATTAGTATAAATCAAATATGCAACGACATTAATATTGAAAAGCCATCAGAGATAATATTAATAACAGGATCTAATATGTCTGGAAAAAGTACATTTTTAAGAACCATTGGTATAAATTTAGTTCTAGCATATTCAGGAGCTCCTGTTTGTGCTGATTACATGAAGTGTTCAATTGTAGATATATATACATGTATGAGAACTAGTGATAATATTGAAAAAAGTATATCTTCATTTTATGGAGAATTGTTACGAATTAAAAAAATAATAAATGCAACTAAAGAAAGCAATCAAATATTTTTCTTACTTGATGAAATTTTTAAAGGTACTAATTCTCAAGATAGGCATATAGGTGCTAAAGTTTTAATAAAGCAACTGTATAATAATGGTGCCATGGGTTTAGTTTCTACTCATGATTTAGAATTAGGAGATTTAGAAAATGAAAGTAATGGTAATTTTAAAAATTACCATTTTCGAGAATACTATAAAGACAATAAAATATATTTTGATTATAAACTTAGATCTGGAATTTCTACTACAACAAATGCATTATATTTAATAAAAATGATAGGTATAGAATTAGACAATTATTGAAAAATAGATGAAATTATTACAAAAGTGTAAGGTAAATGTAATCCAATTAAATATTTCTAAGTCTCCTCAAGATATAAAATGAGTATGAAAGATAATAACGAGAGGAGATTAAAAAATATGAAAAAACTAAATGCATTTCAATTAAAAATTATTGCACTTATAGTAATGCTAATGGATCATCTATATTTTTCATTTCCAGATGTTTTTCCAGTATGGTTTCATCCATTATCAAGATTTGTAGCACCATTATTTGCATTTTTAATGGTGGAGGGTTTATTTCATACAAGAAACAGATTAAAATATAACCTTAGACTATGGGGGTGGGCTATATTTATGCAGATGGGTAACGGTGTTATAAATATAGCTTTTTTATCAAAGAAGGTTAGTGTTCATAATAATATATTTATAACGCTAGCTCTAGGACTTACAATACTAAATTTATTTGAACTTAGAAAGAACTGTTATGGGATTAAGAAATGGGGATTATTAGTGTCATGCATAGGTCTTATTCTATTGGGAGTATGCGTAGAAGGTGGATTTAGTGTAATACCATTTATATTAATAACATATTTCTTTAGAGAAAATAAGAAAAAATCCATAATAGGATATTTAATATTGTCAGTAATATTATTTATAATGAACTATACACCATATGAGACACTTAAAATGACAATAAATATGATGATGTATAATTCTGATTTTTTATTTATTATGGTTGTTCCATTTATCTTTTTATATAATGGAGAAAGAGGCGTTAATAATAAATTTAGTAAGTATTTATTTTATGTTTTTTATCCATTACATTTATGGATATTAGCAATGATAGAATTTATTTCAAATTAATTATAGGTTATATAAAGTGTATAAGTAAAGAGGCTATTATATATAATTAATTAAATATAAATTTGATGTAAAAAACAGGAGCTTTCGCTCCTATTTTTTTTACTGATCTATTCTTGCTTTTGGTCCTTTTTTATTATTTTGCTTTCTGTATCCAATATTTGTATTATATTCATCTACACCAAGTTCATTTGCAGTTTCTAAATTCATATTTTCTATTTTCTCTGCAATTTTTTTATCCTGTTTATTAAACTGTTTGTTTTTACCAGCCATACAAACATCTCCTTTATATATAATCTAATTTATTTTATGTAAAGATCTTAATTTTAATCTAAGAAATTTGTGGATATAGGATAAGTAATGTATGAAATAGTATATGTACGATGTTTATGAAAATATATAAAATTAATAAGAGGAAAAAGAGAAAGTACTTTAAATTCCTAGTAGAAAAATATATCGTTAATGTTGAATTAGTTATATAAATTTTAGTTTGGAGAATTTATATAAAGGAAATATACTGTAATAAAAATGGATAAATTTTGAAAATTATAAATTATTAGAAGGGATTTACTTTTAATAATTGAATATTGACTTAACACAAATTTTATATTAAACGTATCATTTACATATTTTATACATATTATATAATTTATAGAAACCTTTTTACTAAAATCAATGTGTTGTAAGAAACTAATATTTCTATATGTGAATACTTGCTACATAATATGAGAGTCTTTAGGTTTATAAAAGTTACATAAGAGAGGTGATGCCATGGACATACAAGCTTTAAAAATTATAGCACTATCTTTTACGGTATGCTTTGTTATGCTCGTCCTAGCATTGACCACAGGTTATTTAAAAGTTAAAATCAAATACAAAAATTTAGATTTTGAAATTGACAGAAAAAAAGACGAGAATATTTCGTCTGATCATAATCAGCCAATCGACAAATAAAATTTAACTTTTGGCCTAAAGACTCTCGCCATAATTATAAAATAAATATAGTACTATTATTACATAAAATAATGTATATCATATTTTTTAGGAGGAAAAATAAAATGATACATTTATTAACATATTTTTCACTTTATACTGGATTGGGAGTATCTTGGTTTTGTATATTATGCGTTTTATTTAATACTAATTTAAAATTAAAATTTGGCGATTTAGAAATAGAGTTAGAAGGGAAACTTTCCAAATAGTTATCTTTTTTATTATACATTGAAACAATTCATGTGATTGGGTTAATGAAAAAATGATGTCAGTATTTGTATGTTATGTTGAATTTAAGAAAATTATATGATATAATTTTTAAAAAGGGGAGCTTGTAAACTCAGGCTGAGAGGAAGTTTATACTTCGACCCATAACTTGATTCGGATAATGCCGGTGTAAGGAAATATTTAATTTATGCTATGTGTTTATAGATTTTATGAGTATAAATGGGATATCCCTTATTGGGCGTATCCTATTTTTTATGTCTAAACAAGTTTTAATAAGCAAAGGGGGAGCGCCCTGTGCTTTGATGATAAATACAACTAAATAGCGAGGGAACTTGTGTTTCAAGGTGAGAGGAAGCTTTTGAGCTTCGACCGACTAGTATGGCTTATGTCATATAGGAAATTGCTATTTAGTTACGCTAAAAGTATACCTCAATAATGGTATTTATTTCCCATATGACATATTGGAAAAATAAATATTGTTAAGGAGGTTTTTTATTATGGAAAAAAACGCAAAATTATTAAGGCAACTTGTGTTGGCAATGATGGTGTCAATGGGAGTTGTGATTTCACCAATTCTTCGTATTGAAGGAATGTGTCCTATGGCACATTTTATTAACATCGTATGTTCTGTTATTCTTGGGCCTTGGTATTCATTGCTTTGTGCTGCACTTATTGGTGTGATAAGAATGTTTTTCATGGGTATTCCACCTTTAGCTTTAACTGGAGCAGTTTTTGGAGCAGTTTTATCTGGAATTTTATACAGAGTATCTAAAGGAAATTTGATT
The DNA here is from genome assembly GCF_029542625.1 of Tepidibacter hydrothermalis. Taxonomy (GTDB): domain Bacteria; phylum Bacillota; class Clostridia; order Peptostreptococcales; family Peptostreptococcaceae; genus Tepidibacter_A; species Tepidibacter_A hydrothermalis. The sequence goes on from NZ_CP120733.1 coordinate 1,582,117, forward strand.
TGTGCGATTATAGGTGAGGTTATAGGAACTGGTATTATAGGAGCTATAGTTTCATATCCTATTATGGCATTTGTTTTGGGAAGAACAGGGCTTACATGGATGTTCTATGTTCCTTCATTTATCATGGGGACACTTATAGGAGGAACAATTGCGTTCTTTTTTCTGACAGCATTAAGAAGAACAGGTATGCTTGCAAAAATTCAGAGACGTTTGGGGGGAAGAGTTTATGACAAATCAAGAAATTACAATAAACAACTTATTGCAAATAAAACAGAGTATTAAATTAAAAAAACCTCTTATCCACTGTATTACAAATCCCATTTCAATAAATGACTGTGCAAATATGGTTCTTGCTGTTGGTGCAAAACCCATTATGGCTGAGCATCCTTTAGAGGTTTCTGAAATTACTCGTGTTTCTAAATCACTTGGGGTTAACCTTGGGAATATAACGGACAACAGAATGGAATCTATGTTGATTTCAGGTAAAGTAGCCTTTGAAAATAAAATTCCACAAGTAATTGACCTTGTAGGTGTGGGCTGCAGTAAACTTCGCTTAAATTATGCAAAAAAATTTATTTCAGAATGTAATCCAAGTGTTATCAAGGGCAATATGTCTGAAATAAAAGCAGTATGCGGGATGAAAAGCAATTCAAAAGGAATTGATGTTGGAGCATGTGATATTGTAACAGAGCAAAATTCTGATGAAAGTATAGAAATGATGAAGGCATTGTCTTTAAGAACGGGTGCTGTTGTTGTAGCAACAGGAGTAATAGATATAATAACAGATGGTAATAATACATATTTAATAACAAATGGTTGTGAAATGCTTTCGATGATAACTGGGACAGGTTGTATGCTTACTGCGCTTATAGCAAGTTATATTTCTTATGGAAATATACTGGATGGAACTGTTCTTGCTACAACTCTTATGGGAATATGTGGTGAACTTTCTCAGCATGTTAAGGGAACTGGAAGTTTTAGAACAGAGCTTATAGACAATATGTTTAGTATTTCTGATGATATGATAATAAAAAAAATACAATATAAATTAAAATGAAAAGATAAACCATAACCCCTGCTTAATTTAAGTAGGGGATTTTTGAATTATAAGTGTTTTAAAATCACGGATTTTATTATGAGTATCACATACTTTAAGGTTCTTCTATAAACAAGAAAATTGCAAATTTATATATTATATGTAAATATGATACAATTACATATAATATATAAATTTTCCTAATGTGTAAAGGTGCTAATATTATAATAAAATAAATATTGAAAGGAATTTTGATTATGAAAAAAGAAAAGCTTTATTTATATGATATAGATTGTAGTTATCCTGATTCTACATTTGAATTTACAGAAAATGGACAACTATATTTTTACTATGAAGATAAAAAAGGTGAAGTACTAATAAACGATGTTAAAACGATTGAAATAAAAAATGAAGATGATAGAATTGAAATTAGTATAGATAATAAAGAAATATTATATATACCAAATACAATTTTACTACGAGTAACTGATAATAAGATATTTATACATACTTCAATATCATGTGATATGATGATGAAATATAAAAAGCAACAGGATATACTAGAAATATTAAAATACGTTAATGACATATATGATGAAGAAACTCTGGAGAAGAAAACTGATGAGGAAATGTTAAAAATTAAAAGAAAAGTTAAGCAGATTAAATATATATTTGATGAACTTAGAAATTTATAATATTAAAAATAGTGTTTACATTATTTATAAATGAATACGATTAAATTATACAAATGTAGGTTTTAATCTTTTAAAATTTTATTATCATAAAAATTGTATGTAAGTTGAGTATGCGTTGATAGATATTTAAATGCAAAAAGTATTTCTTGGGAAATAATATATAAATGCTTATTGATATAATTTATATAGATAGAACAAAAAAGTTATACAAGGATTTTTTATATTGACAATTTCTATACATATGATAATATAAAGAAGCTAATATATTTTATATTTAAGAATAAAAATTGAATGAATTTATATAACTTCGTATAACTCCATTAATATGGTATGGGGGTATCTACCGGGGACCAATAATTCCTGCTTACGAAGAGAATATGTCATGCATATTTTCTTTGTAAGTGGGATTTTTTTATATCTATTATTTGAAAACAATTTGAGAGGAGAACAGAAATATGAGAAAAGGAAAATTTATTAACACTTATTCAAAAATAAAATTTTGGCCTTTAGATCCAAGAATTGAAGAAATTAAAACTGTAGATATTGCACATGCACTGTCGATGTTATGTAGAGCAAATGGACATTGTTGTCATTTTTATAGTGTGGCTCAGCATTCTATCAACTGTGCTTATGAAGCAAAAAATAGAGGATTATCTGAAAAAATTCAGCTTGCATGTTTAATTCATGATGCATCAGAAGCATATATTTCGGATATTACAAGACCAGTTAAATATCTACTAAATGAATATTTAGAAATCGAAGAAAATTTACAAAAGGTGATACACAACGCATATGATATAGATGATTTAACACAAGAGGATATGCTACTGGTAAAAGAAATTGATGATGCAATGCTTAACTATGAAATGGAAGTACTTTTAGATAATTATGGGATTAATAATCTTACTTTAACAAAAGAATATGATATTTCCTTTAGAATGATGGAAGAAGTGGAGAAAGAATTTATTGATACTGTCAATCAATTAATTAAAAACATCTAGCCAATGTAATATATCCAACATATTTTATGGAAAATATTATATAATGAAATATGTTACTTAAGTAAACGTATCATAAAAATACTATGGAGGTGTTATCATGAAAACTATACAGAACCCTTGTATTAAACTTAAGGAGACTATCAATCATGAGGATTATGAATTAATCAATAAGCTTCAAGAAGAATGTATTAAGGAAGATCAAATCGCTTTAAAACTAGAGCTTGATTATAAACTTGGAATTACTTCTGAAAGTAGTAAAATCTGTAGTATTCAAAAGATAAATGAATTTATGTACTTTGATGGGCAACAGATTATTGGATATATTGGGATTTGCAGGTTTGGAGGGGATAGATCACCAATAGAAGTTAATGGCATGGTACATCCTGAATATAGACGACAAGGTGTTTTTAAGATATTAAGCGAATTAGTTATAGGAGAGTGGAAGCGAAGAAATTCAGATAGTATGCTTCTACTAAGTGACAGAAAGTCAAACTCTGGGCAGCAATTTATCAAAGAAACTGGAGCACAGTACAAACATTCAGAATATGAAATGTATTTGAAAGAAGATAATGTGAAATCACTTAAAAGGCAGTTGTGTGGGATTACTTTTAGAAAAGCTACCAATGAAGATGCTCTTGAAATTAATCGACAAAATAAGATTTACTTTAACGATGAATTTCAAGATTGTCAAGATACTCAAAATGATAATAATCTAGAGAGTACCTTAGAAAAATCGAAAACAATCATTTCAAATGAAGATATGATACTACCACAAGAAGAAGAAAAAAAGGGTATGACAATTTATATTGCAGAAAAAGACCAAAAAATCATTGGAAAAGTGCATCTTCAATTGACTTGTGAAATTGGTGGTATTTATGGTCTCGGTGTATTACCTGAATATCGTAGAAAAGGGTTTGGACGAGAAATTCTAATGATGGCTATACAAAAGTTAAAAGAATTGAAGGTGAGTGGTGTTATGCTTCAAGTGGCTGCTGAAAATTCTAATGCTCTTAATCTTTATAAGTCTTGCGGCTTCATAGAGACATCAACAATGGATTATTATGAAATCAAACAATAAGTCGCCAGTCCGATGGCTTAAATTGTAATATATACATAATCAATAATGAAATATTTTTATGTATTAAGTTGAAGTAAATATTTTGAATTTGTATCTTAATTTAAAAAAGTGTTACAATAAAAATAAATAATCTGAAAATATGAGGTGATAATATGGACTTGCAAAAGGTAAGAAAATATTTTTTAAGTAAACCACATACTGTGGAAGATATTCCATTTCGTATACCTGTTCCCGTTTTCAAGGTGGCAGATAAGATGTTTGGCTTGATTAATATTCATGAGCCTGATAGAGAAAGTATTAATTTAAAATACCCAAAGGATAAAATATATGATTTGAGATCAGCTTTTGATGAAATTCAACCAGGATACCATATGAATAAGGATAATTGGAATACAGTATATTTAGATGGACAATTGGACGAGGATTTTATTTTTGAATTGATTGATATATCGTATGATTTGGTATTTAAATCATTAACAAAAAAGAAACAAAAAGAAATGTCAGAAATAGTGGTTAAATCTTTGTAATAACTATACGTTTATGTATATGTGGAGATTAAAAGAGATGGGAGATGGTGATAAAAGTTTGGATACATACTGTGAAATTACATCTTGATAGTTATTCAATTCAAGAAGTACTTCCAATTTTAGTTTATTCGAGAAGGTAGCAAAGGATGATATTAATATTGTGAACTAACTAAAGTTTATGAAACAGGAGGAAAATAATGAAATTCAAAAAAATAATGATAATTGCAATCATAATGCTAATTTCATTTGCATCCGTTGGAAAAATGAGCTTTGCACAGCTTAAAGTTATAGGCAGTTATTCTAAATCTGAAAGGGAGGTTCTTTTTAATCCAGGACGTGGCAGTGTATATTTAAGCGCATATGAAGTAAAGGGCAAAGACGGTCCTTTCATATGTATTGACGATTTGCAGGCACTCAATTTCACAAAAAAATGGAACGCCAAAAAGCGCCAGACAAGTTTTGACCTTAAAGTACATGAGTACCACTCAGATGAAATACTAGATTTTGAAGTAGACGGGAAGATACTCCAAAAGAACAAAGACTACCTACAAAAAAATAAAAATCTATACAAAACTGATGTTAAGATATTTGTAAATGGAAGACAGGTGGAAAGCTATAATACTGACGGATATTCGCTTGTAAGTGTTAAAAGTCTTAAAAATATAGGTTTGGATAATTTTTTTATTTGGGACAATAGATTGAACATTAGTGGAAAACTTTATCCGATGGTAAGTGATTTTGGGGTTGGCCTTGTAGATATTCACGGCAATCTCATAGTTAAGCCAAACTATGATTCGATAGAGTTCTTTGGAGGAAATAATGACAGATACCTTGTTAAAAAAGACGGCAGATTTATGATAATAGACTCTAAAAATCAATTAATAGCAGATCTTTCATCATACAATTTTTCACCACGGTCTTATGCCTATTCTACAGAGAGGGGTTTAGTGATAATAAGTGATCCTGAAAACAACAGGATGGAACTTTTTAATTCGAGTGGAGACAGTGTAATGTCAGAAGATGAATACAAGGATTTTTATTTCGTGGGAGATAAGTATGTAGTAGGCCAAAAAATTGATGGTTCAAGACATATTTTCTTGATTGAAAATGAAAAGTTAACTCTGTTTACAGTGCTTCAAAAACCAGAAAAAGATTACTATAGAATTTCTGGCATCTTCGCTGATATGATCTTTGAAGGGACTGACTACGGCTGTCCTATCAATATATATGATTCAAAAGGCAAAAAGATTCAAAATCCTGGTTATTCATATATATATCCATTCAACGGAAACTATGCAGTTGCATGGCTTCCAAGTAAACGTTTCACATTGGTGGACAAGGAACTTAACAGGGTCACAGATATGGACTTTAAAGATGTTTCAAAAGTGGAAAATAATCTTTTCATATTCTTAAAGGATATAGATTATGATGGCGGTCGTAGCAGTACAACTGGACTTGATGGAGCACTGTTTGGAATAGGGAGCCTAGGTGATGGAATAATAGTTCCTGCAGAGTACAAAAAGCTTAAAATTTATAATAATCTAATAAGGTTTTCAAAAGAAGGAGAGCTTTATGGAGTTATGGATAAATATGAAAATATAATATTAAAAGAAGAGTTTGATTCAATTCAAGTAATAGAAGATAAAATATACGCACTAAAAGGAGAAAATCTATTTACTTATTCGCTTGATGGAATACTTAAAAACCAAGAAAAGTTTTCCGGGAAGGTTGAACTTAGAGATTCCATAAAAAATTATGGCCAGTTCGTATCGGATACAATTCATTACGATTATCCTAAAGATCTTCCTAAAAGTGTATGGGATGATTACAGAGATGGCCTCTTTACACAAGGAGATATAGACTTTTTTGAAGAAAACAACTACAGTAATCCAGAAACTCACTATGGATTTTCTACAGTGAAATACATGGTTACTAAAAAAGGCATAAGAATTCCATACTGTATAACTACAAGGGGAATGGTAGCACCGCCTCCAGATAATTTCTTCCCAACTTATTTAGAAAAATAGAATCAAAAAAGACCTAATCTTTTTAAGCAGATTAGGTCTTTTTTCAAAGCCGTTACTTTTAATTTAGTTATGGCATTCATGTTCATGGCAAGAATCACCAGAATCAGAAACAATACCTTCAAGCCAATTCAGTGCAACAGTCTTAAGATCTCCAGAACATCCGCGTATTACTTCAATACCACAATTGTTTAACACACGTACGGCACCATCACCCATATTACCTGCAAGCATAATTGATACACCTATATCTGATAAAATCTGTGCGATATTTGATTTGCAACCACAGCCTTCTGGTGATGAAATAGTTTCTTCAGAAAGTATCTCCTTGTTATCCTTGTCAACTGTAAAAATAGTAAAGTATTCGCAGTGACCAAAATGATCGTCTATAAGATTTTGTCTAGATGGTAATGCAATTTTCATATAATTATTCCTCCTATAAAATAGTTAAATTAGCATGACGCACTTGTACAATTATTGGCATATGCTCTTTTATAAAAGAATATATAAGTATAAGATATATGTCAAGAGTTAAATAGCTAATTTTGGTCATTTTAGAAAAAATATGTCATTTAATGATGATTTTATATAAGAAAAAGAATTTTTAAATTTAAGTATCAAAGAAGAATTTGCTGCTTATTTAGTGTCTGTTTGGAAAATTGGATAAGATATATAACGTTATATTTACATAAGTGGAGATTAAGAGAAGAATGTATTAGCATAATAAAACAGATATTATTACATATAATAAATCTAATAAATCTAATAATTAAAAATTAGATATAGAGGAGTGATATTTATGGCAAATAAGAAAGTTGTTCCTGAAGCAAGGGCTGCACTTAATCAAATGAAACTCGAAGTAGCTAATGAATTAGGTTTGTCCAATTCTAATAATGAAGATAAAGGAAACTTAAGTGGTTATGTTGGGGGACATATGACTAAAAAGTTAGTTGAAATGGCAAAAAAACAAATGATTGAAAAATAATATATTTATATTAAAGTAAAGAGCCATGGCTATAAGAATAATATGGGTGAAATCTTTTTAAACAATAAAAATCTTTACTAAACCTGCTTAATAGACATGATAAATAGTCTATTTATGTGGGTTTATTTTTTTAATAAATAAATCTTTTGGTATTAGTTACCGTAGTTTTCTTCAGCAGCCTGTGCAATTGCTTTTGTTTCATGAACTGTACCATATGGATGTTCAGGGGGTGCATAGATAGCATATAATTTAAGTGGTTTATTACCTGTATTGATTACATTGTGCCATTTACCAGCAGGTATCATGATAGCAAAGTCATCATATACTTTTTTCTGATAATCTAACTTATCTTTTTTATCACCCATTTGAACAAGTCCTTGGCCTTCTTCAATACGTATGAATTGATCACCTTTAGGATGAACTTCTAAACCTATCTCATCCCCAGGATCGATGCTCATCAAGGTAACTTGCAAATTGTCTCCTGTCCATAAAGCGGTACGATAAGTATTGTTTTGCTTAGTAGCTTTTTCAATATCAATCACAAATGGTTCTGGTCCATAATCTTTCAATTTAGTAAATTGCTTTGAAAAGTTTGGGTTATACATTTTATAGTTAACACAGTAAGGGTATGGATGCATTTTATAAATATTATGCATATTGTGTAAGTTATACATAGGTGTGTTAATGTAGTGATGACATAGGTATGGATTATAAATATTATACATTCTACTTGCTCCTTTCATATCAGTATAAATTATCATATGCTTATAATTAGAGAATGTGATTGTATTGAAAGAAATGCATCAAAAATGTAATAAAGTATAAGGAAAGATTTAGATATAGATAAGGTGCGATGTTTATCTTATAAAAAAAACTAATTTAGATAGAGTAAGACTCTATCTAAATTAGTTTTTTATCTTGCTATTATGAAACTCTTTATTTTAAATAAAAATCTATCCAATACAAGACTTATTGTAATAAATTGAACAGGAATCATAATTATAGTTTTAATTATGCGAGTAGGAAGTAATGCTATATATCCTTTACCCATAAGTATTGATAGCCACAAAGTATCTAGACCTAAGTTAAGCAAAATACAGACTATTAAAACTGATATAAATAGTCTTTTATGTGACTTAGGCTTGTTGTGAAGTAAAATACCATAAGTAAATCCTGTAAGAAATGCAGTTAATGTAAAACCAGGAAAATAAGTTCCAGTTGGGAATAAAATAAATCCAATAAGGTCTGCTATAGCAGCTGCAATTCCTCCTATCCAAGGTCCATACAATATTGAAGTTAGAGCTAGTGGTAAAAAACCAAAACCTATTCTAACTATTGGGGTATGAATGGACATAAACCTTGTTAATATAACTTGTAAGGCTATTAAAAGTCCAAGTTCAGTGATTATCTTTGCATTAAGTTTTTTATTTTCTTGATTACTCATAAAATCACCCTATTCATTAGTAATTGTGTGCATTTGCACATGAAAAAAATGGAATAATTAAATAAATATGTAAGAAGTTTGTAATGAAATTATAACATAATTACATTGGCTTGTCAAAAAAATATCAAATTGATATTTTTAATTAATCTTGAAATATTCTTTTTATTATATTTTAAACTTATAGTTAGGTCAATTATTTTTTATACATTTTAAAATCTGACTTATTAGAAACTGAAGAGATAAATATATTGGAGTTACTAAAAAGCTGTTAGAATTTAAAAGAGTTTAAATCTAAAGAGAATATATGGTATCAAAAACATCATATTGTATAATATTTTTGTATATATAGCTAATAGATATTGAAAGTTATTCTCAATTATGGTATATTTTGGTTAGGAATAACTAAAATATATAAGGGGGTTAATACATGTGAAGAATCAAATTAAAGATTTTTTGTATGAAGATCAATCAAGTAAATATATAAAGAAAGAACTTAAAATTGATTGTTCAGGGTTTGATCTAAATAATTTGGGAATAGAATTATGTGAAAACATATTCAATTATGACTATGTAATGTATGAAAGGGGAGATGAGATATCCATTGGGATTGGGAAAAAGGTTGATGTCATTTCTATGCCCAATCAAATAATGCTTAAAAAACAAGATAAAACAATAAAAGTAGATATGAAGGATATAAATGAAGACCTTCACAGTGTTTTCAAGTGTATTCCTTTTGACAATTGGAGAGTATATGGAATTGCAAGATTTGGGTTAGCATATCATAATTACAAAATACCTTTAAAACATGAAAATCCTAAAATCTTAGAACTATTTATTCCTGAAATAGATATTAGGTTAAAAGATTATTATGCTTCAATAAAAGCTTTTGATCAAAAGTATATTAATATTGCTGTAGAAGCTATTCAAAATTTTGAACAAAGACAAGCTTGTATATTAAATGAAAAAGAAAAGAATAAATGCATTTTAGACACTTCACTTAAGGAACAAAAAGCTAAAGAGTATGAGGATATGGTTGCAACAGCAGTTGAAGATATAGACAGTGAAAAATACCAAAAGGTTATTATTTCTCGTAAAGTTCAAGTTGATAAAAAAATTAGTATGCCTAAAAGTTATCTTTTAGGAAGAAAAGTAAATACACCAGCTAGATCGTATTGTCTTAAAATAGATGGACTTCGAGTAATTGGATATAGTCCTGAAACAGTAGCTGAGATAGATAGGCATAAAACTGTTTTTACATTCCCTTTAGCAGGTACTAGAGCAATAGAAGAGAGTAAAATTGAAACAGAGAAATTAAGACAAGAATTATTAGCAGATCCAAAAGAAATTGCAGAACATGCAGTGTCTGTAAAATTAGCTTATGAGGAATTAGAAAAAGTTTGCAAAGAAAAGAGTGTTTATGTAACTGAGTTTATGGATGTGTTGGAACGTGGAACAGTTCAACATTTAGCATCACGATTGAAAGGAGAAATATCAGATGGTTTAAACGAATGGCATGCATTTAATATGCTATTCCCAGCAGTTACAGCATCTGGAATTCCTAAGAGAGAATGCTTAGAAGCTATTAGTAGAATAGAAACTGACTCAAGAGATTTATATAGTGGAAGTGTACTTACATATGATCAAGATGGTTCTCTAGATGCAGCTTTAGTACTTAGATCCGTATATCAAGATGATCAAACAACATGGTTGAGAGCAGGAGCGGGCATTGTTAAATTATCAAAGCCAGAGAGAGAATTAGAAGAAACTAGAGAAAAATTAAGTAGTGTATCTCGACAGTTAATTGAATGTTAGGTCAGGAGGACGGCACATATGTATATGCAAGTAAGAAATAAAACAGATTTTAATTCAGTAAAAAGCTTTTTAAAAGAAAAAAATATTTTTTTTAACACCACTGAAACGGTTTCTAATTTTATTTTAAATGTTAGTGATAATGCTTTAGAAAGAACTCATGTGGATTATTTGATGGAAGAGCTAAATGCAGAAAAAATTTTTTTGGATAATGGATATTTGTCAACAAAAGCATTTAAAGATAAAACGCATATAAAAGTAGGTAATGTTACTTTTGGAGAGGACAAGCCTGTGTTTATATCTGGACCGTGTTGCATTGAATCGCAAGAACAACTTATAAAGACTGCTGTAGAGGTAAAAAAATCAGGTGCTCATGTTCTTCGTGGGGGAGCTTATAAACCACGAACATCTCCTTATGATTTTCAAGGAATTGGTAAGGAAGGACTAAAAATTTTATTCGAAGCAAAAAAAATAACTGGATTACCTATTATTAGTGAACTAATGGATATTGATTCATTAGATAGTTTTATAGAATATGTAGATATTATTCAAATAGGTGCAAGAAATATGCAGAATTTTCCTTTGTTAAAAACATTGGGGAAAATACAAAAACCCATATTATTAAAACGAGGATTATCGTCAACTGTTAAAGAATTGCTTCTTTGCGCAGAATATATTATTTTGCAAGGAAATGAACAGGTTATGCTGTGTGAAAGAGGAATTAGAACTTTTGAAACTTATACAAGGAATACAATGGATATTTCTGCAATAACTTTGTTAAAAGAACTATCTCATTTACCAGTTATTGCAGATCCGAGTCATGCAACGGGGGTAAGAAATTTAATTAAACCAATGACATATGCTTCGATTGCTGCTGGAGCAGATGGGGTTATGATTGAATCTCATATAAAACCTGATACAGCTCTTTGTGATGGTAAGCAATCTATTTATCCAAATGAGTTAAAGAGTATTATTGAAAAATCCAATCAGATACGTTCTGTTATAAGGTAAAATAAGAAAATGTGAAGGGGTGATTGGATGATTGATAAAGATTGGTTCGTACATTCAGGTGAATACAAGAGAAAGAGAAAAAGGCTATTTCTATTTCCATATGCAGGAGGAGGGGCCTCAGTCTTTAGAAGTTGGCAGAGTAAATTTGAAGATGTTGAATTAATATGTGCTCAGTATCCAGGAAGAGAAAATAGAATGAATGAAAAACCAATAAATGATTTTGAAAAATTACTAACAAATATTTACCAATCGATACTTCCTCTGATTAGCGACGGTGTTCCATATTATTTTTTTGGACATAGTTTAGGAACAAAAATTGTATATGAATTAACGTTAAAACTCCAAAAACAAAACCACCAACTACCTAAAGGGATTATTGTATCAGCTGGAAGGGCTCCGTGCTATAAAGAAAAAAATCCTATTTATCATTTGGAAAATGCTGAATTTTTACAAGAGTTAGGTAGATTTTCTGGAACACCTAACGAAATATTATCAAATATAGAAGTAATGGAATTATTCATTCCTATGTTAAAGGCAGACTTTCAGTTGGATGAAAAATATATTAATACACAAATAATACCAGTAGAAATACCTATTCTTGGATTAAAAGGAACTAAGGATAAAGAAGTGTTAACAGAAGAAGTATATAAATGGCAAGAGTACACAACAGAAAATTTTGATTGTAAAACTGTAGAGGGAGGACATATGTTTGTAAATACAAATTATGAACAGGTGATAAATCATATTATGGAGTTTATGGAAAAGTGAGCACTTGCTTGCAAGAAGAATGGGTTATAAAAAATGGGAGAAAAGTGTTATGTGTATATATAAGTCAAATAGAGGAGTTAAATCCACATAAGTGGTTTGAATATATAAAAAATAGGGATGTGTTGATTGTAATAGTTAATAGCAGTAGTTTTAAGGATTTAGATAATATTAATGATTATCTTACTGATAATGAGCAATTAAAAAGAGATGGTTTTAGACAAACAAAAGATAAAAATTGTTTTGCTGTTTCTCATGGCATTGTTAATTATTTATATTCACATTGGATAGGCTGTAAAGTAGCAAAATTACCTTTTAGAAAAGGTATTTTTTTAAAACCATACATTGATAATGATTATCGAATTCAATATAATATTACCCATTCTATGAATCGAGTAGGACTTGTGTTTTCTACATTACCTGTAGGTATTGATATAGAGTGTGTAGTGCCGACAATTGATTACAAATCTATTATTAAGGAATGTTTTCATAAAGAAGAACAGTTTTTAATGGAAGAGGATGTAATAGATTTTTATAAAGTTTGGGTAGCTAAGGAAGCATATTTAAAACTAAAAGGATATGGGCTTAACAGGGTGTTGAATTCATTTTATATGTCAAAATTAATAGAAAATAAAATGACTTTAATAGATGATTATAACAATAGAGAAGAAGATGCGTATATATTTGAAATTTGTTCTGAATATATAGGAGCCTTATGTATTGAATAAAATCAAGAAATTATTGGGATGAGAATACAGAAAGGAGAAAAAATTAATGGAAAAGATTATAAACTATCTTGAAGATCAGTATAATAGCAAAGCTTGGGAAAAGAGTACTTTGGGAGAAGCTTTAGATCATTGGGCAAAAAATTATGGTGATAGTATTGCGATTATAGATAATGATAAATCGTATACTTATAAAACCTTATTAAAAGATGCACAAGCTTATGCTATGGGTTTTTTAAAACAGGGTTATAAAAAAGGAGATAAAATTGTATTACAACTGTCTAATTGTTATGACTTTGTAGCTATCGCTTTTGGAATGTTTAAAGTTGGAATCGTTCCAATTATGGCTTTACCAGCCCATAGGGCAATAGAGCTAAAAGGTATATTTGAACTATCACAGGCAGTTGCATATATTATTCAAGATCGATATCTTGGCTATGATTATAGAGAATTAGCTAGAGAAATAAAGAAAGATTCGTCCTCACTTAAGGATATATTTGTAATTGGAGATAACGAAGAATTTAAATCTGTTAAAAATCTTAAAGTTAAAAGCGAGAAACCTTTTATTCTTCCACAGATAGATCATAGAGAATTAGCATTACTATTATTATCAGGTGGAACAACAGGAATACCAAAATTAATTCCAAGACGCCATACGGATTATTTATATGTTGGAAAAATGACAGCTAAAAGATGCCAGATGACTGATAAATCTATATATTTGGCAGCATTACCTATTGCTCATAATTTTCCTCTTGGCTGCCCAGGATTGATAGGAACATTGAATGTAGGAGGAAAAGTGGTTATGTGCCAAACCACGAGTCCAGATGAAATTATACCATTGATTGAGGAACAAAAAGTAACGATTACAGGTTTAGTTCCTGCCATGGCTGTAATGTGCATGGAGTTTATTAATTACGATGATTCTTATGATATATCAAGTTTAAAAGTGTTACAAATTGGAGGTTCGGTACTAGATTCTATAACAGCAGAAAAAATAGAAAATGTTTTTGGTTGCAAATTACAGCAAATATTTGGTATTGCAGAAGGACTAATTTGTTGTACAGCCCTAGATGACCCAGATGAAACTGTCTATAATTGCCAAGGTAAACCAATTAGTGAGATGGATGAAGTTATTATTGTAGATGAAAATGAAAATGAAGTTGAAACTGGAGGTTACGGAGAGTTAATTGTAAGAGGACCGTACACAATATTTGGATATTATAACTTACCTGAAATTAATAAAGAACAAGTATCAGCTAATGGATATTTTCGAACAGGAGACAAAGCTAGAAAGCTTGAAAATGGCAATTATCAAGTGGCTGGAAGAATGAAAGAGTTAATTAACAGAGCGGGTGAAAAAATAACTCCATCTGAACTTGAAGAAACATTATTAAAACATGACAGGATAAGAGAAGCTCAAGTTGTTGGGATTAGGGATAAAGAGTTAGGAGAGAGAATATGCGCCTTTCTCTTAAAAAATAATGTTACATTATCTTTAGATCAAGTGAGAGTATTTTTATCTCAACGAGGAATGGCAACTTTTAAATTACCAGATCAGCTCATTTATGTTGAAAGTTGGCCGTTAACTAGTGTTGGAAAAATAAATAAAAAACAGTTAAAGATAATTGCTGAGCATAAAATAAGTTAGATGTGGGGGAACCTTATGGGAATTGAAAAAAAGAGAACAGAAGCTAGAAATTTTATTAATGGAGAAATAACTAAGTTATTAGGCGTAAAAGAAGTTGAAGAAGATAAAAATTTAATTGAACAAGGTATGAGCTCTATACAGATTATGCAACTATCAACTAAACTTAGACAATTTGGATTGGATGTTCCATTTTCTAAAATGATTTCAAAACCATTGCTTAAAGAATGGAATGAATTAATTGATAATGCAAAATTTAGAAAAAATAAAAAAGATGGATTTACACAACAAGAAAGTAAAAAAATTGATTTAAGACAGTCTGATAAGTCTTTTGATTTAACAGATGTTCAACAGGCTTATTGGATTGGTAGAGAACAAGGGCAACCTTTAGGAGGGGTTGGTTGTCATGCATATTTAGAATTTGATGGAGAAGGAGTTGATTCTGAAAGATTAAAGATAGCATGGAATGTAATTCAGAAATATCATCCTATGTTAAGGGCTAAGTTTTTAGATGATGGAAAACAGATGATAATGAAAGAACCATATGATAAAAAAATTGAGGTACATGATTTTAGAACATCTTCTGTGAAGTGCTGCGAAGAAGAGTTGTTAAAGATTAGAGAACAAATATCTCACAGAAGATTGGCCGTAGAAAAAGGTCAAGTAGCAGGCCTTAGCTTAAGTTTGCTTCCAGACAATAAGACAAGACTTCATATAGATGTTGATCTACTTGTTGCAGATGTTCAAAGCTTAAGTATTCTTATTAGAGATTTAGCAAATGCATATACAGGAGAAAATTCTTTTGAAAATACTCAAGAGCTAACATTTAAAGAATATTTATTATCAAAACAAGATATGCTCGGTGAAGAAAATGAAAAGGATAAAGAATACTGGGAAAATAAAATTAAAAATCTTCCAAAAGCTCCTTCTTTACCACTAGCCAAAAAGCCTGAGCAAATTACAAATCCAAAGTTTAGTAGACGAAGCAAAAAAATTGACAAAGATAATTGGAAGGTAATTAAGAATAAAGCAGCGTTTTACAAACAAACACCTTCAATGTTTTTATTAACATGCTATGCACTTATATTAGAAAGATGGTGCAATGAAGAGGGATTTTTACTTAACTTACCATTATTTAATAGAACAGATTCTAGGGAAAGCATTCAAGAAATGGTAGCAGATTTTACAAACCTCTTATTAGTTGAATTTACAAAAAAAGATAAAGGTACTTTCCTTCAAACAATGAACAACATAAAACAAACATTAATTTCAAATGTTAGTCATTCTAGTTATTCAGGTGTAGAGGTTCAAAGGGATATTTCTATAATAAACGGAGAAAATGATTTGGTGGCACCGGTTGTATTTGCGTGTAATATAGATACTACATTAGAAAGCAATTTGTCTAGAGAAGCTTTTGGCAATATTCAGTATATGATTTCTCAAACTCCTCAAGTATGGTTAGATTTTCAAACATATATAAAAGATGGATCATTGATTTTAGCATGGGATGCAGTTGATGAATTATTCCCTAAAGGACTTTTAGATGATATGTTTGAATCTTTAGTAAAAATGATCGAGAAATTAGCAACAAAAGATGATTGGGATATTTTTATAGATGTATTTCCTGAAAATCAGCTAGAAGTTAGAGAAGAAGCTTTGAATGATATATTACCATTGCAATATCCTGATAAAAATATATATACGGATTTTATCAAATGGGTAAACCTCACACCTCATAAAGTAGCCCTTATTAATGGAATAAATAAACAAGAAGTTACTTATAAAGAACTTTATAAAAAGGCATTACATATAGCAACAAATTTAAGAAATAGTGGGATTAAGCCGGGTGATTGTGTAGGTATTGTTTTACCAAGAGGTCTTGAACAAATTGAATCAATGCTAGGGATTCTACTTTGTGGAGGGGTATATGTTCCTGTTGGCATTAACCAACCAGTTTCAAGAAGAGAAAAAATTTACAATCAGATTGGTATAAAAGCATTGGTCAGTAATATGGATACGATTGAGCAAAAAGAACTGAAAAGTGATTCAGTAATGGTACTAGATATAAACGAAACGCTTAAACAAGAGCTAATGGATAAACCTATTGAAGTAAAACCAAAAAGTAGTGCCTATATAATCATGACTTCAGGTTCAACAGGTATGCCAAAAGGTGTAGATATAAGTCATGCAAGTGCAGTAAATACTATAGATGATATTAATGAAAAATACAAAATATCACAGTCAGATAGTGTACTTGCAGTCTCTGCAATAGATTTTGATCTTTCTGTATATGATATTTTTGGACTATTATCAGTTGGAGGTACTATAGTGATATTGGAAGAGGATCATTATAAAAATCCAAGTACTTGGTTTGAATTAATTGAGCAATATCATATAACTATATGGAATTCTGTTCCTATTTTATTAGATATGCTGGTAACATTTACTGAAAGTTTTAATAAAAATTTACCAATTCGTGTTGCTATGTTGTCTGGTGATTGGATTCCTTTAAAATTGCCTTCAAGATTTTATAAATTGAGCAAAAATATTTCAACTGTAGTAGCCATGGGAGGAGGCACAGAGGCTTCTATTTGGTCAAATTATCTAAATGTACCTCGAAACATTCCAAAGGACTGGGTTTCAATACCTTATGGAAGACCTTTAAAAAATCAGATTTATAAAGTTGTTGATGAAAATGGACGCACTTGTGCTGATTGGGTTAGTGGTGAACTTTGGATCGGTGGTGTAGGAGTAGCTCTAGGATATAGAGGAGATCCTAAATTAACAAAGCAAAAATTTGTTAAACAAGGTGCGATTACTTGGTATAGAACGGGAGATATGGGACGTATTTGGAATGATGGCACCATTGAATTTTTAGGAAGAAAGGATACACAAGTTAAAATAAAAGGGCACAGAATTGAACTTGGAGAAATCGAATCGAGCATTTTAAAAATAAAAGAGGTTGATAGATGTAAAGTAGTTCCAAATGATAAGAAAAATAGTCTACATGCATTTGTGATTGTTAAAGAAAATGAAAAAATAAGTTCAGAGGAAATTCGAGATATATTAAAAAGTAGGGTGCTAAATTATATGGTACCTGATACTGTTGTGTTTTTAAATCGATTTCCATTAAATAAAAATAATAAGATTGATTCAAAAAAATTGCTTTCCCATATAAAAACAACAAGAAATTCGTTTGCGCAAATATCCCCAAATTCAAATTTAGAGCGTAAACTACTAGAAATATATCAAGAAGTTTTTGCAACAAAAGAATATACGTTATTATCTAACTTTTTTGAAATGGGTGGAGATTCATTGGTTGCAATAAAAATAAATATATTAATAAAGAAAGTATTAGGATATGAAATTAAAATAGTAGATATATTTACCTATAAGACTATTCAAGAACTTGCTCAATATATTAGCAACAAGGAAATAAAAAAAGAAGTTTCTCTTGATAAAATATTAGAGAATAGTACAAATAAAGAGGATTTAATGTCTAGCTCTCTTACTGGAATACAACATTCCTATTGGGTGAGTAGAAAAGGATATTTTGGAAGTGGTAAACAACCTTCAAATTGCTATTTTGAGATTAAAAGTGAAAATTTAAATTTAGAAAAATTATCTACAATAATTAACGCTCTTATTAAGGAACACAAAATGTTAAAAACAGTTATTGATGAAGATGGAACAAAACAGAGAATATTAAAAGAAGTACCTAATTATGTTATTAGAGAAAAAGATATAAGAAAATATAATCAAACATCTCGACACGATTATATTTTAAAAAAGAGAAAAAAAATGTTATCAAAGATTGCAGATCCTAGTAAATGGCCGCCATTTGTTATTGATGTCACACAAATATCAGAAAAAAGTTCAATTATTCATTTTTGTTTTGATAATATTTTCCTAGATGCATTGAGTATAGGACATATAATGAACAGAATAAATGAGCTATATAACGATATTTCTCAACCAGATACATTTAAAAGAGAGAGAATAATTAGAAATGATTTAAAAAAATATGAAATTGATACAAAGTACTGGGAAAAGAAAGTTGATTATATACCAAAAGCTCCTAAAGTTGTTAAAGAAACATTTATTCCAAAATTATTTGAATTTGAAAGACTTTCTCATTTCTTTAATAAAAAAGACTATGAGGCATTGAAAAAAATAGGATATGAATATAATTTAACAGTGTCTAATATTATTTTATCTGCTTTTTCAGAGAGTCTTTATAAATGGACAAATGATTTAGACTATACCATAAATATTACAACAGTTGATAATTCAGCAAACCAATATGATTTCATGGGAGATATTGGGGATTATACTACTACTTTTTTAAATGAAATACATTATGATGATAAAAGTGATTTTTATGATAGAACAAAGAATATTCAAGATACAATGATTCAAAATATTGAACATTTAAGTTACAGTGGAATAGAAGTACTTAGAGCACTTAACAGAAAAAACAATAATCAAAAGACTCTAATGCCTGTTGTCTATACAAGTACCTTAGGTGTTATTGAGAATATAAATACAAAACATATTGGAGAGATAGTGTATTCTGTTACTCAAACACCAAATGTTTATTTAGATTGTCAAACTAGTGTTGTTGAAAATCAATTGATGATTAATTGGGATTATTTAAAATCAGCATTTGATGAAAAAGATTTAAAAATTAAATTTGATTATTTCATAGGCGTTTTAAAAAATCTTATAAAAGATCCATTTATTATGGGAGAGCAAGAAGAGGAGATTGAGGAAGGGGTATTATAATGCTTAAAGAATATATTGTTGATTTAGAGGAACAGGGTATTCAGTTGTGGGAAGAAAATGGAAATATTCGATATAAAGCACCAAAAGGTACTATGAAACATGGAATTAAAGAAAAATTAGTTAAGCATAAAGATATTATTATAAATTACCTTAGTAGTGGAGAAAAGAGTATTACTGAAAAAATAAGTGAATATATTGTAAAAAATAATGATTATATTGAGGATACATCGTTGGTTGATTGGATTACTTGTGCCAATGAAGTGGCTACTTTAGATATATTTAAAACATTTTATGAAAATGGGATATTTTTAGATGATAACAAGATAACTATAGAAGAGATTATTAGGAAATTGGATATTGATGAAGGATATATTAATTTTACAAAGAAATGGTTGGAAGTACTTAAAACTAACAAAATTATTTGTAAGGAAAATGATCAATACTTTTTAATAGACAGTACTATTATTGAAAATATTTCAAAAGATTATTGGAGTGTATTTGAACAAAAAGAATTACAAGTAAACTATGGAAAAGATTTTTTTGATTACTTGAAAAAATGTAGTGAAAACTTATTGCCAATATTACAACAAAAAGTACAAACAGTGGAATTACTTTTTCCACAAGGAAGCTCTAAAACAGCTATAGGAACATATCAACAAAATAAAGTAAGCAAAATTTTTAATGAAATGACAAGCTTAGCTGTTAAAGAATTTGTTGAGATGAAATCAAAGAACAATGAAAAGGTTAATATATTAGAAATTGGTGCTGGTGTAGGAGGTACAAGCTCTGTAGTTATAGAAGGGCTTAAGGGGTTAGACTTTTCTTATTGTTTTACGGATATATCTAATTATTTTCTAAATGAAGCAAAAGAAAGATATCAAAACCCAGCTATTGAATACAAAATATTTGATATTAATAAACCTTTTCATGACCAAGGCTTTACAGAAGGATCTTATGATATTATAATTTGCGCTAATATGCTGCACAATGCAAAAAATGGAGATAAGGCTCTAAATATCATCAATCGTCTTATTAAAGATGGTGGAATGTTTATTATTATTGATGAGGCAAAAGAGCCAGAATTCTTATTAACCTCTATAGAACTAAATGATGCATTAAATGATTTTAATGATTGTAGAACTGATAATAACGGAATATTTTTTGATTACAATCAGTGGTTAACTATGCTATCTAATGCAGACACAAACATATGGGTAGATTTCCCAAGTGAAAATAAAGCGTTGAGTAAAATGGGTCAGAAAATGTTTATTGGAAATTTTAATAAAAGTTATTTACAAAAGCAGCCTTCGTCTAACACGACTCAGCGTTTAAAAGAAATCTGGAAAGAGCTATTAAAGTTAGACAATATAGATCTAGAAGATAATTTTTTTGAGGTTGGTGGAGATTCATTAGTAATCACACAACTTATTTCTAAGCTTTGGAAAGAATATCCTCAAACTAAGACATGGGATTGGGGGATGTTTGCAGATGTTATAGTCAAAAACCCTACTATAAAAAAAGTAAGTGCCAAAATTAATGAACTTTATTCGAATGATGAAGTTTTGGAAAATAAAATATCTGAAATTATAAATTTGACAAATAACACACAGAAACAAAGAAAAAAAGCTATATTTTTCCATGATGGTACAGGCAGTATAAATCTGCATAAAGGCTTAGTTGAAAATATAAATAAATATCATCAAGAGGATTATGAGGTATTTGGATTAAATTTAAACACAAAATTTATTGAAAAGTCTAATGATTTTTTCAAAGAGTTAGCTAATCATTATGCAAATTTATTAATCGATGAGTTTGGTGGATCAAAGTTTGAATTAATTGGACATTGTGTTGGTGGTAATATAGCACTTGAAACTGCTAGTAATTTGAAAAAAAGAGGAGAAAAAGTAGACAAACTAATACTTATTAGTTCTTATCTTAATAAGAAAAGAATTCTTGAAGAACTAGATGATAATATGGTAGAAGACTTTTGTAAATCTGATTTTCTTATGAGTATTATTTTCACTGAACTAACTGGTGAGAGCTTGGTGAAAAAAAGTGGAGTAGAAATAGATTCAAAAGGTATTTTAAAAGCAATTCGATATATTAAAGAAAAAAATAATGGTCAGTTTTGTGAGCAACTTATTTCTAATGTAAAAAAGGAGTGTGAAGACTTTTATCAGCTTTATAAGACTTATGAAAACAGTAATATAAAAGAAGGTAAAAGAAAAACGATATATCAAAGCTTTTTAGAGCACTTTAGATCTGCTTCTAGCTATGTTCCAAGTGTTTATGATGGAGAAGTTTGTATTTTAAAGTGTAGTGAAAAAACAGATAATTTCTTTATTGAAGAAGATGATTATTTCTGTGATGATTTACATTTATGGAGTAAATATTTAGTAGGTGATGTTCAATTTTACAATATAAAAGGAAATCACATAAATTGTGTTGAAGATAAAAATTGCAAAGCAGTGTCAAAAATACTATGGAGTTGATGAAATGAACAAAAAAATAATTGGGGTTATAGGGGCAACTGGTATGTTAGGTCAACAGTTATTAAAGCTGTTAGGGACTGGTGAATATATTATAAAAGTAGCTCATAGAACCAAACATAAAAAAATTGCATCATCTTTTGTAGAGAAAGATTATATATTAAATATTAATTCAGAAGATGAGTTAGGAGTATTTATTAAAGAGTGTGATTTAATTGTAAATTGTACAGGACCTTCTTATTTGGTGCATGACAAAATATTGAAAAAGGCTCTTCAATATCATAAGGATTATATAGACCCATTTGGAGATGTTTATTTAATGAATTCTTTGTCTCAAGAACAGTTGAATACTTCTTCAAGAGTGGTTATTTCCTGTGGAGATTATCCTGGATTTACAGGTCTTATTCCATTTTGGATAAGAGATAGTTTTGTAGATGATATTGATTATATGGAATTAAATATAGGATTCAATGAGATTATATCTTCTTCTGGAATATGTGATTTACTTTTAAGTAGTCACATGGGGTTTGGAAAAGCTAACTATTATTATGAACAAAATCAACTTGTTTATAATGGTGGTATCATAAACAAGGTGTACGATAAGATGCTAGAAAGGGAAGTATATATTTCAGAATTCATAAATAATGAAATGGTAGAAGTAGCAAGAAAACTATCTATTCAAAGAATACATTTTGGCAACATATTTTTTAATTCAGATAATTTAGAGATGATGAGGCAAGGATATTTAAATTTAATGACAACAGATAATGCAGAGAAGATAATACAAATATCTAATCATATTGCAGCAGATTTTAATAAAAGAGTAATTGATGAAATTAACAATATATATATAATTCGTGTAAAAGGCATAAAAAATAGGGAATCAATTGAAAAAGAACTTTATTTAAAGTCAAAAAAAAGTTCGAAGGTGTCAGCTTTTATGCTGAAAAGGTGCATTGATTCTTTATATGCAAAGAAGCTTGTACAAGGTATTTATAGACCTTTTGAAGTGTTAGATGCAAAAGAAACAATTACTAATATGATTGAAAAAAACATAATCTCTATTGTTCAGAATGGAGAAGAGATAAGTTCTTGTGAAGAAGATTGGGAGTTAGGGCTTATATGATATAAGAAATATTGTGTATTATAGTTATATTTTTGAAAACATTTATAAAAAAGAGGTAAAGACATTAAAATGGACCCTTTGTCAAGGACATTATAAAAAAAGGGTTAAGCTGCATTCAAAAGATGATTTCTAAATTGTTTAGGAGTCATCTTTTTTAATCCCCATTGACATCTATAATTATTATAGTAATCCATGTAATTATCAACTTTATTAATTACTTCTTCAAGTGTAGAACATGTTTTGAAATCTACTTCATCCTTCATATGACCAAAGAAGGATTCTTGAGGTGCATTATCCCAGCAGTTACCACGTCTAGACATGGATTGTCCTAGATTATGGCTTTTTAGTAATTTTTGGAATTTAGGGCTTGTATAGTGGACCCCTTGGTCAGAATGGATAAAAGCTTCATCATGTAAATCAGCTTTATGTGTATTAACTAATTTTTTAATTGTAATTGTAGCTATATCTAAAGTAATTCGATCAGATACATGATATGCTAGAATATCGTTACTAGAGCTATCTTTGATAGCTGATAAATATGCCATTTTATTTATCCCGTAAGGGATGTATGTGATATCAGTAAGTAGCACCTTGCCAGGAATACCCTGTTTGAAATTTCTCTGTAGCAGATTAGGTACTACTCTATGTTCTTTTGTCGCTTTGGCTATTCTTCTATACGGATTGGCTTTTCTTATAGGACATACTATACTGTATTTTCGCATAATCCTTTGGATTTTTTTTCTACTGTATATAATACCAAACTCATTTTCTAGTGTCATTTTAATTGATCTAGAACCTTTCTTATAACCTCTATAATTATAAGCCTTTAATATAATATCTCTAGCTTTTAAATCTTCATTCTCCCTTATAGTTCTAGAAGGTGCTGTCTTTAAATAATGATAATAACCTGAACGTGAAACCCCTAAAATTGAGCAGCAATAAGAAACTGTGCCTGAATAATCTTTTTTAGACACAGTCTTTAAAATTAACTCATATACTTCATTATTTGTTAGATTTACGCAGTTGTTTACCAGCCTCCTTTCTGTCACGTCGAGCTTTTTTAGCAATTCTAATTGTTCCTCAAGCAGTTTTATTTTAGCTTCTTGTTTGCTAATAATATCGTCCTTTGAAACTGGAGCATTACTTGGTCTGCCTGAATTCACTCTTCTAGTATCACTTAATCCTATAATTCCATCTTTCTTGTACGCTTTTATCCATCTGGCTGCCGCCTGTTCATAGCGCTTGACACCAAGTATTTCAACGTCAAATCCAGCATCAATGAAAATAGTTCGTGGTGTGCTTCCTCTTAAATACTCCTCAATAAACATTATTTTAAACTCGTCAGAGTATGTTATTGACTTCTCGCTAACGCGCTTTACATAAGGGTTCTTATTTAATCTTTCAATATTGTCTTTTGAAAATGTAATTTTACTCATACTAAAGGCCTCCATATTCAATGATAATTATACACAAAAAAGTACCTATAAACTAGACACTCTTTTTTATGTGTCCAATCTATAGGTACCATTTTACATGTTACAGAAATTATACGGAGAAACCATTAAAATAGTTAAAAGTAATAAGTATAAAATAGTATATGAAATACAGAATGAAAGTGGAAATGGGGAAATTACCGTTTATAATTTATTTGAAGGAGTTCAAGTAATTTATAATGATCTGCACTTTGAATACTGTGAAGAAAGAAATCCTATTCTACCGAAGGTTATAGAGATTAACCATTGTAGAGTTGGAAGATGTGAATGTGAATTTGAGAAAAATAGATGTGAGTATATGTCAGAAGGGGATTTAGCTATTCATTCTTTAAAAAATAAAAAATCAACAGTATCCTTTTTTCCACTTAAGCATTATCATGGTATAACGATTTTATTAGATTTTAATAAAATTACAGAGTTTGAGCTATTTGATAACTTTGGTGTAGATGCTTGGAAAGTATATGAAAAAATTATAAACAATAATTTGTGTATTATCATAAGAAGTAATGAAGTCCTAGAGCATATTTTTTATGAATTTTACTATGGGGATGAAACTTTAAAGTTTTATTATTTAAGAATTAAAGTAATGGAGCTTCTTTTGTATCTAACAAAAGAAGCCTACATATTCCAGGAAGAAAAAAGAATGTATTTAACAAAGTATCAAGTGGAGAAGACAAAGCAAATTAAAGATTTTATTACAACAGATATTACAAAGCATTATACTCTTGAAGAGATTTCTAGTGAATTTAAAATATCTCAAACAATGATGAAGAAATGGTTTAAAGCAGTTTATGGAATGGGAATTTATAGTTATTTGAAAACCTATAGGCTTCAGCAAGCAACAATTTATTTAAAAGAGAGTGAAAAATCAATTGCTGAGATTGCTAATTTAATTGGTTATTCCAATCCAGCAAAATTGTCTACAGCATTTAAGCAAATCTATGGTTGTTCTCCAAGGGAGTATAAAAAAGTGTCTGAATGGATAGATTCTGTCTATTGAGAGTGGATATCAAATGAAACGTATGTTAATATTTGTAAGGTGGTATTAATAAAACGTATTTGAATTTATATTATTAGGAGGTTTGTATGGAAACAAAAAGTAAAAGGTTAACGGTAAAAGATTTTGCGACCGTTGGGATATTTTGTGCCATTATGATTGTGGTATTTATTGCTTTTTCTATGGTGACTGGAGCATCCTTATTTTTTAACATGGTATTGAATGCAGTATTTACAGCGCTTATTTTAGCACCATTTTTTGTGTACATGTCAATGAAGGTTGGCAAACCAGGGATTGCATTTATCTATAATGCTATTCAAGCGATTATGGCAACCTTGTTTATGGGACCATTTATGATTCCATGGTTTTTAGGAGGAGGGATTTTGTCAGAATTAGTAATGCTTGGAGATAATAGTTATAGAGATATTAAAAGAATAGCCATGGCATGGACAATTACTTCTTTAACACGAGCAATGCATGGAATGAGTGAAATATGGTTCTTTAAAGATGCTTTTATCAAAAGTGGTGTTAGTCCAGAGCAAGTTGCTATTCAAACTCAATATTATACTTCCCCAAAATGGGTATTAATTAGTTGCGGATTGACAATAGTCGCTGCAATTATAGGTTGTCGCCTTGGAAATAAAATGATAGAAAAACATTTTAGAAAAATTGGAGTAATCAATAAATAGAATAATGAAAGCGATAACGTTTGATTTTAGAGCAAAACTCATCGTGCTGATGTTAAATATATCCCTTGTTTCTGCAATTACAAGGGATACATTATTTTATTTCCTAATTTTCGTTTTATCAGTCTATTTATTATTCCAAGGGATGACAAAGCAGATGCTGAAGTGTTTAAGTGTTTGTCTAGTAGCTATTTTGTTAAGAAAAATTTCTAACGGTAATGGGTTTACAGTTTTTATACCAGATATGTTCTTATTTATTATTACAAGGACAATGGCAACTCTTATGTCCACAATGCCAATTGTTGGTATGCCACCTGGTGAAATTGTTGCTGTTTTTAAGAAAATGCGTGCACCACAGTTTATTTCTTTACCTTTTATTTTTATGATGCGCTTTTTTCCAACAATTAGAGGAGAATTTAGAGAAGTTTTCATTTCAATGAGACTCAGAAATCTTATCTCATTGAAAAATCCAATTAAAACACTGGAATACACGTTTGTACCAGTCATGGTTCGTTCAACAAGAATAGCGGAAGAATTAGCAGCAGCTTCTGAAACAAGAGGGATATCAAATCCGAAAGGACATACTTCAAGGCGAAAAATAGAATTTCTAATAAAAGATTATTTTCTTATTGGGGTTTCATTTTTTGTGACTGTTGCATTATTAATTTTAGAAAAGAGATGTTAAAGATGATTACATTAAAAGATGTTACTTATTTTTATCCAAATCATTCAGTCCCTTCTATAAAAAATATTAATTTAAAGATTCAAAAGGGTGAATTTATTGTATTAACAGGGAAAAGTGGTTGTGGTAAAACAACGATTACAAGAGTTATAAATGGGTTGGCAACTAAGTTTTATGAAGGGCGTTTAGAAGGAATTGTTAAAATTGATGGACAAAATGTTAAGGAAATGCCATTATGGGATCTTGGAAAAAACATAGGATCTATTTTTCAAGACCCTAAGAGTCAGTTCTTTGCAAGCTTAGTTGAAGATGAAGTTGCTTTTGGATGTGAAAATTATGGAATAAATGCAGATGAAATTGATCTTAAAGTTTTGAAATCTTTACACAAGGTAAATGGTGACAAACTTATAGGTAAGGAGTTATTTAATCTATCCAGTGGCGAAAAACAAAAAGTCTCAATTGCGTCTATAAATGCATTAAATCCTGATATATATGTGTTTGATGAACCTTCCGCAAACTTAGATATGTACTCTGTAGAAAAATTAAAGAGTTTGCTTTGTGATTTAAAAAAACAGGGAAAAACAATACTTATTTCTGAACATCGATTGTATTATCTAAAAGATTTAGCAGATCGCTATTTATACTTTGAAAAAGGAATGCTAAAAGAAGAATGGAGCAAAGAAGAAATCGATAAAATTTCTAAAGATAAATGGCAAAAATTAGGTTTGCGTACATTAAGTTTTAAAAATTTTATTGCAGTTGAGAAGAATACAGTAGATAAAGAACTCAATAATAGAATGTGGATTCAATTAAATAATCTTGAATTTAGATATAAGAATAACAGGATATTTGACAAGTTAAATTTGACTTTGTATGGTGGAGAAATAGTTGCTATTACTGGTGGAAATGGTATGGGTAAAACAACTTTAGCAAAAATTCTCTGTGGGATATTAAAAGAGCAAGGAGGAAAAGTTGAATATCTAGGGAAACCGCTAAGTCCTAGAAACAGGAAAAAGAAGTTATATTTCGTTTCACAAAACACGGAGTGCCAACTATTCGGAGAAAGTGTCAAAGAAGAATTGATGTTGAATGATGTTAAAGTAAAGGCAGAAAAAGTTTTAGAAAATTATGGGCTATCAGGAATTTTAGATAGACATCCATCCACTCTATCTGGTGGTCAAAAACAAAGGCTTACGCTTGCAGTATCAGATGTAATAAATCGTGATGTATTAATATATGATGAACCTACGAGTGGTGTGGATGGCAAAAATATGTTTCTTATTTCATCAAGACTAAAAGAGTTGGCAAGCAAGGGAAAAATTATTTTAGTGATTACCCATGATTATGAGTTTATTGTAAAAACTTGTGAGAAGGTAGTTTTATTATCAGAGAATCAAAAAGTAACTTCGCTAAGAGTAAATGATCATCAAGAGGAGTTGCTAAGTATTATGAGTGGATACAAGGAGGACAATCAATATGCGTAAAAATGATGGTTTAGTTAAAGTGTTTGATTTTTCAGGAAATTACAAATACTTAACGATCTTGGCATGTGTTTTATCTGGTATTAGTACAGTCCTATCTATAGTGCCTTTTGTGTACATTTATAAAGTTATAGAAATATGGATAGAAGCATCAGTAGATACAGATGTTGTATTTTATTATGGTAAACTATCAGTTTTATTTGCAGTACTTAGTATTTTTATATATTTTATAGCACTGTACTTGTCTCATTTAGCTGCTTTTAGAACAGCTAAAAATATGAAAAGACAAACTCTACATCATCTAATGAAGTTGCCAATGGGATATTTTAGTTTAAATAGCAGTGGAAAATTACGAAAGATAATAGACGATAATGCGGGGCTAACAGAGGCTTTTTTAGCTCATCAGTTACCAGACTTTGTTGGTGCTTTGATAATGCCATTTACTATACTAAGTTGTTTTTTTATATTTGAACCTAGATTAGGAGCAGTTTGTTTAGTACCACTAGTTATCTCTATTTTATTAATTAAACAAATGATGGGTGGAGAAAATGCAAAATTTATGGGTCAATATATGGACGCATTAGAAGATATGAATAAAGAAGCAGTTGAATATATTCGAGGGATTCCAATTGTTAAAGTATTTCAGCAAACAGTTTTTTCATTTAAAAATTTCTACAAAGCTATTAATGACTATAAAGGCTTTGCAAGTGATTATTCTATTCGTTGTAGAATACCTATGACAAGTTTTAAAGTAAGTTTAAATAGTTTTTTTGTATTATTAATTCCAATAGGGATTCTTCTGTTTACCTCAACTACTGATCAGAAATTTATTTTTGTAAATATTATATTTTATATGCTATTCACTCCGTTATGCGCTACTATGATGATGAAATTAATATTTACAGGAGAGAATTTATTACAAGCAAAAGAAGCAGTTCAGCGTATTGATATATTATTACAGGAAAAGCCTTTAAAAGTGTCAAAGGAAATAAAAGAAGTGAAAGATTTTTCTATTGAATTTAATAATGTTTCATTTACTTATCCTACTGCTAAAGAGAAAGCTTTAGATGATATTCGGTTGGAAATAAATCAAGGAGAAACTGTTGCGATTGTAGGAACAACCGGTAGTGGGAAAACAACTTTAGCAAGTTTAGTACCTAGGTTCTTTGATGTTAATGAGGGGAGCATTTCTATTGGAGGTGTAGATGTTCGAAATATTACAACAACTGAGTTGATGAGATGTATTGCATTTGTTTTTCAACAAAGTCAATTATTTAAAAATACTATAGCAGAAAACATTAGAATTGGAAAGCAAGATGCGTCTGAGAAAGAAATCTATGAGGCACTAGAAATGGCTCAATGTAAAGATATTATTGATAAGATGCCACAAGGCATACATACGATGATTGGTACTAAGGGCACCCATCTTTCAGGAGGAGAAAAGCAGAGAATTGCTTTAGCAAGAGCGATTTTAAAAGATTCTCCAATTGTTATTTTAGATGAAGCAACAGCTTCATCAGATGCCGAAAATGAGTTTTTAATTCAACGTGCTTTTGATCAATTAACAAGGGGTAAAACAGTGATTTTAATAGCTCATAGATTATCGACAATAGTAAATGCAGATAAGATAATAGTTATGGATAAAGGTAAAATTGTGGAGCAAGGCACTCACAAGTCGTTGTTAGATAAAGATGGGATTTATGCATCTATGTGGGGTTTATATAAAACTTCTGTTAATTGGGCGATATAGAAGGGAGTTTGAAAATGTTTAATGGTTTAAAAAATAAATATGACTTGAGTGATGATGGTTATAAGTCATTGAAAAAGGGGATTATGTTTAGTGTATTTACAAATTTATCAATGATGTTACCAGTAGGTATAGGGACTTTAGTATTAGGAAATATGTTAGAGGTTATCTTTGGAAAGAAAAATGGTATTGCCATAAGTCCATTATATTATACCATCATAGGTGTAATTATATTGGTAATTATGTTTGTATTTTCTTACTATCAGTACACAATTACTTATATAGGAACATATGAAGAAAGTTCAAAGAGAAGAATTGATATTAGTGAACATATGAGAAAATTACCTCTATCTTTTTTTGGAAAAAGAGATTTATCAGATTTAACAAACACTATTATGGGTGATTGTGCTAGTTTTGAACACGCTTTTTCACATACAATTCCACAATTTTATGGAGCTATTTTATCAACAGCTATTATTATGGCTGTAATGTTCATAAAAAATTGGAAGATGGCGATTGCACTTTTTTGGGTGACACCATGTGCTTTTCTTATTATTTGGTTATCAAGAAAGATACAAAAAAAACTAGGGACTCAATATGTTAACAAAAGACTATTGTTATCAGATACAATTCAAGAATCATTAGAACTTATGCAGGAAATCAAGGCTTACAATCAACAAACTTCATATGGAAAATTGATAGATACAAGACTTGATGAATCAGAAAAATATCAAAAAAAATCTGAATTGTTATCAGCTAGTTTGTTGACAACAGCTCAAATGTTTTTAAGATTAGGATTTGCATCAGTTATTGTTGTGGGAAATTCTATGGTATTTAATAGTGAAATAGATCTATTTACTTACATATTATATCTACTTGCTGCAAGTATGATATATGATCCACTTTCAATAGCTATGGGTAATTTATCAGAGTTATTAAGCATGGATATATTAATAGACAGATTGAAAAAAATTTATAAAGTACCAATTTTAAACGGATCTAAAGAATTAAAGGTTGATAATTTTGATATTAAATTTGAGCAACTTACTTTTTCTTATGACAAAGAAAAACCAGTAGTGAAAAACTTAAGCTTTACTGCAAAGCAAGGACAAAAGACAGCTTTGGTGGGCGCTTCAGGTAGTGGTAAAAGTACAGTATTAAAACTAGCTGCAAGGTTTTATGATATGGAAAAAGGTAGAATCTTGGTAGGAGGAAAAGATATATCAACAATAGATGCACAACATTTATTAAAATATTATTCGGTTGTATTTCAAGATGTAATGCTTTTTGACAACACTATTATGGAAAATATTCGTATAGGAAGAAAAGACGCTTCTGATCAAGAGGTTATAAAAGCTGCAAAACTGGCAAATTGTCAATCTTTTATAGATAGATTACCAGAAGGGTATAATACTAAAATTGGAGAAAATGGAGGATTATTGTCTGGTGGAGAAAAACAAAGATTGTCTATTGCCAGAGCAATATTAAAAGATGCTCCTATAATATTGTTAGATGAAGTAACAGCATCTTTAGATGTAGAGAATGAAACCTTAATTCAAGAAGCTATTTCAAGAGTAGTAAAGAACAAAACTGTTTTAATTATAGCGCATAGGCTAAGAACAATTGAAAGCTGTGATAAGATTGTAGTAATGGATAAAGGAAAAGTAGTTGAAGAAGGAGATCACGAGCAATTGATGGATAATAAAGGTATATATTATAAACTATCAACTTTACAGAACCAATCAGAGAGTTGGAACATAAAACAAGAGAATTCTATTTCATATTAATATAAAATAAATCCACAAAAATCTCTAAGTTGATTTTGTGGATTTATTTTTGTTATATATATTGACACAATTATATAAAATAATTTTGATATTAATATTTGTGTGAAAATAGCATAATAAAGTAGCAGAAGTAGATAATAAAATTAGTTGTATTGTTATAGAAAATTGATAAATAAAAAATATAAAATAAGGAAAGGAGATATGATGACAGAGAGAAAGGAAATAATAAAAACAGGATGGAACTTAGACAATAGCTATGCTCGTCTTCCTAAATCGTTTTTTACTACCCTTAATCCAACGCCTGTACGTTCACCGAAGTTGATTATTCTTAATAATCCATTAGCAAAATCTCTAGGGTTGAATGTTCAGGAGTTACAAAACAATGATGGTGTAGAGGTGTTTGCTGGTAACCAGATTCCTGAAGGTTCTTTACCTCTTGCACAAGCTTATGCAGGTCATCAATTTGGGCATTTTACTAAGTTAGGAGACGGGAGGGCTATATTACTTGGTGAACAGATAACACCATCGAGTGAACGATTTGATATTCAGCTCAAGGGTTCAGGTAAAACTCCATATTCCCGTCGAGGTGATGGTAGAGCATCCCTTGGACCAATGTTACGTGAATACATCATCAGCGAGGCAATGCATGCTCTTGGGATTCCTACTACACGAAGTCTAGCAGTGGTTACAACTGGAGAACCAATAATTAGAGAAACAAAGCAATTAGGTGCAATTCTAACGCGAGTAGCTGCTAGTCATCTGCGCGTTGGAACTTTTCAATATGTTTCAAAATGGGGTTCTGTTGATGAGTTTAAAGCCCTGGCAGATTATACATTAAAAAGACATTTTTCAAACGTTGAAGCTGATGAGAATAGATATCTTTCTATGCTTAAGGAAGTAATCAAGGGTCAGGCATCACTTGTTGCTAAATGGCAAATAGTTGGGTTTATACACGGGGTTATGAATACTGACAACATGACAATTAGTGGAGAAACAATTGATTATGGACCTTGTGCTTTCATGGATACCTATGATCCAGCAACGGTATTCAGTTCCATTGATATTCATGGCCGCTATGCTTATGGCAATCAACCTCATATTGCAGCGTGGAATCTTTCTAGATTTGCTGAAACCCTATTGCCGCTGCTTCATGAAAATGAGGATCAGGCTGTAAAACTGGCTCAGGATGCTATTTCAGAATTTACTAAGGTGTACCACCGAAATTGGGTCTCAGGAATGAGAGCAAAACTAGGAATATTTAACGAAGAGATACAGGATGAATCTCTTATTAAAGACTTACTCAGTATGATGCAAAAGTATGGTTCGGACTATACCAATACTTTCCGCGCAATAACTCTTGATAAGTTGGAGGATACAGTCTTGTTTGGTAGTAAGGAATTTGCTCAGTGGAATGAGATGTGGAAGGTGAGACTAGGTAGACAGCAGCAATCAAAAGCATCCTCACAGCAATTGATGAAAAACTCAAATCCAGCGATAATTCCTAGAAACCATCGTGTAGAAGAGGCACTAGAAGCTGCTGTAAAACAAGGAGATTACAGTGTGATGGAGAAATTTCTTGATATTATGTCAAAACCATACGCATACTCTTCTGAACAGGATAAGTACTCAACACTACCTCCTCCATCAACCTGTCCTTACAGAACTTATTGTGGTACTTAATATATAAGCATTAGATAAGTTAATTGATGTAAAGTAAAAATTAAAAATATAGAGAATGAAAAAAGGGCATAATTAATAGCCCTTTTTTCATTCTTTATATTTTTTTACGCTGATTAATTAGTATCTCATATGATATTCTTTGCAATAAATCCATCTATTGAATATTAACCATATTTTGGATATAATTACATTGTATGTAATTTCAAAAAGGAGATGTTTTTATGGGAGTAGTCATATTTTGTGTCTTGTTTGGTATTTATGGAGTTACATGTTCTATACTAAAACTCCATAATTTTTGGGAAGATAGTATAATTAAAATTATAAGAGAATTACTTGGCAATAAATTTACTGATATATTAAATTTTGTTGTGGGTATTTCTCTAATTTATTATGGTATTTTTTATTATTTACACCATGTTACAAGTAATTGATTAAGTTTAACCTCAAAAATAATACAATTTTAAAAGTTCTATTTCTTGTAGTTGGTTTTACATATCGATTAATATATGTACTAATCGTATGTGGATCAACTGCAATTCTTTTGCTATTTGGCTCTTATTTATTTCCAAAGTAATTCCCCTCATAGGAGGTTTTAATTTTTTATAATCATAATTACCTTCTTAGCCTTAGAGCTAATTATATATTACAGCAAAAACTACCTTACATATAGTATTAATAAACGTATGATAAGTTGGTAATTAAAGGTTTTATAATTATATGTTCTTATTTTGAATTAAGACAATAAATAGAAAAGAAAATATTATATAATAGACTATATGAATACCTGTATTCATTGCATAATATAAGTTAATAGAAAACCACAGAAAATAATAAATTATGAATAAGATAAGAGGTATAAAACCCATGGAGAGAGGAAAGTTATTAGAAAATATCAATGCACAAATAAAAAAAGGAAATCATATTATTGGTGTAGCAACAGGTACCGGAATGACAGCAAAATGCGCCAAAAATGGTGAAGCCGATTTTATTCTAGCGTTAAATTCAGGTAGATTTAGACAAATGGGGAGAAGTTCATTAGGGGGTTTTTTACCATTTTGCAATAGTAATGATATGGTAATGGATTTTGCTTCAAAAGAGATAATACCCTTGATAAAAAATATGCCAATTATTTTTGGACTTAATGCAACTGACCCTACAAAAAATATGGAAAGTTACATAGACAAAATAAAAAATATGGGGTTTTCTGGTATTAATAACTATCCTACAGTTGGACTTATAGATAGTCAGTTTAGGGAAGCTCTTGAAGAAGATGGATGCAATTATTTAATGGAAGTAGAAGCAATAAGAATAGCCCATAAAAAAGATATGTTTACAGTTGCATTTGTATTTAATGAAATACAAGCAGAGCAAATGATTAATGTTGGAGCCGATATCATTTGTGTACATTTAGGTTTAACAGGAGGAGGGTTATTAGGAGCAAAAAAAGTATTTTCACTAGAAGCTGCAAAGGTTAAAGTGGGAAAGATATTTAATAAGTGTAATG
The DNA here is from genome assembly GCF_029542625.1 of Tepidibacter hydrothermalis. Taxonomy (GTDB): domain Bacteria; phylum Bacillota; class Clostridia; order Peptostreptococcales; family Peptostreptococcaceae; genus Tepidibacter_A; species Tepidibacter_A hydrothermalis. The sequence continues at coordinate 1,617,322 of NZ_CP120733.1, forward strand.
AGTTAAAACCAGATGTGATCAAATTAATATATGGTGGTCCTGTAAAAACACCAATTGATGTTCAATATATGTATAGTAATAATGAAGATTTAATAGGGTATATAGGAGGATCATCATTTGAGAGAATTCCATCAGAAAAATCCATTATTAATATAACAAAAGCTTTTAAAATATCCGAACAATTTGATGAAGATGATTTAATGGTTAAGATGTTGGATGGGGTTACAAAGCACTATAATTATGTTGAGTTTGTGAAGGAATACGTTGCTCGAAATTATATGAATGATATTTCATTTTTAGATTTAGCTAAGGTAGCTCATGTATCTAGAGGGTATTTAAGTAGCTTATTTAAAAAAGAAGTAGGCTGCAATTTCCCAGAGTATTTAGTTAAATTTCGCATAAATAAAGCAGTAGAAATTATAAATAAAGAAAATATACAGTTATCAGATTTAGCATTATTAGTGGGGTATAAAGATTATGCACATTTTAGTAAAATGTTCAAAAAGTATAAAGGATGTTCTCCAAAAAAATATAAATCTAAAAATATAACATAAACACAAAAACATAGTACATAATAACGTTTACATTGAGATAGAAAGAAAGTATGATTGACTTATAAGTTAATCATACTTTTTTTATGAAAACGTTTTCTAATTCGTTTATTTACTAGTATACAGACTAGGTAAAAGCAAAGTTATAGAGGAGGTTTAACAAATGAAGACAATCGCTATTGCAGGAACATTTGATACTAAAGGTGATGAATATTTATACGTAAAAGAATTGATTGAAAGCCTGGGTTTAGGTACTTTTACAATTCACACAGGAGTATTTGAATCAACGTTTGAACCAGATATATCAAACAGTGAAGTAGCAGAGGCTGCAGGTATAGACATAAAAACCCTAGCTTCTAAAAAAGATAGGGCATTAGCGACAGAAGCATTATCAAAAGGTATGAGAAAATTAGTACCTGAATTATATAATGAAGGTAAATTTGATGCAATCATTTCTTTTGGAGGTTCTGGAGGAACTTCATTGGTAACACCAGCTATGAGAGCATTGCCTATAGGTATTCCAAAGGTTATGGTTTCGACAGTTGCTTCAGGAAATACTGAACAATATGTAGGAACAAGTGATATCATTATGGTACCTTCTGTGGTGGATGTTTCAGGTATTAATTCAATTTCAACGAAGATTTTTACAAATTCCGTATTTGCAATTGCAGGTATGCTTAAGTTTGAGAATAAAAAGGTTGTAGATAAAAAGCCATTAGTTGCAGCAACTATGTTTGGTGTAACAACTCCATGTATAACAGCTGCAAGAGAATACCTTGAAAAAAGAGGATATGAAGTTCTTGTATTTCATGCAACAGGTATAGGCGGTCGTTCAATGGAATCACTTATTGATGGAGGATTCATTGAAGGTGTATTGGATCTTACTACCACAGAATGGGCAGATGAAATTATAGGCGGTGTTTTGAATGCAGGACCTCATCGTTTAGAGGCTGCAAGTAAACAAAATATACCACAAGTTGTATCAGTAGGTGCTCTTGATATGTGTAATTTTGGATCATTTGAGACAGTACCTGAGAAGTTTATGGGACGTAATTTATATAAACATAATCCTACAGTGACCCTTATGAGAACAAATAAAGAGGAAAATGAAGTAATTGGGACAAAATTGGCTGAAAAATTAAATCTAGCTAAAGAAAAAATAGCTTTATTTATACCACTAAAAGGAGTATCTAGCATTGATGTGGAAGGTCAACCTTTCTATGGTCCCGAAGAAGATAAAGTACTATTTGATAGATTAAGAAATGGTGTAAACAAAAATATTATAGAAATGGTAGAGATGAATTGTGCTATTAATGATGTGGAATTTGCAGAAGCCGCAGCTCAGAAATTAATAGATATGATGGAAAAATAGTAAATTAATAAATTTAAATTATTGGAGGCGTTATTTATGAATACAATGTCAAGAAGCGAAATTATAGGAAAGTTCAAAGAGCAGGTAAAAGAAGGACAAACATTAGTAGGCGTAGGAGCGGGCACAGGTATTACAGCTAAATTCAGTGAAGCTGGTGGAGCCGACATGCTTATAGTTTACAATTCTGGTAGATATAGAATGGCAGGAAGAGGTTCTCTTGCAGGTTTATTATCTTACGGAGATGCTAATCAAATTGTAGTTGAAATGGGCTCAGAAGTACTTCCAATTGTAAAAAATACTCCAGTACTTGCTGGTGTTTGTGGAACTGATCCATTCAGAGTAATGGATATTTTCCTTAAGCAGTTAAAAGAACAAGGTTTCACAGGAGTTCAGAATTTCCCTACTGTAGGCTTAATTGATGGTGTATTCAGACAGAATTTAGAAGAGACAGGTATGGGATATGATTTAGAAGTTGAAATGATAAAAAAAGCACATGAGCTAGATATGCTTACAACTCCTTATGTATTTGATCCTGATCAAGCAAGAAAAATGGCAGCAGCAGGTGCTGATATATTAGTTGCACATATGGGACTTACTACAAAAGGTACAATCGGAGCACAAACAGCACTTACACTAGATGATTGTGTAGAAAGAATTGAAGCTATAATTAAGGCAGGAAGAGAAGTTAATCCTGATATTATGGTAATTTGCCATGGCGGACCTATTGCAGAGCCAGAAGATGCTGCATACGTAATAGAAAAAACAGAAGGAATTGATGGTTTCTTCGGTGCTTCAAGCATTGAAAGATTCGCAGCGGAAAGAGGTATAAAATCACAGACAGAAGCATTTAAAGCAATAAGAAAATAGTAAGTTGAATTTATTATGAGAAGTTATTAGAGGAAGGGATTAATAATGATTTTATGGGGTTTTAAAGACAGGGAATCTAGAGAATCTTATTATGAAAATTTTTATAGGGAAGTTGAAGAAACTAGAGAAGAATTAAACAATTTAATAACAGAAAAAAATGAAAACTTATCAAATGAGGAAGTTATTAAATTAAGTCAATATTTAGATGGATTAATTCTAAAATATCAAAGAATTATAAAAAAATTTAGTTTTTAAATAATATAAATTAGTAAAAATATTTCAAAAAAGTCTACCTGTACAATTATTAAAAGGTAGACTTTTTTTATTTATAATTATTCATATAAAGCATGTAGCATTATAGTTTTAAATTATAAGATTAATTTAATAAATACTCTTTATGTAATACCCAAGTATTATCAACCCATTTATAAATACAAATATTATCAAAATAACAATCAAAATCACAAGGTATTAAAGAAACATAATCCCATAATTTATCAAATATATTTCTTATTTTTTTAGAACTTATGGTAACATGAAAAACTTTATCTTTACCATCTTGTTTAGAGAAATTTAAATAATTAATTTTATTTAAATTATCAATTAATTTATCATGAATAGTCTTTCCTTCATCACTCATTAAAACTTTCATAAATATAACTCTATCATCAAAATGATCATACCCTTTAATTTTATATTCACTAGAATTATGAGATTTAGAAAAATCATCTAAAATATTTTCTAGGTCATTTATATTATCACTTTCAAAAGGAGCTTTTATAGTAAAATGAGCAGGAAGCTTTGAAGATCTAGCTTTAAACTTTTCAAAAACTTCTTTCCTTAGGTTATTATTAAAATTACCAGCATCGCCTTTTAGAACACTTACAATTACATATCTCAAAATATACCTCCAAAATTAATTTAATAAATATTCTATTAGTAGTATATCCTAAAAAATTATTATGATAATAGTCAAAAAACAAATATTACGATTTATGTACAAGTTTATTACAGAAGTATTTATGAACTAGATAAATTAAGATGAGTAGATTGATTTTCCTCATAGAATAATTTATTTCTGTGGTACATTGAGCTTTATAGAAAACTCAATAGCATTAATATGGCTTTTATGGGTAGTACTTGTTGTATTTAATTGCATTCTAAATCAATTCAACTATCGGTTTTTTAATTCCTTCGTATTGCTCAAATGGCTTATTAGATAGTAAATATGCGTTTTTAGGACAAATATGCAGACAACGACCACATGCTAAACATTGATTAGAGAATTGGATTCTATTATTAGAGAGTACTATATTATTATTTGGACATTTATTGACACAAACTTTGCATTTAGAACATTTATCGGAGTCAACTTTAATCATCATTTTGGCAAACCTACTAAACACTGTATATTTTGTAAAAATTGAACGAGCATACCAAAGATTTTTTTTAAGCATTGATCGTTGGTCTATTTGCACTTGGCCATCTGTGAATGACTTCATTAAGTTCCATACACCATCATAAATATTTCGAAGTGTTTGCTGGAATTTCTTTTCTTCGAATTTTGGTTCATCTTTTCTGAACATATAGAAATTATTTGGTGCAATGAATGCTCGAGCACCTACAACTTCAAAACCTCTTCTAGATATAAAATCTTTTAGAGTCAAATGCCCAAATGCTGTTCCCCAACTATGTGTAACATAAGTAATAAAGCGTGCTTTGGGATTATTCTTCTTAGATATATATTTGATGATAAAATCATTCATATTAAAAGTGGATACAGAATTTTGTGTTGGTGTACCCGTTATAAAGAGATCATAGTCTTTTAGATTCCTGCTATGCTTAGTAATATCAATCATGTCAACATTATAAGCAATGTTTTCTAAATAAGCTTTAAAAACTTCTCCAACTCTTAGTGTATTGCCCGTACCAGTAAAGTAAATAACTGCTGCTTTCATTTAAACCTCCTTGTGAGTATAAGAAATATTGTAAAATGATTTGATTAAACTAATCAAATGTATTAGTTTTTCTAAAATGGACTTCATGAACTTTATGATAATCTGACTTATTAAAAATACATTCCTTAATGCATATTGAACATCCGAATGAGGTTGAGAATGATTTAGCACATTTAGGTAATTCAATATACTCGTTGGTTATACTAGCTTTTTCAATACCTACTATTGCGTTTGCTGGGCAACGCTTAGAGCAAATCTGACAAGTGCTACAAAAACTCTTGATCCAATTATGAGGATTTATCTTTGGGAATGGTAAGTTTTCAATATTTGTATAGATAGCTGTTATTCTTTGTCTTGGACCAACAACTGGAGATATTAAAAGTCCATGATTTCCTATGGCACCCATAGCTGCTTCTTCTGCCAGATGCTTATAGTCAACATCACCACCCATAGCTGGACCTGCCTGAGCACTAAAGCCTTTAGTTCTGAGATAGTCAGCAATTTTATTTGAGATACGTCCCAATTTATTGTAAGTGAAATGTACCTCATGTCCCGTATCTCGTGATGGTGCTAATGAGATTTGTTTAGGATTCATCTCCATAGTGAGTACTATTGCATTATCATGAAGTATTGCACGATCTTTGAAAATCAATTTTGAGTTAACCTTCGTAAATCCTATATCATTAACACCTAGTGACTTTGCATACTCAATTAGATCTGATAATTCTTCTGAGGAAATGGCTGTTTTCATCTCTGATGGATTTTTTGAAATACTTTCATAACTTAATTTTGTCTGTTGTCCAGTATCAATCATTACTTCAAAAGTTTTAGGATAGAACTTTGGTGGTCCTTCACCATATTTTCTAGCCAAATCAGCAATATTGTGTGATACTTTAGATTTCTCTGAATGTCTGAATAGAACTGTATTCTTTGCTACATAATTCTCGGTGTTAAAGTCTACTTTGATTTGTTTTTCTAATTGCTCTGGTCGGCTCATATTAATCCTCACTTTCATTTTATATTTTATATTTTACACTTCGTGCAAGTGTTACTTGCATGGAGCGTAAAAAAAATTACTTTGATATTCCTCTTGCAAAAATTTCTGCATTCTTTCTTATAAATTCTTCAGTTGGTAATTCTATTATGGCTTTGTTTGTCATTATTTTCGTTACAGCTAACCCTACAATTAAAGTGCTAAATGACAATGCTAGAAGTTCAGTATCCGTTTCAATGATTGCTCCACGTTTATACATTTCATCAAAGTATGATTTATATGATTCCTTTACACGCATAGGTAATTTTGAGAATATACGTTCAAAATCTTCCCCCAATTCTTCTAGCAGAGTAAGCATTAGAGGCATATTTTTAGACATTGAGTTGAAATACAGTACACTTGACTTGCAAAGATCTTCACTCAAGTTAAATTTTGCATCATTCTTAAAATAGCTAGTTAAAGGATCCATATTACTCATCTTATATTTGATAATTTCTTCTATTATTGCTTTCTTCTTTCCAAACAACCTAAATATAGTTACTTCATTGACTCCAGCTTCTTTTGCAATTAATTTTGTCGTTGTCTTCTTGTAGCCATTTCTAACAAACAAATCCATACTTGCCTGAAGAATCTTTTCCTTAGATGATCTTGAGTCCATCGAAATTCCTCCTATTTTATGCAAGTAATACTTACATACTAACATCAAGATTCTAGATTGTCAATTTTTTTGTAAAGTACAATTGGGGTCAACTTTGAATTCAAACTATATTGTTATACAATGCACTAATTAGAGATGAACAGTATCATAAGTAAAAAACAAAAACTTATATTAATACTAATTTTATGGTAAATATTGTATAATAAAGATGTTATGAGAAAGTATTTGATAAATATACGATGTTTAAAACTAAATTTTTAATAATAAAATATTTTGAAAAATTTGGGAGGGATGATTTTAATGGAGATAGTTTACTTATCTGACTATCCTCAATATGCAGAAATAGTAGCCAGATGGATATTTGAGGAGTTTGTAAAAAGCATAAGACCTGAAGTAACATTGGATATGGTGCTTAATAGGATTAAGGAGAGAAATAAATATGATATGCCTGTAACTGTTATAGTTTTAGAGGGGAATTTGTGTTTAGGAACTGTTTCTTTATTCAATAATGATCTAAAAAATAGACCTGATTTAGAGCCATGGTTAGCTTCTCTTATTGTTAGTAAAGAATTTAGAAATAGAGGAATTGGAAAAATCCTTGTTGATGAAATAATAAAAATAGCAAAAAATAGAGGTTATAAACAATTATATTTAAGAACTGAAAAGGCTGTTGATTATTATAAGAAATTAGGTTGGGATTATATAGAAGAAACATTTGATGATATTATTGGACAAACCACTCATATTTTCATGAAAAATATAATAGAGTAAATAAAAAATATATAAATAGGAGAGAAAAAATGGGATTATTTGGATTAAATAAAGATGAAATATGGGAAGAATTTAGTATTGAAAGAGAATGTTAAAATCATTCTCTTTTTTTAGATTTAAAAGTATTTATAGTTAGAATATTATTGTAAAGTGTGGGAAAATATGTGAAGTTCATTTACTTGATGAATTATCAAAAAATGATAGACTTATAAACTTAGTGTAGTAAAAGTAAATATACGAAATATTTGTGATGAATCATTCGCATATATACTGCACATACCAGAAGTAATTACTGAAAATACTATTATTTTGTTTAGAATCCCATTAATTTTTTAACGTTATTACAGTTTTCTTTTGATGTAAGCATTTCTAAAAGTTTAAAAGCTACATTAAAAGCAGTTGAAGGATTGTAGGAAGTGATTATATTTTTATCTATAACAATAGGTTCGTTAAAAATAACATTGACTCCAAATTCAGATAATTGTTTTTGCCTTTTACTATTCACAAAATTATATGTTGTAGCATTTCTACCAGATAGTACTCCGCTCTTTCCAATAGGTAGTGCACCAACACAAACAGAAGCAATTATTTTTTCAGCTTTGTCAAATTGTCTGATTATATCTAGAAAATCTTCACTATAAGCATCTTCATAAAAGTCTGCTTCTTCAAATCCACCTGGTATTGCAAGTGCATCGAATTCATCAACATTAACTTCACTTATGTGCATTTCAGGAATTACTGTAAAGTTCCAAGTGCACTTTAGTTTTTCTTTCCTTCCAACTGTCACTAAATCTGTAGTACCATCACCCTCCAATTTATTCCATCCTATTACATCTGTGAAAACACTTGCCTCTACGGCTTCAAAACCATCTGATAGAAGTAACAACACTTTTTTCATTTAAATAGCCTCCTTTTAATATTTGTTAGTATATATAGTTATTGCTTGTTTTTTTTAAGTATAACATTACATATATCATCAGTAAAATTGAAAGAAATGAAGTTAATAATCGAAAAATATGATACTATAATATTAAAAAATTTACATGATAAAGGAATGAATAAAATGGAAATACGACATTTGCAAACATTTATAACTATTGTTGAATTAGGAGGATTTACAAAAGCAGCAGAGTATTTAGGTTATGCTCAATCTACAATAACATCTCATATTCAAATTTTAGAAAATGAATTAGGAGAAATTTTATTTGATCGTCTAGGTAAAAAAATTATTTTGACTAATGTTGGTAAGAAATTAGTTCCATATGCTAGGCAAATGTTAGATACATATAGTGAAATTAAAAATATAACCTCAGATAAGAATTGTGTGTCTGGAGATTTAATTATTGGAGCAGGGGAATCGTTATCTATATATAGGCTAGGAAAACTTTTGAAAGAATATAAAAAAAGGTTTCCTAAAGTAAATATCATTTTGAAGAATTCAATCTGTAGTGATTTAAGAAGTAAATTGAGAAATGGAGAATTGGATATTATTTTCACTATTGAACCTCAAGTTATGGATGAGGATTTAGTTGTTAGAAATTTAAAAGATGAATGTATGTTTATTATAGGTGCTCCAGATTCAGGTTTAGAATTTTTATCTTCCGATTTAAAAAGTAAAGATGTAAGAGAAAGTATTATATTCAGTGAAAAAGGGTGTAGTTTTAGAATAGCTTTTGAAAATTATTTGAAAAAGAAAAGAATAAAACACGTAAATCCACTAGAATTTTCAAGCATAGAAGCTACTAAAAAGTGTGTGATGAATGGTTTGGGAATTTCATTTTTACCCTTCTATGCAATTAGCAACGAGCTAAGAGAAGGAAGTCTTAAGGGCATAGAAGTTAAAGAGTTTTGCGATAAGTTTGAAACTCAGTTGGTGTACCATAAAAATAAAAATATACATCAAGCTATGAATGAATTAATAAAAATGACATTAAAAGATTCTGTTAGTTGGGAATAATAGTTGCAACTGAACTTATAGGAAAAAATAAATTTGGTTATATAGATATTATAGGAATATTAGTAATTTAAATCAGATTATATTGTAAAACATGATATTGTACTATACAATAAAAATTAAATAAAGTATTTTTTTATACAAAATATATTTATTAGGGGTGAAGAAATGTCTACAACAAAAAGGACACAGAAGTAAGCCTTCTATACTATAGGTTATATAATTAAAAATAGCATAGGAGGCATTTTATATGAATAATAATATTTTTGATAGCTGGATGGATAGCTATATTATAAAGGATTATATTACAAATAAAAATATTGAGGTTGGGGATTTTACTTATTATTCAGGTTATTATCATGGCAAGCATTTTGAGGATTATTGTGTAAGGTATTTATCACCGGATAGAGATGATGTTGATAAACTTAAAATAGGTAAATTTTGCTCTATAGGTTCAGGGGCTATATTCATTATGGCAGGAAATCAAGGTCACAGATATGATTGGATAACAAGTTATCCTTTTTATTACTCAACTATTAATGAGAATGCAAAAGATGGATATATACAATCTGGAGATACTGTGGTAGGAAATGATGTTTGGATAGGAACTGAAGCAGTTATAATGCCTGGAGTAAAAATAGGAGATGGTGCTGTTATAGGAACAAGAGCATTGGTTACAAAAGATGTAGAGCCATATACTATTATTGGAGGAAATCCAGCTAAGCCTATAAAGAAAAGATTCACACAAGATGAAATAAAAATGTTGTTAGAAATGAAATGGTGGAATTGGCCTATTGAAAAAATCAAAAATAACATGCTACTTTTATGTAGCAATAATATAAAATTATTGTTTGAAGAGTTTTTGAACGAATAAATACATTAATTATTGTTTAAGCTTAGCATTAACATAATTGCAACAAACGTACAAATTAAAAAGTTAAGATACATTGTAATTTAAATACCAAGTACGGAAAAGCTGCTTAATTTTAAAATTAAGCAGCTTTTTATTTGATTATAAAAGTATATTAAAAGTAGGTCTTTCTAACTTTTATTAAATAATAACTAAAGTTTGTGTAGAAATCCCTTAAGTCATTGCTTTTAAAGCACCATCCCTATATTCATTAGGGGACAGGATGATAGGAACATTACCTAAATCTATATTTGATTTTCCTCCTATATATCCAGAAGGTTCCTGGGGTAATAGCTGGTTATCATGCAGAGCACCTTGTCCACCTACTTGCTTTATAATCACTACTTTTTTCTTATTAGGACTTATTTTATCAAAAAATTCATGAGTTTCATCCGCATTTCTGCCATATATTTTTTTTAATTCTTCCCTTATACATTGAATGAATTCATCACATACTTTATGAACTGCTGATGTTATTTTTCTAGTGAAAAATGTATCTGACTTTAGAATAACATCTACATGAATTATATAATCTTTTGTAGAAGGGGTTCCCGCTCTATCAAAAAAAACACGTTTACTTAAAGGGCCTTCGAAAGCACCAAAAAGTGCTACTTTTTTATCGTCTTCAAACGCTCCTGTAAGCATAACAGATACTCCAGTTAAAGTATGAGTTATTCCATCGCCAATATTACCAAGAACTTTTGTAGATATAGGTATTATGTCCATTATATTAGTTATTTTCTTATCATGATCCCCTGGATTAATAATAGAAATATCAATAGATTTAAAAAAATCTTGACTCTTAACAAGTTCTTTTGATATAGATTTATTTAAAATCAAAGTTCCTTTTTCGTAGGAAGTTTTGTCTTCAAATTTAACTTTATCTACATGAAAAGCCTTTATTACTAATCTTCTCAATATCTTTTCTTTTTCCATATAAATCACCTTTCTTGTATATTAATATTAAAAAATATTAGATTAACAACGAATTGTTTACGAATTACCTCGAGTCCGATAGTTTAGCAGCCAAGCTCTAATAATTTATGTATACATTTGGTAGATGAAAAGTTATCCAATAAACTTAATATGTTCAGTGAACATGTTAAGAGAATAACATTTTTTTAACTGAATTGTCAAGAAGATTACAATTTAAAAAAAGTCTACTGAGGGTTAGTGTTGTTATAATAAAAAAAGGAAAAGATGTGCTGTACTCATAGTTTTATTGAGTAGAACACATCTTTTGTTATTATTTATATTAATTAAATTTAACTACATTTAAATACATCTAGGTAAAGAGAGAGTTCTTTAATAGTAGTTTCTTCTAAATCATAGTTACCATCGTGGATTAACCAATCAAATATTATGCCTCGTACAAATCGTAGAATTTTCCAAGTAATTTCTTTTGAGCAAATATCATTTCTTAATTCTGTATTATTTTGTCCCTCTATAACCACCGAATTAAGACTTACAAAAAAGCTTCTTTTTTCAGAAAAGAAATATTCATTGTCAGAATGAATATGATACGTATATATTTGTTTTAAAATATCTATATTAAGATTTTCACCAATATTTGTTTGAATTTTAATTAATTCTTCAATCTTTTCTAAGCTATTTAAATCTTTTCTAGTTAAAATATTTGCTTCATCAAGAAGCATATCAGCATCTTTATACACTTTGAAAAGTATATCTTGTTTTGATTTAAAATAAAGGTAGAATGTACCGGTTGATACATTTGCTTCTTTGCAAATTTTTCTTATTGTTACTTTATCAAAACCTATTTCAGTAATTAGATCGACAGTAGTATCAAAAATCTTTTTTTTTGTTGCAATTGCTTGCTTTTGACGATTAGTTAAATTTCGCTCATCCATAATTTATACATTTCTCCTTTTTTCCTTCTTTTATTTATTATCATAAATTATCTTATAGTTCATGTCAAAACTTAGTAACTTTTTATTGACAAATTATATAATGGAAAATGATATTGAGAAACGCGTTGACCATTTTTTTCCATGTACAGCAACAGACCCAGCTGGACATATAAAAGTAGCTGGAGAAATGACAGATAGAGTTCATGCTTTTGGATTAAAAATATTTCTGGAATTAAGCTATTTACTAAATAAATGTTTAGCTAGTTGGTTATTTTACAGTCTAATAGCTTAGTCTTTTTTACTTTAGTATAAAAGTAAAGTGTAATTATAACGCAAAGATACTCTGATAATGGAATTGTTAACCATACACCACTTAAACCAATAATAGACGGTAAAGTTAAAATAATAATTGACTTAAATACAATAGATCTGCTAAACGAAATAACTGCTGAATATTTACCATTATTTAATGATGTAAAAAAAACAGATCCAAGAATGTTAAAGCCACTAATAAAAAATGTAAAGCTAAAAATAGTAAAAGCTTGTGCAGTCATTTCAATAAGTTCTACATTTTCTGTATTGAATAAAGAAATAAGTTGAAATTTAAAAATATTACATATAGTAAAAGCTAAGATACTAATAGAACTTATAATTATACAAGACATTTTTAAAAGCTTGTTAATATTATCAAGTTGATTTGCACCAAAATTATAGCTAAGTAATGGTTGTATACCCATAGAAATCCCAATAAAAATAGAAGATAATAAAAAGTTAACATATAAAATAATAGATATACTAGAGACACCTATTTCTCCAACTGAATTCAAAAGTACTGTATTAAATAAAAATGTTGTAATACCAGCAGATAAACTAGATACCATTTCAGATGAACCGTTAATCATGGAGTTCTTTAAAAAATCAAAATCAATTTGAGTAAAAGTAAACTGTATTTGAGAGTGATTGAAAGCAAAATAAACAATGCCAAACAAACCATTAATGAAAGCACCAAAAATTGTACCGAGTGCAGCTCCTTTAATTCCCATATTGAGATGATAAATGAACAAATAATCTAAAATAATGTTTGTAACGCCACCAACAACCGTAGCAAATAAAGAAAGATTAAATTTCCCTTCTAATCTTAAAAAAATTTCTGTAAAAATTTTAATAACAAATCCAACAGATCCTATAAACAATATGAATAGATAATCCATTGCATAAGGCAATAGATCTTCTTTTGCTCCTAAGAGTTCAGCAATAGACTTACTAAAAAATAAGCCAATTACAAGATAAAATAATGTTATAAAAGCAAGTGCATAAATCATGTTGCTAAAGTTTTTATTGGCTTTTTCAATTTCTTTTGCACCAAGATTAATACCAATAATTGCTGATGCACCAATAACAATCATAAAAATACTTCCAAAAATAAAGTTAAAAGCAGGAAGTGTTACATTAAGAGCTGCAAGAGCAGTACTTCCTAATTTTCTAGATACAAAAATACCATCGGTCATTGTATATATAGAAATAAAAACCATAGAAAATATTGTAGGTAATACGAACTTTAGATAATTTTTAAAGTTAATGTTTTCAAAATCTTTATTCATATGCGGCCTCCTTATATACTTCAATTGATAAGTAGTATTATAAACCCTATAGTAACTATAAGGTCAATATGATATATTAAATTTATGATATAAAAATAGATGAATAGTAGTATTCATATTAAAGTGATATATGAAGTTAAATATAATTGGGGAGAGATATTATGAAGAAAAAGTATAGAATAGGAGAAATGGCTAAGATAAAAAATATTGATGCTCAAACTTTAAGATATTACGATAAAATGGGCGTATTATCTCCAAAACTAGTTGATAATCAAAATAGATATAGATATTATTCAGAAGAACAATTTATAGAAGTTGATCGAATAAAGTTTTACAAATTGTTAGGACTATCTTTAGAAGAAGTAAAAAAATTTAAAGAAATTAATAACGTTGATGAAGCGTTAAAAACACTTGAATTGCAGAAAGAGCAGTTTGAAAATAAAATAACAAAAATGCAAGCTGTTGCAAAAAATCTTGGATCTATTATTAAGACAATCGAAGAGACAAGAAAGAAATATGAAAAAAGTGAGAGTTTAATAGAGATTAAGAATTGTGGTTCAATTTATGGTGTTGTTGGAGAGTGTAAAACAGTCAATGATTGGTATGAATTTGAGGGTAAATTACTTGAGTTAACAGAGCGCTATCCTAACTATTCAGAGGTTGGGCATAATCATGGTATTTCATTTGTTTACAATAAAAAGTGTTTATATTGCACTAAAAATGAATATATGGAAAAGATAGTAATGCCTATTGATAAGCAATTTATTAATGATTTAAATGTTCAGGAATATTCACTTGGAAAGTGTATTGTAGCTTATCATAAAGGAGAGCATTATAATATTAAAAATACTTTTTCAAGAATAAAAGAATATATTAATAAAAAACAATTAAATATAAGAGGAGATATTATTAAAACATCAATTATTAGTAGCTTTATAGTGAATAATGAAAATGAATATTTGATGGAAATAAAAGTTCCTATAATATAAACAACTATTTAAGCTATTGCATATAAAAATTATGGTGAAATGTTGATTAATCAAGCAAAAAGGGTATTATAATACTAGAATTAAGAATGCAGCAACTCCATATGCTTGATAAACAACGTGGTAGTTTGAACCTAAATTTTTAATACCAAAGAATTATCAATTACTTCGTAAACGTCAAAGGTTTTCTGCAACAGAGCTGAAATAAAAAAGACGGCGGTAATATTTAAACTAATATTATCGTCGTCTTTTTTATGTTTCATGTACTTATTTTATACTATATCAATTTAGTATCATTGCAATATATTTTCTTCTAAAATCCTTGTGTATTATATAAAGCATTGGGTGATAAATAATTTTTGATCCTTTAATAAACATATAAAAGGAATTTATAACTCATTATTATTCATTGAAGAATTTAGATGAATATTCTACAATACCTTTAATTTCATTTAATGCATTTTCTTTTAGTTCTAAAACCATAAAATTCTCATCGGGTACTTCAAACGGTGCTTTTATACCGTAATTACTAGCTTTGACATAACCAAATCTAGGATAATATTTTTCATGTCCTAAAACTACCACTATTTCATAACCAAGATTTTTAGCAATTTTATGCCCTTTGATTATAAGATTAGAACCTATTCCTCCTGATTGGTATTTAGGATCAACTGAAACAGGAGCAAGAGATAACCCTATTTTTTTCCCTATTTTAATCTCTGTAAAAAGAATATGGCCAACTATTTTTCCTTCAAGTTCTGCCACCAAAGAAAGTTTTGGTACAAATTCCTTTGCGTATCTAAGTCTTTCTATAAGGTTATGTTCATCACTATCTGTATGCTCAGCATTTTCAAAAGCTTTTTTCGCTACATTATAAACTTGTTTGTGGTCGTCTTTTTGTTCTTGTCTAATTGTTAATTTACTTATATTCATTTTTTTCCTCCTGATTATTGTATTTAATAACTACTAATATAGCAGAAGGCTATTATCATTTACTTTGAGCCTTCTGCCTTTATACCAGCTCAAAAGTATAATGCTTTTTCATAAAAAACTTCCTTTCTATCTTAATAATTTTTGATTTTAGCATATATCTGACATTATAGCAATAGATTCATTTCTTTTCAATCGTTTGACTAAACTAAACTTGTTTAACTAGTAATTGTATATGTAACATTGATGTAACGTAGGACAAATATACTGTGTTTATCAAACTATTAAATATGGAGGTTTAGTAATGAATTATCAAAAGTTAATCAGTTTTATTCTTGTACTCACTCTCTTAACGGGATGTGGTACAATTAGGAGTAATGAGAAGGGAGAGCTAAAAAATAGAAAAAATATTCAAGTAGAAAAAGATAAGAAAGAGGAATTACCTACAGTACTTATAGATGGAAAAAAAATCGATTTAAATAATAGTATGATGTCAATTTCTATAGATGCAAAAACTTTAGAAGTCATCAATACAGATAAAAATGGAAATGAAGTTTGTTTATCAGACCCATTGGGGAACTTTAATATTGATGAAATAAAAACCACTAAAGAAGGAGTTAAATATCATATAATAGATGAGGATGTAGAAGTAAAAGTATCTTTAAAAGGTGATAGATTAAATATTCATTTTTCTACTGAAAAAGAAATGAGCTTCACATGGCCAAAAGTAGGATCTACTAAGGGGTTCGATTCATATATTATTCCTTATAACGAAGGAAAGTATATACCTAAAAAAGATCAAACATTTATTAAGTTTTTAACTCAATATGATAGTTGGGATACCATAGAGTTCTTATCGATGCCTTTTATAGGTTTACGTAATGATTTAAATACGTACACGTATATTATGGAAAATGGTTATAATGATGAGATTGAATTTAAAGATGTTAATGAAAATTTAGGATTTAGTATTAATCATCAATTTACAAGTAACCATGATGTGAAGGAGTTCTCATATCAAATAATTATTGGTGAAAATGATTACATTATGCCAGCAAAAGTATTTAGGGATTATTTAATTGAGACAAATCAGTTTGTATCACTAGAAGAAAAAGCAAAAAAAGCAAAAAATTTAGATAAGTTATATGGAGCAGCACAAATTTATCTATGGAGCAGTGGAGTACTAGATAGAAGAGATATTGGGAATTGGTTAGGATTTGTAAAGAAAATCAATAATAATAAAAATAATGAATCAATATCAAAGAGGATAGTAGATTTATTACCTGAAGAATCAGAAGTTAAAAAACTTATCCAAAGCTATATCAACGATGGCTACGTGGATCAATATGGTAGAAAAACAATAATTAGAGATATAAATCAAGTTCTAAAAAGAAAAGATTTTTATAAAGAATCCGCTTTTAGAGGACAGAAGAAGAGTGAAGAAGTTAAAGCACTATTAAATAAGGGAATTAATAATTTAAATGATACTGAGATTTATGAATTGAATTTACGTTTATTTTATGAAGGATTTGAAAAGTTTTTCGAAGTTAAAATTGAGGATGTGGGTAATGCTTTTTCAACTAAAATGTTAGATGAACTACAAAAACTTGGTATAAAAAAAGCTTGGTTAGGCGGAGACAACATGGGTCAAAACTGGCAGCTTAATAAATATGCTGCAAAAAAGGCACTAGAACAGGGGTATTTAATAGGGTCATATGACTCTTATCATAGTATGCATGAACCAGGACAGGTGCAGTGGGATACAGCAGGATTTGATAAAAAACTATGGGAAACAGGAGGGATAATGAGAAAGAATGGTAGTTATGTTGGTGGATATAAACAGGTAGGTAGAAAAGTAAGTCCTCTTCTGGCTATGCCATATGTAAAAGAGAGAATGGGAAAAATCATGGATAGTATAAAGCTTGATTCTTGGTTTGTTGATTGTGATGCAGCAGGAGAATTATATGAAGATTATAATCCACTACATCCTGCAAGTGAGGAAGATGATGCAAATGCGAGAAAAGAAAGATTACAGTGGATGATAGATAAATATGGTTTAGTTGTAGGGTCAGAAGGAGGACACTGGTACTTATCTGATACAATTCATTTTGCACAAGGTATGATGACACCTGTTATTGCATGGAACGATAAAGATATGAGACAGAACCGAGACTCTAAATACTATTTAGGTAAATATTGGCCTTCAGAAGGTCCACAAACATTTGTAAAACAGGTTCCATTAAAAGAGGAATATGGATATATATACTTTAACCCTAAGTTCAGATTACCTCTTTATCAAACTGTATATCATGATTCAATAGTTACGACTTCTCACTGGGGAAGCTCAAGTTTAAAATTTACTAATCAAATTGTTACAAATGCACTTACTGAACTATTATATAATGTTCAACCGTTATATAATCTTAATTTAGAGGAATTAGAAAAGCATGGCGAGTTTATATCAAAGCAGTATAATGTGTTTTCAAAAATGCATGAAATTACAGTTACTAAAGCTTTAAGCCAATATGAAATACTGTCTAAAGATAGATTGGTACAGAAGACTAAGTTTGGTGATAAAGTTGAAGTAATAGCTAACTATAAAACAGAAAGCTTTGAATATGAAGGACGTAAAATTCCTGCTAAAAGTGTGGAAATTTATATGATTGAAGATGGAGTAAGAGAGATTTATACACCATAATAAAATTTAAATAAGTAGAAAAAAACACATGAGTACAATATTTTTATATTGTGCTCATGTGTATTTATATTGAGTATTACTATGTAAAAATTAATAAGTAATAAATGGAGAATATAAAAATGAAGATATTAATAGCTGAGGATAATAGAATTGCTGTTCAAGCATATTCAATCCGTTCTATGTAATGGATTCATCAAGAAATAAATAGATTAGTGGAAATGGTCTTGGACTTGCAATTGTGAGAGCAATTTTAGATAAGCATAATGGAAGATATCAAATATACATTAAGAATAAAAAATTTGTTTTTGATATGCTTATCTAATTAATAGTTAACAAAAATGATTATCTTCATTATAATTTAATCTTTTAATGCTTGCATCAAATCTATGGCAGCATTATATAATTACAATCGATAATGAAAAATTGAACCAGCTTTTAAATGGGTTTGAAGAACCTTATAGGGAAGGAAAAATGGTTGTTGAACAAGAAGTGAAATAATAGTCAAATAGTTGATTAAAGAGCGTCTTATTGTAAGACGCTCTTTTAGCATGAAAAATAGTTTGATCTATTCAATTTCAACAGGTATGAGTAGTTCACTTTTATAATCATCTTCTGAAGTGGTCGCCCACAAATCAACAAGTGGCACTAAGAATGCATCTCCAGTGATTGTGTAATGATGTAGATTAATATAATTAAGTAATTTATGGAATGATGTATGCGCCATATTATAAGGGCCTTTGTGGATGCAACGTACATAATAACTGCCTGGGAGCTTTAAGATATCTCCTATATCAATATGTTGACTTAAATAGTCAAAAACATATTTATAACGGTTAAAATCACTATTATAAAGCTGTTCTATATCAATACAAAGTCCATATTTACTTGTTATAGATCCATAACTAGTTATTGAAGCATCTAAAGTTTCTTTTAAACGGTTAGTTGCATCCTCATAAGGGTTTTTACTATTATAATTGAGGTCAACTTTACAGACGCTAATTTCAGGATAATAGTTTAATCGAATATCATTATAGAATTCAATTTTCTCATATTCACTAAGTAAACTAGTTCGCTTTTCTAGAATTATTTGTAATTTTTTAAGTTCTTGTATCTTTTGGTTGATTTTATAATTTTGGCGATTTAGTAGATGGATACTCTCCTCGTGGGAAGGTCTATCTAAAAATGATTTGATGTCACTTAGATGCAGACCACTTTCTTTTAATGTAAGAATCAACTCTAATTTCTCTAAATCTTTATAGGTATAATATCTATATCCATTTTCATGATTGTATGAAGGGTTAAGCAAATTAATATTGTCATAATAAATCAATGTAGCTCTTGAAATATTATATTTTTTTGCAGCTTCACTGATAAGAAATTTAGTGATCATAAAAACACCTCTTGACTGTAAAGTTACTTTATAGTTTATAGTGATATTATAATATTTATAATAAAGGAGTGCAAACTAAATGTTTGATTATATAGAGGTAAAAGGAGCAAATGAACATAATTTAAAAAATATTTCTATCAATATACCAAAGTATCAACTAGTTGCAGTTACAGGTCCATCGGGTTCCGGAAAATCAACATTTGCTTTTGATATTCTTCAACGAGAGTGTCAAAGACAATACATGGAATCAATGGGTATGGTGACCGATGGTATGAATAAAGCGAGGGTTGATAGTATCGCTGGTCTATCTCCATCTATTAGCATTTCTCAAGGGATTAATAATAGGAATCCAAGATCAACAGTAGGAACATTTACGGAGGTATTGACGTATTTAAGACTTCTTTATGCTAAGTGTGGTATAAGGGAATGCCCTCATTGCCAGCAGTTATGTTATCCTATTTTTGATACAGAAGATATTGATGACGTTGGGTCAAACCAGAAAATAATTTACTGTTCTCGCTGTAAGAGCAGTATTCCAGTGTTGACAATGGCTCATTTTTCATTTAATAAATCAGAAGGTTTTTGTGAACAGTGCAGTGGGATTGGTGAAGTTAATGAAATAGACCCGATGGGTATTATTGACGAACACATTTCTGTTGGACAAGGTGCAGTTCAGATGTGGCAAGGTGTAATGGCTCAACACTATGAAAAAGTGCTTACAAAATTGGCTAAGCATTATCAATTAGAATTTGATGTTAAGAAATCTATCAAAGATTATAATGATTTGGAGCATTTAATATTCTTTGAAGGTATTAAAAGTGAGAATTTTAAAGAGTTATATTCTCATATAGATCCACCCAAAAAAGTTAGTGATGGGTATTTTGAGGGAATTTTAACATTTTTAAAGAAAAAGTCTGCTGAAAATATTAGAAAAGGATCGTCAAATAAAAATATTGAAAAGTGTTTCTTAAGAGCGATTTGTCCTGTATGCCATGGAACAAGGCTTAATGAACAAGCAAGAAGCGTATATGTAGATAATAAATCTATTATTGAGGTTTCATCCTATACAATCGATGAGTTAAAAAATTGGGTGTTATCCCTTGATAAACAATTAGGTTATCAAAACAAAGAAGTGTTGGATTCAATAGTTAACGATATTTTACGACGCATTGAGAGCATATCTAATATTGGTTTGGGGTATTTAACAATTGATAGAACAATTCAATCATTATCTGGTGGTGAGGCACAAAGGCTTCGAATGGCAAGTTTGATGGACTCTGGGTTGACTGGTGTATTATACATATTGGATGAACCAACAACAGGGTTACATCCAAAAGACACATTAAAAATACTAGAAGCATTAAAAAAATTAGTAGAAATAGGCAATACAGTGATGGTTATTGAACATGATATGGATTTTGTAAGCCAGTGTGATTATGTTATCGACTTTGGACCAAATTCAGGAAGTCAGGGCGGTCAAATTGTGGCATATGGAAAACCTGAGGATATTTCAGGTTTTGAGTTATCATTGACAGGAAAATATTTAAATAAGTCTTATAAAGCAAAACTAGATATTAGTAGTCGTAATTTTAATGAAATTCATATTGTTAATGCCCGTGAGCATAATTTAAAGAATGTGAATGTTAGTATACCTCTTAATAAGTTTGTTACAGTAACGGGTGTTTCTGGGTCAGGTAAATCTACGCTTGTATTTAATATCTTGGCAGGAATTTATGATGGAAAGAAAAAGGACGTTGATTCAGTTGAAGGTCTGCATCATGTAAAGCATGTGATTCAAGTAAAACAACAAAGAATAGGGAGATCTTCTCGATCAACAATAGCTACTTACACTGATATTTTTACAGCAATTCGGACTTTATTTTCAAGTCAACTATCAGCAAAGGAACGTTGTTTAAAAAGTAGTGACTTTTCATTCAATGTAAAAGGTGGTAGATGTGAAAAATGTCGTGGATTAGGGTCTATACCTCTAGATATGCATTTTTTAGATGATATTGAAGTAGAATGTCCAGTGTGCTATGGTAAAAGATTTAACCCTCATGTACTTGAGGTGATGTATAAAAATTACACGATTTCGGAAATACTTGATATGACCGTTAAGCAAAATATGGAGATATTTAGTGATCAGAAAGAAGTGTTAAATCGCCTAAGTGTGCTTAATGAAGTAGGATTAGGCTATCTTACACTTGGACAGTCAACTTCAACACTTTCAGGAGGAGAATGCCAAAGAATTAAATTAGCAAAAGAGTTGGGTCGTGCACAGGGAGAACATACACTTTTTTTACTAGATGAACCGACAACAGGATTACACCCTAGTGATACAGAAAAATTAATTACACTTTTAAACAAACTTGTTTACAAAGGTCATTCAGTAATTGTTATTGAACATTCTATGGATGTGATATCACAAAGTGACTGGATTATTGATCTAGGACCAGAAGGCGGATCCAAAGGCGGAATGATTGTAGCAGAAGGTCCACCAGCAACGATTGCTGCAACAGCTGAGAGTCATACTGGAAGATTTTTAAAAATTTAGAGAAAACACTAGATGATAAAAATTACTTTAACATTTTGATGTTGTTTTGTAGAAAAATTGTAAATAATTGAATGGAGGAACATAATGAGAAAAATTATTTTGAGTTTGGCAATGAGTTTAGACAGTTATATTATAGACGAGAATGGTAGTTATGCATGGATTACAGGAGATGGTGATCATTCACTAGACACAGACGAAAAATTTAATTTTAATGCATTTTTAGAGAAAGTAGATATCGTAGTTATGGGTAGAATCGCCTATGAAGATGCCATGATGGAACTATTTAAAGATAAAAGAGTTATCGTGGCTACTAGAAAGGATATGAAGGATCATGACAATGTAGAATTTATTAAAGATGATGTTATTGGTTATATTCAGAAACTACAACAGGAAGAGGGAAAAGATATCTTTCTATATGGTGGAAGTGTCTTAGTTGACCACTTTATGAAGGCAGATATCATAGATGAATTCATTATTGGGATTGTACCCATGATTTTAGGTAACGGAAAACCACTATTCTTTGATAATAATCCATCGGTAAAACTGCATCTTGATAGGTATACGATTCAAGAAGGTTTATCTGTTTTAGAATATTCAAGAAGGTAGAAAATTATATTTTTTATATGCCGTTGGAATTTTCATAACAAATGATTTTGTCATATGTAAATTTACATATATAAACTTATTTTAATGTATGATAAAATGTATTGATTGGTATTTAGAAAAAGGAGGATTCAAATGCAAAACTATAAGATGATGATAGCTTATGATGGTAGAAAATATACAGGGTACAATAAATCAAAAGGTAAATTAGAAAAGAGTATTCAAGGTAAGTTAGAATTAATATTATCAAAGCTCTATGAAGAAGAAGTAGAGGTTATTAGTGCAGTTAGTACTGATGCTGGGGTACATGCTAAAGGACAAATTGTTAATTTTACAGCACCAAATAGTCGTTTGGATGAGAAAGAAATTTTTGATTATTTTGAAAAATATTTAACTGATGATATTATTATATTATCAGTAGAAACTGTTGATGAGAGATTTCATAGTAGATATTTAATGAAAAGTTTAACTTATGAGTATCGTTTATGGAAAAAAGATGCTCCTAATCGTCCTTTGTTTGAGAGACAATATGTTAACTTAATGAATCAAACATTAGATGTAGCTAAAATTAAAAAAGCTGTAAAGTACCTTTTAGGAGAACATGATTTCTTAGCGTTTACTACTAATAAGAAAACAAGAAAATCAATTAAAAAAATAGTAGATCTTGATGTAAGAGAAACTAAAAATGAAATTATTATTACTATGACAGCAAATGGATTTTTATTAAATATGGAAAGAATAATAGTAGGTACACTAATTCAAGTTGGTCTTGGTCAATTACCTATGAATATAATTGAGAAAGCTTTTAAATCTAAGGATATGAATGATGTAGGTCATAAAGCTAGTGCAGGAGCACTTTGTTTATTAAGTGTTGAATACTAGTTCGTATAAAAATAGTATGAAACATAACAGTTAGAACTTGATATAATCAGGTTCTTTTTTATTATTTATTAAATTCATATGAAAAGACATCATTTGAAAATGATATAATTGTCTTATATAAAGTATGAGAACATATAATAAGAAAAATAATAAATAGCAGTAAATAAAGGAGTTTATAATATTTATGATAAGAAAGTTGAAAAATGAAGAGATAAATAAAGTTATGGATATATGGAAAGAGAGCACAATTAAGGCACATAATTTTATTGATAAAGAATACTGGGAAAATAATTATGATGATGTGAAAAATATTTATATACCTATTTCAGATACTTTTGTATATGATAATGGAGAAAATATAAAGGGGTTTATAAGTATAATAAATAATGAATTCATAGGCGCTTTGTTTGTAGATGTTAATTATCAAGGATTAGGTATAGGAAGTAAATTAATAGATTATGTAATAAAAAAATATGAGAAGTTAAATTTAGCTGTTTATAAAGAAAATGAAAAAGCTGTTAAGTTTTATGCTAATAAAGGCTTTAAAATTATTAAAGAACAAAAAAATGAGGATTCTGGATTTAAAGAATATATAATGAAAAAACTGTACTTAGAATAGTTACAAAGAAGTTATACTTGTATTATTAATAGAAAATTTCCTAGTAGAATATAAATCGTATAAAAAAATAATCATTTTCTTTTAAATGATTATTTTTTTATGGTTATGTTTAAAACTTTTGATTGTGCTAATTGTTTTTCAGGATTAGATAATTCCAATATTGTTAATTTGAAGGTTATATAACTAAATAAAAGGAGATTAATGTAATCGTTGCTGGGAACAATATATATTTAGTATCATAGTATGGATTATATAATTTAATAAATGTGGAGATGAGTCAATGAAAAGCAAATACCAGTGTATAGCTATAGCTAATATAAGAGGAGGACCAATTAGCCCCAAAATTAAAGGTGTAGTATTTATAAAAGATGTACCTGGGGGTGCTTGGGTATATGTGAATATGCAGGGATTGCCGTCATACCAACCTACAAAGGAAGATATAGCTCCTATAGGACCTTTTGGATTTCATATACATGAGTTTGGAAATTGTAACATAGGAGAAAGTGATAATCCTTTTAAAGATGCTGGTGGTCATTGGAATCCAACTGATCAACCTCATGGGAATCATGCAGGCGATTTTCCAGTTCTATTTTCCAATAATGGAAGAGCTATAATGGCGTTTTTTACTAATAAATTCAAGGTTAGAGACGTAATAGGAAAATCTATTATAATACATGAAAATCTCGATGATTATACAACACAACCTTCAGGTAATGCAGGAAGAAGAATGGCTTGCGGAATAATAAAACCATACTATAATTGTATATAAGTAAAAATAGAGATGAGTACTAAATTAGACTTTTAAATATACTATCTCAAAATAAAAAATATATTATAGGGCTGAGATGCCCTTTTTTTGTACGGAAATAAAAAAGGCAAACTCAAAAGAATCTATCTTTTCTTTTGAATAATCTAAGGAGTCAGTCTTCTGTTTATTGTACATATATTATTCCCTAATAAACTACATGAAAACCTTAATCTTATTGATTTAACAAAATACAAAGTTGGGTTGTTATCAAACTATTATTAGTTTGGAGAGAAATTTCAGGAGCTAAATACGGCAAATGTAAGTGCCGTTTTGTGATAGTAAAGAAAATAGGGTTAACTATTCTATTTTATAGTTGTTCGATTTTGAACACTTTAGGAATGAGTGAATAGGATGAAGTGAGAAGGGGGAACAAGGTTATGATAAAGTCAAAAAAAGAAATAGTTGCAATGCTATTGGCAGGAGGTCGTGGATCACGATTAAGAGAATTGACTATAAATATGGCAAAGCCTGCAATTCATTTTGGAGGAAAATATAGACTTATTGATTTTACCTTGAGTAATTGCTGCAATTCAGGAATTAATACTGTTGGGGTACTGACACAATATAACCCTTTGGAATTAAATTACTATATAGGAATTGGAAGCGATTGGCATATTCATAGGCCAAATGGTACTGTAACCATTTTACCACCTTATGCAGGATTAAAAGGAGGTAGATGGTATAAAGGAACTGCAAATGCAATATATGAAAATATTGATTTTGTAGATAGATATGAACCTGAATATGTTTTGATATTATCTGGCGATCATATATATAAAATGGATTATTACTCATTGCTTGAATATCATAAAAAGAAAGGATCATTAGTTACTATTGCTGCTACTAGAGTTGCATGGGATCAAACAAACAGATTTGGAATAATGAATATAGATAATAATAATAAAATTTATGAATTTGAAGAAAAGGCAAAAAATGCTACAAGTAATTTGGCTTCTATGGGAGTGTATATTTTTAATTGGAAGTTACTAAAAAAATATTTAATTGAAGATGATAAGAACCCTAATTCTAGTAATGATTTTGGAAATGATATTATCCCTAAAATGTTAGAGGATAGATTAGATATATTTGCTTATGAATTTAAGGAGTATTGGAGAGATGTAGGAACTGTGGAAAGTTTATGGAAAGCAAATATGGATTTACTAAAAGAAAATAGTAAGTTGAATTTATATGATAATAATTGGAATATATACTCAAAACTTTACAATCATCCCCCTCACTATGTGGGAGAAACTGGTAAAGTTAACTCCTCTATTTTAAGTGAAGGATGTATTATTCATGGAGAAGTGCAAAATTCAGTTTTATCTCCACGAGTATATATTGGTAAACATTCTAAAGTTATAGACTCAGTAATTATGCCAAATGTTATTATTAAAGATAATGTAATTTTAGAAAGGGTTATTGTAATGGAACATGTTGTAGTAAAATCAGGAACTATAATAAAAAATAGAAATGACAAAATCTTTATAGTAAAAGATACTTAGAAAAATGTTATATGAAAATATGTAAAGTGCTCAATTATATAAAATAGCTTATGTATTTTTAGTTAATATATGATGGTATAAAATGAATATGTGTATTATAAGGGGGAGAAAATGAGTACAAAAATGGGTAGGAAAATTAATGAAGGTAGTTCTGCCGAGGTTTTTGAGTGGGAAAATGATGAAAAAATAATTAAGTTAGCAAAGAATAAAAAAAGACATCAATCAATGCTAACAGAGTATTTAAACAGTCAAGTTGCTTGGGATAATGGAGTATCTGTACCCCAACCTTTCGGATTAGTAGATGTTGATGGGCGTCCAGGAATTATATTTGAACGTATATATGGGGAAACCTTGATGGAACGTTTTGTAAATCAAAAAGGATTCAATTACGAAGATGTCGCACGAATAACAGCTAAAATTCTAAGTGAAACACATGGGAAGAAAATTCCGAATATTCGGTCTCAAAGAGAGGCTATTATATATTCTATAAATGGAGCAAATTATCTAACAAACTCAGAGAAGAAATTAGTCGTTGATATCTTAAATAACATACCGATAAAAGAACAATTATGTCACGGAGACCCTAACCTGAATAATATATTAATTAGAGACAATAAAGCTTTATTAATTGACTGGAGACATGCTTCTATAGGTAATCCAGAAACTGATTTAGCAGAATATATTCTTATGACTAGATATGCAATAGTACCAATGGTTAGACAGGCGATATTACCAAGACATATTCCTAGTGAAATTGAATACTATATTAACTCAATTAAAGAGGAAATAATTAAAGTGTTCATAGATGAATATACTAAACTGTCAGATATAACTTCTGAGGATATAGATTCTTGGATTATACCTATGGCAGCTCGCAGGCTATCTGTCGGTATAATACCTAAATCTGAAAAGGAACAACTTGTTGGTGAAATTAGAAGAAGACTCAAAATATATAAATAGTAAATGAATAATTTGATTAAGATCCGTACTATCTTACTAATAATTAAATTAAATACTAGATTAATTATATATAGTATTTGCATAAAAATGTGCTAAATTCACTAACTGTAGAGTATGCTAAACAGTTATATAAAGGAGTTGATAAAATGCTAAAAGTATTATATGTGGCATCTGAAGCTGTTCCTTTTGTAAAGGTAGGAGGACTTGCGGACGTAGCGTTTTCGTTACCAAAGTCACTAAGAAATCTTGGAATTGATATAAGAGTTATAATTCCAAAATATAAGGAGATTTTGGAGAAATTTAAAAGTAATATGAAGTGTATTACTGAATTTACTATTCCAGTAGGATTGAAAAAACAAGATTGTAGGATTGAATATTTAGAATATGAGGGTGTTCCATTTTATTTTATTGATCAACAATATTATTTTGAAAGAGAAGGAATATATGGATTTGATGATGATGATGAAAGATTTTCTTATCTTTGCAAAGCCGTACTGGGAGCAATTGAAAATATGGATTTTAAACCAAATATTATTCATTGTAATGATTGGCATAGTGGGATGATTTGTCCTTTATTAAAGGAATATCAAAAGAATAACCCTAGGTTTTCCAATATTAAAACTGTGTTTACTATACACAATTTAAAGTACCAAGGGATTTATTCTAAAAAAATACTAGAATCCTTATTAAACTTGGGAATGAAGTATTATGATGATGATGCGCTTAAACATTACAAAGGAGTAAGTTTTATGAAGGCAGGAATCAATTATGCTGATTTAGTTACAACCGTTAGCAAGACCTACTCTGAAGAAATACAAAGATCATCATATGGAGAAGGTTTAGATGATGCTATAAGAAAGAGAAAGAATGACTTATATGGGATTATAAATGGAGTAGATTATAACATTTATGACCCTAGCAAAGATGATGATATTTTTGTTAAATATAATGTGAATTGTTTACAAAATAAGATGGAAAACAAAGTTAATCTGCAAAAACTATTAAATCTGCCTGTAAATAAAAAAGCCCCCTTAATTGCTATAGTTTCTAGGTTAACATATACAAAAGGAATAGAATTATTGATTCCTATACTTGAGAATCTATTATCTAAAGATATACAGATGGTGATTTTAGGAATGGGTGATCCTAAAATTGAATCTAAAATAAAGGATTTTGCTTATAAATATCCTGAAAAATTATCAGCTAATATTTTATTTAATGAGGTCTTAGCGCATAAAATATATGCTGCTTCTGATATATTCTTGATGCCTTCTTTAAGGGAACCTTGTGGATTATCTCAGTTAATTGCTCTTAAATATGGAAGCATTCCTATAGTAAGAAAAACTGGAGGATTGAAGGATACGATTAATTCATATAATAAATCTACCGGAGAGGGTAACGGCTTTAGATTTACTGATTGTAATGGGGATAACATACTTAATATAATTGATAGGGCATTGAAGTGTTATAAAGATAAACGCACCTGGAAAAAAATAACAATAAATGCCATGAAAGCAAATTATAGTTGGGAAAATTCTACTAAAGAATATAAAAAATTATATGAAAGTTTAGTTATGAGTTAAGGGATTTTTCTCTAAACCCTTAACTCTAATTTGTTAACCTTATTTGTGTTTTATAGTATGCAAAAAATGGACAAGTTGTGGTTGTACAATTAATGGACTATTTATGAATATACAATGTATAAAAGTCCTAATCTGAACTCCACAATTGGGTTCAGTCTAGGACTTTTTTTATCTTCTTTACAGAAATTATCTTCTATTTAAATACTCATTTACGTCAGCAATAATACCTGATACATCAGAATCCATTACCATTTTATAAACATTTGCAGTATCTGCTGCTGGAACTGCATTTGGAACATCAAATCCCATCATTTCAACTGTTTCTTTGATAAAGAATGGGCTTACAGCGTTTACTTTTACACCATTGAACGCTTCAACGTTAATTGCACGAATGTAGCCTTCAAGACCAACATTTGCCATTGTAATTGAAGAGGCGCCTGGCATATAAGTGTGACTTGCAGTACCTGTAGTAACAATAATAAAACCATTCTCTTTAACAGAATGTATACCATATCTTATTAGATCAATTTGACCTCTTAATTTACTATTAATAGCAAGATCAAGGTCTTTATCACTTTGAATTTGGAATGGAGCCATTTTACCATCACCAGCTGTTGAAATAATACCATCAACTGGACCAATATCTTCAAACATTTTTTTTATAGAATCTCTATTTTCTATATCTACTTGATAATCACCTCTTGATCGACCAACTGCAATAACCTCATGTTCTTTTCTTAATAATGAAACTAGTGCACTTCCAAGTGTTCCTGTTCCGCCAACTACTAGAATTTTCATATAATATCATCCTTTTCTTTTATAATTTTTTATTTTTATAATTAAAACTTTGTATGCTTAAGCCAATTCAATATTCTGCTTACAAGTTCTGAAGATTGATCTTCTTGTAAGAAGTGGGAGGCATTTGTCATTGTAATATGAGGTTGCCCTTTTGCACCAGGAAAGTTTTGTTGAAATAATTTGTCATATCCTTGATCTGCAAGGAATGGATCTTTATCACTAAACAATGTTAGCACAGGATTTTTCCATTGTTTTAATTTTTGCCAATCCTCATAAGCTTTATCTAAATCTGAAACAACAATTTCAGGCATTTTACGTGGTCCCGCATAATAATCAGGTGTCGGGAATGGTGCGTCATATGCTTCCATTTCATCTTTTGAAAGGCTTTTAGTTGTTAATAACTGCATGATTTTACCAATTTCAAGTTTCTTAGATCGACTGAAGTAGGCGGCCCAGTTAGCATAATTCATTTTCTTTTCAAGACTTTGAATCGTTGGGTTCAAACTTGTTGAGCGAATGATTTTTAACATCTTTGGCAACATCCATCTTTCGAAGCCTTTTGATTCAGCAAGTGCTGTGTTAGCAACTACTAATCTGTCTAACCATTCTGGGTTGTTTGCTAAAACACGAAGACCAATCATGCCACCCCAGTCTTGCATAAAGGCCGCTGCATGCTTAATGCCTAGTTTTTCTATAAAAGTAGACATCCATTTTACATGGGCGCTGTACGAGTGGTCACTAGAATGAGTTGGCTTATCCGATTTACCAAAGCCGATTAAATCTGGAGCGATAACACGGTAGCCTTCATTTACTAATTGAGGAATCATATGTCTGTACAAATAACTCCAGGAAGGTTGCCCATGGAATAAGAAGATGACTTTGTTATTTTTATCTCCTTCATCTACATAGTGCATATTAACGCCGCCTACATCTATATAGTTTGATTTGAATGGATAGTCTTTTAAATTTGAAAAACGATGACTAGGTGTTTTTAATATTTTTTGAGTCATTGTATTGCTCCTTTCATCTAAAAAATAGATTGTTGATTTGATAACCTTAGTATAGTATTCAAAATAGAAAATGAATAGTACTATAATTAATCTGATATACTACGAAAAAAAGTAGTAATATTGATATTATTAGGTTCTATAGATTAAAAAAGTTTTAACTTTTTTTTGGGTTACTTTAATTGTTTGTTAATCGATTACTGATTCATGTGATAGTGTTAGAAGATTTTATCTCTTGGATTTCAAAACTAGTTTGTAATTTCAACATGCTTTTTTGTACAGCATTCATACTAAAAATATAAGAAATCAATAGTCTGGAAAAATATACTTTCTAATAATATATAAAAATATCGTAAACAAATGCCGAAATATATATACAAGTGTAAAAAGATGTAGAAGAGGTGATGTTATGAGTGAAAACAAAATGTCGAACTGCAAGAGAAAGAAAACTAGAAATGTATTAATAAATATATTGATTTTTATGATTAGTGTAGGAGCTTGGGGTGGTATTGTTTACTATGGTTATGGCTATGCTAAAAATTATATCGATACTTCAATAAATAATGTTAGACAAGAGAATGCAATGAATATTCAAGGGTTAAGTGATCAAGTCAAGTTACTTAGTAATGAAATAAAAGAATTGAGTAATAGTTTAGATGATACGGATTCGACTATTTCAAATACTACAGATATTCAAAATAAAATAGACAATAGATTAGAAGAGTTAGATGATAGGCTAAAAGAACTACAGAAAAGTTTAGACATTTTAAAGGAGGCTCCGAATGCTGAAAATTAATATGTTCCTATTTTATTTAGTAGCTCCATTTTTAGCCCTTTTCCTTATAAGTTCAAACTTTGTAGATGATAGTAAACCGCTTAATATAGAGGTACAATCTCTTAATAGTGAAATTGCTACATTGCATGAAGAGACGAATAATTTAGCAAAAAAAATCTCTGAAATTGGAATGGTTATAGAAAAGCATGAGGAGGTTTTTAATAATCAAAACCAGAAATTGACTAATTTATCAGAACTTAGTGCTTCTCAAAAAGAATTATCGAATGATATGTATGAACAAAAAATTCTAGAAATGCTGGGACCTGCTGTAGAAGCTCACATTAGTGAGCGTACTGAAATAAAGATTTTCAAGTTAAATGAGTTAGGTTATCGTGGATATATAGCTAAAGTAAAGCTGTTTGATCCAAAAGCCTTTAAGGTTGGTCTTGCAAAAAATACTCTAGGTGAACTTGAAACTACTTCAAGTGCAGCTAAAAGAGAAAATGCAATACTTGCTATCAATGGTGGAGGGTTTTATACTGAAACACGAAATACTAAAAAATATGCTCAATTAATTGGAAATACCGTCATTGATGGGAAATTAGTGGAGCCATTTAATGGATATCCAGGTGATCTATTTTTTGCTGGAATCAATAAAAAAGGAGAAGTAGTTGGTAATGTTCCACAATCTGAGTCAGATATTTCAAAACTAAACCCTTCTCAAGGCGTTAGTTTTATGCCGGTATTATTAAAAAATGGTAAGAAAGTTGATGTTCCTAAAAAGTGGAAAAAAACAAGACACCCAAGAACTATTATTGGAAAATATGCAAATGATGATTTGATTATGATTGTAGTTGATGGACGACAAGGAAAATGGAGCTATGGAGTGAGTCTTGAGAGATTACAAGACAAATTATTAGAACTAGGAGTAAAAGAAGCGTACAATTTAGATGGAGGCGGCTCAACTGCTATGTACTATAATGGTAAAATTTTAAATAGACCTTCTGATGGGAGACAAAGACCTGTTGCAAATAACATTTTAATATTCCCGTAATTAGAAACCCTTCTATAATTATAGAGGGGTTTTATCAACTATTAAATAAATATCAAAAAATTATGAAAAAATATATTTATTAACTCAAAATAATTTTTCATGTGTTAATACTTATCCATTAGTGTAAAAAACTTTGTGATTAATAGAAAAAATAAACTCTCTTCTGGCAATAATTTAATAGATATTCTAAAAAGATTATTATCATAATATTCAAAAAAACAAAAGTATAATAATATGATTTAAGAATTGTTAATGTAAAAATATGTGATTTGATTTTGTTTGACAGGTATTTTTGTATTACCCAATAATTAAAAACAACTTGACAGTATTACTAATTAGTGATATATTTTGATTATAAAAAAGAGAGTAAGTCTGATATCCATTGCAGAAAAGGAGAAAGAGTATATTGATGACATTTTTTCTAAGTATATTTTTAATTTATAGGAAAGTTTGGATAAATTTTAATTACACTCATATATCACTAATTAGTAATATAAATACTAAGTTATATTTATAATTTTTTAAACAGAAAGAAGGTATGGAAATGAATATAAAAAAAGTTGAAATTATTGAATTTACAGATCCGGTATGTACATGGTGCTGGGGAAGTGAACCGCTACTACGTAAATTGGAAACTAGGTATGGAGATCAAGTAGAAATTAAGTACATCATGGGAGGTCTTGTAAGAGATATACGAGATTTTTATGATAGCTATAATGATATTGGTGGAGATCCGGAGCGTTCTAACAGTCAAATCGCAAAACACTGGCTTGAAGCATCAGAACGACATGGAATGCCTGTAAAAAGTGAAGGTTTTACCTTATTTACGGATGAATATCCGTCAAGCTACCCTCAGAATATTGCATATAAAGCAGCACAGATGGAAAATCAGCAGTTAGCAGATAAATTTTTGAGAAGAATAAGAGAAGCTTCTGCATCCGAAGCTAGACAGACTAATAAAAAGGAAGTTCTTGTTGAATTAGCATCAGAAGTTGGTCTTGATATTGCAAAATTCCTTGAGAGATTATCAGATGGTTCAGCAGAGGCAGCATTTAAAGAGGATCTTAAGACCACATATAAGTATGGTGTTCGTGGATTTCCAACATTTTTAATTAAATATGGTAAAAAAGAAATGTTAATGCGTAGTTATCAGAGCTATGAATCCTTTAAATCGATTATTGATACAATAAGTTCAGGAGAAGTAAAAGACGAAATACCTAATAATACAGAGAAAGACATATTAGATTTTATAGAGAAATATGAACGAGTAGCACCGATTGAAATAATGTTAAGTTTCGATATGAATGAAAGTGAAACAAATACACTAATCAAAAAATTAGAAGAGAATAATCAGTGTAGAACAGTTCAAGCAGGTAATGGTTATTATATTGAAGTGATTGTTAGGCCAATGTCATGTGATCAAGCAACTGGAGTTTGCAGGGTATAGTGAGATGATAAACATGAATAAAAGTAGTAAATATTTATAGTTAAGAGTATGTAAGAATCAAAGTTATATGATTATAATTAAAAAAACATATTGTATTAATAGTATACCTAATATGCAGACATATATAGAAAAATCGCATTGAACTAAACCCCGATAAATAGACATAATAAATAGTCTATTTATCGGGGTTTATTTTTTTGTTTTAGCATATAGCTGTTATTATATCAATAGATTCATTTTTTTATATCATTTATTAAATTCTAATGTAAGAAAATTATAAAAAAATGCTATAGTAATCTTTATAAAGTTTACTATAATATTTGTATAGGCAAAATAAATATTAATAAAAATAAATTAAGAAAGAGAGCATTAAATAATGATTAAAATTAATAAAGATTTTAAAGATATAGAATACTTAAAAGAAGGGAATACAAGAAAACAAAGAAGTTATGAAATCCTTAAAAAAATAAATATATTTAATCTACTTAGTAAATATAATCCTATTTTAGTTGGAACAATACCAATAGATATTGATATAGAAAATAGTGATTTAGATATTGTTTGTAAAGTAGAGGATTTTAGAAAATTTGAAGAATTATTAATAAAAGAATTTAGCAAATATAAAGAGTTTAAAGTCACATATAAAGCTTCTAGTAGGGTGATTATATGTAATTTTAAAGTAGAAAATATGGAAATTGAGATATATGGATCTAAATTAGATACAGATAAAACTAATTCATACAGGCATATGATAATAGAATATAGACTATTAAATTTACTTGGTGATGATTTTAAAGCTAAAATAATAGATTTAAAAAAACAAGGATTAAAAACAGAACCAGCTTTTTCACAGATTTTAAAACTAAAAGGTAATCCATACGAAGAACTTTTATTATTTGAACAATATGATGATGAGAAATTACTAGAAAAAATGGACAAGTCAAAAGTAACTTTTTCTTTTGATTAACACAAAGTATTTATTTGAGAGTTTATATAAAAACACACTCATTCTATCTCTGATAGAATGAGTGCTTGAAACATTATACATCTAAAACTCATATTAACTATTCATTTATGTTTTTTATTGTATTTAAGTAATTTAAGGAAGATTTTTCTGCTTCTGTACGTTTTATAAAGTCTTCTGTTAAAAAGTGTTCTCTTAACTCTAAATACATTTGTATTATTAATTTCAATGATTTTATACAGCTTTCAATACTATATGTAGGTATAGTTTCTTTTAATAAATCTATGCTTTCTGGAGCATCAATCTCTATCTTTCTAACACCTCTTGGCAACTTTCCATTTTTCATAAGCAATAATGGACCTATTACCATTTGTCTTAATGATGATATAAATTCAATAGTTTCAAAAATTTCCCCTCTTGCAATTTTAGTCGATCCATAGTGAACCCAAACCCAAAATCTATCTTCTATCCATTGTAAACTAGGTATAGGAAACTTAGCTTCTTCTGATTTTAAAACCTCAGATATACAGTTATTTCTTTGCCATAAAATAATAGGTTCTTCAACTCTTTTTGCTATGTCATCTAGTGCTACAAATTTAAAATCAACATGTAATAACTCAGGTCCATATAAACATATAAGAAGTCTTGGTTCACCAACATGTTCACCAGTAAAAGCTGATAGTAGAATCCCTAGTTTTTCTACAATCTTAATTCTTTCATTCATTACATCGTTATAATGGGCAGTGTCTACTGCTATAACTAGGTCAATATCTGAATACTCATCCATTTCATTTGTAATGTAGGAACCTCCAACAGCAACTCCTAAAATTCTTAAATCTTCTTTGAGTATATCGATTGAAGTATCTATAAAATTTTTATGATTTTTTGGTATCATAGCAACCAACTCCTTTTTCAATAGCCATAATAAAATATACTAGGGCATTAGTACATAGTACCATATTTTAAAATGAACTGCAATATTTGTAGAGTTGAATGAGATTCAATAAAACATTTATAAAGTTTCTTTAATTAGTCTTTGAATACTGTATTAGAGAGTTATTAGATTTTAATCCAAAAATATTCTTGACTATAACAAAAAAAAGTTTTAAAATATTAAATGAGAGTAATAATTATTATTAATTAACCCTGTGCTCTCGAATTCTGAAATTTTCTCTAGAGAGACTACATCTCTTTTTTCCTTTTTTAACCTTTAGGGTAGCTTAAAGCTACTCTATTTTTATTTTTAAAATAATGTAGTTAGTTTAGAGAACATGATATACCGTATATGTTTAAGATAATCTTGTAGAAAAATTTATATGTAGAGTTGTAGTATCAATTTATAAGTTGTGTA
The DNA here is from genome assembly GCF_029542625.1 of Tepidibacter hydrothermalis. GTDB lineage: Bacteria > Bacillota > Clostridia > Peptostreptococcales > Peptostreptococcaceae > Tepidibacter_A > Tepidibacter_A hydrothermalis. The sequence continues at coordinate 1,653,737 of NZ_CP120733.1, forward strand.
TGGTCTTAAAAGGTAACTTTAAACTTAATTATATTAACCCTGAGGTTATGAAAAATTTTAATTTAACAAGATTAGATAGGGTATTTGAAATTAAGAAATAAATGGCGTGTTTAAGTCACTTTTTTTACCTATATAAAGTTTTATATCAAGAATAACCTATGTTTGTTGAATTACGATATGTTTTTGCCATGGATTTTATTTGCAATATAATATGGAAAGTAGATTTGAGAATATAAGGAATTCTAGCTACTGAAGCTTTGTATTATATGCTAGAATAGCTTTATCTAATTTAGAATGTAGTGTGTGTTTAAACAGAAAGGTAGATAACATGAAAAATAAGATAAATATTCATATATATGGCTCTTTAGATTGGGTTTCTGGTGGAAGTTCTTCTAGTTGTGGAGGATGTCCTTTAGGCAAAGGGGGAGGAGGTGGTTGTTGTGGAGCCAAGGCTTCAAAGTCTATGGTTGAAGTATACGAAGATTTCATAAAGTTTATAGAAAAAAGCGATGTAAATGAATCTATAAACTATGAATTTTATGATATAAGTAAAATTAATGTGCTAGATCATGAGAATATTATATATGTATATGAAGAAGGATACGAACTTCCTTATTGCGTTATAGATGGTATGGTAAGATATTATGGTGGAGTGTCTAAGGAACTGATCTATAGAGATGTAAAAGAGTTATTAGATTAATTATATAAGGAAATAGGCTGCCTGGGTTTTGAACCTTTAGGCAGCCTATTCTACTTCCTTCCTTCTTCATAGTTTTTAAAACATCCCATATTCTATATCTTTATCAAAATCTAAGCAAATAAATACCCATATAATAATTATTTGGGAAAAATATAATGGGGAATATTTGAACAACCTATAAATGGGAAATAGATAAAAATCCCTATTTGTTAAGATATATATTTTCATGAATAGGTTTTTTTTATTATAAATATATATGGTAGGAATCATAATGATAAAGAAGCACAGTTATCAGTTAAAACATAATTGGCATTTTTGTATTTAAAATATTTATAAAGAGTTTATTTAACAGCGGTTCTTTAAGTACATTACTACACATGAACTCTAGGTCATTAAGACTCATTTCAATTTCTTCTTCTATAACTTCTTCAAATTCACAATTGATAGAATTTTTTATGAAATCAAAGATAGTATCAGGATTATCAAACACTCTAATAAATAGCTTTTTGCATGGGCCTTCATCCCACATCAAGTTAAAATCCTCTGTGAATTTTTGTAATTTTTCAAATGTTATTTGTTCATCATATTTCCACAAGCTATTTAAAAAATCATGTGCTCGTTCCATTCTTGTAATTAAGTTATTATTAGGATTCTTAGATGTTTTTTTAACATTATCAGCAACTACATTGAAAGTAGAAACAGGTGTAAAAAAACCTTTTGAATCACGAGAAAACCATGTATAAAAAGAAGCAGGTAAAAAAACATGCATAATAAAACCTAAAAGCGTATAGATATCTGGGTAAGAGGCCCATCCACATTTCATAATATCTTTTTCATAATCTAGTATTCCTGTATAGACAATCACTGATTTTGAGGTTATAGAATTACCATCAAAACTTCCTAGCCATAATGGATAATCCTTCATGATTTTATTTTGCCAAAATAAATAGTCTTCGTGTTTTTTTTTATTTCTATTCAATGTAAAAACCTCCTTATTATATAATTAAACATATCATATAACAAGGTAATTGTAAATAATTATCATTATCAACAAGGGGGTGTTATCTATGTTTTTAATTTATTTATAAAATCACAGAAAAATTCACTTAAACCAATGTTGAAATGTATAGAAATATAACAATGAAATTGCTTGGAACTGTGGTGGAAAAATCAAAGGAACATGGGTATATGCATCATAAAATGCGATTACTTCCAATTATTGATTAAAAAATAATAAACCATTTAAAATAAACAAATGATTCATGGAGAGTAGATGAAACATATATTAGAGTTAAGACAACAGGAAAGGACAGGTTGAAGAAATTCAATGTGCACTTTTTGAAATCGAATTCATAAATAAAATTATCAGAGTTAAGGCATAAGGAAATAATAAATTTGATGTGTATTTTTTATAATTGATAATGTTACGCTTAAACTACTAGAATACTCAAGAAGAAACAATTTAACTAAAAACCACGAATTTCACCTCAAAAAACGAATATACTAATAAAAAATAAAAGGAAAGAGGTAATTAAATCAGCATTACGAATTCACATATAGAATGGATGAGAAAAATTCAAATAAAATAGATTGTCGCTTAGACTTCACAGAAGTGGTGTAACTAAACATGTTTAAGATTCCTCAAGTCTATAGCATCTTAAGGTAATCTGATGTAGGCTTCATTGAGTTTTAAACACCTTGGATTACAAGCTTAAATGGGGTAATATAAGTCAAGGAGATGTCAGATTATGAATAAGGGATATGCATTAGATTTAGAGATGTGGTGTACTAAAGATGATAGGGATGATCCAGATATTGTTAGTGTAGGTTTAGTAGACTTAGAAGGGGAAAGTGAATACTACACCCTAGTGAGACCATTCAAGAAGAAGAAGGAAGTTCCGACCTTTATGAAAGAACTATTAAACCTACCTGAAGAGGAGCTGTGGAATGCACCTATGTTCCCTAAAATATATTCTGAGTTAATTGGTGAAGGTGCACTTATAGGAGATCTGTATACATGGGGTAATTATGATGATAAAGCGTTGCGTCACTGTTGTAGAAAACATGGGACACCTTATATGTTTGAAGTTAAGGACTTCCAACAGCATATTGCCAAATTAACCAATATACGCAGGAACCTAGCATTATCTGATTTACTTGAATTATTCTCCCTAAAAGAAGAAGGCACTAAACACAATGCTTTAGATGATGCTAAAAGTTTAAAAAAATTTATACTCTACTTCAATGCTAATGAGAAAGATTGCATATATGCAATACGTAAGAAGTGCTATGAAACAGAACTAGAACAACTTCAAGAAAGATATAACGATGTGGTAGATAATGTTAAACGAAGATGAAATAAATCATAGAAGACCCATCTCTAAATGGATTACATGAAAGGCAAGAAAATATAAATCTATTCCATCTAGACTGTAGAACACATGATACTTATTAAATATGCTTTAGAGGAAATACTAAGTTTATCTTAATGGAGTAATGAACATAAGAAACGTTACTTAGATTAGATAGAATAATTAATATATATTTAATATTTATAAAGGACACACCTATAATACATAGTGTGTCCTTTTATACAAGTTATTTCTTTTTTGTATTTCTATTTTAAATATATCCAATAGCATATGTAACTATCTCTAACTAGTGAGTTTATTGTAATTTAATAGCCACTCTTGTTCTTGTTGATACGGAATGATTTTAAATCCTGTGCACGCTGCACAGCTAAAATTCCGTCTAAATGATCATACTCGTGCTGAAATAGTTCTGATAAATCACCTTTAAGATACATTTCACAATCTTCCCAGTTTAAATTTTTATAAGTTACTTTGCACTCTTTATATCTTTTCACGTAGACTTCAAGACCAGGAAAACTCATGCAATCATCCCATAGTTGAAAGGTATCATCTTTGATAAATTCAAGGACTGGATTAATGAAATGATGAGTTTCATCTCCTAAATGCATGTATATTATTCTGACAGATTCCCCAATTTGTGGTGCGGCAATAGCTCTACCAAATCCATATGTATCTTTAAAATCAACAATCGTGTCATGTAAATCATTAATTACTTGCTTGGCTTTATCTAAATTTGATTTCTGTATCTCCTCAGAAACTCTGTAAAGTATTTCGTTACCTAATAATAGAATTTGTTTTGCTGGCATAATGTAACCTCCCTTTTTGAAATAAATTATTATAAATAGATCCTAACTCACCAGATATTATCTTTTTATAATCTCTATTTGGATGAGATAGATGTCGTATACTTTGTGTAGCTACATATAATATAGTGTTTAGCATAATCTCTTAATATGGGCCAAGTATTAGTAATTGGCTCTCTGCATGCCAATCCTGCCATGATGTTTTTAGTTGTACTGTAACTGCATGAGGTTTTCCATCAGTTGCAGTAATAAAAGTAATATTATTGAAATGTTTTTTTTCATCATTCAGAAGTGTATTAATATCGAATTCTTCATTCTTATCATATACTACTTTGTTTAACTATTTTGCAATTGCATAAACACTATTAAGTGCATTAAAGCCTTTAAGGTTCAAGATACGCTGTGGACTGAATTGATAATTATCAGTTGATTTGATATAATTATACGACAAAATCATCCCTGTAAAAAGGGGTGATTATTGAATAATTTATGGGGTTGATTTTGTGGAAATTCATATTACACTAAAAAGAAATATAAGTGTTGCACTATATATTCAAATATATGAAGCATATCGAAGTGCAATACTTAGTGGTAATTTAAAGCCGAATACAAAACTTGCATCAATAATGCAATTAAAACAGTCACTTTGTGTTAGTCGGAATACAATTGAGATGGCTTACTTACAACTTTTATCAGAAGGATTTATTTATAGTAAAAGTGGTAGCGGTTATTTTGTATCTGATTTGGATAATTATGAGTCGTTAGATTATCCTAATAATCAATCTAGCTTAGAAGAAATTAGTATACATCCAATAGAAAGTTTGCATTTGAGCAGAGCACATGCAAAGTACGATTTTAAGCCAGGGTCAGTTGAGCATAATCAATTTCCATTTAAAAAATGGAATAGAGTTGCGCAAAATATAATGAACTCAGAGAATCAAGAAATTTTAACATATTCAGATCCACGTGGAGAATTATTGCTTCGCATTGAGATATCTAAATACCTTAAGAACTCACGAGGAGTTAATTGCCATCCTGATCAAATTATTGTAGGTGCAGGGACTCAAACTCTTATCAGTTTATTTTGTTTCATACTAGGTAAAAAGAAGCCTTTAAAAGTAGCTATAGAAGATCCTGGATTCACAGCTGTTAGAAAAGCATTTGAATGGAATGGATGTGATATCATGCCAATCAGGTTAAATAACAATACACTAGATATCTCAATGCTTAAAAGTAAATTGGATTATCCTTGTGCTGTATATATAACACCTTCAAATCAACATCCTATGGGTGGCCTCCTAAACGTTTCTGAGAGATTGAATTTATTAAACTGGGTTAAGAACAAAGATACTTATATTATTGAAGATGATTATGACAGTGAATTTAGATATAATATTCATCCTGTTCCAACAATATTTAGTCTTGATCAATTTGATAAAGTTATATACTTAGGTACATTTTCTAAAACATTGTTTCCGGCTATGCACGTTGGTTATATTGTTTTACCAAACAATCTCGCAGAAGCGTTTGTGGAAATAGGGTGTTACTATAATCAAACTGCATCAAAAATCCATCAGCTCACTATAGCTGAATTTATGAAAAGGGGATATTTTGAACAACACATAAGAAAAATGAGAACTTTATATGCAAAAAAACACAACAAAATTGTTGATGCAATAAAAAACGTTTTTGGCAGTCATGCTCATATCATTGGAGATCATGCTGGTGTGAATTTAGCTCTTCGAGTTAATTTACCTTATTCTGAAAGTGAGCTTATACAAAAAGCAAAAGAAGTTGGTGTTATTGTTTACCCAATTTCATTTTATCGCTCAAATCAAAAAAGTAAAAATGAACATAATGATGTATTCCTTGGATATGGTCACATGCAGATTGAAGAAATTGAACAGGCCATTACAATCCTAGGAGAAGCATGGTTATAAAGAAGTTTTGTGTGTTTTACTATTCAAATGTAAGTTTGATTATCTGAAAAGTACATGTACAATTAAAAAAGTTTAAACTTAGATACGTATGAAAGTACAAACAAGCTTTAAAAATTTAAGTATATGAAAATAAAAAAATAAAATTATTAAAATGTTTAGTTAAATATACTAGCTCGCCTAAATATTTATTGAGTTATCTAAAGAATATTTACAAATTTAAAGAACAACTATAGTATAGAGTTAAATATATTATGTGAGGAGTGTTAAAGTATGGATATAATTGACTCAAATATCTTGAAGGCTATGAAGAAAAATGGAAGAGCAACAGCATCTGAAATTAGTAAAAAAGTGAACCTATCCATACCTGCTGTATCAGAAAGAATAAGGAAATTAGAAGATGGAAATATAATTGAACAGTATACTGTTCGGTTAAACCGCGAAAAAATGGGATATAAACTATTAGTTACTATATTTGTAGATATTGATCAAACCAGTAATATTAAGGGGTTTAGAGAAACAATTATTAAATATTCGGAAGTAATTGAATGTTATCATATAGTAGGTGAATATGATTACATGTTAAAAGTTTTGTTAAAAGATAGCTCAGAATTGGAAGATTTTATTGGGAACAAACTTAAGTCTATCAAAGGTGTAAAGCGATCAAATACTATCCTTATGTTATCAACATTAAAAGAAGAGATTAACAGATAGGAGGTTTTTTATGATTTTAAAAGGTTTTCGCTTTGGAATGATACTACAAATTGCAGTAGGTCCTGTCTGTTTGTTTATTTTTCACACTGCAGTTACATCTGGTTTTTTTACAGCGTTGATCGGTGTCTTAGGAATAGCAATAATTGATGCTATATATATACTAGCAGCAATCTTTGGGATAGGTATTATAATTTGCAAACATGAAAAAATGAAAGATATAATTAAATACTTTGGAGCATCAGTACTTATTATGTTTGGTATAAGTACTATATTAGAATTTTTTGGATTTTATTTGATTCCAAACTTGAATTTTTTATCAAAGCAAAGCATGGAAAGTGTTTTTTTGAAAACTATTGTATTAACACTTTCTAATCCGTTGACAATATTATTTTGGGTAGGGGTTTTTTCAACAAAAGTTTCTGAAGAAAATATGAATCAAAAGGATATGTATTACTTTGGCCTTGGTGCAGTTATATCAACTATGACTTTTTTAACAATTATTTCAATTATGGGTAGTTTTATAAATAACTTTTTAGATTCTATCATTATTAACGCATTAAATTTTATAGTTGGATTAGTATTGATTGCTTTTGGAATAAAAACGGCAGTTAAAAGTTAATTAAATATAAATTTTAAAAAGTCTTAAGAATTCTTAAGTTTTTTAGGTAGGTCATCTTACTAAAGTTGTATATTTATAGATCAATAAGAGAATATACTTTACTTAAGGCAATTATAAGAGTTAATAGAATTCAGAGTGATAAATTCTTTGGTCGCATGAAAGACAATATAAATTATAAGGAATGCAATGCTTTTTGTGAATCGAAATAAGCTATAGACCATTACATGGATTATTATAACCACTATCCTTGTCAGTGGAATTAAAAAAGCTGACTCCTATAAAAATCAGCTTTTAGATGCATAACTCTCTTTATTATAAAATTAAATTTTCACAGAGAGGTGGGAGTGTCACAGTACTCAATTTATCTTGAAATGTGTTTTTATCTTATCGATTCCAACCTCGGGTCTTTTCATTAAAAGCATGACAAATAATGTTACTAATATTAGTCCTTTAAATACACTACTCATAGTTATACTCCACCAAACCCCTTTAATTCCTAAAATCGTAAAGGTAGATAAAAAATATGAAGCTGGAACTCTTGCTCCAGTAAATATTATACTTACCCATGAAGGTATTTTGGTTTTTCCTAATCCATTGAATGCACCTGCTGTTGTTATTTCTATACACATAAATAGTTGAGATAAACCTAATATTCTCAGATAAATAGTTCCCATTTTTAAAGGTTCTTCTCCTGATATAAATAGCTTAAAGATTGGTTCAGCTTGAAATACTAAGAGGCATGTTACACCAATACCAAATACAGCTACAATTGAAAGAGCTGAAAAATATCCCTTATATATTCTGTCCCATTTTTGAGCTCCGTAGTTTTGTCCTACAAAGGCACTGAGGGCTGTTTGAAACCCTCCTGCAGTCATCCATGATAGTGATTCAATCATAGAACCTACCTTTTGTACACCAATTCCGACAGGGTCTATATTTGAAATTATTCTTGCTATTAACATACTATAGAAAGTAAAAAGTCCGCTTTGAATAGCAACAGGTGTACCTATTTTTAGTATATCATTTATATATGGAACTTCAATTTTTAAAAATATATTAAATCCATTAAATAAGGCTTTCCCATTTTTACTTATCTTAATTGCTATTATAAATATAATAGTAACTAGAGTCTGTGAAATAATTGTTGCTAGTGCCGCTCCTTTTATGCCCATTTCACTAAAAGGTCCTATACCGTTTATCATCAATGGGTCTAAAATTAAATTAAGAAATAATCCTATAAAATTTATTATTAAAGGAGTTACGCTATCTCCTGAACCGTTAAATATTGCTGTAAATACTGGATTAATAAAATAGAAAATCAATCCAAATCCTATTATTGAAAGATACTCGACAGACATAGTATTTATAACTTGATTTTCTATATTAAAAAATCCTATTAGGTTTTCCTTAAATATTAATATTACCCCTGTGTAAAATACGCCAAGTACTAAAATTATTTCAATTGCAGTTTTTATATATTTTTTAGTATCCTCAGACTTATTTTCTCCTATAGATTGAGCAACTTTAACTTCTACACCAGTTTTAGCAAGCATAATAAATGCCATTGCAAACCATGAAAAAAATCCTGCGGTTCCAGCAGCTGAAACTGCTTGTCCAGAGGAATCATAATTACCTAGCCAGAACATATCCATCATATTATAAGCCATTTGCAAAAAAGATGTTAACATGATTGGTACTGCAAGTTTAAATAAACTCCCAACGATACTTCCTTGAGTGAGATCAACTCTATTTTTCATAAATCATCTTCCCTTCATTTAATGCTGAATAATAACTATTAAAAACAAATATTTATAGTTAATGTATTTAATTTTATAATTCTAGATTTTTGATAATTTAATTTTCTAAGAATCAAAATAATTATACATGCATTTATAAGTAGTAACAATAGTATTTTTATTGATTATTTGAATTTACATACAAGTGATATGTAGATAAATAATACTATTTTTATTAAACTTGTTCGTATAACTTTAGTTACTTTTCTATTAGCCTAGATTCAAAAATAATAGAATAATAATTTATGGGAAATGTTGTATAATAAAAAATATGAAACTTATTTATTAAAGTAAGGAGTAAATTAAGATTTATTGGGAAATAATATTGAAATTTTAGGAGGGAGAAATATGACAGAAAAAGAAAAAATGATTATGGGAATGGTTTATAATCCAATGGACAAAGAATTGTTTAAAGACAGAGAAAGAGCAAAAAAATTATGTAAAAAGTTTAATGAAATGAACCCAGAGGAATATGAGGAAAGAGAAGCATTACTAAAAGAACTTTTTCAAACAGATAATAAATGTTATATAGAACCAAACTTCTTTTGTGATTACGGATATAATATAGAAATCGGTAAAAATTTTTATGCAAATCATAATTGCATTATGCTTGATGTAAACAAAATTAAAATCGGTAATAATGTAATGTTTGCACCTAATGTACAAGTATATACGGCTACACATCCTGTGAATGCAGAAGAAAGAATTTCAGGAAAAGAAATGGGCTATCCAATTGAAATTGGAGAAAATGTTTGGATAGGGGGAGGTGCTATTATCTGTCCTGGAGTAAAAATAGGTAGAAATACTACAATAGGAGCGGGCAGTGTAGTAATAAAGGATATCCCAGAAAATGTTGTAGCAGCCGGTAATCCATGTAAAGTTATTAGACAATTATAATATTAGAATCAATAAAAGCGATCATGTTTTGATCGCTTTTGCTCTTTATATATGATCTAATGTAGGAGGTTTTACTATGAAAGTTAAAATAGCACCTAATATAGCAAGTACAGCAGCTATCAAAAATGTTGGTTTTAAACCACCTACATTTGAAACGATTATTGGACCAACTAATGCAGCAACTCCGTATGCTTGATAAACAACTCCATAGTTTGCACCTAAATTTTTAATACCAAAGAACTCTCCTGTTATTGTTGGGAATACTGCTAGAAATCCTCCAAAACAGAAAGTAATACCAGCTAAAGATACAAAGAAAGTAACATAATTTAAAGTGACTATACTCATTGTAATCATTGATATAGCAGTTATTATAAACATTATTGTAACCACTCTTATTCGGCCTAGTTTATCTGAAAGTGTACCCCATATAAGTCTTCCACTAGCATTGAATAGTGCAATCATAGCGACTGAATTTGCAGCTACTGAAGCTTCTAATCCAGCTAATTGCATACCAATATCTTTAGCAAGTCCAATAACTAAAAGTCCACTCATACATCCGAATAAATACATTATCCAAATAAGATAGAATGATTTAGTTTTAATCATTTCTAAAGGGCTAAAGATATTTTCTTTAGTAGCATTAGAATTCTTAACAGTTGATTCATACCCAGCTAGTGGAAGTATTAAGAATTGAGCTCCGATTAAACCTAAAATAACATAAATTATACCTAAATAAAAGAATGTTGAAGAAATCCCACTATGAACTATAAAATGTTGAATTACAGATTTAAAAACTAAGCTTCCAAGTCCAAAAGCACCAACTGCTATACCTGTAATAAAACCTTTTTTCTCTGGAAACCATCTAACACAAGTAGACAATGGACAAACATAAGCGAATCCAACTCCAGCTCCAGCTATGACACCATAATAAAGATATAGTTGAGTAAGAGATTTAGCTGTAGAGGTTAACATTAGTCCTCCACCATAAAGAATAGCACCGATAGTAGCAACTTTTCTTGGTCCTATTTTATCTTGCAGTCTACCAGAAAAAATAGTTGAAAAAGCAAAAACAAAAACAGCAAGTGAATAAGTAAGAACTACCTCGTTTTTTCTCCAACCAAATGCATCCATAAGTGGTTGATTAAACAAACTCCATGTATAAATAGCACCTATACATATTTGCAATAATACAGCACCAAATACAACAAACCAACGATTGATTGTTTTATTAGTCATTAATATTCCTCCTTTATAGTATAAGTTTTTTTATTCCATAATAAAAAAACAAGAGTGGTTTTATTTAAATAATTCAGCTATAGTTTATTTTTAAGTGGTAATATTATATTGATAAGGAGTTTTTTCATTCCTTATGGATAGGGTGTGTGTTTTGAGTTTTTTTTACTCATAGTTATTGAGCATAGATTTGATATTTAACTATATCATTTTTTATATCATACCACAACTATTCTAACAAAGTCTGTTATTAAAAAATTATTAGATTACTCTAATTTGACTAATCCAATTAGTAAATATCATTCATGTTTACTACTACAAAAGTAGTTTCATTTTTAAAATATACATAATTACGTTAGCACAATTTATTTTGATTGTGTTAAGAAATGAGAATTTATAAAATTAAGGAAATGAGTAATTTTTTGTTGAATTTTATCAAAATTCATATAAAATTAAAGATATAATATATTTATACTGAAATTCTGAATTATAATAACTTGGTTATAGAAAAATATATGAATTTGATTTTTTCACAAATAAGATCATTAAAGGGTAATAAATTGAACGTAATTTAATGGTAATGGAGGTGTGTTGTGTTTGTATCGATAATAAAGAAAATCTACTCAATTTCAAAAATTAACAAAAAAAATGAATTTAAACATGAATGTATTAAGATAGTCCTAATATATATGATAACTGGATTTATTTGGATTTACTTTTCAGATAGAATTGCAAATGAACTTGCTAGCAATAGTGGTATGTTGTTAATTATAAACACATACAAAGGCTGTTTATATGTTATCGTAACTTCAATTGTACTTTATTTATTAATAAGCAGTCTTCTAAAAAAAGTTGATTTAGCAGAAAAGAAGAATAGTGCTATTATTGAAGCAATACCTGATTTATTATTTGTCATTGATCGTGAAGGTAATTTTATAGATTGTATGACAAGTGAGGATAGTCTATTGTTAATTCCAAAGGAAGATTTTATCGGAAAAACTCTTTGGGAAGTTATGCCTAAAGAAATATCAAAAATTGCTTATAAAAAAATACAATTGGTTTTAAAAAGTGGAGTAATGGAAAGTTTTGAATATGAATTGGAATGTTGTAATAAATTGCAGTATTATGAACTTAGAATAGTAAAAAATAATGAAAAAGAAGTCTTAGCTATATCAAGAAATGTCACTGTTCAAAAACAAAATGAGTTGGAATTAAAAATAAGTGAAGAAAAGTACAAAACCCTTGTAACTGAAATGAAGCAAGGATTAGCACTTTATGAAGGGAGTCTTAGTGAGGAAGGAGAAATTATACATTATAGACTTTTGGATGCAAATGAAAGCCATGAGAAAGTAACAGGATTAAAAAAGAAAGATATATTAGGAAAAAATTTTATTCAGATATTTCCTAATATGGAAAAGAGGTTGATTGAAAAGATTGGATATGTAGCAAAAACAGGGGATTCTATACAATACGAATACTATGTACCAGAAAGAGGTAAATATTATGAGATAATAGCTTATAGACCCAAAAAATTACAACTTGCAGTAATCTTTACAGATATTACAGTAAGAAAGCAGGTAGAGGAATCTCTAAAGGCAAGTGAACATAAATTGGAATATTTAAGTTACCATGACCAATTGACAGGCTTATATAATAGAAGATTTTTTGAAGAGAAGTTAAGCCGACTAGATATGGAGAGAAGCTTACCTTTAACTATTATTATGGCAGATGTTAACGGTTTAAAGCTTATCAATGATTCTTTTGGTCATACCCTAGGAGATGAACTCCTAAAAAAAGTAGCAGAAGTTATAATGAGGGGATGCCGAGTTACTGATATTATCTGTAGACTCGGAGGTGATGAATTTGTAATTCTGTTACCAAAAACAGATACTTATGAAGTAGAGCAGATTATTAAACGTATTAAAACTATGGCATTAAAAGAAAAAGTGGGTTCTGTGGATATATCTATTTCTTTTGGATATGAAACAAAGAACAATGAGGAAGAAAAAATACAAGATATTTTTAAAAAAGCGGAAGATCATATGTATAAGAAAAAGCTATTTGAAAGTCCAAGTATGAGAGGAAAAACTATAAGTACTATAATCAGCACTCTTCATGAAAAAAACAAAAGAGAAGAACAACACTCATATAGGGTTTCAGCATTATGCCAAAGTATGGGTAAAGCCCTTGATTTACCAGAAGATGAAATCAAGGAACTTAAAACTGTTGGGTTACTGCATGATATAGGGAAAATAGCTATAGAGGAAAAGGTACTCAGTAAGCCAGGAAAACTGACAGAGGAAGAATGGGAAGAAATGAAGCGACATCCAGAAATAGGATATAGAATACTTAGTACAGTAAATGATATGTCGGAAATGGCAGAATATGTATTAACTCATCATGAAAGATGGGATGGAATGGGATATCCTAAAGGTTTAAAGGGAGAAGAGATATCACTTCAATCAAGAATCATTACAATAGCTGATTCTTATGATGCTATGATTAGCCAAAGAAGTTATCGTAATGCTTTGTCAGAGGAAGTTGCTATAGAAGAGTTAAAAATAAATGCAGGTCTTCAGTTTGATCCAGAACTTATAAAGGTATTTATTACAAAAGTATTGAATAAACCATTTGATTAACAAGCTATTGTTGATAGCGTGATAAATAAGTATAAAAATCATAGACGTGATAAAGAAATACTTGATTTAATACTACTGCAGGAGTGTGGATTAGATCATTTAGACAACCATAAATACGAAGAAAGAATAGAAAAAGCTCTTGCTTATATTAGTGGATTAAAAACAATACAACACTCTATAGTTGACGATTTAAGCAAACGGTTATATATTTCAAAGAGTAAATTATCACATTTATTTAAGGAACAGACAGGTATGACATTACATAGTTACCTTGCATTTGAGAAACTTCGTAAAACTTATAAGTATTATCACGAAGGATTGAATATTACTGAAGCATGCATATTAGCAGGATTTAGTAGTTCATCACACTGTTCGGCAACATGTAAAAAAATGTTTGGAATTTCTTTAAGAGAAGTACATAAATCAATTAAGTAATAGAAACTAAATGAAATTAACTATACCTTCAATTCAACTATAATAAATAGAAGAATTGGAGGTGTTTTTATTATGATTAACTTTCAGCTAAATCGTACAATTATTCTATGAATTTTGATATAGATTTTATTTGTGGTAAAATATAGAAAATAGATTCGAGTATAGATTTATTATAAAAGATGGAGAAGTCATGCTTGTTATGTGTGAATATAAATTAAAAAGAGGAGTAAGGAATGGAAGTGAAACTTATTTCTAATGACTCAAACTTAAATTATAAAACGTTATTGAAATTTAGAGAACAATCAGATGAGCTTAAAGAACAAAGTAGATTAAAATAATAATTTAATTAGATTTTAAATAGATACTACTTAAGGGAGATAAAAATATGAAAATAGAGTATATACATGGATTTGATTATAATAATGAACATGATTTTGTTAAAATACAAAATAATTTAAAAAAGTATATTGAACTAAAAAATAGAATTGAAGAAAATAAAATAAATGTTTGTGCAGGAGTAGATTTAGCTTACTGGGAAAAAGATGGAGAAACATATGGAGCATGTAGTATTATAGTTTTAAATTATAAGACTAAAGAGATTATAGAGAAAGTTTCTAGCCATGGAAAGATAACAGTTCCTTATATTGCAGGATTCTTAGCTTTTAGAGAAATACCTTTAATAATAGAGGCTGCTGAAAAATTGAATTCAGAGCCAGATGTATTTTTATTTGATGGTAATGGATATCTTCACTATAATCATATGGGTATAGCAACACATGCATCATTATTTTTAAATAAGCCTACTATAGGAATAGCTAAATCTTATTTAAAAATAGATGGAGTAGATTATATAATGCCTGAAAATGAAAAAGGTTCTTATAAAGATATTATAATAAATAATGAGATATATGGGAGAGTAGTAAGAACAAGACCGGATGTAAAACCTATATTTATTTCTTGTGGAAATTACATTGATTTAGGAACATGTAATAAAATTGCAATGGAGTTAGTAAATAAAGATAGTAGACTTCCAATACCAGTTAGGCTAGCAGACTTAGAAACACACATATTGAGACAAACTCTAAAATAACAATATAATTAACACAAGAGTTATAAACCTGTTGATTCGAGAGGTGCTAAAATTTGAGTGGTATAGATAGATGAGATGTTGAAAAATAGATATTATAATTTTAGACAAAAAGTATGTTTTATAATATAGTTTAAAATGAGGCTATATAGGTAAACTTCCTATTCACAAAATCAGGTGGAGGTGAAATTTAAAATGAAATACAGGTATTCATTATTTGATTCTGACAATGAGTTGCTAATAGCTTATTGTAATAAAATAGATGGACTTGATGGAAACGTCGTTGAAATAGATGAAGAGCAATATCATAAAATTGTGTTTTTTGATATTGAGTTTTGTGATGAATATAAAGAGTATCTTCAAAAGAATAAAATGAAATTTGCAAGTATAATAGAGATAAATATGTATGATAACAATATGGAAATAATAGCACGTTTTACTTTTGGTAATGATATAAAGATTAGGCATACTGAAGTGGATAAACTTAAGTCACACACGGATTTCAAACTAATAGGAAATCTAGGTGGAATGGCATCAGAAAATGAGTTGTGCTTATGGGAAAAATGGATATCTAGTTATCCTAAAGGAAAAAATGAATGGGTAACTTTAGATGCGAATGGGAGAAGTGATTGGCTCAGAATGCTTAGAATTGCTTACTGTTGCGGTTATAATAAAGTTGAAGAAAACACTAAAAAAGTATTTTATTTAGATGGCATAAATATAACTACTTATGAGTCGTTTTTCATAGCTTTTGCGGAAGCTTTGAATGGTCCAGGAACTTATTTTGGATCTTGTTTAGGTGGACTTGACGATTGTCTATGTGGTGGCTTTGGTATTACCACTCCATTTAAAGTAATATGGAACAATTCATCTGTTGCAGTTAAATATTTAAATGAGAATGAATGGAAAAGGCATAAATTATATTTAATAGAACGCTATAAAAGAGAGCTTGATTATGTTGCTGTAGAAGATATGGAGGAATATGATTCAGATTTCAATATTTTTTACGGCATAATAGATACTTTACTAAGCCATGGTATCGAAGTAGTATTAAATCCATAGAATAATTTTTCATAGTTAAAGAATTTTATAGTTGTTTAAAGATTTGATTAGATGTTGAAAAGACTGTTACACCAGATATTAAGCATGATTTATATGAAGTGTATGATAATGCTGTAATATTATTTAAATCTATTCTAACTTTAAATTATGGGCTGTTTTTAAATTTAGATAAATTACAAAAATAATTGAAAAGTAATGATTCAGTAAGTATACCATATGAGATGATAAATAATACAGTAAGTTATAAGTTTAATTTGACATTAATGTTATATTTTGGTAAAATGTCTGTAGAGTGTGAAGGTCACACGAAGGGGTACACCACCTTGGGTGTATTTTTTCGTGTGGCCTTTTTTGTTTTAGAAAAAGGGACAAGTAAATTAAACTATTAGGGTAATTTACTTCAGAAATGCACTATATAGAAAGGAGAAGATAATAATGAAAAAAGATACATTAACAATTGGAGGACATGAGTTCTCATCCAGATTTATCCTAGGTTCAGGAAAATATAGTTTAGATTTAATTAAGGCGGCAGTAGAATATGCGGATGCACAAATTATTACATTGGCAGTAAGACGTACCAATACTAATGGGAATGAGAATATTTTAGATTATATTCCAGATGGTATAACTTTGCTTCCTAATACATCTGGAGCAAGAAATGCAGAGGAGGCAGTTCGAATCGCGAGGCTAGCAAGAGAATTGGGGTGTGGAAATTTTGTAAAGATTGAAGTTATTCATGATTCAAAATATCTACTTCCAGATAACTATGAGACAATTAAAGCTACAGAAATTCTTGCAAAAGAAGGATTTATTGTAATGCCATATATGCATGCAGATTTGAATGTAGCTCGTGATTTAGTTAATGCTGGAGCGGGTTGTATTATGCCGTTGGCATCACCAATTGGTTCTAATAAGGGATTAGCTGCAAAAGAATTTATCAAAATATTAGTAGATGAAATTGATCTTCCTATTATTGTCGATGCAGGAATCGGGCGTCCATCCCAAGCCTGTGAAGCTATGGAAATGGGTGCTGCAGCTATTATGGCAAATACTGCAATTGCAACTGCTGATAATATTCCATCTATGGCAGGTGCTTTTAGAAAGGCTATTGAAGCTGGACGTGAAGCATATCTTTCTGGCTTAGGCCGTGTATTGGACAAGGGTGCATCTGCATCTTCACCATTGACCGGATTTTTGGAAGAATAGGAGGTGGAATTATGAGAGAACAACGTATAAATCATATGGAATATATATCTGGAATGGAAGTACTAGAATCAGATATACTAGAACAGGTTATTAACTGCATGGAAGCATATAATTATGATAAATATACAGCGGCAGATGTAAGAAAAGCTTTGAATCATGATTTTCGTACAGTAGAAGATTTTGCAATATTATTATCTCCTGCAGCTGAGCCATTTCTAGAAGAAATGGCTAAGTTAGCACAGGAGGAGACAAGAAAGCATTTTGGTAATTCGATTTACATGTTTACACCCTTATACCTTGCCAATTACTGTGAAAATTACTGTATTTACTGCGGATTTAACTGTCACAACAAAATACGCCGTGCAAGATTAAACTCTGAAGAAATTGAAAAAGAAATGCAGGCTATAGCTGAAACTGGTTTAGAGGAAGTACTGCTTCTTACTGGCGAAAGTCGAAAAATGTCAGATGTAGAGTATATTGGAGAGGCTTGTAAGATTGCAAGCAAATACTTTAAAATGGTAGGTTTAGAAGTATATCCGATGAATTCTGATGAATATGAATATCTTCGTCAGTGTGGCGCAGATTTTGTTACTGTATTTCAAGAAACTTATAATTCTGATAAATATGAAACTCTTCATCTGGCAGGACATAAGCGCATATTTCCGTATAGATTTAATACTCAAGAAAGGGCATTAAAGGGTGGTATGCGTGGCGTTGGATTTGCTGCATTACTTGGACTGGATGATTTTCGTAAAGATGCTTTTGCTACAGGAATGCACGCATATCTTCTTCAACGAAAATATCCACATGCAGAAATTACATTTTCCTGTCCAAGACTAAGACCGATTATTAATAATGATAAAATTAATCCTAAAGATGTTCATGAGCCACAACTTTTGCAAGTTATTACAGCATATCGTCTTTTTATGCCGTTTGCAAACATTACCATTTCAACGAGAGAATGTGAGCGATTTCGTGATAATGTAATTGGTTTAGTAGCTACTAAGATTTCAGCTGGTGTTAGTACTGGAATTGGAAGTCATGTTGAAGAGATAGATGACACAGGAGATGATCAATTTGAAATTGCAGATAGCCGCTCTGTAGAAGAAGTATATCAGGCAATTAAAGCTAGAGGTTTGCAGCCAGTAACGAATGATTATGTGTATGTATAAGAGTATAATGGTTATGTTATAAAAAATACGCTAGTTTATAATTATAAAAATGATTCAGTAGACAATTTTAGATATAAAATAATTGCATTGGTATAGATTGATGCAATTATTTTTTGAAGGACAGATGATGATCATAGCAAAACTAAAAAATTAGATAGACATATATAGAGAAAATGGACAAGTTGAGCTTGTATAAGTAATGGGGCAACCCGCAACAAGAATGCTTTATACAGTTTAAAAATAATTACGTGCTAATTAAAAGGAAGGCGACTTAGAGTCACCTTCCTTATTAATTATATTTAATAAAGTATATTAATATTTTTAAATATATAGAACATGAACAAGGAAATATTCAGAAGTAATAATATGCAACCAGTTTTCTCAGACTATTAGTTTGAGGGAAGCTTTTATTCATGTATTGTATCATTTAAGTAGGGGATAGGCTTTATTTTGTTAAGTTTTAGGACACAGTACGATAATTCTGTATGGCGTAGTTTGGGCTGGGATACTTTTTGTTGTTGGACCATAAATAACAATTAGATTATGGTTTGCAGGGTTTCCAGTGAAGACTTGCCCATTTTCTAGTATTATTTGAGTACATGGAGCAATGTTTAATTTCAAAGTACCATCACTACTTACCAACTGTGAATTAAAATAATCTACTTTCACATTTTGACCTAGAGAAAGTTTTGACATAACAATTGCTTGAAACTGTGGTGGGAAAATCAAAGGAACAGGGGCATATGCATCATAAAATCCGATTACTATATCTCCTACTGACATCTGTATATGGTCCACAAAGTAAGTAGCCGGTGTTATTACGAAGTTTACAATACTACCATCTCTTTTTTGTACAGTCATCAATTTATAGCATCCTGCTGATTCTTCCACTCCTGTTCTAAAGTCATTAATCATGGTAATGATACCGTAAAAAGATCCAAAAGTTGTCATTTATAATCCTCCTTATTGGCTTAGACTTCTTTTCCATATAGCATATGTATTCTTAGAAATTTATGTTATTCAAGTGCTTATTCCAGTAAATACTTTTTTACATTGAATTAAGAAAAATGAGATTTTATTCAATACTTGTTACATTGGTAAAGGGTAATATCATAAAATAAAGGGAGAGCTGAGTATCTTTAGTTCTCCCTTTATTTTTAAAAATATTTGAAAGGTTCAAATGGTGAATTATAAAACCTACTTATAGGATAGTACAATATTTTTAAAGTAAGTGTATATTTAAATTTATTAGACAACCTGTGCTTGTATTTATCTATACTTATCTTATCATGTGGAAAACGTTGCGTTGATAGTACTGGAATAATCATAAATCAATAGGTTTCGGAGTTTTTATAAAATTAGTAATAATAAGATATGTTTCCTTATACTTGTGGATGGAGTTAGAGTTTAGATTTTATTTTGAAATAATATGTAAATTTTGTAGGAATATAACAGAAAATAGAGAAGTATAGAAGATATAAAGAAATTAGTATCTCAGAGAACTAGTTAATATATATAGTCTTAAAATTCTAAAACTTACGGAAAGGTGTGATACAGACGTTAAAATATACAATATGATTTCGAAAATCTTAGTAATTAAACTGTAAATGGTAGTAATTTAAGTTTAACATGGAATTTTGATTTCAAAATAAAATAAGAACAAAAAGAGGGAGATAAATTATGGAGGATATTAAAATAGTTTACAATAGGAAATTAGTTTTTTATATTATACTTAGTACTTTAGTTATTAGTTGGATATGTTTAGGTATTATTTCGCCAATCTTTATTTTAGGTGCAGTATATTTTATATTTTTTTATAAAAATCCAATTAAACTTGATTGGATTAAAAAATCTTTAATTGTTTTTGATTTGCAAAAAAAGGGAATTAAACTATACTCTTACGAGAAGGAGATTCCTTGGGATGATATTGATACATATTATATTAAATTTGATTTTTTCAGATATTATCTTTGTATAAAACTAAGAAAAGATATAGTGATGGCAGAAGAAAAAAATTTGTTTTACGAAAAATTACAACAATCAAATATTTTAAATGAAACTCATGAAGGAGATAAAATAATAGAATATCCTTATAATTTTATAGAAAGTTCAACTGATGATCTAAAATCAAAAATTGAAATGTTTTTAAAAGAGTATTCTACATATTACCTAGAAAAATCACAAGATAGATTAGAAATTAATAAAAGTACATTTCAAACATTATGTGTTGGGTTAGGGAGTTTATTGTTTATTAATATACTTGCGAATAATGGTACTTTTTTTCTGATAAGCTGTTTTATAAGCATACCTATTATATTTAATTTTTTTAAGAAAATAGAACATACTTCATATTTGATTTTAACAAAAAAAGGATTTGAATTTCCTGAGGCAAATTTTAAGCTTGATTGGAATGTGATTAAATTAATAGAAGTACAAAAGGGAACGAGGGATACTTCAGGTGCGTTAATTATTTGGTTTAATGATATTCAAACTTTTATAAACGAAAATCCAAAATTTTTTTCAAGAATCAATGATGCATTAGATTATGATGAAGAAAAATTGAAAAAAACAGGAAGATTCAAAGTCAAATGTTCAGAAACTGCAGTAGGAGAAGATGCTTTAAGAGAAGAATTTCAAAAATATATAGATAAATATGGTCAAGTAATTATTCAAAGCGAAGATATTCAGAAGCATAATAAACAAGAAGAAAGATATAAAATTATTTATGCTGAAAAGAATTTAAATAATGAAATAGAGAATTTAACTAATGAAACACAAAATAAGCAGAGTACAAAGTTAGAAAAAGAAGAAATAAAAGATAATACAATCATAAATATAATAGATGAAAAAAAGGAAATTTTATCTGAAAATAAAACTACTGTAGGCGCTTTACCAAACCTAGCATTAGAATGTAATTTAGAACTTCAAAAACTTGTAAGAATTCAATTTAAATCACAGTGTACTTTTGATCAGATGATTCTTTTGAAGGAAGAAGGAGAGTACTGTTTGGCAGTAAGAGTAGAAGGGTTAAGATTAGATGGCTATTGTATTTTTTTGAAAAATCAAATTAAAACTTTATCTTATTGTCCTGATTTTTACAATGAGCTACTTCAAAAAGAATATTATTTTAAATTAAATACAGTACATTATATTGACCTTGAAAAATGGGAGACGATTTTTAACACTTATCAAGTAAAAAATCATTTTGTAGAAATAAAAACTGTAAATGAAAACTATAAGGGAAAACTTAAAGAAATATCAGAAGAAAAAATGGTATTAAATGCATTTGAAATAAAAGATAAAGGTGACTTTAAATCTGTATCTATTGATTTAAAATCAATTACTTTGAGTTCTTTTGAAACCTCTGAATTAATGCTTTTAGAAAAATATAGTTCTTAAATATAACAGTAATTAAAGTGATGGATGATATGGTATGAAAGTATAATTTTATGCAACTAAAAACCGCAGATATATTATGTAAGCTAAACCATAACATGTAATAGAGTAACTAATTAACGATAAAGTTGTAGGATATCAATTTAGAGGAATAGGTAAATCAACTTATAAAGTAATGTTGAATGAAAGCAAACATCATACCGTGATAACAGTAGATAATAATAGGTTTATTGTTGGTGCAAATACTAAAAGATGTAAATACAAGAAATGGTTTATACAGAAAAAAATCTATTTGGATTATCATTGTTTTTCTGTTTAGATATATTATAACAATTGGGAATTAATAGGCAATGATTTACCAAAGAAATTTAACTTACAATCAAAGAAGTTAGCTGAGAACTGAGGTTTTTAGCTAACTTTTTATATATTAAGGTATTATATATTTTCTTATAGGCAGTAACCTAGGGATTCAGCTTTATTTAAAGCTGTATTTGTATTTATATCCCCTACATTAAAAACTCCACCTACAAGTAATGTATCTTTAACAGTCCATCCTAGATAATTATTAATATCTTTGAAAGTTAATAATAGACTATTGAAAACTGCGTTATTAGGATCTCCCGCAGAACATAGTAAAATACTTTCTTTATTTTTAATTGACTTGTTACAGCTAGGAACACAATAAGAGTATAATTTATCAATTACTGATTTAATTTGTGCACTGAATGTAAACCAATACAGAGGAGTTGAAAATACAACTACATCTGATGATTCTATGTATTCAGAAAGTTCGTTAAAGTGATCGTTATCAAATGAACATGCTTTTCCTTTTTTCCAGCAATTATCGCAGTTAACACAAGGATTAATTTTATTTTTAGCAGCATTGAATATTGTAACCTGGTGACCTTTATTTTGAGCCCCTTTAGCAAAATACTTTGATAACTCTGTACTGTTTCCATTATCTCTAGGACTTCCAGTAATTATTAAAATATTTTTTTTCATGTAAATCATATCCTCATAATTAAAAAATTTGCTATCTTGCAAAACTAATTATATTTTAGTTAAGATATAATTGCAATTACGAACTTTTTTAGCCATAAGTTACCAAAAGGAAAGTATTGGACAGAAAAGGTAAACATAAATAGTACTATAGAAAATGAATATGCTTTATATGTTAAACAAGATAATTTTAAAAAAGATAATAATTTTAACGAAATAATAAGTACTACAGAATTATAAAACTATACAGAGCAAGAATGCTATAGCTTGTATAAAGTATATAGACTAATTTTTTATTTGATAGATATGAACAGAATATACTTGAAGATAATAAATCTGTTAAATCAAGTTTAGAGAGGAAGAATGCGATTTAAAAAGAGACATACCTTACTACTTTAAAAGCATTAACATACAGTGCTTGTCAAATATCTGGAATCATTGGAATGTATAATAAAAAATATAATGTTAATTCTGGAATTAATGTATATTCTCATATTGATTTTGAAATGTGTTGGATACTTGAGAGGGCTTCTTATTCTGAAAATAAAAAAGAACAGATTTAAACTGTTCTTTGAGTTTGCCTCATTTTAGATTTTATATATTCATTTAATTTAATTTTTTCAATTGAATTGTTTCAGTACTATTATCTAAATTTATAGTAAGTTTAACTATTTCATCTGTGTTTTTCATTGATTTTTCTATAGAACATGATTTTGACACAGTACGACATAATCTATTTAAGATAAATTTTTTATAACATGTCAATATGTAAGATTTGATGTTCCACCTGATCCTCCTGTACTTCTCACGATAGAG
Source organism: Tepidibacter hydrothermalis (assembly GCF_029542625.1). GTDB lineage: Bacteria > Bacillota > Clostridia > Peptostreptococcales > Peptostreptococcaceae > Tepidibacter_A > Tepidibacter_A hydrothermalis. Next base: position 1,677,620 of record NZ_CP120733.1, read on the forward strand.
TAGGAGGGGTGTTTTGCAATTATCTTGGCAACTTGTTCAGCGCACTTAAATGAAAATAATTATAGACTATATTACAGTACAGAAGATAATATCAAAAATCCTTTATAGCACATATCCTCAAAATCCATGATCTGATATTCAAATCCTGATTGTTTTATTGCTTCTTTTTGTTTCTTTGAGATATGTGTTGAAGGATAAAGACCTAGAATATAGCTTGATGTAGTGGATATAAAAGTCTGTATCGCTTCATCGCTAGAAGTCGGAAAGAACTTTTGAATGCTTTGATATAAAGGATCCATAAAGCCCATTAGATTTCTCTTGAATTCAGTTAACTTTTCTAAACTGCAGTTCTTCTCCAAAACGGAATACAATATTGACATAAGTCTTAACAAGCGCTTGTTCTTAACATAGGATTTAGTAAATTGACGACAGAACTCTTCCTTCGTCAATACTTCGTATTTCTCTGTAAATTTGATTACATCTTCTATCCAAGCCATGACATCTATCAAAAGTAGATCGAGTAGTATCTCCTCTTTTGTAGTGTAGTATTTATAGATCGTTGACCTTGCGAAAGATGTCTTTTCTCCAATCGCTTTAAAGTGAACATCATCAATATCTCCTTTATCAAATATCTCAGCACAGGCGATGAGAATTTCTTTTCTTCGTTCTTCGATTTGTTCATTTGTTCTTGCTCGCTTAAATTCCATTTAATCACCCCTGAAGATAATGTTAACACAAGTTCATATTAGTTTCAAATAATAGTTGACATAGTGTCAGGAAAATTGTATAATCACTTTACGGACATGGTGTCAGTTATATTTAAAGTTAATAATATTAAGCAAGGTTACTATGTTATAAGTTCAATGCTGAATAATCTATTAAATAAAGGGGGAGTATGATATGCAATATAGAAGGTTGGTGAAAAATGGAGAGGATTTATCTGTTCTAGGTTATGGCTGCATGCGTTTCCCAACGAAAAACGGTAGAATCGATGAGGATAAAGCTGACAAACAGATGATATACGCCTTTAAGAATGGTGTAAATTACTACGATACCGCCTATCCTTATCATGGTGGTAGAAGTGAAGTGATGCTGGGGAAGTTCATAAAAAAGCACAATATAAGGGACCAAGTCTACATTGCCGATAAGCTACCAGCTTTCCTGATTAATAGACCAGAACAGATCAAGAAGTATTTTGAAACACAACTCGAGAGACTCGATACAAACTATATAGATTATTATCTGATGCATATGCTAGACAGTATGCAAACTTGGCAGAAATTAAAGAAGTTTGGAATACTTGAATTTATCGAAGAGAAGAAGGAGAAGGGTGAGATAAGGCATATTGGATTTTCTTTCCATGGTAGACCTGAAGAATTCATTAAGATTCTAGAAGATTACGACTGGGAATTCTGTCAGATTCAGTTCAACTATTTAGATGAATACAATCAAGCAGGTCTTGCAGGATTAAAAAGGGCCAGTGAACTTAGGATTGGCGTTGTTATCATGGAACCGTTACGAGGCGGTAATCTAGCTGCAAAGGCTCCGGCGAAAGTCAAAGAGAAGTTTGATGAATATATTGAAAAAAGATCACCAGCCTTTTGGGCGTTACGCTGGATCTGGAATCATCCCGAAGTTGGTGTAGTACTGAGTGGTATGAACGTCGATGAACATATTACTGAAAACATTGAAGTAGCAAGATTGACTGAACCAAACAGTATGTCGAAAGAGGAGATTGAGATTGTAGATGATGTCAAAAAAATTTATAGTAAACTGATGAAAGTACCTTGTACTGGTTGCAATTATTGCATGCCTTGCCCTTTTAATGTAGATATTCCAGGTACATTTACGGATTATAACAACAAGTATTTCTTTGGAGATAGACAATCGCAATTTCAATACATTGGTAAAGTAGTCGGGATGATGGGGATTAAGAAATCTGGTGCAGACCTATGTACCGACTGTGGGAAATGTGAAAAGCATTGTCCTCAGGAAATTGAAATAAGAAAAGAACTAAAGGTTGCCCATAAGGAGTTGGATAACTGGTTCTTAAGAAGGGTAATGAAAGTTATTATGTTTTTTATGGGTGACAGAAGCAGAAAAAGGCAAGAAGCGTAAGTCGTTTCTTCAGGATAAATTTAAAATACTTTAAATTAAACAATTAAAAGGAGATATTGAAATGAAAAAAAGCAGAGTACTTATTCTAGTGACAAATCATTCAGATTTTGAGAAACACAATGTAGATCCTACTGGACTTTGGTTATCCGAACTAACTCATTTTTATGATGTATTTGATGAAAGAGGAATTGATATGGATATTATCAGTCCTAAAGGAGGAAAAATTCCGATAGATTCAAGAAGCTTAAGTCGATTTGGATTAGATAAAAAGACAAAGAAGCGATATGAAGATTCAAAATTCATGTCTCTTTTAAAAAATACTAAATCTCTATCAGATATAAACTGGCAAGACTACGATGTTCTTTACTTTGCTGGCGGGCATGGTGCCATGTGGGATTTTGCAAATGATGGTGATCTACACACATTAACTAAAAAAATGTTTGAAGCTGGAAAAATAGTATCTGCAGTTTGTCATGGTGTTGCAGCCCTGCAAAATGTTAAGTTGAGCAATGGAGAATACTTGATTAAAGGCAAAAAAGGAACATGCTTCACATACTTCGATGAAGGTATTGCTGGTGTGAAAAAATATGTTCCATATAATCTTGAAAAGACTTTGAAAGAAAGAGGTATGGTCTATAGTAAGTCCTGTTTACCTCTTGGCAAACACACAGTTGTTGATGGAAAACTTATTACAGGTCAAAATCCAAATTCTGCAACTGAAACGGCTCAGAAGACATTAGAGGTATTGATGAAGACTGTATAATATACACTTAAAGTGAAAAAAATACACTTTCACCCCTTACGGTGAACCGTACCATAAGAAATGGAGATTAATTTATGGAATTAACGTTACTAATCAATATCAATTTAAAACCGATCAAACTAGAAAGTATCTAGTTTGATCGGTTTGCTTTATTACACGTACTAAAATTTTTAAATATATTTAAAGGTCCTATTTCATTGGGATTGTCATTTTCATCTCAAACCAATCATATTCAACGTTTTCAAGATAAAACATTTCAAATTCTTCTTCTCTTCCAGCATATATGTTTTTTATCACTGGATTATTTTCAATAGTGTTTAATTTAATTTGAATGTCCTCTTCAATAACTACGTGGCCACTTACTCTTAGTGTTGATGAATTTTTAGACTTTGCTATCCATTCTGCATAAGGATTAACTTTTAGCTGCTTGAAAGTTCTTCTCTTGTTTGATGTTCCGAAAAATATTCTATTATCCTCAGTAATCATAATTCCAAAGCCTCTTACTCTAGGCTTTCCATTCTCATCTGTTGTTGCTAAGAATCCCATAGGGTTTTCCTTAATAAAATTTAATTCTTTACTCATGTGATTAGTCTCCTTTTTAAGTTTTTATTTGACAATATGTTTACTTTGTGAGTAAATAATGTATTCTGTATATGGCATATAATTATACACTCAAAGTCATTGATATATTGAACAATTTAAATTTTATGATAAATTAATAAATATTAACTTCCTATAATTGGTATTGACTTAATATATTTTGAATCTTTTACTCGATCTAGGATAAAACTAGCAATATTTTTACGTGAGATTTTCCATTTGATTTTTTCATTATTAATTTTCTAATTGAGTTACTGGCACCAAAAACTGCTATTGTCATTTTTAAACCTCCTTCAATTTAAAGAGTGATTATATTAATTATTGTATAGAGTATAAATATAATATACAATGGTTAATATAAGATAATGTGATAGATAATAGACATACTGATTATTAATGTTCATTAAGTAGGAGGAAATCATGAGTAAGAAGATAGATTTAAGGATAATACGAACGAAAAAATCAATAAAAAAAGCTTTTTTAGACTTGCTTAAGGAGAAAAACTATAATAAAATCACCATTCAAGATATAGCAGAAGAAGCAATGATTAATCGTAATACTTTCTACTTACATTATTTAGATAAAGATGATTTACTCGATCAACTAAGTAATGAGTGTTTGAACAAATTGAAAGAAAGTATGAATGCTAGTAGTAATGTTAATATAATTGACGACTTAGGTTATGATGAGTTCTATGAAATAAATAAGAAAGTTTTTAAAGCTATTGAAGAAGAGTTTGATTTCTATAAGGTGATTTTAGGGGATGAGAGTATACCGTACTTATCTTTTAAATTTACAAATGTGATAAAGAATCATATGAGTGAGGGGTTAGACAAATCTTACTCACTAAAAAATGATGAGAGAAATATAGAGCATAGAATAATATATGTTGAATATATGGCAGCAGGGCTTATAGGAGTTATTCGCTTTTGGGTTAATAATAAGGATAAGTATTCTATAGAAGAAGTATCAAGGATAGTAATTAATATGTACTCCAAAGACATACTTGAATTACTAAAAAATTGTTAGAACTTAAAAGTATCTCGAATACAAATTATGGTGCAGGTACCTTTTTCATAAAAATCGCCGTTGTAATGATGTACTGAACCAGCTTAAGTAGACACAATAAATAGTCTATTTCTAGAGGTTCAGTTCTTTAAAAATATATATAAGAAAAAAATAGATAAGTCATGCTTGTAACAAAAAGGGGGAACACTTCTATAAGAATGCTTTATATTTAAGACAACTATTTTCCTTAACACATTTAAAAAATATTTCTATTTGAACTTTGAAATTGAACTATGTTATTCATTTCAAATGCACTTAAATATAATATTTTGTAGTTAATTTATTTTCATCCTTAAAACATGAAGGCATATTTATTTCAATATTTTATAATAGAACCTATTGGATTGTATATAAAGAAAACTATTAATGAAATAAGAATATTTAAGCTTAAATTAATAAGTCCTGCGTGTATGAAAACATTCAGGACTTATTGCTATAATTTTTTTTATATATAATATAACTAAAGAGTATATTCTACAGGAGGATTCCCAGAAAAGTCAGCGATAACTGCCTGTACATTCTCTAGATAGAAAATTTCAAATATTGGATTTTCTGGTGTTTGGTATAGCGATTTCACAAGCTCGCTGTTTTCAAGTACAGCTTTCTTAATTTCTATATCAGTGGAGAATACAGCTTTCCCGCTTAACCTGATCCATGAAAATGTTGGGCTTGAAGTTGTAATTTCAATATATGGACACTCTTTAAGTTGTGCAAAGACATCTTTTTGATTGCTAGTACAGAAATATAATTTTCCATCTTTCTCAAGCATAAATTGGAAAGGACGCACCTTAGGCTTACTATCTAATCCAATTGTCGCAAAATATTGTACTGGGTTTTCACTTAAAAATTTTATTACTTCATTCATATTTAACATCTCCTTAAAAAGGTAATAGATTATTTTTATAGATTTTAAAATACTTAAAAGTACTGATGAAATTTTTATTCAATTATCTTGGGGTGATTTGATTTATAGTGGCCACGTGTATATAATAAATGCTATATCATATTAGTGCAAGTAAGCACTTGAAAGTGCTATAGGTACCCATAGGTAACTAATAGGAGGTGATCTTGTGAAGAAAGAATTACCAATTTGTCCAGTTGAAACAACTCTCAAACTTATAGGAGATAAGTGGAAAGTATTAATATTAAGAGATCTTATAAATGGAACGAAACGATTTGGAGAATTAAAATCTTCAATAGGCTCTATTAGTCAAAAAGTTCTCACACAACAATTGCGTTCTATGGAAGAAGATGGACTGGTATTGAGAAAAGTCTATGCTGAGGTGCCACCAAGGGTTGAATATTCATTAACAGAAACAGGGGCTAGTCTTAAACCCATACTTGATTCTATGTGGGAGTGGGGAGAACAGTATAAAAAGCAGATTAGTGTGTAAAATTTAAGGAAATATTCTATCTAAACTCAATAGGTTATTTTTAAACGGTTATGGATATAAACCATTAATACACGATTAATTTTCAATTATTTAACTATCATATTTTCCTAATTATTAAGTCACAATTTTATTGCTCTTGAAGGTGTATAAATACTGCATCCTTGAGGAGATTTTCTATTTTTTTGAATCTCACATTTTACACTCTTCTCATATTATCTAAAAAAATCGTAAAAGCTAAATGAAGGAGATAAACTTAATGAAATTAAAAATTTCTTAAAAATGGAAACAGCATCCTATTATTTTAGCTAGTATGTGGCAATATTAGGGCGTTTTTTAATTGTAAATATATCCACCATTAGTATCAAAATGTAACTATACGGGAGTGAAGTCAATTTTGATTTCAAGTTTAGGATAGTATTTAGTGTTCAAAAAAGGTTTCGTTATGATTATTTTTGGTTTAGTTATAACATTACAAAATATAAGAAATAGATTTATACTAAGTATAGGCACTTAGTTATATGACAAATTCAGAACTTAGAAGTATGACTAGGGAGTATAATGATAAATGGATAAGGAGTGAGAATATGGATCTAAATGCTATAAAAGAAGCTATTGAAACTAAGGTATATCATATCCCTTCTGATGCAAAAGTTCCTCTTCATGATCATGCAACTCAAGATGAAGTATTTTATTGTATAAAGGGTTCAGGGTTTGGAGTATTAGAAGATGGAGAAGTAGAGTTAAACGTAGGAGATGTATTTATTGCTCCTGCTGGAACAATGCATTCTCTTAGAAGTGATGGAGATCTTTATGTAACGGCTTTTCTTATACCTGTAAATAGAATTATTTGTAACTGTAAACAAGTGAGTTATGGTGATATTAGGAAAGCAATGGTTGAGGGCGCTCGTACTATAGAAGAAATACAAGAAATTACAGGAGCAGGAACAGGTTGCGGTAATTGTATTAAAGATATAAAAAAGATATTAGCATTAGCCTGTGGATGCAACAAGGTTTCTGTTGAAGCCGTAGTTAATGCAGTTAAAGATGGGGCAGATACAGTTGAAAAAGTTGGAGAAGCAACAGGAGCAGGCACTAATTGTGGAAAATGTAAAGTTTTAATACAAAATATAATTGATACAAAGAAGTAATTTAACAACATACTTACAGCGAATATTATTTATGACAGAAAGGTAGCATTGATTAAAATCAAAGCTATCTTTTATAAATTTAGTTAAGAAATTTAAGGGTATCCTCTTCTTGTTGATGAACTGGCTATTAAAACCGCCATTATAATGGTCATACTCTTGTCAAATGTACATACAAAAAAATGTATTATACAACCTGATTTCTGTATTCAATAGAAGTCAGGTTGTTTAACTTTAATTGGAATCTCTAATGATTATAAAAAATTATGTTTTTTACATCATTAATAACTCTTTCTGGATTTTTAAAATTCTTGAAGTGAAATAGGTGAAATTTTAAATGCCCAAAGAAGTTTTCTATACATGAATTATCTAAGCAGTTACCCTTATTAGTATTAAAAGGTTTCGTGTATGATTGTTTTTGGTCCAGGAATAACATTACAAAATTTAAGAAAGAATTATATAATAAGGGTGGTTTCTTTGTGTATGAAAGTAATCTTATGGACTATGGTGCTCTGTTATTGCTGAGAGCAGTACTAGTTCTAATTTTAGCAGATACTCTTAGGGATGTGTCTATTGCATTACTATCAGGTATTATAGTTTATGTCATTATAAATAATGAAGTTTTAGGTTACGAGACATATAGTAATTTATATAATACATAGAGCAAAATCTACAAAATTTTACGAAGCGCATTTTGGTTTCAAAAAATAAGGGATTTCATTTGTGTCTGGAGAGCGATAACTTTGACGAGGATTATACCCGTGTAATATGCTGGTATTATTGTTTATACTGAACCTCACTCTGTTGGAGCAAGAGAGACAAGAGAAGAAGGTTGGCATAGAGCAGTGGTTGCAGGTCATGATGGAGAATTGATAGAATAAAAACTTATATATCAATATTATTCTTAAACATAGCCTAATTTAAACAAAACTGTAGTTGTACTATAAGTAATATGATTAAGTATTGCTGTTTGTTATGCTCAAATTAAATTTCACAGTACAATATAAGGAGATAATATGAACAAGGTAGAAAAGATTAAGTTTAGAAATAAGAAAAAAAATAAAGGTTTTGAAATTATATCCTTGAAAAGTTTTTTTGAATCTGAAAATACTTTTTTTATTAGGAAGCATTTTCGTACTGATTTTTACAATTTGATTTTTGTTACTGAAGGTAAATGTATTCATGAAATTGATTTCTTAGAATATACCATTGAAGCAGGTGAAATCTTAATTATCTCAAAGAATCGTGTTCATAGATATAGTGAGTTTGATAATTTAGAAGGGTATTTAATCATGTTTACAGAGGGGTTCCTATGTGAATTTTTGAGTAATGATACTTCCGAAGTAAAAGATTTATTTAAGAAAAGCTATTTAAATCCACATGTGAATTTTATAGATTTACATGCTTTAACGTTAACAAAACTTTTAGATGTAATACATGATATGTATACAAATGCTGATGATGTTATGAATTATAAGGTAATTGCTTCGACTTTTAGAACTTTTGCTCTATTAATATTCAACATTATCTTAGGAGAAGATAACTCAAGACAGAAAAAAAATGAAATTTTTATACAGTTCACTGAATTAGTTGAAGAACATATTGATAAAGAAAAAACTGTAGAAGGCTATGCTATCATGATGCATGTCTCTAAAAAGACAGTTAATTTGATGACACGAAAAGCTATTGATATGTCTGCAAAGCAATATATTATTCAACAACTTATTTTAAAAATAAAACTTAAACTATGCTTCGAACAAAAGAGTATCAATGAAGTTGCAAATGAATTGGGTTTTACAGAATCATCTAATATGACAAGGTTTTTCAAAAAATATACAGGCATTAATCCTACAAAATTTAGAAGTATGAATAGGAAAGATAATAATAAATGGATAAGTAGTAATAGTATGGATTTAAATTTTATTGAAGAGTCTATTGAGAGACGTGTATATCATATAAATTTTGAGTCAAAAGTTCCTTTGCATGCACATGAAGATGTTGATGAAATATTTTATTGTATAAAAGGGTCAGGTTTTGGAGTCTTAGAAGATGGCGAGGTAGAGTTAAATGTAGGAAAGACATTTATTGCTCCTGCTGGAACAATACATTCACTTAGAAGTGAATGTGATCTTTATGTAACTGCTTTTCTTGTTCCTGTAGTTGATGAACGATTAAAAAAATTTAAGCTATAGACAATTTGAACTGCCCCCTGTTAAGTAGATATAATAAATAGTCTATTTGAGAGCGTCTATTTTTTCAAATTCTAAAGTAGATAAATATACAAGAGAAGAGTATGTTCTTTTTTTGTTATAAAATAGCTCAATATATTCAATTGAAAGAATATATATAATAGGTGAACAGTATTATGAATAAAGGAAATTGATTACATCTATAGGCATAAGGGTTCATGAAGGTTCTCCTTCCCAATGAAACTTAAGACCGCATTATTAAATATATAATACGGTCTTTTTAAATTCATATAAAATTTAGAAGTTGGATATATTTTTACACCAACCATTTCTACCTTCTGGATAATTGTATCCTCTCTCATACCCTTTCTTATTTCTAGTAGCATATGTATACCCGCATTTCCACCAATTACACGGATATTAGTAGTTGAGTGATTTACTATGGATTTCATTAATGTATTATATTTTTTGCTATAGATTTTACGCATTTCTAGGATATGGCGTTCCCAATATCCATGAGTCATAAATAGCTAAAGAGTTTTTTGAGTTATCCTTGAGGTCGACTGTTCGTATATGGATATATTGTACTTATATTCATTTGAAAATTTTTTTGGCAAAACCACATAACTTATACGTAAAGAAGGTGCAAGGGATTTTGAAAATATACCAAGGTAAATAACACGTTCATAATTATCAAGACATTGCAAAGATGGAATAGGCCTACCACTATATCGAAACTCACTATCATAGTCATCTTCAATTTATAGAACATACATACCACTTCTTTGCCTACTTTCTATATACCCTTCAACTAGTAGTTGCTGGTATGCATTATCAACCGTAATTTTACTGACACGTAGATGTTTTGCAAGATGTCGAATAGAAGGCAGTTTAGTACCTTTTTTTATTCTACTAGCTTTTATTTCTTCTCGAAGATATACATAAAGTTGTATGTATAATGGTTGACCAGAATTTTTCTCTAGATTAAGGATTATTTCATTCATAATATACCTCGAAACTGTACCTATTCTTTAAATTATAATTGTATCTATCAACATATACAATCATATGATACACTATTTATAAATTGAGTGCAAAGTAACATGATTTGTTGATTTAAGTCCATTCATTAAAGGTGGATTTATAGAACGATTAGGAGGGATGAATTTGTCAAGTTCAGTTAAACCAAATATTTCACTAGATACACTGGAACAAGTTGACATTCGAGTAGGAACAGTAATAGAAGTAGAAGATATAAAAAAATCTGATAAGATGGTAAAGTTGGTTGTAGATTTTGGTGACTTTACAAGAAGTATTTTAGTTGGAATGAAAAAAGAAAGAGAAGACCCTACGGAAATCAAAGGAAAACAAGCTCTGTTTGTTGTCAATTTAGATACTAAAAAGATGTTTGGTGAAATCTCTGAGGGAATGCTCTTTGATATTGGTTATAGTGATGGAATAATCCCTGTGTTAGCTCAACCAGAGAAACCAGTTCCAAATGGAACAAGAGCAGGATAAGTTTAACAACAATGCTAACTTAATAAAAATGTTTTTGAGAAGAACTTCAAGAGTCAGAATAGATATTACTAATTAAAGGGAGAAACCAATATGAGTACAAAGTATGTTGTTATTATTCAGTGTGATATTGCACATAGAAGATGCAGTGGTTTTGCGTGTACAAATGCTTTTTATAATAAAGAAGGAATGTTTCAAAAATATGAAGATGGCATAAAATATATTTCTTTTACCTGTGGTGGATGCTGTGGGAAAAGTGTTGCAGTAAAACTAGAGCATTTTGCTAAAAAATCTAGAAAAGCTAATAATATAAATAAAGATGATGTTGTTATTCATTTATCTTCTTGTATGGTAACTGATAATCATCATTACGATAGATGTCCTCATATTGAATATATTAAAAGTATAATTCTAAAAAAAGGATATAAAAACATTATTGAAGGATCTTATATAAGTAAAAATTCAGAAAAGAAAAGAGAACAAGGCATATATAATTCTTATTAATATAACAGTGTGTCAGATATGAAAAGTTGAATGATCATGTGATTGTGAAATAAAATAGTTGTTTAAATACATTTTAAACTTAGAAGTTGTAGAGCATTATGTAAAAATAGAATCAGGTAAAAAACAACTAGGTTACTTAAAAATCAGATTTACATAGTATCAATATTGTAACAATGAATATATATGATATGTAAACCTCTAATGGAGTAATTCTCTGTTAGAGGTTTTTAATTTTTGAAATGAGAGGAAAAAATTTATAAAAAAGAACATGCAAAAAATTGATAATTTATATTAGCCTCAGGAAATAAAAAAGTAATTAAGGAAAGAAAACATAGACACATTGAATAGATTGACGTAAGAATAAGATTATATGTAGATATAGAACTATTTAGAAGATAAGAATTTTAATATTTTATATTCTAGTATTACTATATAGTTTGGTAACCATATAGTAATGCTATGGTTAGTACACACAACCAATATACATTAAAATATAATAAGTAGTACTTTAAAAAGTAAGTAAATACTTATAGTTAATATATAAAATAAAGGAGTATAATCATGAGAGCGTGGGGAATAAGCAATTTTGAAAATGATTCTGATTTAGACTGGACTTATAAATTAATAGAGAGTAATGATTATAGTTTTATCTATTCTGCTATACAGAAGTGAATTATATGTAAGGGGAGATTTGGTACATTATGAAAAATAAAAAAGTATTTAATGGTAAAAAAATAAGGTTAATTATACTTTTGTTATTAACCATTATTATATTTACAGGATGTAATAGTGAAGTAGAAATCTCTAAAAATTCAACAAAAGAGTCACAAGAACTAGATAATAAGATTATTTTAGAAGAAAAAATTATAAAAATATCAAAATTAATAATTGAGCATGATGAAGATGGAGATGGAATAAAAGATTTAGATGATATTTTAGATGGTGCTAGAAAAGATGTACAAAACAAACCAAGATACCATAGTGCGTATTATAGTGGTGGATATCCTCCAGATTATGAAGGGGTTTGCACTGACACAATTTGGAGATCATTTAAATCAGCAGGATATAATCTTAAACAAATGGTAGACAAAGATATAAAAGAAAATACTAATGCTTATCCTAGAGTAAATGGAGAGCCAGATCCTAATATTGATTTTAGAAGAGTTCCAAATCTTATTTCTTTTTTTAAAAGTCATGCAACTGTTTTAACTACAGAAATTATTACAAATGATGCTAAAAATCTTGAAGAGTGGCAAGGCGGAGATATAGTTGTGTTTGGAAAACCTGTAGACCATATAGCAATAATTTCAGATATAAGGAGACAAGATGGGGTACCTTACATTATTCATAATGGAGGACCATATACAAAAGAGGAGGATGCTCTTCTTTATTGGCATGAGAATATTTCACCCATTGTATATCATTTTAGATTTCCAGAAGTTGATTGATAAAATCAATTTGTAATATTTGAAAATTATGTAAAATGATATGATGTAAAGTATATACAGTAGATAACATTGAATTTCCTAAAAATAAAATGGTTTAATAATATTAAAAACAATTGCATATGATTTACAAATGTGAATTTCTATAATTAAAGGAGAGATAAAGAAATGAATATTCATATTATTTTTCATAGTATTCATGGACATGGTTATGACATGGCTAAAGAAATTAAAAAAGGTGCTGAAATGATAGAAGGAGTTGAAGCTAATATTTTTAAAGTTCCTGAAACTATTTCAACTCAAATAATTAAAAAAATGGGGGCAGTAGAAAAAATAAAAACTTTTTCACATTTACCTTTAGCTACCATAGAAACTATGGTAGAAGCGGATGCTATAATTTTAGGAGCACCTACCTATTTTGGATCTCCTAGTGGTCAGATGGTTGCTTACTTGAATCAATTTGGAGAGGAATGGGTTAAGGGAGCTTTAGTAGGAAAAGTTGGAAGTTCTTTTACAACTTCTTCAGAACAAAATGGTGGTGCAGAGACGTGTTTAAGTAATTTGAATACTTTTTTCTATCATCAAGGAATGATTATTGCAAGTGTACCTACAGCACTTACATATGAGGAGATGCATGTTGAGAATAAACCTGTAGGAGGATATTCTTATGGAGCATCTATGATAACTGGTGGTATGAATGATTATGAAATTTCAGAAGAAGAAAAAAAAATTGCTAGATTACAAGGAAAACATGTTGCCAAAATAACTAAAGCATTATGGCTAGGTATGAAAAATATATAGTATTAAATATAAAATCCAAAAGAAAGAGAACTATATTTTGTTGATACACAGTATTCTTAATCGGTGTAATAAGGGAAGCCTAAAATTACTTCCCTTATTGATTATGTACACGTATAACGAAATATGTTTGTAAGTTATATAGTTACTATGAACCGTACAATAAGTAACGGCGACTTCTGAGTTGACAATAGCAAGTATATAATTGAAAAATTTTATAAGCTTTTTATTGACAAATTGAAATAAAAGTTATATTCTGAATTAGACGACCGGTCTAATAATGAGAGAGAAATGGAGGTTTATTATGAAAAATAAAATCAAGAAAATTTTAGAATCCCATGAATTATTAAGATTAGCTACTTTAGATGAAAATGGATTTCCAAATGTAAGATCAGTTGATTTTGCAAATGATATAGAGGATGAATCAAAAATTTACTTTACCACATTTAAAGAAACGAACAAAGTTAAAGAACTTGCTAACAACAATAAGGTATATATAGTTGTAGATAAGTCAGCTAACTCTATTGAAGAACTTGCTAAGATTCAATATATAAGAGGTACAGGCGTTGCAACAGAGTTAGATTCACTTGAAGAAATACAAAAGGCTATGGGACTACTTATGACAAAGTATCCATTCTTAAAAGATTTACCAGGTGATCCTTCTATGATGAGTTTATTTAGAATAGATCTAAAAGAAGTTAAAGTTACTGATAACAGCTTAGGCTTTGGTCACGTAGATACATTTAATTACTAAAGACTTGACAAATAAAGCATTATTTCTCTATAATTATCACAATAGGAAGTGAAGGTGATGTGATGAGTAAAAGAGAAGTTTTATTGTTCACAGCTGCAAGACTAATTCATGAAAAAGGTTATAATAATGTTGGAATTAAAGCTATACTTGATGAAATAAATATTCCTAAGGGTTCTTTTTATCATTACTTCAAAAGTAAGGAAGAACTATGTTTATCTATCATAGATTTTTACATAGCTGATACAACCAACTGCCTAAATCAAGTAGAAAAATCAATAAAAGGACTAAATGAATTCTTTAATATATTCTTTAATCGTTTAGTTGATTTAAACTTGAAACGTGGTTGTCCGGTGGGAAACCTGATTCTAGAATTATCAGACGAGAACGAAAGATTCCGATTGAGACTTCTAGAATGGTATACTATTTTAGAAAAATGGACTATAGAAATTTTAGAAGAAGAAAATGTATCTAATCCAAATGAAAAAGCTAAAGCCTTAATTGCAGCATTTGAAGGTACAATGCTTTTATCAAAGTTGGATAAGGATGATGTTCATTTTGAAATATTTAATAAATTCACTTTGAATAGTATTTTAGATATATAAGGAGAAATATATTCTAGAAAGGGATGATTCTTAAATAAATCATCTCTTTTTTATTTGAATTACAAAGATGTATACAAGAAAAAACGGACAAGTTATGCTTGTACTACTAATGGGGCATATCCCAATAAGAATGCGTTTTACATTAAAAAATAATTTAGTATGAAAGAGAATGTTAAAACATTCTCTTTTTGCATATAAAATTACATACAAAAAATATAAAGGTTAAATACTAACCATATGGATAAAATTATTACAGCTATAGATGATAAGGTGAAATACTTACAATTGCTACATCTCTAAATCATTTTAGACAAAGTTTTATTTTTTGAATAGGATCAAGAAAAGAAATACTTTCAACTCTAATAGATAAGATATTAGACTATCGTCAAATCTCTTACGTATAATTCTAGATGGATTTCTACCAGCTATATGATATGGAGGAATATCTTTTGTAACAACAGAATTAGTGGCTATAATAACACCATTTCCAATTTTTATTCCTGGCATTATGGTAACATTTTGACGTATCCATACATCATTACCTACAATATTATTTCCTTTATAAGGCAATTCACTTAAAGTAGGAGTTGATTTTTCACAATCATTTTTGAGTAATTCTTTTTTTATTGTACTTAGTATTTTTTTCTTTTTTCACTATTTATATTATAGAAAGTTTGGTTTATCATATTATCATCTCTTCGCCTATTATTCAGTACGTAATGCTTTTACTGGATCTTTTTTTGCTGCAATTTTAGCTGGTATTAAACCAGATACTAATGTTAATGCAACACTAATAGCTATTAACATTATTGATTGGTTAACATCGATAACAACAATTTGATCTATCTGCATTGACTTACTTAAGACTTTGTTGACAGGATCTGATAATACGTATGTTAAGAAGATACCTAAGGAACCAGATATTAACCCTACAATAAATGTTTCTGCATTAAATACACGGGAAATATCTTTTTTCCTTGCACCTAAACTTCTTAACACACCAATTTCTTTAGTTCTCTCAAGAACAGATACGTAAGTTATTATACCTATCATTATTGTAGATACAACTAATGAAATTCCAGCAAAAGCAACAAGCACAGTTTGAATCATTGAAACCATTGAATCCATCATAGATGTTATATTTTCAGCTAAATCAGTATAAAGTATTTGATGATCTTCATCTAAGCTATCATTCCATGAATCAAGATACTCTTTTATCTGAGTTTTTGATTCGAAATCAGTTGGATATATAGTTACTCCCACTGGAGTATCTATTGCTCCAATAAATTTTAGTACATCATCTTTAGTAATCTTTTCAGAGAATTTCTTACCTGTTAAAACGTTATAATCCTTATTTAACTGTGTAATTGATATATTTGAATTTATTGAATCAGTAATAACTGCTTCTGTTAGATCATTTTTATACCATAGGCCAGGGGATAAAATACTAGTTATGGTATTAACTTGTGAATTCCTTTCATTCTCTGAAACTATTGGTCTTGCTACTCCTACAATAGTTACTTTAAATCCGTTTTTGTATGCCATTGATAAATCATGACTTACAGGGAAAATGGATTCCATTTCTTCATAATAATCATTATTTTTAGCTACTACTAACTCTTTACCTATGATACTATCAAATGATATTGTTCCTTCATCTATATCAAGACCTAATGTCAATAGTACATTTTGATCTAACCTATTGTATTCATCAACCACAAGTAATAATTCATTGTGTCCAACTGGGAATTTACCATTAATAACTTCATATTGCTCATTTATGAGCTTATCATCAGTGGGGATTTCTTTAAATGATAATGAACCCTTATTGTTAGTTGCTATATTCTGAATATTGTCGTTATTTTTCACTAATATATTCATTTGTAATCCTAATTGGTACTGGATGTCGCCTAAACTACTATCTAATTTAGTTATATAATCAATATAATCTTCTGTAATATTATTTTTATGAGAGGATAAATCAGTAATTGGGTCAAAAGGTGTAACTCCTGATTCATCAATCTTAATCTCATTTATCTCATTATTTCCACCTCCACCTGAGGGTAATTTAAGCGTCATTGGGCTTTCATTTACCATTATAGGAAGTGATGACAATTGTTCACTTTCTAAGTTAGATATCTCTGCATTCATACCGTTGGATATAAAAAGTACCATTGCCACGCCTATGATACCTATGGAACCTGCAAAAGCTGTAATTAATGTTCTAATTTTTTTAGTCCTCAAATTGTTAAAGGATAATTTTAAAGCTGTGATGAAATTCATTGATGTTTTCTTAATTCTATAATTATTACTATCTACATTAGATGTAACTGGATTACTGTCATTAATTACTTGACCGTCCTCCAATTCTATAATTCTAGTGGAGTATTTCTTAGCTAATTTAGGATTATGGGTAACCATTATAACTAATTTATTATTTGATATTTCTTTTATTAACTCCATTATTTCAACACTTGTCTTTGAATCTAAAGCTCCAGTAGGCTCATCTGCTAAAATAACGTCAGGGTTATTTACTAATGCACGGGCAATAGCCACACGTTGTTTTTGACCTCCAGAAAGCTGACTTGGTTTTTTGTTAACATGATCACTTAATCCAACTCTTTTTAGAACTTCTAAGGATTTTTCTTTTCTTTCTTTATCTGATATACCGCTTAGAGTCATACCTAATTCCACATTATCAAGGACTGAAAGGTGACCTATTAAATTGTAACTTTGGAAAATGAATCCGATAGAATTATTTCTATATGCATCCCAATCAGAATCAGTAAATTTCTTAGTAGATTTTCCATTGATTATTAAATCACCATCTGAATAGATGTCTAATCCTCCAATAATATTTAATGTAGTAGTTTTGCCAGAGCCGCTTGGACCTAAGACTGAAACAAACTCTCCCTGTTTAAATTGTAAGTTAACTCCATTTAAAGCTTTTTGCTCAAAGGAGCCAGCTTTGTAAACCTTAGATATATTTTTAAGTTTTAACATTTTACTGTTCCTCCTTTATTTTTTATCCTGCGTCATAAATAGTATATTAAACTATAGTTAGCAAGTTTGTAAGATACCCTTTAGGACATTATGTCCCACTGTTAAAACATACTATGTAGTTAGCTAGTATAACCTATTAAAAATATTAAAATCAATAAAATAGACTTTTAATTAGTATTAGTTGAATTTTTTAAAATATACGATGTTAGTAGGATAATAAGTTAGTATGTTGAAAGTTAAATGACAACTTATTAAGTATATAATAAAAAGAAATTTTTATTACTAACAGAAGAATTTTTAATACAAGGGATCCGGTCTGGGGAGGTATGTAATATTATCTTTTAGGGTATAAACAGGTAAAAAGGATACAGTGGGACTGTTCTGTTATATGCTTTGTGTTTTAATGATATATTAAACCGGAGGTGATAAAAATGCCAAGAATGAGAAGAGAAAAAGTAGTACAGGAATGTAGTACATTATCCTAGGTGGAATAAATAAACACAAGGGACATGGAATAGGGAGAAGAGGACAGGTCCATTGCCCCAAGATAGATTGGTTATTTTAACAGAACCATTTTTTAATCTGATACAAAACTGCAGTTGAAGCGTTAAGGTGAACCCTAGCATAAGTAAATGGGGTTTTGACTTTGATCATTAATTAACAATAGTTAGGACTACTTTTATATAGAAACATGATATAATTATATAAAAAAAGAAAGAGAGAGAAAAAATATGAAACAGTTTTTTAAAGCAATAGAAGAAAAGATAAGAAAATCAGGATATTATGGAGAAGTTAGTGGTGAAAAAATCTACGATGAAATAAGTGATGAGGCCGAAGAACAAGAAGAAGGAAGTTACTTATTCTTGAAGAAGCAAAATGACGACATCATGTTCGAATACAGAGTGGATATTTTAAAGGACAATATCAATTTGTCGACCCTTACGATACATACACCAGACAGAAAGTACTTTATTGATTTTGATGCAGAATAGATAGATTTCAGATTTAAGAAAAGCATTGGAGGAAAAACAATACAAAGAGCTTACATGAAATAATTGCTGAATCTTTAAGTCTCCCAAAATTTTACGGAATGAATTGGAACGCATTTTGGGATTGCATAACAGGTTTAGTGAATATGCCAAAGATGGTAACATTTAAAGGATGAAAAGTATTTGAAAAAATAACTCTAAATATGCTTTAATTCTGAAAGAGCTACTTGATGAATATAAAGATGAATATGATAATGATTTTAAAGTTACATATAGATAAATAAAAAAGACAAGTTATGCTTGTCCAATAAACGGTGCATTCGGCGATAGGAATGTGGTATGCATTTTAAAGATAATTACTTGCTATGAAATGAAGAGAATGGTTAAATCATTCTCTTTTTGCATATAAGATTATTTATAAAAATATATGTAGAAACAAATTTAATTAGAACATAAAAAAATAATCAATCATTAACAGCATGATAATTTATAGGAAATATTGTACAATAAAAATGAGTTTCTAAGTTTGGATTTAAAAAAATTAAATATAAATTAGAGAAAATGTACTTATTATTTATAATAATGTAGTTAGAAAGGCAAGAGTAAATGGTGAAATTGATACTCCAATGAATGATGAGTAAATTACAAAAATGTTTTTGTCATCATCAAATGGAATTGGAATAAATCAGTAAAGTATAGATGAGGGGGATAGGAAAAGCATATTGATAGATTTGTGGAATGCTTTTTATATAGGATTAAAAAATGAAAAGGAAGGTGTATAAATGAGAGTAGAAGTTAACATGGTTGTGAGTAATGCAAAAGAAGCTAGTGATTATTATGATAAATTACTAAAAGCTGAAATAATATCAAAAACTGATGAAACGACTAAAATGAATGAGACAATAATGAAACTAGGTGATACAAAAATCAGAGTCTTAAATTAAAACAAAGAATATGGATTAATTGCTCCTGCAGAAGTTGGGACAGGTTCTTTATGGTTAAATCTTATTGTTGATGATATTGAAATGTTTTTTAATAATGTAGTTAGAGAGGGTGGGAAAGTAATTTCTCCTATTCAAGACTTATCAGAAATTCCAGCGAAAAATGCAGTTTTTTCTGATAAGTACAATCATGTATGGGTAATAAATCAAAAGTATTAGGAGTAAGAGTCAGTTCGGTGAACCGTACCATAAATGAACCGCTCCTGTGAAGTAGGCAGTGGAAATAATTAAAAATTGGACTGAACCCCGTTAAGTAGACACAATAAATAGTCTATTTGAGAGGGCTTATTTTTTTCAAATTCTAAAGGAGATAGATATAAAAGAGAAGAGTGTATTCTTTTGCTGTCATAGAATAGATCAGTACATTTAATTGGAATAATATTAAAAAAAACAGGCTAATTATGCTTGTGCCAAAAATGGGGCACACCGCAACAAGAATGCATTTTACATTTATAAAATAACTATCTGCTTATTGAGGAAGGAGACTTAAAGTCACCTTCTTTTTTGTATTTTATAAATAAAAGTAATTAAACTTTGATTTAAATTCATCTTTAGATATTACTACAATATATGGAAAATGTTATATAATAAATGATAAGCTCATTATTAAATATAATGTGAAATTTATAGAGCATGACATAATTAAAATAAATTATAGATTAAAAGTTATTATAAAGAATAATTCTGGATGGGTTAAAGCTTTATAATAACTATATTTTCATGTATACCTGGAGGTTAAAAAATATGAGTGTTTATAATTATAAAGCTTTAGTTTATAAATGGGAGCAAATATTAGATAAGGTTAAGGTATTTGGAGGAGAGGCAAGAGAACTTGTAATTGAACCACCAGCAACAAAAGAAGAAATAGAAAATAAAGAGAAAGTTCTTGGATTATCTTTACCTATTTCTTTTAAGGAAATTCTGTTGAACTTTTCAAGACACGTAGAATTTAATTGGTATCTTCCTGAAGATGCAAATCTACCTAATGAATTTAGAGAAATATTTTCTGGTGAAATTTGTTGGAGTTTGGAATGGATTGAAGATTTAAATCCTTTGGCAAAAGAATTTAAATCGTATGATGGAGAAGAATGTGAATTAAAAAATAAGCTTCAATTTTATCAAGTAGGGAACGGAGATATATTAGCTTTTGATATGGAACAAGATAAAGAACAAAGTATTGTATATTGGAGTCATGAAGAAGATGAAATATTTTTTATTGCTGATTCTTTTATTACATATCTTAAGAAAGTTACTGAGTTATATGGAATAGGAACTGAAATATGGCAAATGGAACCTTTTTTAGATGAAAAAGGATTGAATTCAAATAGTTCAGAATCAAATAGATGGAAAAATTGGTTTAATACTTTTTCTAATATTTCTTTTGATAAAGGAAGAAATGATTTAGAAAGCTTAATTAAATATATAGAATTTCATGGAAAAATAAAAGAGAAAGAAATTAAAGTTCTTAAAGGTTATGATAAAAATTTATTATTTAAAAAAGTATTAGAACGATTAAAAATAGTAGACGATTGTCAAAAAGAAATTTTGTATAAAATTATTGGAGAAGCATTAGGGCTTTGTGCTGCTGATTGGGTAAGATATCTTTGGGAAAATGATAATGAAATCGATTCAGTGTTTAGGTCGTATCTTACTTCTAGATGTTTACCTCGAGATGAAGGGTTGTCTAAGGTTATAGAATATGTTGAAGGCATGTTCAATGATAAAATAAAAGGTTATGAAGCGAAGCGTCATTTATGTTATTTTAGAGATAATAGAGTAATAAGTTGGATAAAAAATTATATTTCCAATTCTACTACCAAAGATCAGTGGTATGAGTTATATGCTTGTTCACAACCTACTTGGGAAGATATAAAAGAATGGTTATATCTAGGGGGTAGATATAGATTGGTAGTTTTAAATGCATTAGAATATATGCTTAATTCATGGACATCTTTAAATATAAAAGGTGAATATAAAATTATTAATACATCTAGTAGAGAAGAAATTATTTGTATATTAAAAAAAATAAAGGATGAAGAGATATTAAAATCTAAAAAAAGAAAGTATTATAGACTAATAGAAGAGATAGATCTAATTATATAGAGATGCAGCATTAGATAGATTTATATAGAATAAGAAACGAAGGAGACTACATTGGGGATGGGAAATATTTAAACAAAAAGAGTTTAATAAACTATATAAGTAAATAGATTATGTAATTATTACTAAATTAAATAGCAGGTTATTTATGATTATAGAGATAATATAAGAGTCATATAGATTCTGATACATTAAAGTGAGTTTACATTAAAATATAATGACTAAACTATATACTATAATTGAACAAGTTATGCTTGTACCACTAATGGGGCACACCTCAAGAAGAATGCAATTTACATTTGAAAAATAATTACCTGCGCATTAAATAAAAGAGAATGTCGAACATTCTCTTTTTGCATATAGGATTATTTATAAAAATATATTTGAGAATAAATTTATTTATAACATAAAAAATCAATTTCTTATATTAACATTAATACAAATTATGTAAAGTATTGTATAATATAGAAGGCTACTTATTGGAAATATGAACACTTAATCGAAGCGATTTTGAAACTAGCAAATAGGAATAATTAGAGTAGTAAAACTATATGATAAAGAAGTTTATAAATATAATTTAATAGCATTATCTTGATAGAAGAGATCTTTTAAAAGACAAGGACTGAAAGAAGTTTTTATGAATTATACAAAAGTATTAGGAGGAGATTAATGTTAAATATTAAAAATGCAGTTATATCTATTGTTTTAGCTATAATAATGACAATGAATGTCCATGCCTGCTGGGTACATTTATCAGTTGCGGAACTATTTCAGAACTCTAATGTTATTTTAATAGGTACTGTACAAGGTGAATCTAGGAAGAAGATTTTTAGTGAATATAATGTTTATAATGTTAATGTACACTATTATCTAAAAGGTAACATTCAAAAACAAAATTTAACTGTCGCTACACCTGATAATACAACAAGCTTACACTATGATTTAAATGAAAAAGGTAGTCTGGTTTTATTGTTTCTACATGTAGATAATAGAAATTATACTCCGCTTTCTCCTCAAGGAGTAGTACCTGTAAGTATTAAGGAAGATATATTAGAAAAGGAAAATATTATATCTGGAAAAGAATTGGTCAAATTCTTAGAAATAATTGATTCAAAATTAGAAGATAAAGAAAAAAATGATATAAAACATATTATAGAAAATTTGGATGTTTTAACAATTAAAGAAAATTGTGAACAAAATAATATATCTACTAATTTATATTTTGTTATAGGATTTTTAGTGCTACTTAGCACTATCTTAATTAATAAACACATTAAAAGGTAGATTAAATAATAAAAGAATAAAAATAGATAATATGTGAACTATCATTAAGACTTTCTATATATTTGTATTTACATAATGTTGCAAAGTTACTTAACATAGATTATAAAAATAAAAGAGGTGTGAAGATGAATGAGATAAAAAAATATAGGGACTTTTTAAAATCTAACGTTGGGCTAGTAGATAATATACCAGACAAAGAAAAAAAGAAACCAAGGTTATTCAGAAGAACAAATTGAAAATCGTCCTTTTAAAAAATTAGATATTTCTATATCTAACTTGATTTTAGAGTTGGGTTATAGTATTGATTATGAAGATGAAAAAGAAGATTATGACTTCAATGAAAATGGAGAAGTTGTTTTGATTGACAATACTACAATGGCATGGAAAGATGTCATTCGCAATGGATTTGATTATATTTCTTTATCTTATGTCAGCAAAACAGCGAAACATGTACAATTTGTTGATTTTGAGTTGGCTTAAAAAAATAATTACATGTTTATTAAGAAAGGAGACTTAGAGTTCCCTTTTTTATTTTACTAGTGTTTCAGAAATTTTGTGATTTCTATTATTTTAGTAAAAACAGCGAAAATTGCGCCTTTAAATATCTAAAAAGGAGTATAGAAACAAGAATTGTTGTATGATATGGTATGAGAGAACACGTAGGAGAACGTGAAAAAGTCTCTTCAAATATAGTGAAAAATTAAAATTATATGAAGTTAATTTATATTAGATTTATTATTCAAGGAGTGAATACTTGTGGGAAAAATAAATTTTAGGAACCTTATGCTTACTAACGAACAGCGTAAATATTTTGCCATTGATCTCATAGGGGAGGATTGGGATACAGTTGAAATCAAAGCTGGCTACTATGTTGTTTATGATGGTGACATAATACGTAAAGTGATCAGCTATTATAATGATGATAAGAGACTTGAATATTACGAGAATGATGTTGAAATTCACACAAGAAATAGAGTGATGGTGTTGCCAAAGACGGCTAGAGGTAAGGAGAAAAAAATAAACTTTACCTCTATTTCTAGTAGAAGTCCCCATGGTATTCAATTTGGTTTTTCAAGTGTTCGTAGCAATAGGAACAAGAACGATCCAGGTGGTACAAATACGAAAGAACCTGCTAATATTTTTGTAAGAAATACAAAAAATGCTTTAAGTATCCCAATTTGCAACAAAACTTCCGTTATCAGAACTGTTGAAGAATTTAAAGGATGGGTAGAGGTTTTTATTCGAGATGTCCCAGTAGATTATATGGAAAAGGTAGATAAGGTGAAAAATACACCGCACCAAACCATAAAATATTACAATGGTGATATATTTCGATTTGAATTTGACTTAGAACATTATGGATTTGGACTAATTATTGGACAAATAAGCAAGATGAAAAAAGAAAAAGTTATTTTAAAAAATCATGTACTTGCTGAGTGTATGATGGTACCTTTGCTTGTGCGTTGTTACGCCATCAAAACAAAAGATAAAGCTATGCATGTAAAAGAAATCACAAAGCATCCATTATTACCTGTTGATATTATGGCTGATAATGGAATTATTTGGGGTACATACGATATTGTGGGAAGTAAGGTTCTTACACAAGAGGATATTGAATTTCCATTGCAAATAGGACCTTCGATTAGTTATGGCGATAAAAGCGGGAGGATCTGTTGGGGAATTGGTATGAAAATGATTGAAGAATGGCCAATTGATTTGGGTGGCGATTACTTAGAAAATAGAAAATATTTAGAAAATGGTGTTGCTATTGGTATAAATGTTGATATAGTAGAGGCACAAATGACCATTCCTACACTAGCATCATTTAATATTATAGATCTTAAAAACATAGAAGATAAAAGGAAGCTTTTTACCATTTTTGATATTCCTAGAAATATTACATTTGATGAATTCAATAGAAAATATAACGGTATGACAAAAGAGGAATACGTTAACTATGCAAACAAAAAACGTAGACCATAAAAAATAGAAATAATTAAGATAATATCATGGAGAATCTAATTAGATGAGAAGAAAGTTTATAACAAAAAATTTGAAACAACAGTCACAGTTGCAGGTTTTCCAGCTTTAACTGCTTGAAGGTCATTTCAAGACTCAATAAAATGTCAAGCTAGAATATCCCTTTTCTATATTACCTATAATGGCGACATATACTCTTGTGTTTGTTCAAAAAGAAATGTAGCAAAAAAATAGGAAACATTTCAAATATTGATGTTGAATTATTATTAACTTTAAACAAATTCAATTCGTTTGTACTTTGAAGACTGTATTAATAATAATTAAAGCTTATAAGATCTGATAAGGAAAACTAGTTGGATATTTTTTATAAGAGATTTATGGGGTCTAACGTTCCGCATGTTGACGACATGAGCTATCTTTCCTTGTTTTTGGCCATGTCGTCAATATGTTGTTATACGAAGATGCATGCGGAAACTTGCCTTCTCAAAATTAATCGTGAGTAATTCTTTAACACGTTTTAATTGTGATTATTATAACATCAACTACATAGTATGATCATAATCTTTGGTTTTGGTAAAAATACATGTTTTCTCTATCCTGGCTTAACGATTTATTATTCTAGATTTATGAATTTTCATAAGTAAGTAACCCGCCTTTTTGGACAACAGCTTTTTTAAAATCATAGTCCCCGGGCTTGCCAGTAAAATAATAATTTATTATACGTGCGTTTGCGGCATGAGTAACAATTAAGACGTTTTTACCCCTATATTTTTCTATAACCATATCGCAGAAATCACAATTTCGTCTCATGAATTCTTTAAAACTTTCAACACCCTTATTTCCTATAGTGCACGCTTCCCAAAACAGGCTAAAATAGATTCCAACGTTTCCTCTGTGCCTTCAAACTCACCACAATCTATTTCAGTAAGTCTATCATCTAGAACGCTTATGCCATTATAGATAATCTCGCAAGCTTGACGTGCTCTTTTTTGGGGCTACTAAAACATACATCAAAGCAAACACTTTTCAAGTTTTCTGCCTGCAATTTTACTTGCTCTATTCCTGTTTGATTTAACGCAGTTTCTGTACAACCGTTAAATTTCTTAAATAAGTTCCAATCAGTTTCACCATGACGCACAAGATATATCATATTTGTGTATCCTCCAATTATATAAGTAATATTTTGTACATCTGCCAATTAATATCTAGTTATTATATAGATTTCTGAAATATAGCATCACTTTCGCATAGCGTTTTCTTTATGAACCTAGTTCGTTATTTCTGATTATGTAGCTGTATTCACGACATAGGTTTGTGAATATTAACTTATAGATAACATATTAAATGTACCATATTTTTCTAATTACCACCACATTATTGGGAGATATTGTATTAGTTTTTGTAAATATAATCTCTATCTAGCTTAGAAATTTCTTTTTATAATCATATGCAAATTTTTCAAATTCACAAAAATAGAGTTTGGGATATAAATAATTTTTAATTGTTTTTTAACCCCTTTATTTTCTTCTTCTAATTTGCTATTTTTCTTTTTAAACTCGCCTTTATTCCCCTATGAAAATTTGAAAGTTCATATGTGATAGATTAAAGGGATTTATTGAATACTGAAGACGGATAAAAGCAGACTAGAAGAAATAGACAAGTTATGCTTGTACTAAAAATAGGGAACACCCCAACAAGAATGTATTTTACATTTAGGAAATAACTATCTGCTTATTGAGGAAGGAGGCTTAAAATCATCTTCTTTTTTGTATTTTATAAATAAAAGGAATTAAACTTTAATTTAAATTCATCTTTAGATATCACTGCAATATATGGAAAATGTTATATAATAAATGATAAGCTCGTTATTAAATATAATGTGTAAGTTATAGCGTATGACATAATTAAAATAAATTATAAATTTAAAGTTATTATAAAGAATAATTTTTGATGGGTTAAAGGTTTATAATAACTATATTTTCATGTATACCTGGAGGTTAAAAAATATGAGTGTTTATAATTATAAAGCTTTAGTTTATAAATGGAAGCAAATATTAGATAAGGTTAAAGTATTTGGAGGAGAGGCAAGAGAACTTGTAATTGAACCACCATCAACAAAAGAAGAAATAGAAAATAAAGAGAAAATTCTTGGATTCTCTTTGCCTATTTCTTTTAAAAAAATTCTATTGAATTTTTCAAGACACGTAGAATTTAATTGGTATCTTCCTGAAGATGTAAATCTACCTAATGAATTTAGAGAAATATTTTCTGGTGAAATTTGTTGGAGTTTAGAATGGATTGAAGATTTAAACCCTTTGGTCAAAGAACTTGAATCGTATGATGGAGAAGAATGTGAATTAAAAAATAAGCTTCAATTTTATAAAGTAGGGAACGGAGATATATTAGCTTTTGATATGGAAGAAGATAAAGAACAAAGTATTGTATATTGGAGTCATGAAGAAGGTGAAATATTTTTTATTGCTGATTCTTTTATTACATATCTTGAAAAAGTTACTGAGTTATATGGAATAGGAACTGAAATATGGCAAATGGAACCTTTTTTAGATGAGAAAGGATTGAATTCAAATAGTTCAGAATCAAATAGATGGAAAAATTGGTTTAATACTTTTTCTGATATTTGTTTTGATGAAGGAAGAAATGATTTAGAAAGCCTAATTAAATATATAGAATTTCATGGACAAATAAAAGAGAAAGAAATTAAAGTTCTTAAAAGTTATGATAAAAATTTATTATTTAAAAAAGTATTAGAAAGATTAAAAATAGTAGACGATTGTCAAAAAGAAATTTTGTATAAAATTATTGGAGAAGTATTAGGGATTTGTTCTGCTGATTGGGTAAGATATCTTTGGAAAAATGATAATGAAATCGATTCGGTGTTTAGGTCGTATCTTACTTCTAGATGTTTACCTCGAGATGAAGGATTATCTAGAGTTATAGCATATGTTGAAGGTATGTTCAATGATAAAATAAAAGATTATGAAGCGAAGCGTCATTTATGTTATTTTAAAGAGAATAGAGTAATTAGCTGGATAAAAAATTACATTTCCAATTCTACTACCAAAGATCAGTGGTATGAGTTATATGCTTGTTCACAACCTACATGGGAAGACATAGAAGAATGGTTATATTTAGGAGGTAGGTATGGATTAATAGTGTTAAATGCACTAGAATATATGGTTAATTCGTGCACATCTTTACACATAAAAGGTGAATATAAAATTATTAATCCACCTAGTAGAGAAGAAATTATTTGTATATTAAAAAAAATAAAGAATGAAGAGATATTAAAATCTAAGAAAAGAATATACGATAGACTAATAGAAGAGATAGATCTAATTATATAGAAATGCAGGATATTTAGATAAATTTATATAGAATAAGAAGTTAAGGAGACTAAGTTTTTATGGGTAGAAAATCATTATTTGAGATGGTTAATGAGGTTAAAGATGAAGATTCATTTTTACTTTTTATTAAAGCTTTAAGTAAAGGATAGAGTACATTTTGTCAATAAAAAAGTAAATGATGAATGGCAAAACGAAACAATTGAAATATTCTTGGAAGCAGCACATGAGTGGGGAGAAACATCAAAATCTGGATTGGAATTCTATGATAAGCCAGATAATGCATGGAAAAGATGTGCCCAGATATTATATATGGGGAAAATATATGAGTAAACTATTTTGTGCTTGAGGCGGATTTATAGTGCTATCATATAAATTAGAAAATTTATAAACTATTATTTATTAAAGACTATATAAATGAGAGAAAAATGAGAATGCATTTTGAGATACTATAACTAGACTTACAGAGATGCTTAAAAACTTATTTTGTGAAGATGGACTAATATTGAAAAAATATGCCACATGATACTGACGCTATTATGGAGTTATTTGAAGATTATAATAAAGAATATGAAGATTGGAAAGGAATTAAAAAAATAACTTATATATTGAAAAAAGAACTTGGGTTTACATTAAAGGAAATTCAAGAAATAAAAGCTAAATTTCCAAATGAATTAATAGACGGAACAAAAAGTGAAATTGCTAGGATTAATAATATTTTAATCAAAAAAGGGATAAGAAGTATATATGTCAAAAGAATATAGCTATATAATCTATAAGCTTATTACTGTATAATACAATAGAATTATGAGTGCAAATAAAATTAAGAATTTTATAGAGATAAATGGATACAGAAGATGATTTGAATTTGCTGTATGAGAGGTGAGGTTGTTGAATTCAATTCAAGCAAAAATAATTACAACAGAATGTGTGGATGATGAATATTTAATGATATTCGTGGATGGGATAAGACTGGATAAATGGCTTGTAAATATACTTGGTAATAATGACTTCTTAAATTTAATTCCTACTTGGCTAGGCTGGCTTTTAGACTTAAAAGAACAGGAGTATGTATGGAGAAAGACAAGCTTATGTGAATGTGAAACAACTATATTACCTATTCTTGTATGTCCAGATGATTTAGATTTTTCTTGTATAGTAGTTGTATGCGAGGTAGAATATATTAACACTTTAGTACAGTGGAAGAGGATAGGTATAGATAGAACAGTATTTCCAACGTATATTGGAAAAGATATCGAATGGTTTGAAAATATTCCTTTGCTTGAGTTTTCACGAAATCAATATGAAAACTGTATTAATAAGTTTATAAAGAGTCTGGATTAAACTAATCTTTAAATCACCTTTTATTCAATTATTATTAGTATTTAGCACTATTATGCTAAAATAGATTTTTAATTATTCTAGAAGAGAGGGTAGAATGATAGAACATCTAAATATGTTAGATGAAATACTAAAATGTGTATTATATACTTATTTATTATACTAAAGTGATTAGAACATTAGCTGAATTTGGCATTATATATAGAGTTGATAAATATAAAAATATTACAAATTAATCTAGCTATATTACTATAAAAGATAATGTAGTTGAACAGAAGAAAAATATAGAATACTATTATGGGGAAATATAATAATAGATGAGTATATACAGTTTAATAAAGTTTTATGACTTAATTAGATTATATAAATAGAATATCTAGCCGTTAAATATAAAAATTTATAGTTAGGAGAAATAGTATGAATCTATTACCATTAAAAATATCATCAGGATTTGCAGTTTGCTACAATAAATTTTATGATGTTGAACCTATAGTATCAAAAGATAGTAAATCATTTATAGAAAATTGGAGTTATTTTACTGAAGATATTTTGCAAATTACAAAGATGGAACTTAAAAATGGTCATTGGTATATACCTGATGAAAATTATATTTTAATTGATTTAGGATGGTATCCAGATAGTAGTTCAGATGGAGAATATGTTTTATTATTAGTAAAAGTGGATGAAGAACATAATTGGAAAGAATTAAAAGAAAAAAGATCGAGAGATAGCTTTGAGATAAAAGAAACTTTAGAAACTTGGATGCAACAAATATCAACAAAAAATATTACATACTAAATTTATTAGTCTATAGATTTAAAGTGAAATACACTTATGAGGGTCATAACTATGTGATAGTATGAAAGTGCTTTGGAGTACATATGAACGAAAAACTTAGAATAATATATAATAAATATAAATTATAATTGGACAAGTCATGCTTGTACAATCAATGGGGCACACCTCGATAAGAATGCGGTATGCATTTCAAAAATAATTACCTGCTTATGAGAAGAAAGAGGATGGTTAGAGCATTCTCTTTTTTAGTATGACTATTTATAAAAACATATGTGAATATTAAAATGTATAGAACTTTAATAAAATATTATTTAGAATTATTAGAGGTGAACAGTATCATAAGTAAAAAACAAAAAAAATTTTAAATTCTTTTAACTCTAGCTATAGTAATGGAGTCACTTGCGAAATGTGTCGTAAATATATCTGTATCACAAGGAAAAACAAATTAATTGAAGAATATAGTATTGAGATAATAGTTTAGTTAATTCATCAAATAAGAGAATTAAACAATATGTTAAGTTGTTTAGTTAGCCAAAATTAAAAACTAGGAAAGAGGGGGGATTGTAGATGAAAAATTTTAAGGTATCATTAATTTTAATTTTGATAATTGTATTCTGTATAGGATGTAAGCAAAGCAATATTTCAACAGATATGAATAATTTGAATGAAAAAACTAATACTTCGATGAGTGCGGTGAACTGGACTAATAAAGCTAGTATGATAAATCCTAGATGGCGTCATCAAGTAGTTTCAATGAATGGAAAAATATATGCCATTGGAGGAAACAGTAATGATAAAGTGGTCAATTTGATGGAGGAATATGAAGTAGAAAAAGATAAATGGACAGCCAAAGCTAATATGCTTACAGCTAAATCACAACATAGAGCAGTGACATTAAATGGCAAGATATATGTTACAGGAGGACGAGATGATGACTTTTTTATGATAGATACAGTAGAAGAGTATGATCCGGTTAAAGATACGTGGACAGCTAAAGCTAGTATGCTTAATAAAAGAATGCTTCATGGAGTAGTTCAAGTAAATGGCAAAATATATGTTATGGGTGGAATGGATGGAAGTGGAATGTTCACAAATACAGTAGAGGAGTATGATCCAACTACAGATACATGGACTACTAAAGCTAGTATGCCTACTGCTAGAAGTGAGTTTGGAGCGATAACTGTAAATGGCAAGATATATGTTATTGGTGGGATGAATAGTAAATTTAAAACAACTGGAGTAGTAGAGGAATATAATCCAACTACAGATACATGGGCAACTAAAGCTAATATGCCTTCCAAAAGAAAAGATATTGGAATAACAACTGTAAACGGAAAGATATACGTTATTGGTGGTTGGGATGAGAACAAGGTACTTAATATAATAGAAGAATACGATATTGAAAAAGACACATGGAAAATCAAAAAAAATATGCCTATCGCAAAATCTAGTCATGGAGTAGTAACAGTAGATAAGAAAACATATGTTGTTGGTGGGCTTATTATTGGCGAAGGAGAAACAAATAAAGTGGAAGAGTTTACTTTATTTGATTAAAATATATCATATAGTATATACGAGGAGTAGTTTTAAAAATCACATTAGATTTCTCAATACAGAAAGAAGTTAAATAAAAAGCACCTTCAGGAAGTATGTTTTAAATATACTTTTCTAGAAGGTGCTTTTATACTTTCTATATAAATCAACTAAGTTATTTAACATAGGCTAAAAATAAAATAATAGATTTAAAAAAACAAGGATTAAAAACAGAACCAGCTTTTTCACAGATTTTAAAACTAAAAGGTAATCCATACGAAGAACTTTTATTATTTGAACAATATGATGATGAGAAATTACTAGAAAAAATAAATTATATAGATTAGTTTAAGATTATTTTTGTATCTAGGAGTAAATAAAAAATATAGCAAAAATTTAATGTAAAATAATTAATTGAATCAATAAAAAAGAACTTTATACTAGGTTATCTTTTGTTTTATAATACAGAGTTTGTATTGTGATTCAATACAATATTGTACTTTCTCCTTTATATTAAACAAAATATATTTTAAATATTTAACTTCTTATTATCATATATGTTGGATTATTCTATGAATTTTGCCATGGCTTTTGTTTGTGGTGAAATATAGAAAATTGATTTGAGCATAGAATTATTAGAAAAAATGGACAATCTATGCTTGTACCACTAATGGGGCACACCCCAAGAAGAATACTTTTTATGTTTTAAATATAACTACCTGCTTATTAAGGAAGGAGACTGAGAGTCTCCTTTTTAAATTTTAGTCATTAACATATATGAGTATATTGAAGCATAGAACATTAATAAGTAAGTATTTAGAATTAACAAAGGTGAACCGTACCACAAGTAAGGGAGGTTTTCATAAAATAAACGTATCAATGAGGTTAATGATGAACTAAAACCATTTTGCATGTTGATATATCAAATGAAAGAATATAATTGGAATTACAAAGCAGCGATTAATAGCTATTTTATTTGAAGTGTAACATGAGTCACTTTTGTACGGGCTTATCTCATTTGATTCTAGCAAGGATAGATAATACATCAATTAGCAATCTTACGCTTTTGCTTGTTCCATCAGTAGAACCTAAACTTAGTATGATCACAGTGTCACTGGTTTTATCATAAAACATCTGAGTACCGAATACTCCCATATGTCCAGTTACATTAGGTAGATATTTCAACATAGGGAAGTATTCTTCGAAGTGATACTCAATAACTCCAAGTCCGTAATACATACCGTTCATATACTTTTGGTTAAAAGTATACATGTTATCAAGCGTTTCC
Organism: Tepidibacter hydrothermalis; assembly: GCF_029542625.1. Classification (GTDB taxonomy): domain Bacteria; phylum Bacillota; class Clostridia; order Peptostreptococcales; family Peptostreptococcaceae; genus Tepidibacter_A; species Tepidibacter_A hydrothermalis. Next base: position 1,711,194 of record NZ_CP120733.1, read on the forward strand.
TTACTAACTAATTTATACTTGTTAAGTGCTCTAGAAAACTTACATAAATCAGATAAAGTTGATACTACACCACCGCCACTCCAGTCTGCACTAAGACTTTTATATGTGTGAATTTTCTTACCTTCAAAATAAAGTTCATTAAGTTTCTTTTCTGGATTTTTTGGTGTTGAATAAAACATAAGATATGAATCATTCATTCCAATAGGATCAAATATCATTTCGTGAAGATTTTCATGAAATGATTTGCCGGTTGCAGATTCAACAATCAGTCCTAGTAAAATATATCCTGTATCCGAATAATGCATCTTTTGACCTGGAGATGATACAGCCTTCTGATTATTTTTAGTAAATTTAACAAGGTCTAAAGGAGTCCAGAGTTTGTCGGGTTTCTCTATCATTAATTCTCTCATATTAGGGCCACTAGTGACAGGGTCTTCAAAATAATCAGCCACACCGCTTGTGTGATTTAGAAGTTGTTTTATTGTAACTTTATACTTATAATCTATTCCTTTATATACAAAAATGTCCTCAATAACTTTATCATCCAGATATTTAGTAATTGGGTCATTAATATTAAGTACATTTCTTTCTTCTAGCATATTAACAAGTGTTGCAGTAAAAATCTTACCTATGCTGGCTGTATGGAAAGATTGATCATCTTCTATAGGAACTCCATGACTTAAACCTGAAGTAAAATTATGTGAAAATTCTAACTGTGAAGACTCGATTCGTAAAAGACCATTAGGTATAGTTTCGTTCTTATCAACTTTCTTTTCTAAAGATTCTTGAATTAGTGAAATTGCCTGGTCTTTAGCAAGTGGTCTAGTTTTTAAATAGATCATTACCACTATACAAATAATAACAATTGCAATTATTACTCCAAGAAATAATAATAATTTTTTCATACTTCCACCTCTTTCTAATAGATATATTACTATTAGTAACAGTATATGCTACCAATAGTAATATATGTGATTTTGATTGTCAATAGAATTTGACAAAACAATTGTAGATATATTACTATAAGATATATGTTAGAGGAGGATTAAGAAAATGGAATATGTAATTCTGGGGATGTTAATGATTAAGCCACTTACTATTTATGAAATGAATTCGGCTTTTAAAAGTAGCATCTCACTGTTTTATAGTGCAAGTTATGGTAGTATTCAAAGTGCTGTAAAGAAACTCGTTAAAAATAACTTAGTAGAATTTGAGGAAAAAGTTGAGAAGGGAAGAAATAAGAAAGTTTATTATGTCCTTAAAGAAGGGAAAGAAGCTTTCTTCAAATGGATGTTTGAAGAGATTCCGCTAAACAAGTTGGAGGTAACAGCTTTATCTAAGCTTCATTTTTTAGGTTTAGTAATACAGGATGAAGGCAAGAAACAAATTCTTAAGAACATAATCTCTCAGATTGAATTAGGAGAGAAGGAACTATTAAATCTAAATAAAGAATTGGAGCAAATAGAAGTAGACCAAGCTTATAGTGAAATATTAAAATATCAGTTAAAGACAGTTGATTATGGAATAGGATCTCACAGTTTTTCAAAACAATGGTTTAAAGAAATATTAGAGGAACTTGAAAAATAAGCATTAAATTGTTTGAAGTATCAAAGAAGTGAACAATTTAATGAAAAAAAACATAGGTTATCTAAGGTTATATGAAAACTAAAAATAGTCTTTATGATGTGTACGCTGAACCGTAACATAGATAACGGCGGTTTTTTGGAGATATGTTTCCACATACTATGCATGTGGAGTGCTGACCACTGCTAAAGTTGATTAAATAGGTGTGATGGTTGATGTATGTGAATATAAGGTTTTAAGAGTAGAATGATATTAACATGAAATATAAACGTTACTAATGCAATACTTGTCGAAAGTTTAGCGAGGTTGAGGATTTTTCAGACGTTCGGGAAAACATAAATTATAGGATAGTGTTGCCTTCTGATGATGTTAGTATAAAGTTCTGGAATATTCTTGGTTTCTACTAGGTTAGTTAAATGAAAGAAAATAAGTAATATGAACATAGTTAATTACTAAAGTTGTATAAATTACTCTTACAATTTAATTGATTGTGGGAGTAATTTTTTTGTAGAAGTTGGAGGAAATGTACCTCAGTCTATGTTTATATTTATAAGCGATTTGAATATGTTGAATATTTGAATGAAACAGGAATGATTGAGTTAATTATGGAAGATGGATTTCTTAAATATAAAAAGGGTTTAAGGATAGGTTGATATAAAAGATGAAATGGACAAGTTATGCTTGTACCACTAATGGGGGACACCACAACAAGAATGAGTTATACTTAAAATAACTATCTGCTTGGTAAAGAAGGAGACTTTTAGCCGCCTTCTTTTTTACATTTATTAAATTATATGAAGAAGTTGAAATGTATAAAACATTAATAAGTAGCATTTGGAATTAATAGATATGAACTATATCATAAATAAAGGTGGCTTTTGGAGATATGTTTCCACATATACTATGCATGTTGAGTATGTTTCGAAGTTAGTTAGAAAGCAAAGGTCAACTGTATCTACTATTAGAATACAAAAATTATTGAATAAGTATTTTCAATGAGTATTGAAAGATACCCCTTTTTCTTTATTTTTAAGAATATGTGTTAATAGAATACTTTATCTTTACCAAAGTAAACCTGAGTTCTTTTAGAGAAAAAGCTATTAAATTTTTTAACCTACCAAGATGTTATTACTTCATTGCTTTCAGATCCATAACCCTTAACTACAAAACCACTTTTATGAGCATGTTCATTTATTGCTATCAGAATATCTTTTCTAAAGAGTGAAATAGCACTAGAGATCTCCCTATGATTGTTTTTACGATAGAAATATTCTTTAAAGATAATGAAATTTAACCTATCTAACTTCTTTATTATAAAAATATTGCCTTCATATTCGCCTGAACGAATATTTTGGTCAACTATAAAATCATAAATTGCATCATAAAATTCTTGATCTGATATCTTATCTTGTAAAAATTCAGCTAATATTTCTTTCATATTTAATCTCCAATCTTTACTTAACCTAATTTATCTTTAATATAGTTTATTCATAGATTTTTCCCATATAGATTATTTGAGCACACCTTTTCCATTGATTATTAGGTTTTTTATAAAATTCTAATCCGTTTTTTGAACATTTCCCCCATGAACAAGCTGAATCTAAAAAATCTTCAATAGTGTTGTTTTGCCATTCATCATTAGTTTTATTATATCTACTATTTATTCTATCTTTTGTTAATGCTTCAATAAAGTCTATAAATGTGTCTTCATCTTCAACTTCACTTAATAATTCAAATAATGTTCTTTCTTTCAAGTATATCACCTCACTATATATAATATTATCAATAAATAGCCTATTTGAGCGGGTTTGTTTTTTAAAATTTAAAAGTAGATAAATATACAAGAGAAGGATATATTTTTTTCTGTTATAAAATAGCTCAATATATTTAATTAAAAGAATATATATAGACAAGTTGTGTTTGTATCAAAACCGAGATATACCCCCAACAGGAATATATTATATTTAAAATAACTATCTGCCTATACATGAAGAAGATTTAGAATTGCCGTCTTTTTTATTGAAGTATATGAATATATTAACGAAACTTAATATAAATGTAAATGGGTGATTAGTATTGTGGTAAAATACATTTATATATATTTAGGTTCGTGAATGTTATAGCTATTTGTAATAATTTGATATTAATATATTAAGAAAAAGGTGAAAAAGATGAAGAATTTTTATGTAGAAATGTTAAGTTTACTAAAGGATAAAATAAGTATAATGACTATCTGGGATCAGATAAATAATATAGAAGAGCAAATAAGGATAGTAGAAACTTATTATGTAGGGGAACAAACTATTATTATAGTATCGATAGATAAAAAAATAGTAAACTCAAAGCGATTGGGGTATGTATCATTACTAAAGAGGCTTATATGTTCTGATAATGAATGGAGATTTTCGGATATTGATGTGAAAAATGAAAAGGAATTAATTGAGGTAGATAATATTATATGGGAGTATTTAATTGATTATGAGCCTATAGAATTTAATTACGATACATTTATAGATAAGATTCTATTTGATTATAAATATTGTATAAAAACAAGAGAAGAATATAGAGAAAATTCAGATTTAATAAGAGCTGTTTTAAAAAATCAAATAATTAATAAAAAAATTATTAATGGAATTCAGCTCATAGATAATTGGAATGAATATGAGTATTTTATCGAAACAGAAAAGAAGTACATATTATATTCTTGGAATACCTCAGCATAGTTTTAATTTAATAGTAGTAAATCCAATATATTACAAAAACAAAGGACGAGATAAAAATATATCTTTTTCCATAGTACTATATCAAAGAATGGGGTTAGTTAACTGTATTATTATCAACATATATAAGATTACATTGGACTAAATTTGTTTAAGTAGAGACAATAAATAGTCTATTTCTGAGGGTTCAGATTTTCAAATGTATTAAGAAAAAAATGGACAAGTAATGCTTGTACCACTAATGGGGGACACCACAACAAGAATACACTGTAGATATGAAAAATAATTACCTGCGTATTAATATGAAAGAGGATGTTAAAACATTCTCTTTTCTTATTGCACAAATATACAATATATACCAGAAGATCCTACAGTATGGTAAAATATATATAGAAATAAATTGAATTTATATATGTTAAGAATATTGATTTTAGATTGATTACACTGGAAAATCCTATTATATCTATAATGGGAAGTTGAATAAATACTTAATTCATGAGTTTCGGGAATACAGTAGTTATGTGCAACAATTTGTTGATGAGATTTTATAATATAAGAAGGTGAATACAATAAAAAGCAATCTAAAACAACTTAGAAATAGGGGATATATAGAGGATAAAGATTTATTAATTTACAAGAAGTGTACGAAAAAAGAGTTAATTCAATTATTAAAATCTAAAGTTCCTGTAGAAAGGACTATAGCTGCAAAATTATTGGGAAATTATAAAGATGAAGAAACTATGACTTCTCTTATTGAATCTCTAACAATAGAAAAAAAGCTATATACAAAGATTGCTATTACAGAATCAATCAGTTTATTTGGTGAAAAAGTTAGCCAACTGTTAGTAAAATATTTAGGCAAAATTGGAACCAATCAACACAAAGTACTTCCAGATAAACCATTTAATAAAAATAATTACCCACTACCTAGAGATATAGTTGCTAGAACTATATGTAAAATAGGTGTGCCTGCACTTAATCAACTAAAAAAATGTTTACATAATGGAGAATATGGACAAATAATTGAAGCAATTGATGCTATAGGTTTTATATCTTACTATAACAGTAATGATGCATGTTTTAATGATATCATTGAATTGTTTGTTGAGTATAAAAATGATGATTTAATAATGTGGAAGTTACTTCGATCTTTACAGGCATTTCCAAATGAGAAATCAATAGAAATATTAAGAGAATATTCTAATTCAAAGGTTAAACAACTTCAATGGGAATCAAAAAGAAGCTTAAAACAAATACAGAGAGATTAAAGCAATTTGTATTGTTAAGCACTATTTTATTATAAAGCTTGTCATTATTCATAAAACTATATATAAATATTAATAATTAAAGGAGCAAGTATGAATATTGAAAAAGAAATAAAGAAATTAAAAGACAACCGCTTTATGAGAACAAATGAAGAATTTGAATTGTTTGAGGAGGCTTTAGCAAACGTAGGAGATTATGGAAATATACAAAATATAAAAGATTTATGTGATGTATTATTTGACGACACTGAATTTTATGAGGTTATGTATGGAATTATTCATACTATTGATTATTTGGGAGAAAACAGTATAGAGGAATCACTATTTATACAAGGAAAAACAATTCCAAGCATGCTACCTCAAGCAAGCGAGTGGGCGAAAATTTTACAATGTAGAATTTTAAATCATGATGAATATCGTAAAATTTATGGAAAAATATTATTAGACTTGGATATTGAAACAAGAAAAACAATTATTAAATTATTAAAAGATATTAAGAACGAAAATTTAGTTTTATTTGAGAGAAAAGTTAATGAAATAATTAACTTTTAATTATTTATATTCTTATTAGGCTAATAATTAAAAACTCGATTTTACTGTTGGATATATTGATTACAACAAATTACTTAACGAAGGGGGAGAGATTTAGTGAGAGTTTAGGGCTTATAATAGACTATATCACTAAATACAAATAATGTTTAAAAGAATAATAGATGAAGATATTGAATTGAGAATCTTAGAAGAGAAACATACTGAAGAAGATTACTTATTAATTGATAAGAATAGAGATTATTTAAGACAATGGCTACCTTGGTTGGATAGTATACAGAGTTGTGAAGATGTCAACAAATTTATTAAATCATGTCTTGAACAGTTTTCTAAGAATGAAGATTTTACAGTAGGTATATGGTATAGAGGTGATTTTGCAGGTGTCATTGGATATAATGAACTGAATTTGGGTCATAAAAAAGCTAATATTGGATATTGGTTAGGGGCTGAATTTACTGGCCTTGGCATCATGACAAGAACTTGTAAAGCTATGGTTAATTATGCTTTTTCGGAGTTGGGCTTACATAGGGTTGAAATAAGGTGTGCAGAAGAGAATTTAAAAAGTAGGGCAATACCAGAGCGATTAGCTTTTAAGAATGAAGGTGTATTAAGAGATGCAGAATGGCTATATGATCATTATGTAAGTCATGTTGTTTATAGTATATTAGATACTGAATGGAATATTTCTAAGTAATTGAAATAAGTTGAATGTTACCTAATTTGTAATTGATTTTTAGTTATATTTGTATAAAATTCACTTTGAACTATCCATATTTAGGCAATTGTGCTATGAGCTTTGCCATGGCTTTTATTGGTGTAGAATATATAGAATTGATTTGAGTATAGAACTGTTAGAAAAAAGGGACAAGTTATACTTGTACCACTAATGGGGCACACCTCAACAAGAATGCATTTTACATTAAAAAATAACTATCTGCTTATTTAGGAAGGAGACTTACAGTCACCTTCTTTATATATTTCAATATACTCATATATTTTAATATATAGATCATTAATAATAAAATTAGTAGAAATACAAATATTTTTTATGAGCAAAGTAGTAATAATTAGAGCTGCTGTTTTTATTCCATATATCTGCAAAATTACATATAAATGAAAAAGTGTGATTTATATTATGGTAAAATATAGATATATATTTATTTTTAATATATTACATAATCTCTATGATCCAAAGCTTGGATTATTAATTAATGTAGCAAAAACTAAATGTTTAGATGTTGAAGAACAGAAATTTATTTTTAATGGAATTAAATAATTATTAAGACAACAAAGAAATAAGGTTTTACAATTAAGTGAGATTAAAGGGAGAAAAAGTTTAGGTTTGGATAATATTGTGGAATAACTTTGAAGGGGAAAAAAATATATAATTGATAGATAAGGATATATAAATAAATAGAATGTTATGTGAGGAAGATAGATTATGGTTTCGATCTTTGAATTAGTAGAAGAAATTAAAAATTATAAGATTAAAAATAAAAATTTAATTGTTTGTCTAGAGGCTAACAATTTAAGAGTTGTAGCTATGGCAATGTTCAAAATAATAGAGAGAAATTATTGTAATAAGAGAATTGTTGATAGATTAGCCCAACTCGGCAAGCTTTTAAAGAACAATAAGTTTATTGGACCGTGGCAGTTTGGACATGCAGCTATAGCCACATTATCATTTTTAGACAATAAAGATGCAAAAACTATGTTCAATGAACTTTTTGAGAGTTTAAATGAAACAGATAAATTTTTAGTAGAGAATTTTATTAAATCGGAACCATATAAAGAATAAACAGTTCTTGTGGGATTGTACTGAAAAAATAATTCAAGGTATAGATAATAGTGACTAGTGAATAGAAAAATAGCAGACTTTCATAATCTAGTGGTAACAGGAAATGAAACTGTTGCTACTATTAGTATTTAGATACAGTTTTTTATCTAAGGGGATGTGTGAAACTGCTACGGAAGTAAGGGAAGCTAAATCATTAGTTGGTAAAGGAGAGATGTGAAATATGAAAGAATTTGAGGAATATTTTAGTGAAACTCAAGCAGATATGATATCAATATGCTTAGAATATGTTAAGAATAGAGCCGAAAAAGTATATGTATATGCTTCGTGTGAAGGAGATGTCATTTCTAGTAGCTTTTTTTACAAAATAAATAATATGTATGTAAAAAAGCATAATTTGAATGATGCTATTGATGGAGGTGAAGAAAGATACGATGTATCCACTGAACGTCAATTTGCAGTATTAGATATTATTAATGAAGATATCGAAAATATTAAAAAATTGTGTATAGAATATGATAGAGATATGCCAACAGAGTTTAAAATGATTTATGATGTACAAAAAAATGGTTTGAAAGCAGAATATAAGTATGATTTAGTTTACTCTAACGATCCAGTCAAAACTGCTAATCACATTGGGTTGGAGTGGTTTGAAGAAATTAAGTCAAAAAATAATAGCTAAGTTATTTATCAGAGGGAAGTATATGTTACTATAGAGCCTAATACTAGCATTCGTGTTCTATACTGAAAAGTAGACTGATAGTATTTACAATTACTTCATTGTATCGTACAACTGCTTTTTCATTTATAAGAATTACTATTTTGTGGTAAAACTTTTAAAGGAGAGTGAGTGGATGTCAAAAAAAAGGATTTTTATATCAATTATTTGTGCATTGATAGTGGGTTTGTGGATTATTTATAATCCAGTACAGAAACATTTTGCAGAACAAAAAATGTATAAATATATGAAAAAACAAGGAATAAAAAAAGATAACATTGAAAGCAAAAAAATTACAACAGGGCTTCTTAATACTGATTATTACATAACTGTTAAATTGAAGGATGATCCTAATTTTCAATATGAATATTTATATCAACCAAGAGGAGGCTTGTTTAATCCTAAACACTGCTATTTTAGATTGTCGGTATATTCTGATAAAACTAATGGTGAATATAGTGTGGGAAATAAAAATATTCCTAAGTATTTGTCGCTTGGAGATGATTTGATAGATTAAAAAAATATTGTTACAGTACTTTTTATTTTTAGGTATTTAATAGAATATATAGGCTTATTACTAATAAAAATGGACAAGTTATGCTTGTACTACTAATGGGGCACACCCCAATAAGAATGCGTTTCGCATTTTAAGAATAATTACCTGGTTATGAAGTGAAAGAGGATGATTAGCTCATTCTCTTTTTTATATAGGATTATTTATAAAAATATATGTAGATATAGAATTATCTAGAACACAAAAGATGATTTATTAAATCATCTTTTTTATTTTTTTCAGATTAGATGAAATATATTATGGCATGGTTATATTAATATTATTTTTATTACTACTTTTTAGGTGCTTAATTAAAAAACATTAACATATTTTATGACTAATCAAAGTAACAAATTGAAATATTAGAAAAAATTTCAAAAAAATACTAAATATTGAAATGGATTATGTCGATTAAAATAAAGTAATTAGCGTAAAACAAATATAATTTGGAAATAAAAATATTAAATAGAGTATAAGAAACATGTGCAGTTATATATGTATAGGAGGCTTTTTTATGAAAAAGATTTATATACTTGAGGGAAAAAATATATATGATTTAGAATCATTTCTTAGTGAATTTGCTAAAATGATAAATGCTCCAAATGGATATTTTGGGAGGAGTTTAATTTAGTTTGATGACTGTCTTTTGGGTGGTTTTTCAATAGTATATAAATGCATTAATTGATAATTACATAGATTTCTATATTCCGGATATGATTACATCATATATAAAATCTATAATTCCACAAAAATAGAAAAGGCCTGTGATAGTTGCACTACTTATTGAAAAAGTAAATATAAAAATATTTTTTTACTATACAAAGATATGAGGATGAGAATGAAAACAAGATAGATTATGAGATTTCAAAGAATTTAATTATGAGTTTGTTTTAAGATATAAAAAGAATGTTGGCTATTGTATATAATTACAAGGTTAAATTAATAAAACTAAATGATATAAGTTAGATTGTAAAGTTTGACAATATAGAGTTCATAATTAATTAGATGTATGTAATGAGAAAATCAAATATATAAGACAACTAAATTCAATGATTTTTATATAAGGAGAAAAAATTATGGAACATGAAAAGTTAAATGAAAAGCATAAAAAAGAGATATTAAATAAATTAAAATTAGCAGAAGCAAAGAGAGGAAAGAAAATTAATTTAAATCCACCAATAGAAGCTAGTGAAGTACGAATGTTAGAAGAAAAGTATAACTTTAAACTTCCGCCAGATTATTTCTGGTTCATAACAGAAATTGGAGATGGTGGAGAGGGACCTCATGGAGACTTGATGAAATTTGGTGGAAGAGAAGAGATTTATTATGAGTTGTGTGGAAAAGAAAACAGACTGCCCAAATTAGAAAGTATGAAAGATGTAAACAGATATCAATGTGAATTTATTAATGAAAGTCAGAATAATAAATATGCATTTCAAGAAGGTTTATTAAGTCTCTGTTATAAGAGGTTTAAATATCCTGATGGTAGTGTATATAGTTATGATGATGAAATTGCACTCATTGTTAATGGAAATAATTATGGGGAATTGGTTAATATTCACGTATCACAAGAAAGAATCCCACGTGATGAAAATACTAATCACTTTCTTGAATGGTATGAGAGGTATATTGGAGATGTTATTTTAGATTGTAATATATCATACAATTTTGAAAATCTCTTAGGTGGAAGTGTAGCAGAACTTGCTGACTTATATAAAAAAACAAAGGATAATAACAAAAAAGGGACGATATGGAATTCTTTTATTAAGTTTAAAAAACTCTCAGAAGAAGAAAAAGGAAAGTTATATGAGTTATTTATTTATGAGACAAATGATGATTTAAAGATACAAGGCCTTCATATACTTCAAAAAATTCATTATGAAAAAATAGATGAGGTATTTATTTCTTTAATGACATTAGATAATAAAGGAATATTTAGTGAACTAAGTAGAATTATCTCATATAAATATACAACTTCAATGGATTATAAAACTTATCGCTGTTATGGTAAAGATGGAATTGAAAATTGGTATGAACATGCATTAAGGATGTTTCCATATATTCTTGAACAGGTACAGGATTTTTATGGAGGATTTGTAGGATCACATATTCATATTGATTACTGTTTAAAATTAATAACAGTAAATCCTAAATTTAAGGTGGATGATCTTGAACCTTATTTTATGAACAAAAATAATTATATTGTTACAAAAATTATTGAGGAATGCATGAAATATGGGGAGGTAAATGAATTAAATGAATTTTTCAAAAGACAAGCAAAACGTCTTATGGAAATGGATGATTGTACGAAACTGGATAGATTACTAAATGAAATGAGAATGTTTATTCACCAGCATACAGAATTCAAGAAGGAAATAGAACCGATAATATTAGAAGGGTCAAAATTTATTGTTTCCAAGGTAGATAGTGGTATAGAGGTAACAGTTTCGAATTTAGAAAATATTCGTAACAGATTAAAACAATAATAGTTACACTAAATTAAAGTTCGAATAGATCAATAGGAGATAAATGGAATATAGAGTTTGTCATAAGGAGAATGAGGAGGTAATACAAGATGGGTTTTTTGAATAAATTATTTAGTAAAAAATTGGATTTACAGTCCAAACATGCATCTAGCATTTATACGTTTTATATTAATGATATATTTACAATTAAAAGAGTAGGATGCATCGTATTTGGTATAGTAAAAGGTTCAGATATTCGAGTCGGTGATGATGTATATATTATAGATGTCAATGGAAACAGACTGCCATCTAAAGTCATGAGTATGGAAAATCCAAGAGTAGGCGAGATGAATATAGCACCTGTTGGAAGCAATGTGGGTATTCTTTTGTCCGATATTGAGGCAAAGCAATTACATAGAGGTGATATTCTGACTAATGAAAAGAAAATTAATTAGGGAGGATTTAATTGAACTAAGTGTTATCTAATTATATAAGGCGTGGACAGCAAAGAAAATAAGCAATAATTATAGAAAAATTAAATCTTGGGATGAAGAAAATAGATATTGCTCAACTAAAGGACATGTTGTTTTATATGATTTTTATTTATAGGAGAGAGGTATTATGTAAAATGATAAAAAATAGTTGGTTTTGGCCAATAAAAGAAAATATATCTGGAAAAATTAAGGCTGTATTACAAGGAAATGAAGCTGGAGCATCAAAAGAGTCATTAAGGAGACTAGAATTATTCAATAAACAATTTAATTTGATAGAAGTAGGAATGAAAAGAATTAATTCAAGGCTTTTTATAAATAAATCATATAAGCCTGCAACTGTTATAATTGGAAAATTAAAAGATCCTGATAGAAGGTGGACTGACGGGGCAATTGAATATTTGTCAGAAGATAATTTTATCTTTAGGATATTTATGTCTTTTGATGAACATGAGAATAAATTTAATTTTAGTGGTAATCATCAGTTTGATATATATAGAGCTTGTGAGGTATGTCATGATAATGCTATTTTAATGGATATTGAGCACCAAGAGGGTGGACTTGTTTATATCGGAGGTGTTGATATAGGAATTTATAGTTCTGATAAGTCAATTCAAGATATAAATGAAGGGGACAAGGAAAAATATTTAGCGTTATTTGATAAAATGGAGAAAAATTTATTAAAGATAACAGCAGATGCAGAAGCGTATTTTGAAGAACTATTTAATGATAAGACTGAAAAAATAATTGATATTATTGAAGTAGCAGCCTGTGAATTTGCAGGTGCTTCTCTGAAAAGACAACAGGGTTTATGCATTGAATATACTATTTCAAGTGATGATATTTTTCAATCAGCATATACAAGTTATCAGCTGAGAGTATTAGAAAATGGGAAGATTGATGGTGTGGGAATTCATATTTAATAAATTAATTGTAAGTTTTAAAAGAGTATATTTTATTTGTAAGGATAGAAAAATGGCTGCCTAGATATTTATGGTTTTTGCCATGGCTTTTATTTGTAGTAGAATATAGAAAAATGATTAGAGTATAGAGTTATTAGAAAAAAAGGACAAGTTATGCTTGGACAAGTAATGGGGTATGTATAAGAATATATACTTAATAATCATTAGATACTGAATAATATTAATATATTAGTAATTTGTGATAATGAATGTAGTTTTATTAATTTTGAGGTGTAGATGTGAGGGTAATAAAAACTTGGTTATTTGTATATAAATTAAATGGATACTTGGTTTTAGATAAAATAGATGTTTAATTTATATTTTTTTCTTAGTTAAAAATAAATATGAAATCACATATAAAAATATTTACTTGAGGTATTGTATGTAAGCAGCACATGGTTAGAAAATAGTGAATTTGTGCTGCTTTAGGTACTCAAATAAAAGAATTTTATGATTTTATATTTTTCCAAAAGAATTCAATACGTTTTCTTAAAAGGTCAATATAATAGTCAAAATTATCATCATTATGTATAAGTAAAATCTCTATATTTGAAGAAATTAGAATATTCAAAAATTCATTTGCCAGAAATAAAGTATCAATGTTTTTTATCAATTTACATTTTTTTAATTCATCAAAAAAATGTTTAAATGCATTTTTCGCATCTTGTAAAATATTTTTTTTCATAATTGTTCCAACAGTTTCGTTTTGAAACATTTCCATAATAATCAATTTATAAAGTTTACTCCAGTGTTCATTCGTCTTATAACCATTGATAATTTCATTATCAAAAACAGTTATGAAATTATCAGGATTTTCTTTTATTTGTTCTAAATATGTATTATTAATTAGGTTTTCTCTAAAAGAGCGGGGTCTGTATATAGAAAAAATAGCCTGTAATATTTCTTCTTTTCCACCAAAGTGATTATATATAGAGGCACCTTTTATTCCAACAGCATTAGCTATTTGCCTAATAGAAGTTCCTTTAAATCCTTGTTTTGAGAAAAGATCTAAAGAAATTTCTAGAATTTTAATTTTAGTTTCGCTCATTTTTTCATTTTTTATATTATTCATTTTTTTCACCTCGCATTATCTCAAAAAATGTTGATTTTTCAATTCTAAAGATATCAATTATATCACATTATATCATAAAGCAAAACTTAGTTCAGATGGAGTTTTTATTCCATCTGAATTTTTAGTTCAGCTAATCTAGAACTTTTAGCTTTCGGATAAATGAAATATAAAAAAATCAACCTAAAGATAGACAAAGAACGCTAATAGTGTTAAAATAAATCAACATACTAACTAACACTTGTTAGCGTGCGGTTTATCTTTAAAAAAAGAGGTGAAAAGAGTGGAAAATAAAAAAATGAAAATGATAAAATATGATGATCTGGTAAAAGAATGGAAAGATGAGAAAAAGCAGATGATTGAACGAACATCAGAAGATAGAATATATAGATGGAATCCTGACGGTATGTACAATATTTTAGAGAACACAGGCAAAGTTATTACGGATAATAATCCGTATGTAAACTTAGTTGACATTGAAGAATTTGATCTTGTTATAGAAAATGAACCTTATACAGTTGCTCCTCCACCTATGAATAAAGTAAAGAATAAAATAAAGAGCAAAAGCGCTAGTTTTTTTGGATTGATGCATAAAGAAATAACTGGAGATCCAATGAACTATATGAAGGATCAAAAAATTTCTATGGAAAGAATCAACAATGAAGCACAAGGTATTGATGTACCTAAACCTGAAAAACAAAAAGAAAAAGACTTATTGAAACTAAAAAAAGAAATTTTTGAATATGCAAAGAGTTTAGGTTTTGCAAGTGCAGGTGTAACGAAAATAGATAGAAGGTATGTATCGATGGGAGTTGATGATGAGATTATATTTGATACCATAATACTTCTTGGATATGAAATACCTGAAGATGTGATGGGAAATTATCCAAATCCTAAAGGAGAATTAGGAGCTTTTGGAGCGTATACAGGGTGTGCGAGAAATGTACATAAAGTAGCTGATTTTATTAGATCAAAGGGATATGATTGCAGAGCAAGAGGATGGGATGGCTCTATTAAATATTCACCACATGCAGTAAATGCTGGGCTAGGTAATTATTCAACTTATGGAGTATGTGTAACTCCAGAGGCAGGAACAAGATTAAAATACTGTTCTATTTTAATAGATGCAGATCTTGTATTAGATAAACCTAAAGATTTTAACATAGAGGAATTTTGTTCAAGATGTAGAATGTGCCAAAAATCTTGTCCATCTAATTCAATACCAAAAGAGGAGAAAAAATATAAAGGGTCGATAAAACGCCAAACACGCTTTTCAACTTGTCTGGAATTAATGACAACAGCAAAAGAATGTCTAAAGTGTGTAAGAGTATGTCCTTTTAGTATGATTGGGTATGAACAGTGTATGGAATCATTACCTCAATACTATATGTACAATTTAGAGAGAGATCAACTTGACAAAGAGTTTTTATTATCAAAAAAAGAAGGTGAAAACAATGAATAAAATAATTAGCATATTGGGAGATATCAATAAAAAAGGGGAATTTGAAATTTCTTCTGATAAAACTATTAAGGAAGTTTTAAATGAATATGCAGGTGGAATGAAAAATAGAAGAAATGTTAAATTAGTTCAAGTTGGAGGACCTCTAGGAATATGTATAAATGGAAAAGATCTAAATAAAAAGATGAGTGATTATAAAGATTATATGAATGCAAATATGATTATGTTCTTAGGTGATCTTTTATGTCCTGTTGATTATTTGAGATTTTTAACTAGATTTATGGTTAGAGAACTTCGTCTTGATAACAAACATATTAGAAAATTAAATCACCTATTAGAAAATATTGCTGGGGGTATAGCAACAGAATGTGATTTTGAAGAATTAATTAATGAAGTAAATAAAGAAGCAGGTACTAATGCAGAAGATTTACTTCATAAAATATTTATATATATAACTTCTGAATTTAAAGATGAGTTTATGGATCATATTATAGATAAAAAATGTAAAAATGGTATATGTAGAGGATTGATGATCGCTCAGTGTATGAATGCATGTCCTGCTGAGGTTTATATTCCAGGATATATAGAGCTTATGAAGCATGATAGGGTAGAAGAAGCTTATGACTTAATGAGAAAAAATAATCCTCTTTCATTTGTATGTGGTAAAGTATGTGCTCGCCCATGCGAAGATAGATGTAGAAGAGGAGAAATTGAAAGTACAGTAGGAGTTAGAGCATTAAAGAGATATGCATGTGATATGACATTGAAAATGAGAGATTATAAGGAAGATAAATTAGATAGTAATGGCAAAAAAGTAGCAATCGTTGGAGCTGGTCCATCAGGACTTACAGCTGCATATTATCTAGCAAAAACAGGGTATCAAGTAGTTATTTATGAAGCAGCTAAAGTTATTGGTGGGATGCTTGCTATGGGAATTCCTGAGTATAGACTACCTCAAGAAACTATAGACAAAGAGGTCAAATTAATTAAAGGTTTAGGGGTAAAAATTGTAACAAATACAAAAGTTGGAATAGATATTACTCTTAAAGAACTAAGAGAAAAATTTGACTCACTACTTTTATCAACAGGGTGTCATATAGGTAATAAATTTGGGCCTGATATTAAAGACATAGAAACAGCAGTAGATTTTTTAAGAAAAGTAAAAGTACAGGGAAGAAGAACAATTGGAGAAAATGTACTAGTAATTGGTGGTGGAGATGTTGCCATGGATGCTGCTAGAACTTCTATTAGACTTGGAGCTAAAAATGTAATATTAGCTTCTCTTGAAACATTTGAGACAATGCCGGCAAGTGATGAAGAAAAAAATGAAGCAGTAGAAGAAGGAGTACAATTTGTAAATGGATATGGAACAAAAGATATTAATGTAGAAGATGGAAAGTTAAAAGGAATAACTTTAAAAAGATGTCTATCAATACTTGATGATGAAGGAAGGTTTAGCCCAGTATATGATGAAGAAGATTTAAAGACATTTGAAATAGATAGCTTAATACTTGCAATAGGTCAAAGACCAGATAATAGTTATTTAGATGAAGATATTGAACTTGATGAAAGAGGATGGATTAAGGTAGAGAAATATACATTTGAAACAAGTAGTAAAGGAATATTTGCAGCAGGAGATATGTATAAACCTGGTATAGCAATAAAGGCTATAGCTGAAGCTAAAAAAGCTGCAATAGCTATAGATAAATATTTAGGAGGGGATGGATTATATTTGGGTAAAGAAATAGAAATACCTGAAAAACCATTAAATTGTACGATTTGGGATATTGAAAAAGTTGTTGAAAAACATAAAAATCCTTCTCAAATAAAAGGAAACTTCGATACTGTGTCTAGAGTATACACAAAAGATGAGGCAAACAAAGAGGTTTCAAGATGTATGAGGTGTGATAGAAACTCTACAAGACCATTATATTTAAAATAATTTGAAATAATGGTTCAACTCTTAGGAAAAAGAGGATGAACCATTATTTATAAATCAGAAAAATATTTTACTGACCATTTTTCTAATAAATCAAGTGCAGGAAATAGTTCCTTACCTTTATTTGTAAGGCTATACTCTACTTTAGGAGGTACTTGAGGGTACGCTTTTTTAGAAATCAAGCCATTATACTCTAATTCTGTTAATTTTTCATTCAATACTTTTTGACTAACACCACATGTGATTTTTTGAAGCTCTAAAAATCTTTTTGGTCCTTTATTTAAATGACACAATATAACTGCTTTCCATTTACCTCGTATTAAGTCCATTCCAAGATCAAGATGACAGACATATTTTTTATTGTTATATTCAAGCATTATTTCACCTACTTCTTTAATAAATAGTTAATATAAATTATAGCATAACATAAATATTAACACAAAATCATGAAATTTTAATACGTTCTAAGGCGGTAGTTTACTTAAATCTTACCTAAAAGTAAGAAGTCTAACTAAAAAGTGCGTACTTGTTTAACAATCTTATACGGTTTATACTTTGAACAAAGTAATTTTTAAAAAGGAGTGGGATTAAATGAAAGTAGTAGCTTTTAACGGAAGTCCAAAGAAAGAGGGAAATACTTATCATGCAATAAAAATAGTTACAAAAGAGCTTGAAAAAGAAAATATAGATATAGAAATTATTCATGTCGGAAATAAGTCAATTAGAGGATGTACTGCATGTGGACAATGCATAAAGAACAAAAATGAAAAATGTGTTCTTCAAGGAGATGAAGTTAATGAATGGATTCAAAAAATGAAGGAAGCAGATGGCATAATTTTAGGATCTCCCGTATACTATTCATCTATTTCTGGTACTATGAAGGCTTTTTTAGATAGAGCTTTTTATGTTACAGGTGTTAATGATTCAATATTAAGACATAAGGTTGGAGCATCAGTTGTTGCTGTAAGACGCTCAGGTGGACTTACGACATTTAATGAATTAAATAACTATATTAATTATTCTGAAATGGTAATGCCAAATTCAAATTATTGGAATGTTATCCATGGCACAAAGCCTGGAGAAGCTTTAAAAGATGAAGAAGGAGTTCAAATAATGAGAGTTCTTGGGAAAAATATGGCATGGTGTTTGAAGTTGATTGAAAATGGTAAGGGAATGGTTGATGAACCAAAAAGAGAAGATAAAATATTTACAAATTTTATTAGATAAAAAATAAAATTATTAATTATAAATGAAAGAATAAAACAACCTCATTTTAATGAGGTTGTTTTATTCTATACTAAGGAATTATGTAATAAAGTAAATAGATAATGAATTTATTTATAAATAAATTTAACTTCAGACTGATATAATCTTTTATATATATTATATTCAGTTTGAACTTCTCTTGTGGTTATAAAAATATTAGTAAAAAATTCCCATAAAAACACCCAGCCACCTATATATATTCCTTCATGTAAAATATTAAGAAATACATTTTGTATATCTTTAATAAATAAATAACCCATACTGAGAAATAAAATAGAAAGAAATAAATAAGATAAAGTTTTTTTGTGAAGGTTTAATTTATTTTTTGTAAGTCTTTCTATAGCATAACTGTAATAATTTTTGTAAGCTGATAATAAAGCTACTTCTTTCTTTACATCTTTTCTATATTCAGGTAAATGAAGAACAATCTGAATATTGAAATTTAAAGGTATATCCTCTGATGAATTTACTATAAAATCATTAAATTCGTCTTCAATATCTCTTTTCTTAAAAGGTGAAGGGTCCCAATCA
This sequence comes from Tepidibacter hydrothermalis, assembly GCF_029542625.1. Lineage (GTDB taxonomy): Bacteria > Bacillota > Clostridia > Peptostreptococcales > Peptostreptococcaceae > Tepidibacter_A > Tepidibacter_A hydrothermalis. Next base: position 1,730,560 of record NZ_CP120733.1, read on the forward strand.
TCATATATATCATCATAATCATCAAGAGACACTTTAATTAAATAAGTATTATTACTTTTATCATAGTTATAGTGATTTTGGAAGTATCTTTTTTTTCTCATTGTATCACCTTTCATTAGTTATTATAGAAATAGTTTTCTTATATGATAGAAATCAGTATTAAATAAAAACCCACTTTAAAAAATTTTATGTATGAAATCAAAAAATATTCAGAAAGAATAATTGAATATAAAAGATAAACCTCTTAAGCTATATGAAGCAATAAAATGTTGGTATAAAATCTAGTTTAGGAGGTTTTATATTTATGATAAAATGAATAATAGGCTTTTGTAAAATAATATAAAAAAGGAGTGTTTATGAAATTTATAGGACATAGAACATTAAAAACAGCTATAGGTGCAGCAATTTCAATAATCATATCAAAGAATATAGGTTTTGAATACGCTGTATCTGCCGGAATAATAACTATTTTAAGCATTCAAAGTACAAAAAGAAAATCTGTTAAAATAGCCATTCAAAGAGTGTGTGCATGCATATTAGCTTTATTGATAGCATTTATAGTATTTAGTTTAGTTGGATATAGCGAAATAAGCTTTGGCATATTTCTAATACTATTTATACCAACTGCGGTAAAATTTAATGTAGGTGAGGGAATAGTAGTTAGCTCAGTTTTGGTATCTCACTTACTTGTAGAACAATCTGTGGAAATGTTTTGGCTAAAAAATGAAATGAATCTTATGATTACAGGTGCAATAGTAGCATTGATATTGAATCTTTATATGCCTAGTATAGAAAATAAGATAAGGAAAGACAAAATGTATATTGAAGAACAGATGAAGGAAATATTACATAAAATGTCTATAGCTTTAAAAGATCATACTGTGACATTTGAATATGATGACTTATTTGATGAATTAGAAAAAAGGTTACAAAAGGCATTGAAGCTATCCTATGTTAATTTTAATAATTATGTATTTCAAAATGAAAGCTATTATGTTCATTATATGGAAATGAGAGTTAAACAATATGAAACTATAAAGCGTATGAAGGAACATTTTCAAAGGTTTTTTATGACTTACGATCAAGCTATAATGATATCTGATTTTACACAACAAGTAGCAAATTTATTATATGAAGAAAATACTGCACAAGGAATGATAAATGAATTGAATAAATTAAGGTCTATTTTTAAAGAAATGCCGCTTCCTATAGACAGAGAGGAATTTGAAAATAGAGCTATGCTTTTTCAATTTTTGAATGATATGGAGAGTTTTTTAATAATAAAGAAAGAGTTTAGAGAAAATATAGATAAGTAAATTGTGAAAAATGAATTTTATAAAAATGGAGGATATACTAATGCGATATTATGCCATTAGAATGAAGCCGGGACAAGACCTAAAAGAGGAAGTAGAAAATTTTGTTTGTCAAAACAATATTAAATCAGGCATAATTATGACGTGTATAGGTAGTTTAAATTGTGCAAAAATAAGGTTGGCTGATGAGAATATAATAAAAGAATACAACGAAAAATTTGAAATAATATCTTTGCAAGGTACATTATCTCAAGATGGACTCCATTTGCATATATCTTTGGCAAATGATAAAGGATTTTGTATAGGAGGACACCTTATGCATGGATGCCATATATATACAACAGCTGAAATAGTTATAGGGGAATTAGAAGAGTTTATTTTTAAAAGAGAATACTGTAAAGATACTGGATTTAAAGAATTAAAGATAATAATCTAAACAAAGGAGAAAATAAATGATAATAAACAAAGAAGAGTTTTTAGAGAAATACCATTTAGCAGATAAAATAAAAACTATGGATATAGATTGGCAAGTGATAAATGATATATATAATGATTTCAACGAATACAAAAAGAGTTATGAAAGTCAAGCTGATTTTATAGCTACAATTTTTAGAACACATAAAAATATACATTCTGTTAAATCTAGAGTAAAAGACCCAGATAGACTGATAGAAAAAATAATAAGAAAAATTCCTAGTAGAAAACAAAAATATGGACAAGATTTTTCTTTCACTGTAGATAATTATAAAGAAGAAATAACTGATTTAATAGGAATTAGAGCAATACACATATTCAAAGAAGATTGGGAAGAAATACATAAATTTATAATGAAGACATGGAAAGTAATAGAAATAACAGCAAATGTTAGAGATGGAGATGATACTGAAAAATTTAAAGAATTAGGAATTGAAATTAATTCTAGAAAATCAGGATATAGATCAGTTCATTATTTAATTGAATTTTTTCCAACGAATCAGAAGGTTATTGCAGAAATTCAAGTTAGAACTATATTTGAGGAAGGGTATGGAGAAATAGATCATAAACTTAGATATAGTCATAAAGAAATTCCAGAAGTTTTAGCATTGAATTTATTGTTATTCAATAGAATAGCTGGAAGTTCTGATGAAATGGCATCTTTGATAAACTTATTAAACAAAAATTGGTCTCAAATGGAAGATAAATATGATGAAGCTTTACAAACTAAAAATAATCAAATACTAGAAATAAAAGATAAAATATTAAATAATATTAATATAAATGAGAAAGAAAAAAGTGATTTAATATGCAGTCTAGATAAAATTTTAAAAGATGATACAGCTATAAATTTTGCAAAGAATATGATACAGACTTAATAGGGGTAATAATTATGATAATAAACTATAAGGGTCAAGAAATAAATATATTAATAGAATATAGGAAAAGGAAAAGTATTAGTATTAAAATAGATTATGACCTTAAAATAAGGGTGCTAGCACCAAAAGAAGCTAATCAGGATCAAGTGATGAACATCGTTGAGTCAAAACTTGATTTGATTTCAAAAAAATTAAATGAGATAAGAAAATTATCTCAAGAACAACAAGTTAAAACCAAAAATGATACACAAATTTTATATATGGGTAAAAAATACTTCATAAAAATAGTTTTGGATAAAAATTTAGAAAAAAGTAATATATCAATACAGAATAATGATATTGTAATAAACACTCAAAATGATGAACAAGAGCAAGTAAAAAATATTATAAAGAAATATTTGAAAAAACAATGCTTAAAACAAGTAAAGAAAAGAGTATCGTATTATCAGTCTGATTTTAAGTCAAAACCTAAATCAATAAAAGTTGTAGAATCAAATAAGTTTTGGGGATTATGCAATTCTAATAGAGACATACAATTTAATTGGAGGTTAATCATGGCTCCTATAGAGGTCATAGATTATGTTATAATTCATGAAATGAGTCATATGGCTCATATGAATCATTCTAAATCGTTTTGGAAGATGGTTGCAAAAATAATGCCAGACTATAAAAAACAAGTCGAGTGGATAGGTATAAATGGAAGGTATATGAATATATAATATTGAATATGTTAAAGGTGGTTTTAAATTAAATTTTATAGGGGGTTAATAAATAAAAAACTATTATCCCCATATAAAATTTACATTTTAGATAAATAATATTTACCTTGAAATGAATCTCTAATTGAAAGTTCTTTATCTATACCATTTAAAATACTTCTCTTATCAAGACTCCACCAGGGCTCTAATAATGTATCCTTAGATCCATCTCCAGTTAATCTATGAATAGTTATATTGGGATTTAACCTTTCTAAAATATCACAAATTAAATGTATATACTCTTCTTTTTCTAACAAAGTAAATTTAGTTGAATTATAATACTTTTCAAGATCAGTTCCTTTGATTATATGAAGAAGATGTAGTTTAACCCCTTGAATATCCATATTAGAGATTTTTGAGATTGATTCAAAAATCATCTCTCTTGTTTCGTTTGGGATACCTAATATTAAATGGGTAACGATATTTATATTATAAGATCTTAATTTTTTTACTTTTTCTTCGAATAAAGAAAAAAGATATCCCCTTCTTAGAAATTTAGCACTTTCATCATGTATAGTTTGAAGTCCAAGTTCAATCCAAAGGTATGTTTTTTTACTTAATTCACTTAATAACTGTATAACATCATCATCTAAGCAATCTGGTCTTGTTGCTATTGCAATGCCTACTATATCATCACAATTAATAGCTGCTTCATATTTTTCTCTTAATGCATTTATATCAGCATAAGTATTTGTGAAATTTTGAAAATACGCAATATATTTTCCGTTAGGCCATTTGTTACTTAGTAGACTGATTTGATCTTTAACCTGCTGATCTATAGTTAAAACTCTGTTCGAAGCATATTCTCCAGAACCACTATCACTACAAAATATGCATCCATTAAAACCTATTTTTCCATCTCTATTGGGACAAGTAAATCCACCATCTAGTGATAATTTAAAAATCTTTTCATTAAATATTTCTCTAAGTTCAAAATTTAGAGAACGATACCTTTTATCAAACCAACGCAAATTATTACACATCCTTTATACTTATATAGTGTAGAGTATATTTTACTATGACAAATAAAATCTTTCAAGGAATAATAAGATGAATTTTGAATATATATAAAGCGAAACTTAATTCAAGTAGAGATTTTACTTTGAATAAATTTTTAGCTTTTAGATAAATGTATTTTGAAGGAATTTATTAAAGGAAGTTTAACTATATAATGAAAAAAGTGATAAGAGGGAGTTTATAATGAGCAGACAATTAAAAGCGGATCTAGCTTTACTATTTGTAACTATAGGATGGGGAGCTTCTTTTATACTTACAAAAAATTCATTATCTGAATTAGAAACATATAATTTTTTAGCTATAAGATTTTTTATAGCTTTTATAATATCAAGTTGTATATTCTTTAAAAATATGATTAAAGCAGATAAGAAAAGTATAAAATATGAACTTATATTAGGTATTATACTTTATGCACATTATGCATTTCAAACAGTTGGTCTTAATTATACAACCCCTTCAAAATCTGCATTTATAACTGGTTCAAATGTTATAATGGTACCTATACTATCAGCTCTTATGATTAAGGAATTTCCTCAAAAAAAATCATTAGTAAGTGCAATACTTGCCTTAATAGGGCTTGCTATGTTAACTTTAAATGAAAACATAACAAGTATTAATAGGGGGGATATATATACTTTGATATGCGCTGTTGTATTTGCTATATACATAATATTTGTAGGAAAATATACTTGGGAATGTGAATCTATAGCATTAGCTGTTATTCAATTTGGAGTGGTTGCTTTTTTAAGTTCTATAACTTCGATTGCGATAGAAAGTCCTGTAATGCCATCTAGTAATGATATTTGGATTAATATAATTATATTAAGTGTGATATGTACTTCAGGTGCATTTATAATACAAAGTGTTGCTCAAAAGTTTACGACTTCAAATCATACAGCCTTAATTTATTCAGCAGAGCCTGTTTTTGCAGCTATGTTCGGATATTTTTTATATTCTGAAGTTATTACTATAAAAACAGGAATAGGAGCATTCTTAATACTCTTAGGAATGATAATATCTGAAGTTGAGTTTAATATATTTTTAAAGGCAAAAGAAAATGAAGAAGATAACTTAATAAATAATGAATAATACCCATTTATCAAAAAAATTCATCTATATTTAATATAGATGAATTTTTTTCGTATATTCAGGAAAAACTTGTATTGTAAGAAAAGGTAGGTGAATATAGTTGAATGAGATAAATATAAAAGATAATAATGCTTACATACATTTTCCTAATATACTCAAAAATTATATTAAAGGAAATTATAAAGAAGATCACAAAGAAATAGTGATACTATGCATAGGTACAGACAGATGTACTGGGGATTCTCTTGGGCCGTTAATCGGATATAAACTTCAAAATAAAATAAATAAATACAAAGATATATATATACATGGAACATTAGAAGAGCCTGTTCATGCAAAAAATTTAAACGATACAATTGAATATATAAATAAACATTATGAAAACCCCTTTATAATAGCTATAGATGCATGTTTAGGTGCATCTGACAGAATAGGATGTATTAAAGTATCAAATGGTGCATTAAAACCGGGAGCAGGGGTAAACAAAAAACTACCTTCTGTAGGAGATATAAATATATTGGGAATAGTAAATGTATCAGGTTTTATGGAATTTATGGTTTTACAAAATACAAGATTACAATTAATAATGAAGATGTCTGAATTTATATCAAGAGGAATAGATCATGCATTATGGACATGTACTCAGAAAAATCAAATACAGAATAATATATTCTAAAAGATGCCATTTGCAATTAATGCAAATGGCATCTTTTAGAATATATTATTCCTAGTAGAAGATAAAAAGAAATTATTTAAAATTTAATGTAACAATATAAAAACATAAAACATAAAATAATATGTACTTAATAATAAGGAGGTCAATTATGAGCTTATTTAAAGTTTTCAAAAAAAACAAGAAAAAAAATACAACCGATGATAACAATAAAAAAGAAATGAAAGTAAGTAAAAAAGTAAAAAAAACAAAACGTGAAAATTCGGATGAAAAAAAACAAAACGAAGTAAGAGAAGAAAATGTAGAATATCTTAATGAAGAAATTAATAATGAACCAAAATTAAATAAAAAGAAAAAAAATAGAAACAACAGAAACAATAAAAATAATAATCCTGAAATTATAGAATTAATAGACGATAGTGAAATCGAAAAATAGTAGAACAACACATAATGTGTTGTTCTACTATTTTTTTTGTAAATAATTCGAAATTTAAGAAAAATTTAAGGAAATTTTAAGAAAAATAAAATACTAGAATGTTATAATCTTACTATAAAATAAAATAATTACAATTTATTCCATGTAATTAAATCAAGGTGGGAGGTAATTTAAATGACAAAAAAAAAGAAAATAATAGGTATATCAGTGAGTATAGTCATTTTATTATTTGTAGTATTGAATTTAAAAACATCAGGATCAAGTGATGATATGTCAGTAACAACAACTGATATATCAAAAAGCGATATAAGTACTGATATATATGTTAAAGGAGAATTAAAAAGCAAAGTAAAATCAGAAATATCTTCAGATCTTACATATATAGTAGATAATATATTTGTTAAAGAAGGAGATAAAGTAAAAAAAGGACAGAAATTAGCAACATTTGATATGAAACAATTAAATCAAGATATTGAATCTGCAAAACTTGAATTTGAAATTCAAGAAGCTCAATATAATGAAAAAAATAGTGAAGAACGTGTACAAGCTCTAGAAAAAGATGTAGAAAATCAAACTATGGATTTTGAAATTGCTAAGAAAAAATATGAAAGTTCTAAATCACTATATGAATTAGGAAGCATAAGTAAAGATGAACTTGATTCTGACTATAATACGTATAAAAAATCGGAAAATAATCTAGAGAAAATAAAATCAGATTTAAATAAAGCTATAAGAGAAAAAAATAGTGATTCTGATGCAAAATCACTAGAACTTAAAAAATTAAATTTGAAACAAAAAATAGACGATTTAAGTAAATCAACAGTAAAAAGTCCAATTGATGGAACTGTTACAGCTGTTAATGCAAAAATTGGTTCAATTCCTAAAGGCGCTGGAGGAATATTCGTTATAGAAGATTTAAATAATTTAAAAGCAACATTTGATATAAATGAATTTGATATAAGTAAATTACATAAGGGACAAGAAATAAATTTAACTACTGAATCTCTTTCAGATGCTACTTTTAAAGGAAAGATAACTAATATTTATCCAACAGCACGAGTAAAAGAGGGATCTGCTTCAGGTAAACAAATAATAATCCCTGTAGAAGTAGAGTTAACTGGAAGCATAGAAGGTTTAAGACCAGGACTTGTAATTGAATCTAAAATAGAAACAGAAAAACAAAAAGATGCATTAGTTCTTCCTTATGAAGCAATCTATGAAAAACCAGATAAAACTAATTGCATATTTGTTGTAAAAGATGAAACCTTAAAGGAAATTCCTGTTGAACTAGGAATTCAAAGTGATTTAGTTGTACAAGTTATTTCAAAAGATATAAAATCTGGTGATAAAGTAGCACTTAATCCTAATGAAACTTTTATAGATGGTATGAAGGTTTCTACTATGAAGTAGTCAGAAAGAAGGTATAAAAATGATAGAAGTTAAAAATCTACAAAAAGTATATCAAAATGGAGATATAAAAGTTCCTGCACTAAAAAATGTTTCTCTTACTGTGAAAGAAGGAGAATTTGTAGCTATCATGGGTTCTTCTGGATCGGGTAAGTCTACTTTTATGAATATTTTAGGATGTCTAGATAAACCGACTTCTGGAGAATATTTACTTGATGGAATACCTATACAAGATAGAAATGAAGAAGAATTATCAGATATAAGAAATTTAAAAATAGGATTTGTGTTTCAGTCATTTAACCTTATTCCAAGAACATCTTCATTGAAAAATGTAGAATTACCGCTTTTATATGCTAGAAAAAATCAAAATGACAGAAGAAAAAAAGCTATTTCCATTTTAGAAAAAGTTGGATTAAAAGAAAGAATACATCATATGCCAAATGAGTTATCTGGAGGTCAAAGACAAAGAGTTGCAATAGCTAGAGCATTGGCTAATGAACCACCTTTAATCTTAGCAGATGAGCCAACTGGAAATCTTGATTCAAAATCAGGAGATGAAGTAATGGAGATTTTTAAAAAGTTGAATGATGAAGGTGTAACAATAATACTTGTAACACATGAACCTGAAATTGCACAGCACTGTAAAAGAATAGTCGCTTTTAAAGATGGAGTTTTAATAAAAGACGAACTTGTTAAAAATAGATTATAAATTTTTAGATTGGAGGTTATTATCTTGTTTTTTTTAGAAAATTTTAAGCTAGCTATATCCAGTCTAAGAGCAAATAAGATGAGATCTTTTCTGACAATGCTTGGTATAATAATAGGAATTAGTTCTGTTATTACAATAATGACTCTAGGAGAGATTGGTAAAGCAAGTATAGGTAAAGAATTTGAAGGATTTGGTACTCATAGAGTAAATATTCGTTTAAATTGGAGTGATGAAATAAGGTCTACTGACTTTTTAAATGATAGTGAAATTGAAAAAATAAAGAATACATTTTCAAAAGAAATAGAATATATATCTCCTATTACTTGGGGATCTGGAAAAGCTAAGAAAAACAAATCATTTGCAGGTGTAGATATACAGGGGACAAATGAAGATTATAAATATGTAGGAAAAGTAAATATTATAAATGGAAGGTTTTTAAATAAATCAGATATTAAAGGAAGAAGATATGTAGCTGTTATAAATAAAAAATTAGCTCTTAAATTATTTAAAAGAATAAATGTAGTTGGAGAAACTATAAAGATAGAAAGTGGAGACTCTGGACAACGATTTGTTATAGTGGGTGTATATCAAGATCCACCTTCATTATTTGATAAATTTAATAAAGAAGATACAACTCTACTTTATCAACCAGTAAGTATAGTACAATATGATGGTTTATATAGTTCAGTTCAGGCTCAATTATCTAAAACTGTTGATATTGATTCAACATGCAATAAAATTTCAAAATATGTATCTAGAATCAAAAATAAAGAAAATTTATATGATGCAAGATCTTCAAAAAGTGAAATGAATATAGTGGATAATGTATTAAGTAAAATATCTTTAGGAATAGGAGCTGTAGCTGCTATATCTTTATTAGTTGGAGGAATAGGGGTTATGAATATAATGCTGGTTTCTGTAACTGAAAGAACTAGAGAAATTGGAATAAGAAAAGCTCTAGGAGCTAAGAGAAAAGATATATTACTTCAGTTTTTAGTAGAATCTATGATAATATCAGGACTAGGAGGATTAATAGGAGTTACATTGGGATTGGGAGTATCTAATATAGCTGCAGTTATTTTAAAAGTAAGTCCTAGCGTACCTATTAAATATATACTAATAAGTGTTTCTTTTTCTGCTATTGTTGGAATTTTCTTCGGGTTATATCCTGCAAATAAAGCAGCTAAGCTTGATCCTATAGAAGCGCTTAGATACGAGTAAATTAAAATTTGAATGGAGGTTAATATGAAAAAGAATAGACGTATAGTGTTATTTATTATGCTTGTAGTATTTACACTTTTTAATTCAATTATACAATTCAAATCATTTGCAAATGATTTGGAAAATAATATATTAACTTTGGAAAAAGCTCAAAGTGAAGCTATATTAAACTCAAATATATTAAAAGAAGATAATAGAAGTTTAGATGCATTGCATGATGAACGTTCAAAAACAAGAAGACAAGAAAAACAAATAAAGAATTCAAAATCAGATTATTCAACACTTGAAGATTATAAATATGAATCTGGTGATAAAATGAAAGAAGTAGATATAAAGATAAAAGGTAGCGAATTAAAGTTAAAAGAAGATGAAGATCAAATAAAAAGAAAAGTATTAAATTCATTTCAAGATATTTTAATTAAACAAAAAGAACTAGAAATAGCAAAAATAAACATTGAATATGAATATAAGAAGCTGGAGATATCAAAGTTAAAAAATAAACTTGGTAAAATTTCTAATATTGATTTAGAAAGTAGTCAGAATAAATATGATGAATTAGTTACATCATTAAGTACTAAAGAAATTGAATTAAAGAATCTATATAGTAGCTTAAATCAATTAATGGGCCATGAAATTAATGAAAGATATACTGTTGTATTAGATAATATGCATGAAGATATGGATATTAAGAATATAAAAAAACCTGCAGATATTATGGAGGTGGTTTTGAAAAATAGATATGACTATGTAAGTTTGAAAAATAATTATGAAATACAAAATTTAAATTTAAATAATATTAAAATTAAATATCCTCCAAATACATATATGTACAAAGAGCAAGAGCGAACTTTAAATAATTATGAAGAATCATATAAAGAAAAAGAAATTTCAATAAAAAATGAATTAGAAAATGAATATTCTCAACTTATTTTATCAAGAGAAAAATTAAATGATAATGAACAAATTTTAAAAAATTCTAAAACTATTCTTGAAAATAAATATAATTTTTTTGAATATGGTAGGTTGAGTAAAATGGATATTGAAAATGCTAAAATAGATATGATGAATAAAGAACTTGATTATATGAATAATAAATTTGAATTTCAAAGAAATTTAGATAAGTATATATCTAATTATGACTATATCAAGTAAATATAATAAGAAAGCTTAGAATTTATTCTAAGCTTTCTTTTATATTAAACAAGAAGTTAATAATTAAACTACAATACATGAGTGCTTAAAATCATATAGATTTATACATCTCTGCAATTTATGTAGTTGTTTATTAATTTCTCGCTGTACTATTATAATAACCGATTTTAATGAATATATTCTGGAATATTAAGTTAAAAGCTTTAAGATAAATCACTTTTACAATTCTTATATAAAAGCTAATATTATTATATTTGTATGGGATAATATTAGTATTAAATATTTCAATAAAAATAGATTGTATTATAAAGAGGATTAAATTTTAAAAATCAAATGAAAGCTGTATAAATATAAACTATATTTTTTAGGAGGTTTTTTTATGAACTCTAAGATGGAAATATTCAAAGAATGGAATAATCATTTGTTAGATGATAGCAAGCCTTCGGTATATTTCAATAAAATAAAAGATGATAGTATCTTAGATGAATATCCATTTTCAATGTTAAAAAAATTAGAAGATACTCCTCAATCTGAGAAATATCATCCTGAAGGAAGTGTATGGAATCATACTATGATGGTACTTGATATTGCTGCTGATAAAAAGAGGTTTAGTAAAGATTCTAGAGTATTCATGTGGGCAGCTTTACTTCATGATATAGGGAAGCCCTCTACAACTAAAGTAAGTAAAAAGAAGATAACATCATATAACCATGATTCTATAGGTTCAAAGTTAGCAAGAGAGTTCTTAGTAGAATTTACAGATGATAATAAATTTATTGATGAAGTATGTATTCTTGTAAGATGGCATATGCACTTATTATTTGTAGTAAAAGATTTACCTTTTGCAAAAATAGATGAAATGCTATCTGAAACAACTGTTGAGGAATTAGCTTTGTTTGGAACTTGTGATAGACTAGGTAGAGGAAATATGTGTGAAGAAAAAATAAAAGAAGAAGATAAAAATATAGATATGTTTATAAAAAAATGCAAGCAGCATTTGCAAAACAAAAAATAGGATTGATACAACAGTTAATAATCACATTATACTTTTTGATACCATATATTATATCAAAAAGTAGGAGGACATTTTAAATGAAAAAATGCTCTAGATTTAAACACTGTGGATTTATAAAAAAGTATGAAGAGACAGGATTATACAATAATTTAATAGAATTATATTGTAAAGGAAAGAAAAATAAATATTGTAAACGCAGAAAATTTAATAAAGAAAAGGGATATTCTCCAGATGATAATATGCTTCCTAATGGTAAAAAAGGAAAGCTTAAATAAAATTAAAAGTGTATATATTGTTTACTTGACAATATATGCATTTTTAATATACAGTTTTATAGTATGATTTTAAGCTATTGTATCAATATAGGAGGTAAAAAAATGACTAGTAATTCAACTAATATACATTACAATAATCTTAATAATATTCTATATACTACTAAAGAAGCATCTGAAATAATAAACGTTTCTCAGTCTACACTTAGGAAATATGAAGAAAAATATAGTATAAGTGTTCAAAGAAATGAGAAAGGACATAGAAGATACTCCCTTGAAAACATCAATGAATTTAAAGAAATATTAAAATCAAGAAATGAAAAAAAGAATAAAAAACAATTTTTTTTAGATAATGCTAATAAATATAATGAAGATTTGCAAAATACAATAAAAAATTCTATAGAAAATAACAGCTATATTTCTTTAGAATCTCAAAATGATGCAAGAAGAAATTTTGAAAATTATATAACAAATTTTACAAATGAGTTATTTGAAAAGAATAATAATGCATTGTTAGATAATTTTAATAACTGTTTAAATGATAAAGTTGATGGAAAAATAGAAAAATTAATAAATTTGATAAAAATTGAGAATAATCAATTAAGGTCAGAAAATAAAAGATTAATGAATATGGTATATGATCTTAACTGTAAAGTTGAAATTTTAATTCAAAAAGAAGAATATAAAAACAAACCAACAAGTTTTAATAAATTATTTAGTAAAAACAAATAGTTTACATAATATTTTTAATGTGAACTATTTGTTTTTGAAATTTATATAATGTAGAATAAATTGATTATATTCATTTTTAGAGTATTTAAATTCTATATATTCATTTTCATTTAATATATTTTGAATGAAGTATGATTTTAATTTAGCTGGTAGTCTCAATACTAGTGTTTCATTGTTCGAGGAGACCTCTATAGAATTATCATCAATCATTCCGTTGTAGTAACCTGTATATATATATTCTTGTTTATCGCAAAATGTAAATCCTGTCAGGTTGAATAATAATAGTGAAGTCAATAAAAAAACAAATATTTTTTTCATATGTTTGTCCCCCTTTTAATAAAAATTTAAATCATACTATTAATATGTAATATAAAAGTATGATTTAATTTATTCTAATATATGCAAGTGATTATATACATATTCCTAGATATTATGAAATTTATATAAAAAAATATATTATTATATTGACAATTGGAAATAATAAATATATAATACATTTTAAAGATAAACAAATTGATTTAAAGACTATGAAGAGAAGAGTAACTATATTAGTTTTATTTCAGCGAATCGATGGTGGTGAGAGATCGATATAAAAAATATAGCGAAGAACGTCTCTGAGTTTCTAACTGAAATCGTATGAGAGTAGGCTTAGACGGATCTAAACCGTTATAGTTAGACAGTATCAAGTTATATAAACTTCGTACTTGTTAAAGAGAGCTTAGAGCTAATTAGAGTGGTACCGCGGAAGTTAAACCTTTCGTCTCTATATTTATTATAGAGATGAAAGGTTTTTTTATTACAAAAAAACATGGCCATGTTTAAATAAAGTAATGATTTATAGTCTTATAAATACTAAAATTTAAATTAAACAATAACTAGGAGGAATAGACATTATGTTAGAAAGATTAATAATACCTACAGGATATGAACCTAAATTAGGACTTAGAGAAACTGAGATTGCTATAAAACAAATAAAAGATTTTTTTCAAATAAACTTATCAGATAGATTAAACTTAACGAGAGTATCGGCGCCGTTGTTTGTAAAACCTGAATCAGGTCTTAATGATAACTTGAATGGAGTAGAAAGACCAGTATCATTCGATGTTAGAGGAGACAATCATTCAGAAGCAGAGATAGTACATTCTTTAGCTAAATGGAAGAGAATGGCTTTAGCTAGATATAAATTTGATATACATGAAGGGTTGTATACAGATATGAATGCTATAAGAAGAGACGAAGATTTAGATAACTTACATTCAATTTATGTAGATCAATGGGATTGGGAAAAAATTATAAGCAAAGAAGATAGAAGTGAAATGTATCTAAAGGATATAGTCAATACTATATACAGTGTTTTTAAAGAAACGGAAGAACATATGTATGAATTATACAAGATACAAAAAATTCTTCCTGAAGAAATTTTCTTTATAACATCACAAGAATTAGAAGATAAGTATCCAGGACTTACTTCTAAAGAAAGAGAATCTGCAATTGCAAAGGAAAAAGGCGCTGTATTTATAATGAAAATAGGTGATCTATTAAAATCAGGAGAAAAACACGATGGAAGAGCACCGGATTATGATGATTGGGAATTAAATGGAGATATAATATTCTGGAATCCTGTATTAGAAAGAGAATTTGAGCTTTCTTCAATGGGAATAAGAGTAGATAAAAAAGCTTTAGAAAAACAACTTTCTTTAGCTGGATGTGAATCAAGAAAAGAATTTGAGTTCCATAAAATGCTTTTAGAAGATAAGTTACCATTAACAATCGGTGGAGGAATAGGCCAATCTAGAATTTGTATGTTTTTCTTAAGAAAAGCTCATATAGGAGAAGTTCAAGCTTCTATTTGGCCAAAAGAAATGATAGATAAATGTGAAAAAGAAAATATATTCTTATTATAAAATTAATCAAATATATTTGATTATATGAAAATAAAAAAGATATAAAAAAGATAATTTGTTATCTTTTTTATATCTTTTTTGTATTTGCAAATATTATAATATATTTGTAAGTGTAAGTTTTTCGTTTTCAGATATCAGTTTGAAAAATTCCTTAAGAGATTGTATTTGCTCATGAGATAGAGGTATGTTTTTAAGTTCGATATTTTTTATGAGTTTTGCCATGGCAACATCAATGTTGTCAAGTTCATGATGATCTAATAAAACACTCCATTTATACCGAATACTATCCCATTTTTTATTAATTTTCATAAATTCATTACTTACACTTTTCCAATTATTTTTATCTATATTATTAGATATAGAGTCTAGAGAATCTACAAATTCAGTACAAGTAGCATCTATATGATTACTATATATATAATTCCAAGAGAATATTATTATAATGGCAGATATTATAGATATTATAAAAGGTTTCATTTAAATATCTCCTTTATTTAACTTTTTCTGTATGAAAATATCTTTACTTTCATCTATACTACAAAAAAACACATCTTCTATAGTACTTATATTATTTTGCTTTAAAATATTTTTTAACCAAGATTCATCAAGTTTAAGGTATTTCAAATTTCCGTAATTTATTTTACCATCTATTATTAATGATGTAGGTAGCCCTTCATATACAGGTGATGCTTTAACATCTTCAACTGTAGGTGGTCTTTTATTTGATTTTGGAATAATACTCAAATCTCCGCTTGTTTCTAATATAGCGTATTCAATATCTTTAATTACAGGATAGTCTTTTATTCTTAATTGTTCTATTAAATCATTCATATTGATTCTAAGTCTTTTAAGCTCTTTATCATTTATAATTCCTTTGTTTATTAATATACTTGGTTTTCCGCATATGAATTTTCTTGCTTTTTCACTTTTTAAATTTATAAATGATATGCTTATTTGAACAAATAGTATTGTAAAGATAGCTATAATCCCATTGACTAAAGGTAGTTTAGTGTCTTCCATAGGAAGTGCTGCAAGTTCAGCTATCATCAATGTAACCACTAATTCAAAAGGCTGCATTTCTGATAACTCTCCTTTACCCATAATACGTACACTTATAAGTACAAATATATATAATATTAAAGTTCTAACTAGTATTATAATCATTTAAACTTATCTCCTTATTTAAATATTATATTAGATAGAATTTCCAATATATAAATATTTATACTTGATTTTAAATAAATACTTAAATTGTAAAGCTAAAAACCCTTCTACTTTAATTAAAGTAGAAGGGTTTTTTAGCTTTACATATATTTATTCAAGAAATTATTTTATTTGAATCTAAAATAAATATTATATTAAATTTGGTTTTGTAGAGTTTCCTCTAACATCAACATCAATTATATTTTCAACTATATCGTTTCTAAATCCAATAATATAATCAGTCATATTTGCACAAGAGCATGAATGGTTAGGTATTATTTGTATTTTATCTCCAATTTTTAAATCTGTCTCTGAAGTTATTCTTATTTTTCCTACTTCCTCTGATAAACCTATAATTTCTAATTCATTATGATCCTTAACCTTACCGAATCCATTTATAAGAGTACTTGCATGGGCTCCTTTATCTAATCCTAAGCATTTGCTACCAACGTCTATTATAAATAAATCATCTCTAGGGTTAGAAATTATAGTACCTAAAACTGTTAAAGAGCATTTACTTTCTTCACATACATTTAATGAAAGTTGAATATTATCATAGAATGGATAATTTCCAGGTCTTAAAATATTTATATTTGGATCAGTTACAACATCGAAGAATGTAGGTGTACTACCTGTTGCTACTATACTTATATCAAAAGAATCAGTAATTAGATTATCTTTAGCTATTTTTAATGATTCGCTTTCTTGCTTAGACACCTCAGAGATTTGTTCGCCTGATGAAACTCCATAAACCTGACCTGGGTGAGTACTAATCCCAATTAGTTTTAAATTAGAATATCTAGATATTTTTTTTGCTAGATTTATTGAATCATTAGGGGATACACCTAATCTATTTAAGCCGCAGTTGATTATAATTAGGTATTCCATAGTTAAATTTTCTT
Source organism: Tepidibacter hydrothermalis (assembly GCF_029542625.1). Taxonomy (GTDB): domain Bacteria; phylum Bacillota; class Clostridia; order Peptostreptococcales; family Peptostreptococcaceae; genus Tepidibacter_A; species Tepidibacter_A hydrothermalis. The sequence goes on from NZ_CP120733.1 coordinate 1,747,715, forward strand.
TTTTTAATTCATCATTGAAAAGTCTTGCGCCATCTTCTCCATCAAAGCTTATAATTACTCTAGACTTTTTTGCTAAATCAATAACTCTTCCAATATTTGCTTTAGAAACTATAGGATATGCTAAACAAATATTATCTAGTCCAGCATTCACGAAAGCTTCTGCTTCATCTATTGTTCCAACTAAAAAACCTTTTGCTCCATAATCTCTTTGAAGCTTTGCTATATATGTGCTTTTGTGAGTTTTAGTCATAGGCCAAAGTTCTTTGTTATTTTCATTACAAAGTCTCTGGATATTTTTTAGATTTGTTTCTAAAGTATCTAAATTTAATAAAAAACTAGGTGTTTGTAATTCGTAAATATTCATTTTTATTCCCCTTTCTATTATAAAGCTGAAATGCAGTTAAATATAATTAAATTTAATTAAAATATATTTAATATTTTAGCAATAAAATTTACTATAGTCAATGCTTTGAATTATGATATAATTTACATTATTAAAAAAAGAAGAGAAAGTAAGAAAAGGAGAATTATATGGATGATATAAATGTTGGTAAAAAAATATCTGAGTATAGAAAATCAAAGAATATAACTGCTGCCCAATTAGCTAAAATGGCTGGAGTAACACCTTCTTTATTGAGTCAAATTGAAAAGGGTACTGCTAATCCATCTATAAATACACTTAAAATAATTTCAAAATCCTTAGATATACCATTATTTACATTCTTCGTTACACAGGTAGAGACAGATCAGCTAATAGTAAGGTCTGATAAAAGAAAAAAGATGATATTTCCTCAAAATAACAATCTATCATATGAGTTATTATCACCAAATTTGAATGGAACAATTGAATTTGCTTTAATAACATTGACTACTGATTCTCAATCATCTAATGAAATTATGTCTCATGAAGGCGAAGAGGTTGCATATGTTATAACTGGAAAAGTAAATATACATTTAAATGAAGAAGTAATTATATTAAATGAAGGTGATAGTATAAAAATACTCCCACATATGAAGCATAAATGGGAAAATCCATACGACAAGGATGCAAGAGTTATATTTGCAATAACACCTCCATCGTTTTAAAAAATATAGATGGATAAATTTATAGTTTCAGAATTTTAATTAAATGAACTATAGTAAGGTTTAATTTAAAGAAGAGAATGCAACTTATTCTCTTCTTTTTTTTATCTAATTTTGATATAATAAAATTTGAAGCAAAAAAGTTAAATATAACAAGCTTTGAAGTAGTTAAGGAGGAATTATTTTGGGTAAAAGAAAACAAGTACATGTTCCCATGGAAAAAATAAAAGAACAGGATAAATATATAGAGGTTATAAAATCTCAAAATGATAGATATTTTGAAATGACTGGAAAGAGAAAAAAACATCTTACTGTAACATATGGTTGTCCAGTGGTTTGAGTAAACAGGATTTCTTTCACCCATTGATTCTACTGGTTTTGAGCATGAATTCAAAATAAGCCTTAAATATAAATAAAAAGCCCTAAAAGGGCTTTTTTAGTCTCTATATATAAAATTATGAGTTAATCCATTTTTAAAACAAATACCAGCTACTTTTCTATCATCAATAATTACTTTATCAATAACAGTATTCATAAAGTCTTTTATTAGCTGCTTATCTATAACCATAGACATATTTCTGTAGTCGATAAACTTCTTATTCAAAAGCTCATTTTGAATCATAAAATGACTAGCTTTTTGTAAAAAGGATATATCGTTATATGCTACATGGTTATTGTTTTGCTCATGCAGGCTATGGATCTTATTATTTATATCATCTATTTTACTTTTTAAATTATGCTTTTGAACTAAAAAGTCTTTTTCTGGCATAGATTCTTCTGAGAATAGATAAAGATTTTGGAGCCTTTCAATAGCTCTTTCATATTTCTCTTTTTCTTTTCCCAGTACTTCTAATTCTGAAATGTTTTCCTTTGACTTAGTTTTAGCAGGTGGATTCATCAAAATATTATCAGTAGTGTAAAGAATTGATATATAAGCACTCTCAAGGTCTTTTGTATTTATCCCAACAACGTCCTTAAATGTCTTACCAGATAGAAGTATTTTTTCAAAATCTTTTAGATTATTTTTCTTAGTTAATGTCTGCTGAGCTTTTAGAAAATTAGAAATATAGTTTATAACAAAAGGACCCATTGTTATTTCACTAATCATTCCAACTTCACATCCTAGAGCTCTTGTTTTGCCTTGACAACGGAAAATAGAAGGTCTGTAACCATCTTTTCTAGCTAAATCTAAACTAGCAATAAAACCACGGCCACACTGCTTGCACTCAAGAAGACCACTAAAAGGATGCACGTGAGAGTTCCTTCTAAGGGAAGATGTATTTCTAGCAGCATTAGAATTCATTATTTTATTGCAATGTTCCCATTGTTCCTTTGGAATAATAGCTTCGTGATTATCATCGACGATTATCCATTCCTTTTCATCCTTAATAGCTCCTCTAGCAGCCTCTCTGTAATTATATCTATAAGTACCTTTATAGAATGGGTTTCTAATGATATCCACTACAGTTTTACTTGTCCAAGTTCCTCCTCGCTTTGTCTTAACATTATCGCTATTAAGCACTTTTGATACTTTAAAAGCAGATTTCACTTCTGTATATTTATCATAAATCAATTGCACAACTTTAGCCTCATCCGGATCGGGGATAGGGAATTTCTTTTCATCATCCCATTTATATCCCAAAGGACATTGAGCTCCATTCCAAAGGCCTTTCTCGGCCCTTGAAAGCATAATCGAAGATACTCTCTCTCCTGTGAGTTTTCTTTCAAGCTCTGCGAAAACTAATATTATTTTAAGCATAGCTTCTCCCATAGCCGAAGATGTATCGAATTGCTCATTCTTACTTATAAAAGTAACACCATATTTTTTTACTTCATCATACATCTCAGTAAAATCTCTAAGGTTTCTTGAGACTCTATCTATTTTCCAAACTAAAATATGTGTAAATTCCTTTTTTCTAACTCTTCTCATCATATCTTGAAAAGCTGGTCTATCAGTATTTTTGCCAGAATACCCGGCGTCTTGGAATACTTCATAATCATCTATTCCTAATAGATACTTTGAGTAGTTTATAAGCTCTTTTCTCTGAAAAGGAAGAGAATCTTTATCTACCTGGTGAGACGTCGAAACCCTAACATATAGAGCTGCTTTTTTATTTGCTACATTATCATTCATACAAAGCCTCCTATTCTAGCTATATATAAATTATAGCATAAGAAAAAATAGATATTCAGTTATTCAAAATTAAGTTTTATCAATTGGATTATGTCTGCATCCGTTCCATATATATATTTTAATTCTCTTCCAAAAAGCCAATCTATAGAAACACCTAATTTATTTGCTATATTTACAATAATCTCTGGTCCAGGACAAGTTACTCCTCTTTCATAGTCTTGGTACGTTCTTAGGGGAATATTTAAAAAAGTTGCAAATTTTTTTTGAGAAAGTTTTAGACTTATTCTAACGTATTTCAATCTATTTCCTAAATTTTCTATCATTTTCGACACCTCTCGATATATTATTATACATCAAAATACGCAGTAATTTGCGTATGTTTTTTTGAACTTTGAGTAGTTTTCAATGATAGAATGTAAAAAAATACGCAATATCTTGCATGTTTAAAATAAGTATTTGCAAGGGTTTGACAGGTTGGGAGTAGGTGAGTATACTATAATCATTGAGTCGACTTAGTAATTTTTACCATACAGAAGGGGAGAGGGATATGGAAACAATATGTAAAGAATTAAAAAATATTAATGCATGTAAAAAAACAGGTAATATGAGAACTACCGAAAAAATAAGAATAGATATAAATTACATAGATGAGATTAAATTAGGAAAAGGGTTATGTATTAATGAAAATTACAAAATAAATATAGAAAAATCCGTTTAAAAACTAGCTACTCAAAATGAGTGGCTTTTTGTATTTTTTTGATAAATAATGGTATAATTATTAAATGATGTATAATATGTAAAAATATTAGTTTCATACATATTATCAAGTACATACATTAAAAAAGATACAAATAATTTTAGGAGGTGCAGTATGGTATTTATTATTTTAATATTACTAGGAGTAATATTTAATCTTAGGAAAAAAATCAAAAAGGAAGAAGAATTGAGGGGATCTATACTTCAAAAAGAAAATGAAGTTAAAAGCCTTAATCAAATAATAAGCGAAAAAACTAAACATCAGAATAGAATAACGGAAAACATCAAAGAAGAATCTAAGAGAAAACAAGAGATTACAAAAGAAATCGTTGAGATGTTGCGTAGTAAAGATCAATATAACGCATATCAGAATTTAGAAAAAGAATTAACTACATTTGAGGTGGGTTTATACAATAAAGAATTTGATTTTGAGCTTTCTGAAGAATATGCTATTAAGATAAAAGAAGTTGTTAATGATCAAAAGGAATTGATAAAAAATAATGAAGCTACAAAATCAAATAATGTTGTTTATACTGATGAACTAAAAAAATCAGAATCTAATAAATATTTTAATAATGTTAACAAGCTGGTTCTTAGAGCTTTTAATAATGAATGTGATGCAGCAATTTCAAAATTAAATCATAAGAATTTTGAGAATAGCAGAAAAAGAATAAATAGTTCATTTGAGCAAATCAACAAATTAGGTCAAATATTAGGGGTAACGATTAGCACAGCATATTTAAAACTTAAAGTTTTAGAATTAAAATTAAACTATGAATATTACTTGAAAAAGGAAGCAGAAAAAGAAGAACAACGTAGAATACGTGAGCAGATGGCTGAGGAAGCTAAAGTATTGAAGGAAATTGAAAAGACTCAAAAAGAAGCTCAAAAAGAACAAGATATGTATCAAAAAGCATTAGAAAAAGCTATGTTAAAACTTGAAAAGTCAAGTCAAGATGAGCAAAATAAACTAAATGCAGAAATTCAAGCTCTACAATTAAAATTAAAAGAAGCCGAAGAAAAAATGACTAGAGCAAAATCTATGGCAGAGCAAACTAAATCTGGTCACGTATACATAATTTCAAATATAGGTTCATTCGGAGAAAATATTTATAAAATTGGTATGACTAGACGATTAGTTCCAGAAGATAGAGTGAAAGAATTAAGTGATGCTTCTGTTCCATTTACATTTGACATACATGCTATGATCCATACAGATAATGCTCCTTCGCTTGAAAATGCACTTCATAAAGAATTTGAAGCTCGTAGAGTGAATAAAGTTAATTCTAGAAAAGAATTCTTTAATGTAAGTCTAGAAGAAATAGAAGAAGCAGTGCAAAAAATACATGGTGATTTTACGATTACTAAGTTAGCTGAAGCAGAAGAATATAGACAAACTCTAGAAATTGGTAAACAAAGAGAAGTAGCTATGGCATAAAGTTCCAATTGGTATTTATGCAATTCAGATAAATAAAAAATGACAACTATATTAATATGGTTGTCATTTTTTATTTCCTATTTCCTAGAACATCTATTATTTTTTTTATATCCTCTGGAGGTATTTCCTTATCAGCCATTTCTTTGGCTATTGTTAAATATTCTATTCCAATATCTCTTAACTCCTTAGGAAGCTTATCTCCTTCAACTCTGACTGTAGTAGGGTTGTTAGTTCTTCCTAAAAGGTAATCTATAGTCACATCGAATACATCGGCAATTTTTTTTAAAGTTTCTTCATCTGGAAATCTATCAGAATTTTCATAATAACCAATTACTCTATCAGAAATAGCAATCTTTTTTCCTAGTTCTTTTTGAGTCCAGTCCATTTCTTTTCTTAAGTCTCTTAATCTAACTCCAAACTGTAGATTAGAAGATTTATTTTTTGAATCATTTTTTCCTATAGACTGTTGTAAATCTTCTTGAGAAGTAGTATCAATATAACCTGCTATTTTCATTAAATATTCATAAGTAATATTATTATGGGCAGAATCAGCTAGCTTTTTTAAAACATCTGGCGATGGCGGACTATCAAGTCTCTTATTTAAATATTTAGAAATATAGGTTCTATTAACTCCACTAGCATTTGAATATTCTGTTGTTGTTCTATTTCCTATAGCCCTTTCAATCACTTCTTTAAATATATCTTTATCAAACATAAAATTCACTCCTTAAGTAGATTGTACCTTTATTTGTGAAAACTTTCAACAAATAGCTTTGTAAAACTTTTTCACGAATAAAACGTGAAAAAAGTTGACATACTATAAATACAGTGTTATTATAATAGTGTGAAAAAAATTAACAAAGGAGGTCAACCATTTTGAAGCCTAATGTAAAGAAATTAAAGCAATTAGTAGATAATAATTTTAATGGTAATAAATCAGCATTTGCAAATGAAATAGGGGTTGATAGAGGTCAAGTTTCTAAAATTCTTAAAGATGGAACATGTGCTGGTTCGCAGTTTTATGGAGGTTTATTTGTGTATTGTGAAAAAGAAAAACTAAATTTTAAAGAGTTTATTTTTTTACCAAATAACGTGAAAAAAATTAACAAAACCAATAGAACAGCCTAACTATAGTATCCCACATAGATGGTTACAAAAATAGTGGTAAGTGTTGGGAGGAGGTGACTTACGTGAATAAGCAAGAAAAGCAATTATTCCTTAAGTTTAAAGAAAGCCTTATACAAGAGATAAATCATTCAGAAAAATGCATCAATCAAAGCAAAGAAGATATTGAAGATACTTTATTTTGGACTGGAGCTAAAATGCAGGCTAAAGAAATACTAAACAACTTTAGTGAAATATTCAATTTAGAGGAGGTAAATTAATATGGATGATCTTCAGGAGAGAGTAAAAAAGATGTGGGCATATCTTAAAGAAAATGGCATCCATTCAGAAGAAGATCTTAATGTAGCAATAAAAAATATGCCAAAGCTAGATGTTGGTATATTCGTATCTCCGATTAAAGGAGGTGATAAAGGTGTATCTGATTACGAGTATAAAGCCAAATAAAGAGCTTGAAGTACTAAAAGGAGGGCTAGTCTTTAGCTGTAAAGCTAAAGATTTAGTTTCAAAACTTAAAGAAAAAGTAGCAGAAAGGGAAAAAGCCCTCCAGACTCGCAATCTAGAAGACTTAAACTAAAACACTTAAAAAAATTTACTTAACTAGATTATATCACAAAAACGAGGTGATGAAAATGAATTTAGAGCAACTAAAGATAATGATTAACCAAAAAAGATGGTCTTTAGAAGATACAGAAATGTATAGACTGTTAACTCTTAGTGTCCAAGCTATTGAGAAAATGGAAGATAAGCTTGGAAGTGAAAGTGAAGAAATAGAAATATTAGCTTAGGAGGAATAGATATGAATAATGAAATGCAAGTAATGCCAAGTGCAATGTCAATTATAGATACTGTGGATGTAACAGGAATAACAAATACAATTCAAAAAATAGGTAGGTTTCAAGCGGTTGTTCAGCAAACTTTAAAGTCAAATCATGACTACGGAACAATTCCAGGTACAAATAAACCTACTCTATTAAAACCAGGAGCTGAAAAAATTTTAATGCTAATGGGATTAACATCAGTGTATAACTTAACAGAAAAAGTTCAAGATTACGAAAAAGGATTCTTCGCCTACACAGTTAAATGCGAGCTCTACAAAGATAATCAGAAGATAACTGAAGGATTGGGACATTGTAACACTAAAGAGGACAAGTATAGATGGAAATGGGTTAAAGAAGCAGATGTTCCTAAGGAAGCAGATAAAGATTATTTAAAAAGTAAAACTGATCGATATGGAAACCTTAAATACAGAGTGGAAAATGAAGATCCATATACTCTAGCAAATACATGCTTAAAAATGGCTAAGAAGAGAGCTCAAATAGATGCAACTTTAACAGTAGCAAGTTTATCTGAAATTTTCACTCAAGACATTGAAGATATGAAAGATTTTATTCAAAATGAAAATATAGAAAATATGGACCTAAATGAAGCTCAAAATATAAAACTAAGCTTTGGAAAACACAAAGGAAAAACTTTAAAAGAAATATATACTGAATACCCAGATTACATTGAATGGTTAAAACTGAATACAAAGGATGCAGTAATGAAAAAAGCTGCTGAAATAATAATCCAAGAATCTAAGAAAGATAATCCTTTAGCTTAGGAGGTATTAGTCATGGATCCAATAGAAAGATTATCTTTACAACAGGATATAGATTATTATGGCTTTGGAAATCCACCAGAGCCTTTAGGAAAAGAATTAGTAGAAATAAAAGGTACTAATCTTATAGAGCTTAAAACTCCCACCTCTGACGAATTCAACTGGTGGGAGTAGAATAAAAAATATTTAATTGTGATAGAGGGAGTATTAACTCCCTTCAGATAAAAAACATTAAAAATATTCTTATCTGAATTATTGACATAAATCAAAATATATACACAAGAGAAGGTGAAAAAATGAAATTTACTATAAATGGTTTTAGCCAACGTAGGCTTATAAAATTAGGTTTAGATTCTACAGATGCTTTAATACTAAGATGCTTCGTAGATTTTAAAGACACAGAGAAGATGAAGGCTGAAATGATTGAAAATGAAAGATACTATTGGATTAAATATGAGTGGCTTATACAAGAGCTACCAATATTAGGACTTAAGACAAAGGATAGTGTATATAGAAGACTTAAAAAAATGGTAAATGCAGGAGTGTTAGGACATAAAACTAAAAAGCAAGGTGGAACATATTCATTTTTCAAACTAGGTAAAGAATATTATAGCTTAATTTCTGATGATTATAGTGAAGTTCAACCAGATGATAACTCGGATGAAAAGTCGGAGGGTTCGGATGAAAAACCGATACCTGTCGGATGTAAATCCGTAGGGGGTACGGATGAAAAGTCGGACCAAAAGATCCATCTACAAAAAAGATCCTTTAGTAGTTGTAGTAGTAAAGAGTTTTCAGAAATCAAAAAAGTATTTGACCAAAACATTCATCCAATAACTCCAATCGAAGCTCAAAAGTTAATAGCTTATCTAGATGATGATGGTATGGATTATAGATTAATCATAAAAGCAATTGAAATAGCAGTTTGTAATGCTAAGAGATATTTAGGATATATCGAAGGTATTCTGAAAAGGTGGAGGGAGGATAATTTATTAACCCTAGAAGCTGTTGAAGCTTATATCAGAGATTATCGAGATAGAAAAAATAAAAAGGGAGCTGTTAAAGATGGATATAGAGACACTTCTAAAAAAGAGAGTGGAAACTCTTTTGAAGGATACAGACCACCAGAAGGAAAACTCAGCGATGAAGTCGCAGGGCTTACCGATGAAGAACTTAACAGGCTCATCGAAGAGCAGGGAATATGATTGCCCTAAATGCAAAGATAGAGAAATGATATATAATCCTAAGCTTGATGCAATGGTATTTTGTGAATGTAGAGAGCGAAAAGAGTACGAGAGGATATTGAAAAATAGCGGAATATCCGAGGCTTTCAGACAAAAGACTCTGAAAAATTATAAAGCGACTAATGAAGTCACTGTAAAGTCTAAGGGAATGGCCCTGGATTATATAAAAGAGTTTGATGGGAAAATTTCAATTGGATTTCTAGGACAGGTAGGAGCAGGTAAAACTCATTTATCTATTGCTATAGCAAATGCTTTAATGTCAAGGGATGTTGGAGTCTTATACATGCAGTACAGGGAATCTATAACTGCCTTAAAGCAAAATATGATTGATGAATATTACTATCAAAGGGAGATATCAAAATACAAGAATGCAACGGTACTTTTGATTGATGATCTATTCAAAGGCAAGATTACTGAAACGGATATAAATATCATGTTTGAGATTATTAATTACAGATATTTAAAAGGAGCTCCAATGATAGTATCTAGCGAATATACATCAGACAAGCTACTAAAGATTGATGAAGCTATAGGAAGCAGGATTATAGAACAGTGTGATGGTAGAATGATTGAGTTTGTAGGCAAAAGTTTTAATCATAGGTTAAATAAAAGAGCTATTTAGTTAGGGGGGAGAAGTTGAGATGAGAGCATCGACACAAAAGAATGCACCTATTAGAAAAATTATGAATCTTATTCCTGGACAGATTTACAGAATTAGTATAAAACATTCTAATTCTTATGATCTAACTGATAGAGCTGGAAGAAAAAATATAAAAAAGAAGATGAAATTCATAGTTGAAACTGAAAATTTATATGTATTTGAGAATCTATTAGGATTAAGAGAATGCTTTGCTAAGAATACTCCTAAAGGAGAGCTGGAAATCAAATTAGCTTAATAAACAGCATAAAAACAAATTGGAGGAGATTGAGAATGAAAGCAACAGGAGTAGTTAGAGCAGTAGATCAATTAGGAAGAATAGTATTGCCAATAGAGTTAAGAAGAACTTTGAATATAGAGGTTAAGGATGCTTTAGAAATATATGTTGATGGTGAAAGTATAATCTTAAAGAAATATGAGCCAGCTTGTGTGTTCTGTGGAAATGCAAAGAACGTGAAGCATTTTGAAGGTAAGAATATATGCAGTGAATGCATAAGAAAATTGAGTGGTATTTAAATAAGATTTTGGTCTGATTGGAGGATTATATATGAATATATGCTTATCTTCTACAGTAGAGGTTTACTGTGAAAAACATTCTTGTTGTATAGATTGCAACGAAGAAAAGTGCACTAAAAGATGTTGTGATTTTAAAGAAAGTAAAGAATGTAGTTATAGACTTAAAGAAGAACGTAACTAAAATAAGATTCTATCGAGGAGCGAGATTATGAAAGATGATATAAAAGGCTTATTAGAAATAATAACTGATATGGCAGCATATACAGAGTGCGACCTGGTATTTGTGGAAGGTATAGCTAATAAGCATGGATTAACCATAGATGAAGATCTAGAAGTTAAAGAGTTGGAGGGAGAAAATAGATGATAACTAAAGCAATTAAAAAAATAAATACGGAAATAAAGAAGAGTAAAAATAACTCATATGTGAAAGTTGTAGGAGAATTTTTATTGGAACATCTGAATGCAAACCCAGAAGCTGCTGAGAATATTATGAATACTGAAAAGACTATCACGAAAAGCTTAGATGAAATGAGAAAGGCTGCGGTAAAAAAGAAAGTTGGAAATTGTGCTGTATTAACTGACCAGGAAGGATTTGAAATTGTACTAAAATATTTTGGTATCGATACAAAACTTGATACAAAATCAACTGAAGATGCTAAAACTGATATAGATTTTGATGTTAAACTTGAAGATTTAATATAAAAAGGAGATGCACTTATGAATAAAAAGGAGTTATCTAATATAAGAGATCATTCAGCTCCTAGTGGCAGATTACCAGTAAAATATATCATAAAATCATCTATCGAAACTATAAACAATACAGAAGTGTTACTTGTCTCACTGTTTGAACAAAATCAGAAAAAAAAGAAATCTGATAATAAAGCGGGATTTGGGATTTTAAAATTCAAAATATTCATATGGGATGACAAATATATAACTCAAAAACTACAAGAAGATGGGAGTTACAAATGGAGTAGAGCCTGTATAAGTAATTTAATGGGCCACTGGGGACCTTGGAGCTGGAGTTCAAAAAATTTAGCTAGTTGTGATATGTCAAGTGATAAAGAAAATATATCAAGTTTTCTGAAAGTTAAATGCGTAAAAGTTGGAGATGAATTAAAAGCTATCCATGAATTTCAGACAAAGATTATGAGAAAAAAACTTGAGGAGAAGCATGAAGCAATAAAGAAAAAAATAGATGAGGTAATGGATCGGGTTCCTTCTCTTCCCAAGAATTTTGAAACATGGATATATGATGGACCTTTTGAATATAGCAGATATATCTACTATAAACGTGAAGGTAGAAATATCAATGCTTTCTGTACAGGATGCAAAAAGGATTTTGTAATTCAAGAAACAAAATTAACACGTAAAAATGTTAAACATAATAATCCTGGAAAGTGCCCAAGTTGCAATAAAAAAATTACCTATAAAGCTGTTGGGAAAACAACAAATCTTATTGATTCTACTAATTTTGCAATAATACAAAAGTATGATGATAATCTGATAGTTAGATATTTTACAGGAACTAAAACTTATAGAGAACATTATAAGAATCCATCAATAAGCTATCGCGAGAACATAAGAGAGATATATTCTTTTAATGAGAATACTAAGTTATCTGTCAAAAGGTATGAATATGCTGAATTCCTTCAAACAGGAAGAGTCAGATGGTGTGACAGTAGCGGAAGAATACAAACTCAAAAATCATATCTGTATACTAGAAATCTAAAGATTGCACTTAAAGGAACTAAATGGCAATATAGCTGTATATATGATCTTGCTAAAAAAATGAAATATGTATGCATAGATACTTTTTTAAACGAGTATATCAAGCATCCGGCAATAGAATATTTAATTAAGTGTAAGCTTTATAGATTTACTGATAAAAATTTAAGTGCATACTTCAGTCCTGATTGGAGTGATATAAATTTCAAAGGTAAAAATCTAAAAGAAGTGTTAGGAATAGATAAGCAATTGTTTCAACAAATGCAAAGATTAGATCTTGATTCAGTAGGGTTGAGGCTTATTAAAGGAAGTTTTACAAAAGGCAAGGTATTAACTGATGATCAAGTTAAATGGATTATTAGCAATGTAGATATTTATAGTTTTATGGATATGCTTGATTATTCAACACCTCATAAGATTATTCAATATATAAAGAAACAGTCAAATGATAATTATAAACTGGACAATGTTTTAATTGATTGGGATGACTACATTATACAATGCAGAAAGTTAAAATTCGATATAAAAAATACATTTGTATTATATCCAAAGAATTTAAAAGAAAAACATGAGGAATATACAATAATGATTAAATCAAAGAATCTCAAAAAACATAGCCAAAAAGTTAAAGACTCTTTTGAAAAACTGAATAAAATCTATTCTTATTCTAATAAAAAATTCCTTATTCGTCCAGCAAATAGTGTTGATGAAATAGTAAGAGAAGGACAAATGTTAAGACATTGCGTTGGGGGAAATCATTATGTAGAGGGAGTAGCTAAAGGAAATAGAGCTATTATGCTCGTAAGGGATATAGATAATCCAAATACTCCATTTTATACATTAGATTTAAACCTTACCAACTTACGTATAACACAATGTAGAGGATATAGGAACCGTGATATGACCGATGAGGTTAAGAGGTTTACGGAGGAATGGAAGGCTAAAAAATTAACTACTAACACTAGAAAAAAAGTAGTTTAATGGAGGCGGTAATATGAATGAAATGATAACTAGAACCCCTAATATAATAGCTACTGAAATCAATAATATTAAAGAACAGACTAGAAAGATGGTTCTTTACAATAGTATAGAAATTGGAAGAAGGCTAATTGAAGCAAAGCAATTGATAGAACATGGCAAATGGGGTGAATGGCTAAAAAAATCAGTTGATTATTCTCAAAGTACAGCCAACAATCTAATGAGAATTTTTAAAGAATACGGTTCGGAACAAATTACTCTTTTAGGTGATAATTCAAAGTCCCAAGCGTTTGGGAATTTAAGTTACACTCAGGCAGTTGCACTTCTTGGAATATCAGAAGAAGATAGAGAAGATTTTGTTAAAGATAATGACATTGATAATACGTCAACTAGACAGCTGCAACAGGCAATAAAAGAAAAGAAAGCATTAGAGAAAAAGTTAAAAACAGTATCTAGTGAAGCTCAAGAAAATAAAGAATTATATGATACAGTTTCAGAAAGTTATAAAAAATTAGAAAAGACTAATAGTGAACATTACAAGAAAGCGAAAAAACTAAAAAAAGAGCTGGAAGAGATGCAAGAAAAGCTTTCTGAGGCTGAAGCTTCAGGCAACAATGAAGAAGTCGAAAAGCTTCCAGAGGATATTGAAAGAGAGCTCCAGGAGCTTAGGGAAAAAGTCAAACAGAATCCTCAAAGTACTGATGAGTCTATTACAAAATTCAAAGTACACTTTGAAAAAACAGTAGGATCAATGAAAGAACTTCTTCAATCTCTAGCAGAGATTAAAAAATCAAATGAAGATGAGCATGAGAAATATAAAAAAGCAGTTTCTGGGCTTATCAATAAAATGCTTGAAACATTGTAAATCAATATAAGAATATATGGAGGTAAATATGATGAATAAAGATTTTAGATTATCAGACATGTTTTTAAACGTAGGAGAAGAAGATAGAGAAACTTGGAAGATAGAAAATGATAATGTTGCAGATTGGGCACTGGATAAGATAAGAGAATCTAGAGAGGAATATAAAAGATTTGAAGATGTAGCTGTAGCAAAAATAGAGCAGATTAAAATAGCTATGGACCAAGAAAAAAAGAAAATGGAAGTGGAAACAAGCTTCTTTGAATCTAAGCTTAGAGAATATTTTGAAACTGTAAAAACTAAGTCTACTAAAACACAGGCTACATACTCATTACCTGCAGGAAAGTTAGTTAAGAAGTTAGATAAAGAAGATTTTAAAGTTGATAGAGAAAAAGTAATAGAATTTATAAAAGAAAATAAAGAAGAATATCAGGAATTTGTTAAGACTGAAACATTAGAAAAGCTAGATTGGGCTAAATTCAAAAAGAATCTAACAATAGATAACGGAAATATAATAGATAAGTCAACGGGAGAAGTATTAGAACTAGAAGGTTTAACACTAGAAGTCAAACCAGGTAAATTTGAAATAAAGTTTTAGAAATATAAGTTTTAAATGGGTGATATTTAGCTAGAAAATAAAATACATACCGTTTTAAACGGTCTGTTTGGGAGGGATTGAGAATGTCTAGTATAGGTAAGATTAGGGTTTTATTAGAAACAATGAGAGGTGTTGCACACTATTTAACAGATGAGGAAATATCAGAAATAGGAGTAGTACTATTAAAAGCTATGAGTAGAATGGAGAAAGAGCAGGAAGTGAATAGATGAAAACTAAAAACTTCTATGAACAATATGAGCCTGTAGTGGTTGAGGAAAATGGAGAATGGAAAGTGTATTGGGTTAAGAAGGAGGCTAAATAGATGCGTTGTGTAATATGTGGGAGAGAAGTAGAATCAACAAAGACGTATATGGGTAATGGAATCATAATAAAAATACCTGTTTGCCACATCCATTATAACAAGATAAATATCATAGAAAAGCTTGAAAATGTAACTAGAGAGATTAGAAAAGAAATAGAAATACGTTAATATAAGTTTTAAATGGGGTGATATTTTGTTAGATACAAACTATAAAAAGAATCATAGAATGGCGAATTTGGGTATGCTGTTTGAGGAAGAAATAGTTAAAGCTAATGAGGGCTATAAAAATAGAGGTGTAGCCCTCATCCAAAAGATAAGCACACCGTGGCAAGTCATAAGAAAAGGGAAGAAGATAGTATCAGCCTTCCCAGTAGGAAAATCAACATTAGATTTTAGAGGAACTGTAAAAGGCGGTATAAGCATATCGTTTGATTGTAAAGAAGTAGCTACAGAAACTAGAGGATTACCATTAAGAAACATAGAAGAGCATCAGATTGAATATATAAGAGATGCTCTGGCTATAGGAGAAACAAGTTTTATATTATGCTATATGAAAATGTTCGATAAACGATATTTGATTCCAGGACCTATAGTTATCGAATATTGGGATAGATGGAAAGCTAATAAAGGCAAGAGAGGATTTAATTACATACCAACAGAGAGAATGAGAGAGGTTAAGTCAAGAAACGGAATAGTTCTTGATTATTTGGAGGGGGTTGCTATATGAAAAGAAAATTAATAATAGTTGATAATGATACTGGAGAAGAGTTAGAAAGAATAGAGTTTACAGGTGGATATAATGTAACTGTTACTAATATACATGATGGTGGTAATCTTAGATTCATAAGAAAGTTAGATAATGCTAAGTATGGTCAAAGACATTGGATAAAGAATTATCTATATAAAACTATTGCTGAAAAGTTAGTTGAGAGATTTCCTGAATTAAGACATATACATCCTAGAACTATATTATTTATTGAGGATATGGAATGGAAACCTACTGCAGCAAAACAACCTTGGATTGCTAGAATTAAAAAAGCTAATAATGAACTAGAATCTATGTCAGGTTATGAATACGTTTTAGAAACTAGAAATTACTATATAGAAAGAATGAGTAATAATCAAGTTATAGCTTTACTATATCATGAATTGAGACATATAGACGAAGACGGATCTCTTAAAAAACATGATATAGAAGATTGGAGTAATTTAGTAGCTACATTAGGAAAGGATTGGGCTACTACACCAGAAACTATAGAAAATATATTAGGTGATGATTTTGAAGGTTGGGATGATCTTAGAAAAGCAGGTAGACAAATAAGTATGTTTGACCGCGGATTAAGAGCTATAAGATAAAAATTGAAAAAGGGGGATGAGAATGATAACAGATGAGGTTTTTAAAAAGACAGAAGGTATGCTGTATGGATACTTTAAGAATAAAAGAGACATAAATATGATGCGTCATAAGATATTGGTATTTGAAAATAAGAAAAACATACTTGAACATATAATCAAGAATACTGATATATCTTCTCTCCAGTGTTTAAATGGAGATATAAAAGGAATTAACTATGAAGGGGAAAGAGTTCAAACAAGCATAGGTAGAGAAAGTTATTTTGAAAAAGCTTTATTGAAAGAGATAGAAAAAGTTGAAAATGAATACATATATACCAATAAAAAAATTATTAAGTTAAAATTAAAAGTTGCAGAAAAAGAACCTAAGGTATCAGAAGTGGAATATATAACAAAAAAACTAAGCGAGGAAGCTAAGCTTTATATAGATCTAAGGTATGGAGAACAATCTAGTTTTAATGAAATAGCTAGAGAATTACATATAAGCAAGTCAACTGCAGAAAGGAGAAGAGGAGAAATTGTAGAAGATATAGCAAAGCTTTATAATTATTATGGGACGAAAATGGGACGAAGTTGGGACGTTACAGCTTAATTTATGAGGTATAATAATAGTGTGAAGAATTAACTTTTCGAGAAGATGAGATAATCTCACATCAATTTTGTTTCAGCTATTGAAAAGATTAATTTCGAGATTGTTGGTTATCCCCCTGATAACCTCAATAAAATCTCTATTCCCAATACCCCTTTTGAATGGAGTCTATATTAAACTGTAGGCTCTTTTTCTTTATGGATATTTTTAATTTTGTTTATAAACTTAGAAATGTTAGAATATCAATAAGTATTAAAATATAAATAAGGTATTCTATATTTGAAACTCTTTAATATAAAGTTAAAAATATAATAAAAAAGGCTATATATCAACTTTTCAGATATATAGCCTTTTTATTTTAAAGTAGGAGGTAAACTTTTTTAATTATCGTCTATCTACTTTTTGAGGGGATAAATCCCTCAAAAATCAAACTAAACTAACTGCTATGGTAATTTTGAATAAAGGAGAAACAATTGATATGCTAACTACAATTTCTTTCCCTTTAAATACCTTTTTAAATATTTTCATAGTGCTACCTCCTACTTAATATTTAAATATTATATTAAATTTTCAAAGTACATCAATAGTATTATATGTAAATAAACTTTTAATATACACTAAATTATAGATTATATAAAAGAATGAGGTGGTGGTATGGGTGTAAAATTAACAGAAAAACAAAAAAGATTTGCAGATTATTATATAGAGACAGGAAATGCTACAGAAGCAGCTATAAGAGCTGGATATAGTAAAAAGACTGCAAGACAAATAGGACAGGAAAACTTGACAAAACCTTACATATCAAAATACATACAAGAAATATTAGGTAAAAAAGAGAAAGAAAGAATAGCATCTCAAGATGAAGTTCTGAAATTCTTAACAAGTGTGATGAGAGGAAAAGAAGCAGAGGAAGTAGTTTGTCCAGATGGTTCAGGCGGTACATTCAGAGAATTAAAAGGAAGCAATATAAAAGACAGGGTAAAAGCTGCAGAGCTATTAGGTAAAAGATATTCGTTGTTTACGGATAAAGTCAACCTAGAGGCAAATGTAGGAGTAACTATTATAGACGATATTGGAAGTGAGGAAGATGATTAAACTATCAGAGAAAGTAACACCGCACTTTCAAAAGTTTTGGAAAGCTTCTAACTCTAAGAAATATCTAAAACATGTTGAAAAAGGTGGCAGAGGGTCAGCTAAATCTACTCATATTGCTATGAAAATAATAAAGGATATGATGAAATATCCAGTAACTACTTTATGTGTTCGCAAAGTAGGAAATA
This sequence comes from Tepidibacter hydrothermalis, assembly GCF_029542625.1. Classification (GTDB taxonomy): domain Bacteria; phylum Bacillota; class Clostridia; order Peptostreptococcales; family Peptostreptococcaceae; genus Tepidibacter_A; species Tepidibacter_A hydrothermalis. Next base: position 1,765,976 of record NZ_CP120733.1, read on the forward strand.
CTTTATCTGAATCAGTATATGAGCAACTAAAAGAAGCTATAGAGATTTTAGGAGTTGAACAATATTGGGATGCAAAGTTATCTCCTTTAAAAATTACTTATGTTCCTAGAGGAAATAAGATTATATTCAGAGGAGCTGATGATCCAAGTAAAATCAAGTCTATTAAAATGAGTAAGTTTCCAGTTGCTTTCTTATGGATAGAAGAACTTGCAGAGTTTAAGACAGAAGAAGAAGTGAGTACAATAGAAAACTCTATATTAAGAGCAGAGCTTCCAGAAGGACTTTTTTATTCATTCTATTATTCGTATAATCCACCTAAGAGAAAACAATCATGGGTTAATAAGAAATTTGAAACTCAATTTATACCAAAAAATACATTCGTTCACCATAGTACATACTTAGATAATCCTTTTATATCAAAAGCTTTTATAGGAGAGGCTGAGGAAGTTAAAAACAAGAATGAATATAAGTATAGGTGGGAATATCTCGGTGAGCCAATAGGAAGCGGTGTGGTTCCATTTGATAATCTAAGCTTTAGAACTATAACTAAAGAAGAGTTAAGTGCATTTGACAATATAAAACAAGGTATAGACTGGGGATATGCTACAGATCCTTTTGCTTTTGTACGTTGGCACTATGATAAAACCAGAAGAAGGTTATATGCTATAGATGAACATTATGGTGTAAAGCTTAGTAATAGAGAAGTAGCAGAGTGGATAAAGAAAAAGAAATATGATGATTTTAGGATACTAGCAGATTCAGCTGAACCAAAAAGTATTTCAGAGTTAAAGACCTATGGAATAAATATCGTTGGAGCCAAAAAAGGTCCGGGATCAGTAGAGTATGGAGAAAAGTGGCTTGATGATTTAGAGGGAATAATTATAGACCCTAAAAGAACTCCTAATATAGCAAAAGAATTTGAAAATATAGATTATCAAGTAGATAGAGATGGAAATCCTAAGGCTAAACTAGAGGATAAAGATAATCATGCTATAGATGCTACTAGATATGCTGTAGAGAGTGCTATGAGGGAAAAAAGAACAAAAAATTATAGTGGAAAGGGGGCGAGATAGTGGATATAAGTCATATAATAAATGCAGAACTTGGTGGGATATATGGAACTGCAGTTTTAAAAGACATGCAGGAGATAATAAATCTATATAATTTTTATGATGGTAAAGGACAAGACTGGAGGTTACCAGGTAACTTAGATTATAAACCAACTAAGCTTATTACCAACAAAGCTAAAAAGCTTATAAAAAAAGAAGCCAGGTTCATGTTCTCAAGAACTCCTGAAATAAATATTAATCCTTATGACAGAAAAGATGAAGACTCAGCTAAGGAAATAAGTCAATTAGTTAATAAGGTGCTAAAAAAGAATAAATTTCCTGATAAACTTATCAAAGCAGCTAGAGATTGCTTTATAGGTAAAAGAGTAGCACTTAAGCTTAATGCATCAGATAAATCAATAAAAGTAATGTTTAGGCCTTCACTTGAATTTGTATATGAAACCAATCCAGAGGATATAGATGATTTACAGAAAATCATCTTTTTTTATACTCAAAATAATGATGTAGATAAATCAAGGCAAAAGATCTGGAAGCAAAAATATGAAATGCTTAATGGCAAGTGTATTCTCAATGAAGGTGTGTATGATGGATATGGTAATTTGGTTGAAGTTACTTACCAAGATTATAATACTAACTTAGATTTTATACCTTGCTATGTAATTGTTAATGATGGGCTTACAGGTGACTTGAATGGAGAATCTGACGTTGCTGAGATAGGAGACAATCAAGATAATTACAATAAGCTAAAATCAGATGATGTAGATGCACTTAAATTTAACATGTTCCCTCAATTAGTTATTAAAAATGGTAGTCAAAAAACTCATGAGTCTATGAAGGTTGCTCCTGGAGCAAAGATTGATTTGCAATCAGAAGATGAAGAACTAGATTCAGATGCTAAATATATAGAAAGTAGCTTCTCTTATGATTCAAGGTTTGAAAATACTATTAATCGTGTAAACAATGATATGCATGATGTTTTGAGTATTCCTAATGTATCACTAGAACAACTAAAAGGACTAATGCAATCAGGAAAAAGCATGAAGGCTTTATATTGGGAACTCATTGAAAGATGTGAAGAAAAATGGACTACATGGGGACCGGCTCTTGAGTGGATGACTGAAAAGATAATAGAACTAATCAAAATATATAAGCCTAAGAACTTAGGTGCAATAAATATTTCTGATATTGATTACTCTATAGCTATTGAACATCTATATCCAATACTTGAAGATGAAGAAACTGAAAGACTTAATGATATAGCAGAGGTTCAAGCGCAGGTAAGAAGTAGAAAATCTTATATAGAAAAGTGGAATATAAATGAGGATGCAGATGGAGAACTTGAACAAATAGCAACAGAGCAGACACTACTCCAGGATGCATATCTTAAATCATCTAATGAAGAAATAAACAATTTAGAGGATGATATAAATGAAGAATAATCCAGAGTATCAGAGGTTTGCTAATGAGGCTAGAAAAAAGCAATTAAAGCTTATAAAAAAGGATTACATATTTATAAGAGACATATTTAAAGATGCATCTAAAAGGTTGGAAATAAAAGCAGTAAAAGCTAAAAGTGGTAGTCTTACAAAAAGATTTACACTGGATTATAAAAAGGCTATAGAAGAATCTTTGATAGAAGTTAGAAAGCAACTCTATAACAATAATAAAAAGTCTATAGAAGAAGCTGCTAAGCATGCTAATGAAGTTCAATTAAGCTTTTTTAGTAAGTTGAATAATCAATATGAACTTGGAATGGATCAAACTTTTAAAACAGTTTTCTCTAGAGTTCCCAAAGGAGCTATAGCCGAGGTTCTTGATGGAAACTTATATAAAGATAACAAGGGTTTAAGTAAAAGAATATGGGGTGATATAAATGGTATAGATAAGGATATGAACTACATGATAACTAGAGCTATAGCAGAGAAAAAATCAGCTTATGAGTTATCTAAAGATATTGAAAGATACATTAATCCAGAAGCTAAGAAGGATTGGGAATGGAATAAAATATATCCCAATACAAGAAAGAAGGTTGATTATAATGCTCAAAGACTTGCTAGAACATCAATAAATCATGCTTTTTTATCAGCTAATATAAGAAGTTGTAAAAGGAATCCATATGTAGAAGCTATGCATTGGGAATTATCTGCAAGCCACTACGAAAGGCAGATAAAGCCTTTTGGAGAAGATGAATGTGATGATTATGCTAACCAAGATAACTATAACTTAGGTATAGGCAATTTTCCAGTAGAAAAGGTACCACTACCACATCCACAGTGTTTATGTGTAGTATATGCAGTTATTCCTAAGAGTCTAGAAGAGATAGGTAGCGAACTAAGATCTTGGATAGATGGAGAATCTAATTCGATGCTAGACAAACGGTATGAAAAGTATGGGTTAGAGTTTATAGATTAAGAAAGGGGAGTTATATGTGAAAGTTTACTGTGATAATTGCAAAAGTGAATTTGTAATTGATAAGAAAGCTAGAAATCTTGAAAATGGAATAGAAGAACACTATTTTAATTGCCCAAATTGCGATAAAGAATATATAGCTTTTAGAACTAATTCAGAAACTAGAGAGATTCAAAAAAAATTACAAGACGAAATAGAGGAATGCAAAAAAGTTGCTTCAAAAGGCAATATTCAAGCAGCTAAGAAAAAGTGGAATAGAGTTCTAAAACTAAGAAAAAAACATAAAAAAGCCATGGCAAAGATAAATTGAAGAGGGAGGAATTTAAGTGGATTTATTAAAACAACTTAAAGAATTATTTGGTGAAGATATAGCAAAAAAAATAGTAGATACTTTGCAAACTAAAACAGATACTGAGCTTATCATAGATAATAAAAAAGAGCCTCAGTATATTAAAAAATCTGATTATGATAAAGCAGTGAGTGAAAGAGACAACTATAAGAGTAATTTTGAGGCTTTAGACAAAAATTTAAAATCTTTCAAAAAGACTATAGGAGCTGAAAAGCTTGATGATATTAAATCTAAGTTTGAAACTTTAGAAAAAGATTTAAATAACAGTAAACAAACTATAAAGAATCAGGAATTTAATTTCAATTTAGAAAAAGCAATTTTAGGTACTAAACCAAAAGATATAGCTGATATATTACCACATATCAAAAAGGATTCTTTAGCTCATAAAAATGGCGAGTTCATTGGTTTAGATGAACAGATTAAGAACCTTAAAGAAAGTAAAGCATATTTATTTGAAGAAGATAATGCTCCAGGTAATTTAGGTGGCCCTGGAAATCCAGCTAGAGGAAATACTGGACTGGATAATACAACACAAGATAATTTTGATGAAGTGATATTAAGTAATCGTATAAGATAAGGGGGAATTTTAAATGAATAAAATGATTAAGAACAAACCTAATTTAAAAATAAATTTACAGTTATTTGCTGCAGTTGGTGATAATGCAGTTATGCAAGATGCAAGAACAGGAAATGTTCCAACAGAGCAATCTAAATTAATTATTCAGGATTTTGTAAAAGGTTCTGCGGTGATGGGACTTGCAAAATATGAAAAAATGACTAAGCCTAAAAAAGAATTTACATATCTAGCCGATGGTGTAGGAGCTTATTGGGTGAATGAAGGTCAAAAGATAGGAGTATCAAAACCTACTTGGTTAAAGGCTGAAATGGAAGCTAAAAAGCTAGGAGTAATTATTCCTGTAACAAATGAAGCTTTAAACTGGTCAGTACCTGAGTTCTTTGCTAATATGAGATCTGCTGTAGCAGAAGCTTTTTATACTAAATTCGACCAAGCTACATTATTTGGAAATGATTCTCCTTATGCTTCAGGTCAAAATATTTGGGCAAATATCATAACAGCAGGTAATAAGTTAGAAGAAGGATCTACTAAAAAAGGCTTAGGTACAGAAAGTTCTAAGCTTATGTCTATGATAGAATTGGAAGATAAAGAGCCTAATGGCTGGACAACTACTATAAGGTTTAAAGATGCTCTAAGGACTGCAAAAGATGAACTTGGAAATCCATTGTTTAAAGATAAGACAAAAGCAGAGCCTGCAACACTTCATGGTTTGCCAATAGGATATGTTAAGTCTAAGTCATGGGACCATAAAAAAGCTAGAGTAATAACAGGCGATTGGGATTATGCTAGATATGGAATTCTTAAAAATATGGAATATAAAATATCAGAAGATGCAACTTTAGATGTATTAGGAGAAGATGGAAAGCCTATAAACTTATTCGAGAGAGATATGGTTGCTTTAAGAGTAACTATGCATGTTGCTTTTATGGTACTAAAAGAAGGTGCATTCTCTGCATTGACTCCAAAGGCAGGTGAATAAAATGAAAATTAAAAGAAGTGATGGAAAAATATTTAATGTTACAGAAAAGGCTTATACTTTAGTGTATAAGCCTTTAGGTTTTTCTATAGTAAATGATGATTTGGAAGAAGGGGATCATCAAGAAGTGAACTATAAAAAAATGAAGGTAGACCAACTTAAAATATTAGCTCAAGAAAAGGGAATTGAAGGTTCTGATGATATGAAAAAAGATGAGCTTATTGAAGCTCTAGAAAGTGAAGGTGGTGAGTAATATGGGAGTGACTTCTGAAAAAAAACAAGAACTTTTAAAAGTATTAAAATTCAACCTTAGAGAAAGTAAGAAAAAAGCTTTTGAGGATGATGAGCTTGAGTTGCTTCTTCAAAAAAATAATTATGATGTTGAAAAAGCATCTTATGAAGGCTTATTAATAAAAGCAGAAAATACTGCTATAAAATTGCCTGGACTAGATATTCCATCTTCTCAAAAGTATTTTCTAAGACTTGCCAAACTATACAGACCATCTTCATCAAGTTGTATGAAAAGGGCGGATGAGAGATGATAGATGTTAAAAGCATTCAAGAAAATATAATTGCTTCTATAACTGAAGTTGGAGCTGCAGAGGAAGTTACAATTCAAAGAAAGCAACTTGATAAATATAAACAGCCCATGAAAGAGTCTTTAGAGGTATGTACCCTGAAAGGCTTTTATTATGCTAAAAATTCATATTTCAACATCCATATAGATAATGGTGGAACTGTTAACACAGGAAAAAGAGAATATCTTTTAATAGTTCTGGAGGAAGAAGGTCAAAAAGTTCAGGAAGGAGACTTCTTTGAAAGAAAAGGAGTTAAATATAAAATTGCAGACTTGGGAGAAATAAGAGGCATTATAAATAATATGCTTCTTGAAAGGATATAATCTAATGAGTTTTAGAATGGATATTACAGGAGCATTAAAAGGACTTGCAGAAGCTGAACTAAAAATGAAAGCTGCAGTTGGGCTTTATGCTAATACTGCTGGTAAAAAGTTAGAAGGTTATGCAAAACAAAATGCTCCCTGGACCGATCATACTGCACAGGCAAGACAAAGCATCCAGGGTGGACATGAATGGCAAGGAAACAAATGTAATATATTTGTGGCTGGGAATAAAGAATACTCTCCATTCTTGGAGTTTTGTAATGAGGGAAAATATGCGATTTTATATCCTACAGTACGAAATTATTCTGCAGAGATAATTCTTGGTATGCAAAATTTACTTGGAAAGTAGGTCTTTAAATGATAGAAAAAGTATTTGATCTTTTAGAATCAAAGGGGCTTGATGTATACTTCCCAGGTCAAAAAGAAGGATTATGCGAAAGTGAATATATAGTTGTCAAAGACGGTGGACAGAATCATCTTGCTGGAACTAATAAACTTGGATATGCAACTATAGATTTATATATCTATACTCCTTTAGCTAAATACACTAGACTTAGTTCTTTATCAAAAGAAGTAAAAGAATCTATGAAAGAACATAGTTATTTAAAACCATCAGGAAATGAAAGTCCTTCCATGATAGACGATAAAAGGAAAGCTCATGTTAAAAAAATAGAATATGTTACAACTAAAAAATTATAGAAAGAGTGATATAAATGGGTGATACCGTAGCGAAAAGTTTACCACTTGCAGATATTGTTTTAGCTGAAATTGTAACAGAAGAAACAACTCCTGTTACTTATAAATTTAAAACTGCATCTGAATGTAAATTAAGCCCAAAGCTTAGTAAAGGAAAAGAAAAAATCTTGAGAATTAAAAATACTATTCATTCAAAATCTAAAACGAAAGATATTTGTATAGGAATGGATCTAACTTTAAAAGATAATGTATTTACTCCTGATGTTTTTGCTCTTGTTGATGGAGGAACTATTACTTATGACAAGGGTAATTCTGAAAAATTTACTTATGAAGCTCCACAAACAGGTAAAGAAGTTAAAAGAACAAAATTCAAACTAAATCTTTATACTGCAAAAAAAGACTCTGCTGGAGAAATAACAGGTTATGTTAAGTTATCGTACCCACATTGCGAGGGAACACCAGTTAGTTTCAATTTAAAAGATGAAGATTTTATGGTCCCTCAAATGAAAATAGAGAGTGCTCCAGGTATGGGAGAGTCACCATATTCAATCGAATATTTAGCACTAGATGAACTGACTATTCCAGCATAAATTAAAGTCCCTTTTTTAAGGGGCTTATTTAATTTGAAAAATAATTATAGGGGTGATTAATATGAATAACAATTTACAAGTTACAAGTATGGAAGATATTAAAAATAGTTTTATGAAAGTTATTGAGCTTCCAGGATGGGATGAGAAGCCTTTTATATGCAAAGTTAAAAGAGTAGGTATTTTAGGGCTTGCACAAGAAGGAAAAATCCCTAATACATTAATGTCACTTGCTACGGATATGTTCAATAAAAAGGTTGACCCAGAAAGTACAGATTTAAATGATATGATAGCAATATTTGATGTAATGGCTCAAGAAACTCTTGTTGAACCAAATTATGAAGATTTGAAAAACGCTAGTATAAAATTAACTGATCAACAGCTTATGGAATTATTTTCATTTTCTCAACAGGGGGTGAACGGACTTAAAAACTTTCATCACAAGTCCAAAGATACTGACAATAATCCAAATAAGTCAGATGTCGGGGGAAAGACCGAGTAAAATTTTAAATATTGAAGATTCTTATACTGCTTTTTGTTTCGATGAAGCAGTATTTTTTATTATATCTCAAATTAAGGAAGGCAATGAACCTACCTTTGAGGGTGAGTCTAAGACAAAGCAAGGTAATGAAAATACTTTGAGTTGGCTTCAACACCACAGAGGGTAGAAAGGTAGGTGGCAAATTTGATAAATGCAGGAACTGTTGCAAGTTATTTGATGTTAGATACAAATAACTTTAGTTCTGGAATACAAAGAGCTGGGAGACAATTGCAACAATTTCAAAATGAATCTAATACTTTAGGAGACAATTTGAATCTTTTAGGAGGAGCACTGACTGATATGGGGGCAACTCTTACAAAGTCGGTTACTCTTCCAATAGCAGCAATAGGAACTGCTGTTACAGTTGTTTCAGCTAACTTTGAATCAGCTATGAGTGAGGTTTCAGCAATAACAGGAGCAACAGGACAAGACTTCATGGAGTTAGAAGATACTGCAAAAAGTCTCGGAGCAACAACTCAATTTTCAGCAAGTGAAGCTGCTGATGGTATGAAGTATCTTGGTATGGCTGGAATGGAAACTAATGAAATTATAGGAGCTATGCCAGGATTATTGGACCTTGCAGCAGCAAGTGGAACTGATCTTGGAATAACTGCAGATATAGTTTCGGATGCTTTGTCTGCATTTGGAATGGAAGCACAAGAATCTGGGCATTTAGCAGATATTATGGCAAAGGCTAGTTCTAGTGCAAACACTAATGTTCAAATGCTTGGAGAATCTTTTAAATATGCAGCACCTGTAGCTGCTGCATTTGGAATGAGTGCTGAAGAAACCACTTCTGCACTTGCGATGATGGCAAATGCAGGAATTAAAGCAAGTCAGGGTGGTACAACATTAAGAGCTTCATTGACTAATCTAGCAAAGCCAACTGAAAAAGCTGAGGCATGGCTTGATAAGCTAAAGGTAACTACTACAGATGCATATGGAAATATGCTGCCATTCAATGAGATAATGGGCAAATTAAGAAATAGTTTCGGAGATTTAACAGAAGAACAAAAGTTACAAGCCACAACTGCTATTTTTGGAAAACAAGCTATGTCTGGAATGCTTGCAGTCCTTAACACTTCAACCGAAGATTTTGAGGATTATACTGAAGGGCTTGAGAATTCAGATGGTAGTGCACAAAAAATGGCCGAAACTATGAATAATAATTTAAGTGGTGCTATAAAGATGCTTCAAAGTGCCCTTGAAGGTGCTTCTATTTCTCTAGGTGAAACTCTAATTCCTATGATAAGAGATGTTGTTGAATGGATTAATGAATGGGTTAATGAATTTAATAGCCTAGATAAGAGCACAAAGGAAGCTATAGTTAAAGTTGGATTGTTAGTTGGAGCTCTTGGACCATTACTACTCATTGGAGGAAAATTATTTACTTTAATAGGATCAATATCAAATGGTATTGGCATGGCTTCAGGTGTATTCACTACAGTATCAGGTGTAGTTACAAACTTTGGTTCAGCTATGGCATTTGCTGGTGGTGGTATTCAAGGCTTTGGATATGGCGTATATGCAACTCTAGGACCTTTAGGACTTGCTCTTGCTGGTATTACTGCTTTAGGTGTAGCAGTCTACGGTTTGTATAATTATTTCAGTCAAGATGCTATTCCAGAAGTTGAAAGATTTGGTCCTGAAGTTTCTGAAAGTACTCAGAAAGCAGTCGGAGCTTTTCTTGATCTGAATGATACTGCTACAGTTTCACTAAATGAACTTAGCTGGTCTGGTAAAAAAGTTACTAAGGATATGGCTGATTCAATAAGTTCTAATTTTGATGGTATGGCTAAATCTATTAATTATGAGCTTCAAGAAGCTAAAGAAAAAGGAGTTAAATCCCTTAAGGATTTATTCAAAGAGTCTAGTGAAATTTCAAAAGAAGAACAGAAAAGTATGCTTGATACTTTAAAAAAAGGATATGACTCACAGATAAATTTGAACAAAGAAGGCACAAAAAAAATAAATGAAATTTTAAATAAAGCTGCTCAAGAAAATAGAGAGTTAAAAGATTCTGAAAGAAAAGAAATAGATAAAATCGAAAAATCTATGGTTGATTCAGGGATTAAGCTTCTCTCAAATAGTGAGCAAGAGCAATTGGCAATAATGGAAAGAATGAGGTCTAATGCAAAGGATCTCTCAGCAAGACAAGCAGCAGAGATTGTTCAAAATAGTGTTAAGCAAAAAGAAGAAACAATAAAAAATGCAGAACAGGAATACAATGAAAGATTGAAACAAGCTGCATTACTTAGACAACAAGGGACAAAAGAAGCTAACGAAATGGCTGACAAAATAGTTGAAGAAGCTAAAAGGCAAAGAGATGAATCAATTACACATGCCGAAGAGATGCACTCAAAAGTTGTAGAAGAAGCTAAAAAACAGTCTGCAGAGCATGTGAATGAAGTTGATTGGTCTACAGGCGAAATATTAAGTAAATGGGAATTGTTCAGGAATAATTGGTCAGACATAGATGAAAGAGCAAACGAATTTATTGTAAATGGTATAAAAAATACTGTAAAAGCAATTACAGATGGAATTGAGGATTTAGGAAATTGGATACATAAAAAAGGTACTGATTTTGATAAAAAGGTAAATGCAAAAATAGAAGAGGCTAAATTATGGGGTAGCAATTTAATAGATATGTTCACTGATGGTATTAAAAGTAAAGTGGCCAATGTTAAAAAGACTATTTCCGATATTGGCCAAACTATAAAAGATTATCTTGGATTTAGTTCTCCTACCAAAAAAGGAGCTTGCAGTAATTCAGATCAGTGGGCACCAAATTTTATGAATATGTTCACTGATGGTATTAAAAAGAATAAGCATAAGGTCAAAAAAGCTTCTGAAGATGTAGCAAAGGTTGTGGCTGATTCTCTAAATAAAGTTAATAGATATGTTAAGAATACAGTTTCGATAATGGATAAAAAATTTGAGCTGTGGAAATTAAAAAATAAAGAAGTCAAAGACAGTTCAATCTTATTATCAAAACAAATGGAGCTACAGCAGAAAAAACATGAAGCTTTGAATGAGCAGATTGATAATACCCATCAAGCTCTTGAGATAGTAACCAAAAAGTATGGTGAGAACTCATATGAAGCTCAGGAACTGCAGTTAAAATTATTAGATTTGCAAGTGGCCCAGCAAAAAGTTAATAATGAATTAGAAGAAACTAAAAAGAAAGTCGATAGTGCGACAGACTCCTGGAAGAAATATTATAAAGAAGTTGCAAAAGGTGTGTATGATACTTCTTCAAGTTCAAGAAGCTCTGGTAGAAGTAGTAGAAGCAAGAGTAAAAGTTATTACAACTCTGACACAGGCGAACATCATATATATAAAAATGGAAAGCACACTGTTATATCAGACAGTGGAAAAACTAGAGATGCAACAAATGACAAGTATAAAATATCTGATTCAGAGAAAAAGTCTGGGCTTCATCGTGGTAAAGATGGACATACCTATGATAAGTCAGGATTTAGGATAAGACACGAAGGTGGTCTTGTAAATGATACAGGCAACATGAGATTCTTTGATTCATTAACTACTTTGGGTGGGTTCTTTAGCTCGCTAAAATCAAATGAGGTCCCAACGATCCTGGAAGATACTGAGGTAGTTTTAACACAGAATCACATGAACACATTAGAAAATGCTTTTCATGCTGCTAGATCATTGAAGGTAAATGCTTCAAGTGGTATGCAGAATTTGAATTTAACTCTTGATATTGACTATGAAAAATTAGCAAGTGCCATAGCTTCAAAGGTAAAACCTTCTATAACTCAGCACAATACATTCCAAAGTCCAAAAGCTTTGGATGAGAGGGAAATCAGAAGAAATAATACAACTATGCTTCGTGATCTTAATTTTGAATGGGGGATTTAAATGGAAAAATTAATATTTACAAACTCAAAGGGAACAAGTATTAAAATGGTACCTATAGATTGGACACATAAAAAAGAGTGTCTAGTTTATAGGTACTTTTTTGTGTATAATTATCATTGAATATGGAGGCCTTTAGTATGAGTAAAATTACATTTTCAAAAGACAATATTGAAAGATTAAATAAGAACCCTTATGTAAAGCGCGTTAGCGAGAAGTCAATAACATACTCTGACGAGTTTAAAATAATGTTTATTGAGGAGTATTTAAGAGGAAGCACACCACGAACTATTTTCATTGATGCTGGATTTGACGTTGAAATACTTGGTGTCAAGCGCTATGAACAGGCGGCAGCCAGATGGATAAAAGCGTACAAGAAAGATGGAATTATAGGATTAAGTGATACTAGAAGAGTGAATTCAGGCAGACCAAGTAATGCTCCAGTTTCAAAGGACGATATTATTAGCAAACAAGAAGCTAAAATAAAACTGCTTGAGGAACAATTAGAATTGCTAAAAAAGCTCGACGTGACAGAAAGGAGGCTGGTAAACAACTGCGTAAATCTAACAAATAATGAAGTATATGAGTTAATTTTAAAGACTGTGTCTAAAAAAGATTATTCAGGCACAGTTTCTTATTGCTGCTCAATTTTAGGGGTTTCACGTTCAGGTTATTATCATTATTTAAAGACAGCACCTTCTAGAACTATAAGGGAGAATGAAGATTTAAAAGCTAGAGATATTATATTAAAGGCTTATAATTATAGAGGTTATAAGAAAGGTTCTAGATCAATTAAAATGACACTAGAAAATGAGTTTGGTATTATATACAGTAGAAAAAAAATCCAAAGGATTATGCGAAAATACAGTATAGTATGTCCTATAAGAAAAGCCAATCCGTATAGAAGAATAGCCAAAGCGACAAAAGAACATAGAGTAGTACCTAATCTGCTACAGAGAAATTTCAAACAGGGTATTCCTGGCAAGGTGCTACTTACTGATATCACATACATCCCTTACGGGATAAATAAAATGGCATATTTATCAGCTATCAAAGATAGCTCTAGTAACGATATTCTAGCATATCATGTATCTGATCGAATTACTTTAGATATAGCTACAATTACAATTAAAAAATTAGTTAATACACATAAAGCTGATTTACATGATGAAGCTTTTATCCATTCTGACCAAGGGGTCCACTATACAAGCCCTAAATTCCAAAAATTACTAAAAAGCCATAATCTAGGACAATCCATGTCTAGACGTGGTAACTGCTGGGATAATGCACCTCAAGAATCCTTCTTTGGTCATATGAAGGATGAAGTAGATTTCAAAACATGTTCTACACTTGAAGAAGTAATTAATAAAGTTGATAATTACATGGATTACTATAATAATTATAGATGTCAATGGGGATTAAAAAAGATGACTCCTAAACAATTTAGAAATCATCTTTTGAATGCAGCTTAACCCTTTTTTTATAATGTCCTTGACAAAGGGTCCATTTTATATTGAAATAGGAAATCAAGCCCCTTTTATTTTAAAAAAAATTCTTGGGCTTGATGGTATGAATGTAAATGTCCAAACTAAAAAAGCCCCCTTTCAACTTGGGAAAAGTTATATTGATTCTACTGTAGACGAAAGGCTTCTCAGTATTTACTTAGCTTTACTCAATGATAATGAAGAAGAAAAATTTAGATTAAGAGAACAACTTTTAAGAGTGTTTAACCCATTACTTGGGCAAGGCACTCTTAAATATATTTATGGTAGAAAAGAAAAAGAAATAAAAGCTGCAGTAAGTCAATCACCAAAATTTAATACTGATGATATAGAGGGACCAGATGAGCAACTTGAAACAGTTATTCATCTGGTTGCTGCAGATCCTTTTCTCTTGGACACATTTAATACAAGTAAAGAAATGAGTTATTTAATGGGAGGACTTAAATTTGGACTTAAAATCCCAACTACTTTTTCATATAGAGGATTTAAAAATAAAGTTATGAATGATGGAGAGGTTGAAACTCCAGTTCATATAACTTTCTATGGACCAGCAAAAAATCCTAAAGTTACAAATGTAACTACAGGAGAATTTATAGGCATAACAAAAGAGCTAAAGGAAAATGAAAAATTAATAATAGATACAAGTTTTGATAATAAACTAATTGAAATAGAGGATGCAGAAGGTAATAGAAAAAATGCTCTTGGCTATATAGATTTAGCGAGTGTATTTTGGAGCTTAGATTTAGGGCTTAACATACTAAGTTATACAAGTAATAACGATTCCATAAAGACAAAGGTATCAGTTAAGTGGAAAAATCGTTATACGGGAGTTTAAGGAGGTTATTATATGCCAGGAATTGAAAAATATAGTTTTTTTGATTCAACTATTGATGATGAGAGGAATTACTCGGCTCAAGAATTTGCTGATTTTTTCAAAAGTGTACTTGGAACAGGAATTTTAAATGGGGGAGAAAATCTTCAGGTTGGTTGTGAAAATAATTCAATGAATATTTTCATTAAACCAGGCGAGGCTTGGATTGAAGGATATAAATATTCACTTGGAAGTGGGAATTTGAATCTTACTATAGATGCTGCTGATCCTACGCAAGATAGAATTGATAGAATAATTATTAGATTAGATAAGACTTTAGAAAATAGATATATAAAAGCTTTCGTGTTAAAAGGAAATCCAGGAGCTACTCCAGCTCCTTGTAATTTAACCAGGAATGAAAATATATATGAAATTTCTTTGGCTAAAATTAGAATTATAGCTGGAAAAAGCTTTATTCAAGCAAGTTCAATTACAGATGAAAGGCTTGATACTAATGTTTGTGGTGTCGCTAATAGTTTAATACAGGCAAATACAACGGAGATTTTTAGACAGTTTCAAGACTTTTTAAATGAGAAAAAAATTGAGTACCCAGCACAGTGGAAAACTTGGTTTGACCTTGTGACTAATGATTATGAAACTAAATTAAGAAATTTTCTTGAATCTTTAGAGGATAATTTAACGGATGCAGATGTTACTTTTTTAGATGGAAAAATAAATGATACTAAGCAAGAATTAAACAATGCTAAGCAAGAACTAACAGAAAAAATTAATACTTCTACAGAATCTTTAAAGAATGAAATGTTGAAAAAAGATTCAATAGAGTTTTTAATATATTCTAGCTTACTATAACAAAGAAAGGATTTGATATAATGCCTTTAATTGGGAGAATTTATTGTGGTAGTGTGTCTCTAGGCACTAGCAAAGAAGTATTAAATGTGAATGGAAAAGGGGTTTTAAAATATATAAATGCAAACTTCAATTCTTATTTTACAGATTCTATACAAGTAGATATAGATGGTGCTAGTTTCACAATTGATCAAAACAGTGCCTACATACATGCACCGACGGCATCTAGTTCTGCTGGTATGTGTAATGGTTATAGTGGAGTTTACAGTGGTACTAATGGTGGTTCAAATTTCAATCTAAACATACCTTTCAATGAAAATTTAAAAATAACTATTAGGGAAGGAAATAAATATGATAGTTGGATTGTAGCGAATTATATTTTAGAAGTTTAGGAGGAGTTTTATGAATATAAAAATTGAAATAGAAAATGGAAATGTTTATGAAGTTATTGAAACTAAAAAAAGCAAAGAAAAAAGATTTAAATGCATGGAATATACTTTAGTTTCTAATGTTGAAATCAAAAGAATAGAAAATAAAACCACTGTAATTGGAATAGTATATAAACAGAATTATAAAGGAGAAGTAATTGAAATAACTGACAACTTAATATTAAAAATAGAAGATAAATTAATTGAATTAGCACCTAATGGTGGAATGTCAGATATAGACATAGAAATCAATAATGTTGATTTAGAAAGGATATTTATAAAAGAAAAAGATAACGAAAATATTAGTGGAGTTATTGTGTTAAAGGAGGAAGTTTTAAATGGATAAAACGTTTAAAGAACGTTTAAGAGAAATAGAAGCTTTAAAAAATAAAAGTACTGTTGAAAATAATATAGACGTAGAAGTTGTAAAAGGGAAAATAATAATATCACAAAAATAGATTAAAGGTACAATTAATTACGTTAGGACCACAATGAAGGGTTCTTTTTTATTGCAAGAAAGGAGGTGATATATTGAACCAAAACCTTATATTAAGAATAATAGATCCAGAGTTTAATTTATTAGGGGAGATTAATCATGAATACTTCTTTATTCATGAAAAATTTAATTCTTGTGGAAAGTTTGAATTAAGAATTAATAGACATAAAAAATATGTTGAGCACCTTCAAGAAGGTAACATCGTCTTTTTAAATGAAGAAGATGCAGGAATAATTGAGCATAGAGAAATATCAGTTGATGAATCAGGAAAAGCTTCAGAGGATTGGTTGATAAAAGGATATACTCTAAAAGGTATTTTAAGAAATAGAGTTATCATTCCACCAACAGATCAGGACTATGATGAAATAACTGCAGATGCAGAGACTGTTTTAAAACATTATATTGAAAAAAACATTGTAGTTCCTACAGATCCACTTCGAAAAATTGATAATTTTGTGTTGGCTGAAAATAGAAGAAGAGGAATTAATATAACCTGGAAAAGTAGTCATAAGAATCTAGCTGAAGAACTTAAAAAAATATCTTTATATACAAATTTAGGTTTATGCATGAAGCTTGATTTCATAAATAAACAGTTTGTATTTGATATTTTAGAAGGTAAAAACTTAACTCAAAAACAACAGGTCAATGACCCTGTACTTTTCAGCATTGATTTTGCAAACATCAAAAGTCAAAATTATGTTGAATCTAGCCTGGATCATAAAAATGTTGCTTATATCGGAGGGCAAGGCGAAGGAGCTCAAAGACAAATTGAAACTGTAGGAAATTCTACTGGATTAAAAAGAAAAGAAATATTTATAGATGCTAGAGACATAAACACAGGACTCCAGGAAAGAGGACTTCAGAAACTGCATGAGTATCAGAAAGTCAAAACCTTTGAAGGTGAGATTCTAAACACTGGACCTTTTAAATATAAAAAGGACTGGGACTTGGGGGACATTGTTACTTTACAAAATAAAGATTGGGGAATAACAATTGACTCCAGGATTACAGAAATTAAAAAGACTTATTCAGAAAACGGATTAGATATAGACGTTAATTTTGGAAATAAAATTCCAACGATTTTAGATAAAATCAAAAGAGAAATAAGAAATTAAAGGTAGGTGGAGATATGGATAACGAATTATGTTTAGAAAAGCATAAACAAATTACAGAAACATTAGAATTACATACAAAAACACTAGATAAACATACAGACGAGATAGAAAATTTAAGAGAAAATGGACGAGAGTATAAAGTTCAAATTCAAAATTTATGTAAGCAAATAGAAGACTTAACTAAAACTATCAAATGGTTTATGGGATTATTAGGGGGAAGCTTTGTAGGCTTCTTTTTTTATGCAGTTCAAAGATTATTATAGGAGGCAACTATGAAAAATATAAATGAGTACATAGAGTTAATAGTCCTTGCAACACTTGTTATATACCTGTTTGCAGGGGCTTTTTATTTGAAGGATAACAGTAATACAGACCTTATAATCGGAGCATTTCTAGGAGTTCTTGGAAGTAAAAAAGTAGATAAGAGTAGAGAAAGCGAGGGTGAATAATATGATATATAAAGGACAGAGTAAATATAAAGATAAACCTATAACAGAGCATTTTAGAGTTGGAGAAATAGTTTGTCATGATGGAAGTTCAGAATACATAATTAACAGTAAAGCTCTTGAAGGACTTGAAAAGTTAAGAGAGATAATAAAAAAGCCTATAATTATTAACAGTGGATATAGGACTGTAAGTTATAACAAAAGATGTGGTGGTAGTCCTAAGAGCCAGCACTTGGTTGGTAATGCTATAGATTTTCACGTTAAAGGTATGAGTACAGAAGATATATATCATATTATGAAAACTCATAATATGATTGGGAAAGAGTTTAAGGGCATAGGGTTATATAATACGTTTGTTCATGTAGATGTACGTCCTAATCCTAATAGAAGGGGCTATTCATTTTGGGATATGAGAAAGTAAAAGTTAATATATAGTAGGATTTATAAAGAAGTTGCAAAAATAGGGTAGGTGGTTAATTCCATCTACCCTATTTTTTATTTTTTGTCGCAATTTTTGTGAAGGATTTGCAAAATTAAAGATTAATACATAGTATATACAAGAGATAGAATAGAGGTGAGAAGTATAAGTGTTAAAAATAATCTTAAGTCTATAAGAATGAGAGAATATATGATAGATAATCAAAAAGAGTTTGCAAAATTATTAGGTGTTAATTATAGGCAATATAATAGATATGAAACAGAAGGAGTTGTTCCATCGTTAGAAATTGCTTTAAAAATTGCTAGTAAATTAAATAAGAAAGTTGAAGATGTATTTTACTTATGCGAATAAAAACCGCATAGGTAATTTTTTTTATTATTTTTTATACTTGGACACGCATCTTATCCACTTAAAAGACATATAGTGTACTATGTAATACAAATTATTAAAAATTATTTCAGGTCTGTAATACAGATTATTAATTTGTAATAAAGGGGGATTTTAGATGTTAATAGGAATAGATCACGGTTATACTTATACAAAAAGTTCAAAAGGGATTATTTTCCCTTCGAGAGTTAGAACAGGGGAAGACTTAGATATTAATGAAACTATAACTGTAGAAATTAATGGAGTTTCTTATGTAGTGGGAGAGCAAGAAAGCAATTACTCTATAGACACAAACAAAGTGAATGATGAAAAGACTAAGATATGTATCTTAACATCTATAGCTTTATCATCAAAACAAAAATTTGGAGAAGTAGACATTATAACTGGTCTTCCTCCAGGACACTATAAAAATCAGAAAAAATCATTAAAACAAATGCTCTTAGATGAAAGTATTTTTAAAATGAAAGTGAATGGGGAAAATAAAATTATTAAGATTAATAAAGCGGATGTTTTCTTACAAGGTGCAGGACCTATTTTTATGAGCCCCAATAAATATAAGAACTCAAAGGTTTTAGTAATAGACATAGGAGGACTTACGGTAGATGTGTGTTATTTTGAAAAAATGAAGCTAATTAAATATCGTACTTATGAGAAAGGAATGCTGAAATTATATAGCAAGATGGTATCAGATGTTAATTCTAAGTTTGATTTAAACCATTCGGTGTTAGATGGAGAAAGGATATTAAAAGAAGGAGTTAAGATTTATGGCCAGCAGCAAAATGCAGACTTTTTAAATGAAGTGACAAGTGCTCATATAGACAGTTTTATTACAGATATAAAGCTTGATTTTCCTATTAAGACTATGGATCATGTACTTCTTATTGGTGGAGGAGGAAAGGGTTTATACCAAAATATAAAAGATTACATTCCGAATATAGAACTCTTGCCAGATAGTCAATATATTAATGCTCTAGCTTATGAACAAATAGGTAAGGTGAGATTCAATGCCTAAAAGAAAAATAATTCCAGTAAGCATTGCAAGCGAAAAAATATTAAAGCACTTAGAAACTAAAGAAAATGTATCTAAATATATCCGAGATTTAATAAAAAACGATATAGAAAAGAAGAATGAATTAGATCCAAACCTTAAAGAAGTCATAGAAGAATATATAAGAAATAACTTTAAAAATCTAAAAATTGAAAATGACGAACTGGATAATGGAGATTTAGAAATATTTAAAGGATCGATAGAAGAAATTTTTGATATTGAGTAATTGCAAAGGTTTCACGCAAAATGAAAAACCCTTTTCGAAAAGGGTTTAGTAAGTCTAAGAAGCTATTAGCAACGCTTTGCTATAGCATATGTGAGGAGCATCGAAAAAATGCTAGTACAATTAAAATTTGTATAAAAATTTACGTTATTAACTTTGCTATTATTCCAGACACACTTATTAAAAATAATCCTATACCTACATCAACTAACATGACAGCACTTCCTTTCATTTAATTTTCATAGTATTAGGATTAACTAAAAAGGAGAGTGTTATACTTTGCAAGATTTTTTAGTGATACTAGATGTTGGAATTTTTACCCTCGGAGTTTGTTATATTGTAAGAGGAATATATAAATTTATCTTCAAAGGTAGGTTTTTTAAATGATTAAAGGTTGGATAGGAAAGGGAATCACTTGGATAGGTGGTAAATTTCTAAAGTTAGGTGTTTTCATAGCTTCACCTGTAACTAATCAAGTATCTAATAATTTTAAAATCACAATAAATGAGTTGAATCAAATGAGTTGGGATGGATTGGTTACTTGTATTGCTATAGGTGGAATCTTATATCTTATAGGTAGTTCTAAAGGTGGTAAAAGAGCATGTAAGCTTGGAGGCTACTTATATATAATTATAAAACTTACAAATATCGTTTTAAATTAATAGAAGGGGGAATTTTAAATGAAGATAGTTAAAATTGCTATGGATACTGGATTGACTGGAATAAGTGAAAAAATAATGCCAATTTTACGAGACATAGTAAATGAAATAGCTGAAATAAGTTGGGAAAGCTTAATAGCTTTTTTATGTATATCAGGAATCTTATTTTTAACTGGTAATGAATTTGGAGCTAAGAAAGTTGCTAAAGATGCTGTGTATGGATGGATTATTATTCAACTTGCAAATATGCTAGCAGGACATTAAGAAGGTGATTATATGAAAGTACAGATTATTCCAGATATAAAAATAGATAACACTAGAGTAGTTGGATTTATAGAAAATACTCATTTTTATAGAAACTTAATAAATAGATTTAGTGTAAATAAAGAATACGTTGTAATGGATGAGCAATATATAACTTCATATGAGATTCTAATAACCAAGGAGAATATTTCTTTTTTTCTTGATTATGATGATAGAATCGCCGCAAATATTGAAACAGAATTGAATATATGTTGGAAAAATGCTACATTCAAACCTATACAAAAGCCTACCCTTGTTTTAGGAGAAACTAAAGAACTTGAACTAACTGAACATTATTTCCTTTCATTGAAGACAGATCTAAGAGGAGAATTCCCTTTATCTAATATCCTAGAAAGCCAAAATATACTAAAAGATAATGAACAAATACTAATAAGACTAGAATTCAAGCCTATTAGTCCTACATGGCATAGAGAAATAGAAGAGCATATTAAAAACTTCAAAAAAGGAAAAGTAGCTTCTAAAAACGTTTTTTCAATATATGATATAGGAGTAAAAGTAGCCGAAATTGCTGTAGATACAGTTTATAGTGCTATAGACTTTGCTAGTAGTTTAATAGTGGATGAGAAAGCCGAAAGAGAAACTATTGCTAATAATAAATATGCAAAACTTCTTAGAAATGGACTTAGTAGTAGCACTCAAGAGAAAAGTAAATATAATGCTTATAATGCAAGCTTCATTATTACAATTAACTCATGTAGATCAGATCTTTTATTCAGAAATATGGAGAGATCCTTTAATTCTATGGAAGGAGATAATTCTTTTAAGCTAGTAAATCAATCTAACTACAGAAACATACTTTGCAGTAAAGAAATAGCTCAGATAATGCAAATGCCTACTAAAGCATATCAAGATGTTTATAGAATAAACAATATTGATAATAGAGAAATAGACATACCAAACGAACTTCAAAATGGTAGGGTCTCGCTAGGAACAGCAACTAAAAATGGTAGGGTTATTCATGCAAGATGGCCAACTAATAAAAACATTAAAGCACTTCCTAAAATACTTGTAGGTCCTCAAAATGCAGGTAAAACTACTAAAACAGTACGATATGCAGTAGAAAATCACAAAGCAGGAGACTCTGTTATCGTAATAGATTATATACAAAATAATGAACTTGCATCTGAAATTGAAAAACATATACCTGAAAATGAAAGGATTACAATAGATATGAGTGATAGAGACAATATATTTGCCATGGCTTATACTGAAGCTACCAAGATGTTAAATGAACACTCTAATTCATGGGAAAGGCTCGAAGTTGCTAACCTGTTAAGTTCTCAAATTGAATACCTTATAAATTCAGTTACAGATAAAGCTACTGGAGAACTAACAGCTCCAATGCTTAGATATCTTTATGCAGCTGCTATGGTAGTCTTTATACATCCAGGGAAAACTATAAACGATGTATTTCAAGTTCTTAGAAGGTGGCAAATCAGAAATGAGTACATAAGATTAGCAAGATACAGTAATTGTTTTGATGCAGACGATGATATATTTTACGATCTAGATGAATTACATCAAAGAGATTCAGAAGGAAAAATAACAGGAACTAAAGAAAATCTCATAATCGGAATTATAAATAGAATCACTATGATAAATAAAAATATTTATTTAAAAGCTATGCTTAAAGCTCCTATAGATGAAAATATAGACTTTATTAGATTTATAGAAGAAGGTAAATCGATACTTATCAAGATACCTCAAAGGAAATTTCCTGATGTTAAGATCAGAGACACACTAGCAACTTATTTTTTATCGAGAATATGGTTGGCTGTTCAATTAAGAAAGCAGAATCTCGATGTTAGATTAGCTCATTTGATAATAGATGAAGTACATCAAATACCTACTTGTTCATCTTTTATTAAAGAATATATAAATGAATTTAGAAGACATAGATTAGGAACATTCTTTACAGTGCATTATTTAAAACAATTTAGAAGCTTACTAGAGGCAGTAAAGAGTGGAGGAGTATCATATATGTTATTAGCCGGAGTGGAAAAAGAAAATTTAAAGATGCTAGAACAAGAGATTTTACCATTTACAATCCAAGAAGGATTAAGTTTAAAACCTTATCATTCACTCAATGTTATTAACTATGGTAATCAATATAGTAAATTTATATCAAAACTTCCTAAGCCTATATAATATATGAAAATAATTTATTATCATTTTATTTTATGTATACTTTTGATATAATAAGTTTTGAATCTAAAAATAGAAAAACAGAAGGAAAATTGATAAAATTTAGGAGGAATTATTTTGGGTAAAAGAAAACAAGTGCATGTTCCTATAGAAAAGATAAGAGAACAGGATAAATATATAGAAATTATTAGAGAACAAAACGATAGATATTTTGAAATGACTGGAAAGAGAAAATTCTATTTTACTCAAACATACGGTTGTCAAATGAATGAGCATGATTCTGAAAAGCTAGATGCTATGTTAAATGAAATGGGATACGATAAGACAGATAAAACTGAAGACGCCGATCTTATAATATACAATACTTGTGCAGTTAGAGAAAATGCAGAGCTTAAGGTATATGGAAATTTAGGTCATTTAAAGGTTTTAAAAGAAAAAAATCCTAATCTTGTGATTGCTGTTTGTGGTTGTATGATGCAGCAACCACATGTGGTTGAAGAAATAAAGAAGAAGTTTAAGCACGTAAATTTAGTATTTGGAACACATAATTTATATAAATTTGCACAACTTTTTTCTGAATCATTAGAAAGTGATCAAATACTTGTAGATGTTTGGGATGTAGATGGAGAAGTTGTTGAAGGATTAAAAAGCAATAGAAAATATGAATTAAAAGCATTTGTTAATATAGCATATGGATGCAACAATTTCTGTACTTACTGTATAGTACCGTATACTAGAGGTAGAGAAAGAAGTAGAAATCCAGAAGATATAATAGAAGAAGTTAAGGATCTTGCGCAAAATGGAACTAAAGAAATAACACTGTTAGGTCAAAATGTAAATTCGTATGGAAATACATTTGAAACTCCATTTTCTTTTTCAAATCTTTTAAGAGAGCTTAACAAGATAGATGGAATAGAAAGAATAAGGTTTATGACATCTCACCCTAAAGATTTATCTGATGATTTAATATATGCTATGAAAGAGTGTGATAAGGTATGTGAGTATTTACATTTACCTATACAGTCTGGTAGTACTAAAGTTTTAAAAGAAATGAATAGAAAATATACTAAAGAAGATTATTTGGCTTTGGTAAAAAAAATAAAAGCAGAGATACCAGGAGTTACTTTATCTACAGATATAATGATTGGTTTTCCTGGGGAAACAGAAGAGGATTTCTTAGATACACTTGATATAGTTAAAAAAGTAGAATATGATTCTGCATTTACATTTATATATTCTATTAGAAGAGGAACTCCAGCGGCATCTATGGAAAATCAAATCCCTAATGATGTAAAGCATGAACGTTTTGATAGATTATTGGAAGAAGTTAATAATATAGCTAAAAAGAAAAATATGAAGTATAAGGATGAGGTTGTAGAAGTTTTAGTTGAAGGAAAGAGTAAGAATGACAGTTCAAAACTTTCTGGTAGAACTAGACACAATAAGCTTGTTAACTTTGAAGGTCCTGATGAACTTATAGGACAATTGGTTAATTTAAAAATAGCTGAAGTTAGAAGATTTTCATTAAATGGAATACTTATCAAAGAATAGCACTCAAATTATGAGTGCTTTTCTTCTAATGATTGGAGGGAGAATATTTGAATAAATTAACACCTATGATGAAACAATATTTTCAAATAAAAGAAAATTATAAAGATAGTATACTTTTCTTTAGACTTGGAGATTTTTATGAAATGTTTTTTGAGGATGCAATAGTTGCATCTAGAGTACTAGAAATAGCTTTGACTGGGAAAAATTGTGGTCTTGAAGAAAGAGCTCCTATGTGTGGAGTGCCTTTTCATTCATCTAGTTCTTATATATCAAAATTAATTGAAAATGGATATAAAGTAGCTATATGTGAACAAGTAGAAGATCCATCTGTTTCTAAAGGGTTAGTAAAAAGAGATGTTGTAAGGGTTGTAAGTCCTGGAACTGTAATGGAAGAAAATTTACTAGATAATAAAAAGAATAACTATTTATTGTCTGTATATAAGGAAGATAATACAATAGGTATATCTTATGTTGATATAACCACTGGCGATTTTTATGCAACTAGAATAGAGGAATCTAATTTGATTGAAGAAATTGCTAAAGTTCAACCTAAAGAAGTAATATATTTTAACGTAGAAAGTGAGCAGTTACAAACAATATGCACGCTTAACAATTCTTATTTAAATAATGACTCATCTATGTATTACAATGATGATGATAATATTTTAGAAAAGTATTTTTCTAAAGACTATATAAATACACTTAATTTAAATGAGAATATTCATATGAAATTCAGTTTGATTGGTCTTTTGAATTATATTTTTTCAACACAAAAACAAATATCTTCTAATATAAGTACTATTTCAATTTATAATTCTAATGATTTTATGTCTATTGATATGTTCACACGACTAAATTTAGAACTTACACGAACACTAAGAAGCAAACAAAAAAAAGGATCTTTACTTCATGTATTAGATAGAACTAATACTGCTATGGGAGGGAGGCTTTTAAGAAAATGGATTGAGCAACCTCTTATTAATAAGGAAAAAATACAAGAAAGACTTGATTTAATAGAAGAGATAAAAGATGATTTTTCTTTGAGAGAAGACCTTAATGAGGAATTGAAAAACATATATGATATAGAAAGATTGTGTGGGAAACTAGCTTTTGAAAAAATAAATCCTAAAGAACTTATAAATCTTAAAGAATCAATTAAGAAGATACCAGGTATAAAAGAGTTACTACGAGAATCTAATACTAAACATATGAAAAAATTAGTAAATGATATAGATGATTTGATTGATATTTATAAATTGATAGATGAATCTATAATTGAAGAACCATCATTAACTTTAAAAGATGGTAATATAATAAAATCAAGTTATGATGAAGATATAAATAGACTAAGAGATTTAACTAAAAATGGAGCAGCTGTTATAAGTGAAATAGAAGATAAAGAAAGAAGTAAAACAGGAATAAAATCTTTAAAAATAGGTTTTAATAAAGTGTTTGGATATTATATAGAAATAACTAAAGCTAATTTAAAGCAATTCGAAACACCTAATTACTATATAAGAAAACAGACACTAAGCAATGCGGAAAGATTTATAACTGAAGAATTAAAAACAATTGAAGAGCAAATTTTGAATGCAAAAGAAAAAATAAAAGATCTTGAATATAGTATATTTATACAAGTTAGAAGCAGACTGTATGAAAATATAAATAGAATTCAACAAGTTGCTAAAACAATAGCATTTATAGATGTTATAAATTCATTAGGTAAGGTTGCTTATCAAAATAATTACTGTAAGCCTAATATAACTGATAAGGATAAACTTTGTATAGTAAATGGAAGACATCCTGTTGTTGAAAACATAATAGGAGAAGAAAACTTTGTTCCAAATGACACTGAGCTTAATACTTCAGATAGTAAAATTGGTATAATTACAGGACCTAATATGGCTGGAAAGTCGACATATATGAGGCAGGTATCTTTAATAGCGTTGTTAGCACATATAGGATCTTTTGTACCTGCACAAAGAGCGGATATACCTATTGTAGATAGAATATTCACAAGAGTTGGAGCAAGTGATGATTTATCTCAAGGACAGAGTACCTTTATGGTAGAAATGACTGAAGTATCTCATATTTTAAAGAATGCTACCAAAAATAGTTTGGTGATACTTGACGAAATAGGCAGGGGAACTAGTACATTTGATGGACTTAGTTTAGCTTGGTCTATTGTGGAGTACATCAATGAAAAAATAGGATGTAAAACATTATTTGCTACTCACTACCATGAATTAACAGAACTAGAAGAAAAGCTATTTGGGATTAAAAACTATTGTGTTGCTGTAAAAGAACAAGGTGAAGATATAATCTTCTTAAGAAAGATTATAAAAGGTGGGGCAGATCAAAGTTATGGAATACATGTTGCAAAACTTGCTGAGTTACCTGAAGCTGTTATAAAAAGAGCAAATGAAATATTAGAGCAACTAGAAGGCTGCGAAGAAAAAAAAGAAGACTTCTCTATGAAAGTTAAAGAAAGTGCTGTAACTAATGAAGAATATAGTATTGATAATAAAAAAGATGCTTCAAATGAACAAATTAGTTTTGGAATTTTAGAAAAAGAGACTATATTAAAAGAGATATTATCTTTAAATATAGTTGGTATGACACCTATTGATGCTATGAATGCTTTATATAATCTTCAAAATAAGGCTAAATTAATCGGAGATGATGTAAATTGATTAAAGAAATAAATCTTTTAGATGAATATACAATAAATAAGATAGCTGCGGGAGAGGTTGTTGAAAGACCTTCTTCTGTAGTTAAGGAATTAGTTGAAAATTCTATCGATGCAAAATCATCTAAGATAACAATAGAAATATCAAATGGTGGTAAAGATTTAATAAGAATTACAGATAATGGCCATGGCATACCTAAGAGCCAGGTTGAGAAATCATTTTTAAGACATGCTACGAGTAAAATATCTCAGATAGATGATCTTTATGAACTTGACTCACTTGGGTTTAGAGGAGAAGCTTTAGCTAGTATTGCGTCAATTGCAAGGGTTGAACTCATAACTAGAACTTCAGAAGATACAATAGGAGTGAAAGTATGTATAGAAGGTGGAGTTGTAAAAAGTAATGAACCTATAGGAACTTCTATAGGAACTACTATTATAGTTAAGGACTTGTTCTTTAATACTCCAGCTAGAAAAAAATTCTTAAAATCATCGACTAGTGAAAATATAAATATAACTGATATGATAAATAAGCTTTGCATAGGAAATCCTGATATTCAATTTAAATATATCAACAATAATAGAATTATGTTAACTAGTCCTGGGGATAGTAACCTTAAAAACACAGTTAGATCTATTTATGGAAAGAAAATTTCTGATAATTTGAAAAGTATAAATATTGAGACTGATTTTTTAAAATTGGTAGGATATATAGGTAATAACACTATATATAGAAATAACAAAACTCTACAGCATATATATATAAATGGTCGTTATGTAAAAAGTAAACTTATATTAGCAGCTATTTATGAAGCTTATAAGGGAATACTTCCTATAAATAAGCATTCTATATGTTTTTTGAATCTATCAATAGATGCGCAAAAGATAGATGTAAATGTACATCCTAATAAATTAGAAATTAAATTTGAAGATGATCAAAGAATATTTAACTTGATAAAAATTAAGATTAATGAACTTTTGCTCGGTACAAATCTGATACCTAAGTATGTTGTAAATAATAAAGAAATTAAAAAAGAAGAAAATGTTATATCTATAGATGATTTGATAATTGATTTTGATAAAGAGAAAATAGATCCCCAAAAAATTGGGCAAAATGAAACTCAAATTAAAATAGACAATGTTGAAGAAAAAATCATTGGCACTATTATGAAAAATAAAAATAATAAAAACATAGATAGTGTCTTAGATAAGTTATATATAAAGAATGTAGATGATAGTTTAGGAAAAGTAGATATTAGTAATGATAGTGTCGTTAAAGAGGATACTATTAATTTTAAAACTAATTCAGATGAAGTTAATCATAGTGAAGGATTAATCAAAAAAGAAAATAATGATTTTATTAAACCTAATCCTAAAGAGACTATAAAATTTGATGTAGAAGAAGTTAAAGAATCTAACGAAGAAATATCTTATGAATATCCAGATGAAAAACTGAAGGACTTAAATATAGTAGGAACTATATTCAATACGTATATCATATGCCAAGCTAAAGAATCTATATTTTTAATTGACCAGCATGCTGCTCATGAAAGAATTGTATATGAAGAATATATAACTAAATTCAAAACTCAAAACATATCCAGTCAAATGCTATTAAAACCAATGACTATGGAGTTATCTAATAAAGATATGCTTATTATAGAAGATAAATTAGATATATTTATAAAATTTGGTTTTGAAGTTGAATTATTTGGAGATAATTCTATTATAGTTAGATCTGTTCCTAATGTATTTGGGTTACCTGAGTCTGAAAATTTTATATTGGATATAATAGATAATATAGACAAGTTGTCTAATAATTATGATTTTAAAAAGGAACAAATAGCATCTATGGCTTGTAAAAGTGCTATTAAAGCGAATGATAGAATTGAAAATATAGAAATAAATACTCTTATAGAAAAGTTAAAGAGATGCAATAATTCATATACTTGTCCTCACGGCAGACCTGTTATAGTAGAGATGACAAAAAAAGAAATTGAGAAAATGTTTAAGCGAATTATTTGATATTAGAAAGGTGATTAAGATATGGGGAGAATACCTGTAGTATTTATAGCGGGACCTACTGCTGTTGGAAAAACGGATTTATCTATAAATTTAGCAAAAGAACTTAATGGAGAAATAATCTCTGCTGATTCTATGCAAATATATAAATATATGGATATAGGTACTGCTAAAATAACACAAGAAGAGATGTGTGGAGTAAAACATTATTTAATAGATGAAGTTGAACCTGATGTTGAGTTTTCTGTAGTTGATTTTCAAAAAAGAGCTAAAAAATATATTCAAGAAATATATGAAAGTGGAAAAATTCCTATAATAGCAGGGGGAACTGGTCTTTATATAAATTCTTTAATTTATGAAATGGATTTTACTAAATCTAAAGGAGATACAAAACTTAGAGATGAACTTCAAAAAGAAGTGGATGAATATGGAGTTGAATACCTTCATAATAAATTAAAAAAACTTGATGAAAAAAGTGCAAAAAGAATACACCCCAATAATGTGAAAAGAGTTATTAGAGCTATTGAAGTTTGCTTGCAGGGGGATGAAAAAATAGGTGACTTTAAAAATGATGTGAAGTTTAATGAAAACTACTATCCTATTCTTATAGTGTTGAATAGAGATAGAAAATACCTTTATGAAAGAATAAATAAAAGAGTTGACATTATGATAAATCAAGGTCTTTTAACTGAAGTAAACAAGCTTTTAAAAATGGGCTATGATGAAAAAATGACTTCTATGCAGGCTATAGGATATAAAGAAGTAATTAAAGCTATACAAGAAGAGTATTCTATAGAATATGCTATTGAGTTGATAAAAAGAGACAGTAGAAGATATGCAAAAAGGCAAATAACATGGTTTAAAAGGTATGATTTTGCAGAATGGGTAGATTTAGACGATTTTTCGAGTCAAGATGAAGCCAAATTATTAATTTTATCTTATATAGAAGGAAAATTAAGAAATTTATAGAATATTAATAAAATATACATAATTAGGAGGGGTAGCTTTGAAAAACAACACATTGAATTTACAGGATTTATTTTTAAATCAAGCTAGAAAAGAAAAAATAGCTATAACAATATTTTTAATGAATGGAGTTCAGTTAAAGGGTAGAGTAAAGGGATTTGATAGCTATATAATAATTTTAGAAAATGAGGGTAAACAACAAATGATTTATAAGCATGCGGTATCTACGATAATACCTAATACTAATATAAATTTAATCAACTCTAATAATAATATTAAGAAATAATATAATAAAAAACACATCCTAGGTTATCATAGGATGTGTTTTTTATTATATTAAAGAATTTAAATCGAGTTTATATTCTTTTAAAGTATCTTTTAAATCATCTATTTGTATATGAGTGTATATTTGAGTAGTTGATATAGATGAATGTCCAAGTAGTTCTTGTACTTTCCTTATATCGGCTCCATTCTTTATTAAATGAGTAGCAAAAGTATGTCTTAGTTTATGGGGTGTTACAGTTTTATTTAAATCAATATTCGTTGAATATTTTTTCATAAGCATTTGAACAGCTCTTGCTGTAAGTCTGGTTTTTTTTGTTGATACAAATAGTGCATCTGTATCAATATCTAGTTTTAATCTTTCTATGTAATATTGATATAGTGAGTTTAAACTTCCTTTTAAAATTTCATCTTTTAAAACTGGAATTTTTCTTTCTTTGCTTCCTTTTCCTACAATAGATAAAATTTCATGGTTAAGTGCATATTCTATGTCTTTTAAGTCTATACTTATAATTTCAGATACTCTCAGTCCACTATAAAGCATTAGTGATATTATACTTAGATTTCTTAGTTTATAAAACTTATTAGAGCGTGAGTTTTTTATAAAATCGAATATTTTTTTTATTTCATATGTCTCTAAAAAAACAGGTGGAGATTTTTTGTTTGAAACTTTACTTTTTATAACCTCTTCTTTTTTGATTGGATTTTGACGTTCTAATATTACTCCTTGTTCTATTAAATATTTAAAAAATACGTTCAGTACCATTTTTTTTCTGACTATAGATTTGTATGAATTTTTTCTTTCGGTTTGTAAATATGTATAAAAACGGGTAAGCGCTAGAGGGCGTATATCGGAAAGATATTCTATGTCCTCATAGTTTAGCATTAAAAACTCAAAAAACGTCTTTAAATCGAAATAATAAGCTTGTATAGTATTTATGGATTTTTGAGCTGAAATTAATGCATCTATAAACACTTCGAAAGCTTCTTTAAACTCCATTGGATAACTACCTATAGGAAACAATTGTCGTCTGAGTTTTAAACTGCTGATTAAGTCATCTGTCGTGTATTTCATCATAACCCCCCTTAATAATACATATAACTTCGCATAACATATCTTATGCGAAGTTATATGTATTATTATATCTTATTTTGCGAAAAAATTGAATATGTTATTTCTTTGTGATAAAATTCTACTGTTATAAATAACTTAAGAAACGGGTGGTATATAGTGCTTAAACAAACTAAAGATATGCTGTTTGATTTTTATGATATAGATAAATCTGTCGTAAAATTAAGCGAAAATATAGAAGAAAAAATACAGCATAAATTCAAAGAGATAAATGACATAAGTGAATATAATCAATATAAGGTATTGAAAGCTATGCAAAAATCCAAACTAAATGATACTCATTTTAATTGGACTACAGGGTATGGATATAATGATATAGGAAGAGAAAAAGTAGAAGAAATTTACTCTTCTGTCTTTAATACAGAAGATGCTATAGTCAGACCTATAATAGTTAATGGAACTCACGCGTTATCGCTTTGTATAAGTGGAATAGTAAGACCTGGCGATGAAATATTATCAGCAACAGGAAAACCGTATGATACATTAGAGGAAGTTATAGGGATTAGAAATTCAAAAGGATCTTTAAAGGAATTTGGTGTAACTTACAAGCAAGTAGATTTTTTAGATGATGGAGAACCAGACTACATTAATATAAAAGAAAAAATAAACGATAAAACTAAACTTGTTTTAATACAAAGATCGAAAGGTTATAGTTGGAGAAAATCTCTTACTATAGATGATATAGAAAAAATAATAAAAACAGTTAAGTCTGTAAGAGAAGATATAATTGTAATGGTAGATAATTGTTATGGTGAATTTTTAGAAATGAGAGAACCTACTGATGTTGGTGCTGATATAATGGCTGGATCTTTAATAAAAAATCCAGGTGGAGGATTGGCTTTAACAGGAGGCTACATAGTTGGTAAGAAAGAAATAGTGGAATTAATATCATATAGACTCACATCTCCTGGAATAGGAAAAGAGTGTGGATTAACTTTTGGAACTACTAGAAGTGTTTTACAAGGTTTATTTTTAGCGCCACATACTGTAGGTCAAGCTTTGATGGGTGCTATATTTTGTTCTAAATTATTTGAAGAATTAGGTTTTGAAGTTTTGCCTAAGCCTGATGATGTTCGAAGTGATATAATACAAATAATTAAATTTAATAACGCAGATCAAATAATATCATTTTGTAAAGGCATTCAATATGCAGCTCCGGTGGATTCTTTTGTAAGTCCTGAGCCATGGCCTATGCCTGGTTATGACAGTGATGTAATAATGGCAGCAGGGGCTTTTGTTCAAGGTTCATCTATAGAACTTAGTGCAGATGCTCCTATAAAACCACCTTATAATGTATATTTCCAAGGCGGACTAACTTACACTCATTCTAAATTCGGATCGCTAAAAGCTTTAACTGAAATGATAAAAAATAAAACCATAAAAATGCCAACCTCTATATAGGGGTTGGCATTTTTATGGTTTTATTTTTAGAATTTTCCTAATCTTTGCAATTGCGGAACTTTGCTAAATATAAAAAAAATAAAAGGAAAACACTATTTTCTGTCAAATTAATACATAAATAATTATTTTTACATAAAGATTATTTATCAAAATTTTAAGGAGGAGTCAAAATGGATTTATTAGCATTAATAAAAGGTATTAATGACATTTTATGGGGTAAATTATTGGTATTTGTATTGTGCGGAGCAAGTATATTGTTTACATTTTCATTTAAGTTTGTCCAAATAAGAATGTTTAAAAAAGCTTTCAAGCATACTTTTGGAGGCATATCACTAAAAGGGAATAAGGCGGATGATGATGGGATGTCCTCTTTCCAAGCTTTAGCAACAGCAATAGCAGGACAAGTTGGAACAGGTAATTTAGCAGGAGCTGCAACAGCTATTGCAGCAGGAGGTCCTGGAGCTATATTTTGGATGTGGGTAAGTGCATTCTTTGGGTTTGGAACGAGTTTTAGCGAGGCAGTTATTTCTCAAAAATATAAAACTAAAGTAGATGGTCAAATATGTGGAGGACCAGCATACTATATAGATAAAGGGCTTAATAGTAAATTCTTAGCATCATTTTTTGCAATAGCAATGATATTATCAGCTGGTTTGACTGGAGGTATGATTCAATCTAATTCAATAGCTGGAGCTTTTAAAATGGCATTCAACGTACCGGGGATAGTTGTGGGTGTTGTAATTGCTGGAATAACTTTCTTGGTTATTTCTGGAGGAATAGGACGTATAGCATCTGTTACAGAAAAACTGGTTCCAATAATGGCTTTATTATTTATAATAGGTAGTTTAATAATAATAGGAATAAATGCAGCAAATATAATACCTGCATTTAAAATGATTTTCTTAGGAGCATTTAATCCAAAAGCAGCTACTGGAGGATTAATAGGTGTTGGTATGAAAGAAGCTATGAGATA
Organism: Tepidibacter hydrothermalis; assembly: GCF_029542625.1. Taxonomy (GTDB): domain Bacteria; phylum Bacillota; class Clostridia; order Peptostreptococcales; family Peptostreptococcaceae; genus Tepidibacter_A; species Tepidibacter_A hydrothermalis. The sequence continues at coordinate 1,799,867 of NZ_CP120733.1, forward strand.
CGGAGTTGCTAGAGGATTGTTTTCAAACGAAGCAGGTATGGGGTCATCTCCACATGCACATGCTGTTGCAAAAGTTAATCATCCTGTAGAACAAGGTTTAGTATCTATAGTAGGAGTTTTTATAGATACATTCGTAATATTAACTTTAACAGCTTTAGTTATACTTACAACTGGAGCTTTAGATGGTAGTACTACTGGAATTGAATTAACTCAGCAAGCTTTTGTAAATGGTCTTGGAAGTTTTGGAGGGATATTCATCGCAATTTCTTTATTTTTCTTTGCATTCTCAACTATAATAGGATGGTACTTCTATGGTGAATTAAATGTTAAGTATTTAGCTGGTATAAAAGGAGTTAAGTTTTATAAATTATTTATAGTAACAGTATTGGTTCTTGGAACTTTACTAGAAGTACCTGTTGTTTGGCAATTAGCAGATACTGTTAATGGACTTATGGTTATTCCAAATATAATTGCTCTTGTTTACTTATTAAAAGTTACAAAGGCAAGTTTAATAGACTTTGAAAATAAAGAGAAAGAAAAAAGAAAAACTAGCGCTTAGCATAGTTTTATAAAATGGGTGTTATCGACTAAATGTTGATAACACCTATTTTTAGTTGATAACGAATTTATAAAGTTTTACTTCATAATACGAACAAATAAATGATAATTTAATTATAATATATTATGAATTTAAAGCCAAAAGTAAAAATATTAACAACATTAATATTTTTTAAAAATTTATTAAATTATTTACTTTACAAAGGAGGCGATGTGTAATATAATTTCAATATTAATAAAAAGGCTTTGTTAACAATATATATGTAAATATAATTTTAATACGTGAGAAGACGTACTTTATTACCGAATTATATTTTTATGTAGGTTAATTGAATCCATTTTGCTATTAATTGCAGAAAGATATTTATAAGGGAGGGTATTATTAATGTTGAAGGAGTTAAAAAAGGATACTTTAAGCAAACTTATATATTTTATACCGAAAGATAAGCATTCAGTAGAAGATGTCAAGGAAATTTTAAATAACCATCCAGAGATAGAATTTGTATCATTAGTTGGTATAGATTTAAGAGGTAATGATACTGATGAAAAAATACCGAGTAGTGTTTTTTTAGAAGATATAGATACGTTCATTCAAACTGGAATTCAAACAGATGGTTCAAGTGTTGTTCTTGATAATATAGCAACTTTAAATGATGCTAAAGTAGAAATAATTCCAGATAAAGATGTGGATTGGTTTGTTGATTACAATTTCCAGAATTCAAATGATGAAACACATCTTCCTGTCGGTACTTTGAGAATACCTTCGTTTTTAGTACATAACGGAAATAGAGTATGCTCAAGATCTATACTAAAAAAATCTATAGATAATTTTAAGAAAGAGATTTTGGGACTGCTTTGTAAAAATACTGCTGTGTTAAATTCTGTTGGAATTGAAGATTGTGATGAAATAAAAGAAATAGTACTAACGTCAGCTACAGAACTTGAATTTTGGGTCAACACACCTGAAGATAAAGCTGATGAAGAAAAGCTTTCTACATCACAAAATCTAAAAGAACAATATTGGAAGAGAACTCAAGGTACAGTTAGAACAGCATTAGAAAAAAGTATATATTTAATGGAAAAATACGGTGTAAATCCCGAAATGGGACATAAAGAAGTGGGAGGAATAACTTCAGTTATTAACTCAAGAGGAAAATCTAATCATGTTATGGAACAGCTTGAAATAGATTGGAAATATAGCGATGCTATTCAAGCAGCGGATAATGAACTTATAATTAGAAATTTAGTAAATGATGTATTTAAACATTATGGACTAGAAGTTACATTTGCTGCAAAACCAATAGAAGGTGTAGCCGGAAGTGGAGAACATACACATTTGGGTGTAGCTGCAAAGCTAAGCAATGGAAAGATAGTGAATTTATTTTCACCATCTGATATGAATGCTGAATATGCAAGTCCTATTGGATTTGGTGCGCTAATGGGAATTTTAAAGAACTACGAAATGCTTAATCCTTTTGTAACTTCTTCAAATGATGCTTTAAATAGATTGAAACCTGGATTCGAAGCTCCTATTTGTATTGTATCATCGCTTGGAAAAAGTGTAGATAATCCATCAAGAAATAGATCTATATTAGTTGGTTTGATAAGAGATTTGGAAAATCCATTAGCTACAAGATTTGAATTGAGAGCTCCAAATCCTATGTCAAATACGTATATAATAATAGCAGCATCTTATCAAGTTATGCTTGATGGAATAAAGTATGCAGTAGAAAATAAAAAGACATCTAAAGAACTTGAAATTGAATTTTCTAAAAAATCGGGCGAAATAACTGGATATTTAGAAAAACATAGAGAATACAGAAGTGAAGAAGATGTTTTTGAATTTTATACAGAAGAACAACGAAATAATTTATTTGGAACACCTCCTAAGACTGTTTGGGAAAATGCTAAGAATTTCATTTTGCATGAAAATAAGAAAAAAGCATTAACATATAATGATGTTTTTACGGAACAAACAATAGATTCATTTAGACAATCTATTATAAATCAATGGTTGAGAGAATTGAAAGATAGAATAATAAGTGAAAATATGGAAATAGTAAGATCTTGTAAAAAAGCTCATTTTGAAGATGTTACAGATTTAGATATAGTTAATTGGCAAAAAATACACACATTAAGATGCTATCTAATGAAAGATAAAACTGATGAAAAATCTTTATTTACAAGAATAAGAGATTCAATAGATGAGCAAGATTATGATTTAGTATCTACTCTTCAAGTAGAAATGAATGAAAAAATAAAATTACTTAAAGAATTATATATAACATATAAGAAAAATTTATTTTAGTTAAGAACTAAATTTAATAAGAATTAAGAATAATGGTTATTTAAGGCTAGATTTCATTAGAAAATCTAGCCTTTTAAATTTTTGATAGTGAAAACGGCAAATGCTTATAAAACTATGTAAAATAAAGTAGAGGCTTATAGTTTTTACTATAAGCCTCTACTTTATTTTACTACTCTGAACACACCTTTTAAAGTACCTAATATTTTAACATTATTAAAATACATAGGTTCCATGTAAGGATTCTCTGGCTGAAGTCTAATTCTGTTCTCTTCTTTAAAAAATCTTTTTACTGTAGATTCGTTATCTTCTGTTAGAACAACTACTATTTCCCCATTTCTAGCAGTATTTTGTTTATTTACTATAATATAATCTCCATCTAATATTCCGGCATTAATCATACTATCACCCTGTACTCTTAACATAAAAGTATTGTTAGCATCTATTAAACTAGATGGTAGAGGAATCAATTCTTCTATGTTTTCAATAGCTAAAATAGGAGAACCTGCCGTAACGTTTCCAACTAAAGGAATATCGATCGTTTTCTTTCTGCTAAAAATATCCTCCTCATTTGAATCGAGAATTTCTATAGCTCTAGGTTTTGTCTTATCTTTTCGAATATATCCTTTTTCTTCTAACTTACTTAGATGAGAGTGGACTGTAGATGTTGATTTCAAATTTACTGCACTACATATTTCCCTAACAGATGGTGGATAGCCCTTTTTATTGATTTGTAGTTTTAAAAAGTTTAAAATTTCTATTTGTTTATCAGTTAAATTTGAATACATTTTTAATATCCTCCCATCATAGTCTTATGAATTATATTATAACATTAAATCAAAAGAAAGACAAACGTTTGTTCTTTTTTTATTGACTTAGAACATTTGTTCTGTTATACTTTAATCAGAACAAATGTTCTGGAAATGAAGAGGGGGAAATGTCTATGAAAAAGAATTTAGTTTACATAATAATATTATTTTTAACAATAAGTTTATTGAGTGGATTTTCGGGTTTTAAAAAATATAAGAATATAGTAGAGTATGAAACTGTTAATGTAACGCAAGGAGATACTCTTTGGAATATAGCAAAAGAAAATATATCTGAAAAAGAGGATATAAGAGATTATATATACATGATAAGAAAAGTTAATAATTTAGAAAGTGTAAATATACATCCTGGAGATCAACTACTAATTCCTGTTTATGAAAAAGAGTAGAAGCTAATATATTAGCTTCTACTCTTTTTTATCTTCTAACCATTCAAAGTTTTTAACAATTTCTCTTTTTACATTTTTCTTATGAGCTGCATAAAGTTGAGTTGTAGTTACATTATCATGGTCTAATAAATTTTGTACATCATATATTGAAAATCCGTACTGTATCAAAGAAGTGGCAGATGTGGCTCTTAATTTATGAGGACTATATCCGCTACCGCGAGGTATACCCATAGCTATTGATGTATACTTTATAACCAATTCTCTTATTGCTTTTAATGTCATCCTTTTATTTTGAAGAGATAAAAAAAGAGCATCTTTATATTGAACTTCAAGATAATCAGAATTTGTTCTTTCGCTTTTAATGTAATCTAGAACAACTGATTCGCAAGTTTTATTGAGGGGCATTAAAGCTTCTTTTCCTCTTTTTCTATAGATTTTAAATTCTCCTCTAGTAAAGTTGAATGACGAAATATTAAGTTCTCTAAGTTCGCTAAGTCTCAAACCGTATGTAATGAACAATATCAAGATGGCTTTATCTCTTAATTTTGTTTTTTTCCAATAGATTTTTTCTTTTTCAGTTAAGCCTTGACCAGATTCAACTGCATCTATCATTTTTGCAACTTCATCAATTTCTAATCTTTTTATGGCATCTGGTTGTGGCTTTGGCAGTTTTATAGGATTGAAACCATCTGTAATATTTTGATTTATTTGTTCATTTCTATATAAGAATTTAAACAAAGAAGATAACGAAGATTTTTTTCTAGCTAATGATCTGTTGTTATTTTCAAATACTTGTGTATTCTTATTTGTTTTTTTATAGTATCTTGAACAATAATCTCCTAAAAATAAATTAATATCTCTTGCTTTAATATTGTTAAATTCATCAATACTTATATCTGTGCAACTAGTTGATGTTGTTAAATCTGATTCGTTTACTAAATATTTGCAAAAAAACAAAATGTCTTCTAAATAAGCTAATCGAGTTGATGAAACAACTGCACTTTTAAGATATACAAAAAAATCTTTCATATATTTAGGTAACTGTTTTTCAACATTAATACAATTTTCAATTATTGAATTTTCCTTTAGAACTATGTTATCTGGTTTATCTGATTTATTATGTATTTTTAGATTCTTGTGCAATTAAAACACTCCTTGCGTATAAATATTATAATATTCATATGATATCAATTTAAGTTGTAAAAAACAAGAGTTATACAAATTCCGAACAATTTGGCAGGGTCTAAAATTAAAAACCTCGGGAAAATTTTATAAAAACACGAATTATATCTATATTTTAATATATAAAATACGGGAAAAGAGGTTACTTTTTACTCTATAATTCAAATGAGTATCAAGCAAAATTAGTATCTGATCTTTTTTCGAATAAAGTATTTAATAAAATGTAAATTTTGATGATAATATTTAACTTAACTGTAATATAAATAAGAATTTTATTATACTTATTTATATTTAATGCTATAATAAACATTAAAATAAGTTATATAAAAAGGAAGTGTTATTATTGATTAAATGTAATTTTGATGGTGCTTGTAATAACAATGGAAACAAAGAGGCTGATACTGGATTGGGATATGCTATTTACGATACAAAACATAATGTTTATTTAAAAGAAATATCCTTATATGGAGGAAACGGTACTAATAATACAGCTGAATATAAGGCTTTAATAGAATGTATGAAGGATTTGATCGGATTAGGTTTGATTAAAGAAGAGATAAACATATATGGAGATTCTGATCTTATAATAAAACAAGTTATAGGACAGTGGAAGTGTAAAAAAGAACATTTAATTCCTCTTAGAGATGAAGCTGTTAAACTTATGAATAAATTTGATGATTTAAATATAAAATGGGTGCCTAGAAATGAAAATGCCCTGGCAGATAAATTATCAAAAGAAGGAATAAATCAAAAAAATGCTATAAAAGATATAAATGACGATAAAACAATAAACAAAGAAGTTCTCCCGATAACCGTATTTAATTTAGGGGATGGTATATACAAGGTTGTAGATCGAGGATGCTTTTATGCGGTTGATATCAATAGAAAGTTTTGTTCTTGCCCAGAAAATCAAAAAAATAAAGAAAAGTGTAATCATATAATGTATATAGAAAATATGTAAAAACGGATATTTATGTATTTAAGCAGATTAATTGCAATGAAAAGGGGGGGAAGATTTTATGAATATTATAGATTTAACTCATTTGATTTATCCAAACATGCCTGTTTTTCCAGGTACCGATACACCTGTTTTGGAAAAGGCCAACACTATAGAAAAAGATGGTTTTTGTGAAATGAAAATGACCATGTATTCTCATACAGGTACACATATAGATGCTCCTGCACATATGCTAAAAGATGGAGTTACATTAGATAAATTAGATGTAAATAACTTCATAGGTACAGCTATTATTTTAGAATTTAAGGACAAAAAACATATAAAGTTAAAAGATATACTGCCATATAAAGATAAAATAGCCAAATCTGATTTTGTAATAATTAAAACTGGATGGAGTAAGTTTTGGGGTAAAAAAGAATATTTTGAAGAGTTTCCATCTATAAATATAGATGTAGCTAATTGGTTGGTTAATTTTAATTTAAAGGGGATAGGTGTAGATGCTATATCTATAGATGATATGAAATCTACTTCATTTGAAGTCCATAAAACATTAATGAAAAATAATCTGATTATAATAGAGAATCTTACTAATTTAGAGAAAATAGAAGATACTTTTTTTACATTGACAGTTTTACCTTTAAAAACACTTAATGCTGATGGAGCTCCTGTAAGAGCTATAGCTGTTATATAGTAAAATTTCATAATATAAATGAACTAGTTTACATACATGAGTATGATATTTAGTTCATTTATATTATGAATAGCGTTTTTACTATTAAATATTATCTATATCCTTTATATCATAAACTTCATTATATTCACAGTACTGTATAGCATTAAAAATATTATCTGAAATATCCTGGGATACATCTTTATTAAAAAACAATATTCCTATACTTTTATATTTATCACATATAACATCTTTAGCAACTATTTTTCCTTCGTATCCAGCCAATACATCATTTATTTCTTCTCCGAGTTTAGAAAAGATTTCATCTTGTTTCCAAGCTATAAATCCTATAAAAGATTTTGTTATACACTCGTCAAAACCTTTATTTATTAATATTTCTTTCCAAGTTATATTTTCTATGTTCATAAATAAAACCTCCTATAATAAATAATACTAATTTTAGATTAACCTTATTTAAGTTGTATTATTCTACCATGCCATGGATCTAAAAACATAAGATGAGTAAATTCATATTATAAAAAATAATATATATTTTCATGTATAAAAATTATAAAACAGTCTAAAATAAAATGTACAATATTAAATACTGGAGGAATATTATGGATAATTTAAGTATTGCAGCTATAAGAATAGATCAAAGAACAGATTCTGCTACTAAAGTACAAGAAATATTAACTCAAAATGGAGATATGATTTTAAATAGATTTGGTATGCATGATCCTATAGAGGTGAATACAGGTCTAATAACATTGAACTTAAGAGCAGAAAAAAACAGAATAAATAATATGATAAATGAATTGAGTAGACTAAATGGAGTAAGAGTTAATCATATGGAAGTATAAAATAAAGCAGTTCAAGTAATTTGAACTGCTTTATTAATGAAAAATAGTGGGGATGATGTTTGATATACATAAGCCATGGATAGATTATTAAGTAAAATATCATTAGAATCATATTAACAGATATTATCAATAGAAACGGTGAAATCAAGTAGCTATTTGATTAGAGATATTTTATAATAAATTATTTGATATCTTAATAATTTGAGATTCTATGTAAAATCCAAATAAGTCAAAATTAATTCATTAAATATTTTATATAATTAATTTTAAAATATATAATGAATTAATTATTATAAGATTAATTATATAAAAACATTAGATTTAACATAAAAGGAATTAGAGGGTACCTCTAAAAATAGAATTCAACTAGTCTTTAAATGTATATTTAGGGAATAGTTGAATCTGGAATTATAACTTTTAGTTACATATGCCTTTATATTGCTTGTTTTGTGTATATAATAATATATTTTAGTTTTATTAAAAATATATTATTATTGATTACTGTATCATATATTTTTAAACGTTCAAATTTGACAAGTTTTGCATAAATTTCATGAATATTTATTGTATAGTTTGATTTTATATTTTTATTTAATTTATTTAATATAGTTTTATACATATTAAATTTGATTTTTTCTATTTTAATGAAAATGATTATCACTAGATTTTATTTTATAATTAAAAAACCTCATTGCGTTTGCAATAAGGTTTTTTAATTTGATATCAGTTTAATATTTTTCTATTTACATTCAAAATCATCTATTAACTCAATATATTCTTTTGGTAAAGGTTTTGGCTGCTGAGTATATTTAATTTTATTTAAGGAATTCTTATTTTCTTTTAAAACTATATTATCATCTTTTAATTCTATATACTCCCCTTCCAAAGGCTCTATAGTTACATTTTTACATAAACCACATTTTTTACATTCTTCTCTCATTAAACACTCTCCTCAATATTTAGTTATTAATCTTAGAAATAAATCATAACATTTAATAAATACTGTGTAAATATATCTATTATATAAAGTTAATATAAAATAAAGAATTGTGTATTTTTGATCTATGGGGGTAAAGAAATAATAAAGATTTTAAGCTTTGATTTCAAGAAAAAAGTTAAAAATAGTGAATTTTCTAAAAACTTAAGCTATTCACGTTGTTTATCTGCTATAATAATATATAATAGAAGTTAATATTTAAAAGGGGGTTAGAGTATGTCAAAGGTTATTGATTTTAATTTAGCTAAAAAAAAGATTAAACACAAACAACAAAGTAAAAATAATTATTTTAAAAAAATAAAATTTCAAAATAATAAGGTTTTATTAATGGTATTTATGGTTATACTCAGTATCGTTGGCTTGTTTTCTCTACTGACTCCTTTGAGACAACCTAATAAAGCAGTGGATATAGAGATGAATAGTAGCTCAATTGTAAATTATAATTCAAATTCAAATCTAATGCACAATTATATTTCTTGAAAATATAAAATTATATTTTAAATATTATACGATTTTTTTGTGCCTGATTCAATATTCAATAAATAATCATTAAACAACCTTAAAAAAACAAGGTTTCAAAAATCTTTTTTTTGTATTTTCTAAAGATTGCAAAAAATAAATAATATTTTACATTTTGATCAAATTTAGTTATTGCAAGATGTTAATAATTACAAAAAATAAATTAAAATAAAAAAAGCATGCGTTAAAATGTATGCTTTTTTTTATTTGATTTTAAAAAATGTTATTATTTCTTTTTTTTGAATATAAAAAAAATTGCCAAAAGTCACGCAAGCTTTAATCTATTGATATTTCTAATGAATGTTGTTATAATTATTGTGAATTAGCAAAGCTTTGGAATGAATTGTCATAAAATTCACTCAAGACGATATATTCCATAAGTATATTAAAGACTTTAATTATTATTATAGTTTTTAATATAAATAATTATTTTATTATAATGTAATTATTTTATAAGAAAAATTTTTTACAAGAAATTTAAGGAGGAAATAAAATGAACAAAACATCTAAAGATGTAATCGTAGTAGGATTTGCACTATTTGCAATGTTTTTCGGTGCAGGAAACTTAATATTCCCACCTGCTCTTGGACTTATGACGGGTGATGCTTGGGTACCTGGGTTAATCGGATTTTTATTAACAGGTATAGGAATGCCTGTACTTGGAATTATAGCTGCTTCTAAAGCTGGTGGTAGTTTAAGTGATTTAGCTGACAAAGTTAATCCTACATTTAGTAAAATTATAGGAACAGTTATAATGCTAGCTATAGGACCTCTTTTAGCTATACCTAGAACGGGTGCTACTACTTTTGAAATGGGATTTGCACCTTTATTCCCATCAGTAAGCCCTATATTAGTATCTGTAATATTCTTTGGAGTAACGTTATTCTTAGTTATAAACCCATCTGGAATAGTTGATAAAATAGGAAAAGTTCTTACACCTGTTTTATTAATATCTTTACTTGTTGTTATAATCAAAGGAATTATGAATCCTATAGGATCTCCTGTTGATACAGGAATGCAAAATGCATTTTCAAAAGGATTTACAGAAGGATACCAAACTATGGATGCTTTAGCTTCTATGGTTTTCGCAGGAATAGTAATTGGTTCTTTAGTTCAAAAAGGATACACTGATACTAAAGATCAAATTAAATTAACTGTAATGGCTGGTCTTGTAGCAGCTGCAGGTCTTGCTATTGTATATGGTGGATTAATGTACTTAGGAGCTACATCAAGTGGCGTATTCCCAGCTGATATAGCAAGAACTCAATTAACTATAAGTATTACAGAAAGTATATTAGGTAATGCTGGAAAAGCTTTAATAGGAATATCTGTATCTTTAGCATGTTTAACTACTGCAGTTGGACTTACAGCAACTTGTGGAGAATACTTCTCTAATCTTTCAAATGGTAAAATTGGTTACAAACCTATAGTTATTGGTGTTACTATATTCAGTGCTGTTATGTCTAACTTCGGAGTTGATGCAATAGTTAAAATAGCAGTTCCTCTACTTGTAACAGTATATCCTGTAGGTATAATATTGATCGTTTTCAATATATTTGATGATTACATACCTAATAAAACTGCTTATACAGGAGCGGTATTTGGAGCAGTATGTATCAGTTTATTTGACGCTTTAGCTGCTATGGGTACTCCAGTAACAGCTGTGAGTGAATTAATTTCTAAATTACCTTTAGCTAGTTCAGGATTCGCATGGATATTACCAGCTATAGTAGGATCTATAATTGCTATGGCTACTATGAAGAAAAAGCAAGAAAATGTATAATAAATAAAAAAAATCCTTATCGTCTACTCAAGACGATAAGGATTTTTAAAAAACATATATTTTTTTAGTTTTAATTTTCCGAATTTTTGAATTAAATCTAATATTTGGATTAAACTCAAAATTCTTTAAAAGGGGTGTTATAGAGATATGAATAAACAATCTAAAGATATTATTGTAGTGGGATTTGCACTATTTGCAATGTTCTTTGGTGCAGGAAATTTAATATTCCCTCCTGCTCTTGGTATGCAAACCGGTACTTCTTGGGTTACGGGTTTTCTAGGATTTTTATTAACAGGTATAGGAATGCCTGTACTTGGAATTATAGCTGCTTCTAAAGCTGGTGGTAGTTTAAGTGATTTGGCTGATAAAATAAGCCCAACATTTAGTAAAATATTAGGTACTATTATAGTTTTAGCTATAGGCCCTCTTTTAGCTATACCTAGAACGGGTGCTACTACTTTTGAAATGGGAATTAGACCTTTATTTCCTCAAGTAAGTCCCGTATTAGTATCTATAATATTTTTTGGTATAACACTATATCTAGTTATGAACCCATCTGATATAGTCGATAAAATAGGAAAAGTTCTTACACCTGTTCTATTAATATCTCTTTTAATTATAATTATTAAAGGAATTATAAGTCCTATAGGAATACCTGCTGATACAGGAATCCAAAATGCATTTTCCAATGGATTTACAGAAGGATATCAAACAATGGATGCTTTAGGATCCGTTATACTAGCTGGTATAGTAATAAATTCTTTAATTCAAAAAGGATATACAGATATTAAAGATCAAGTAAAACTATCAACTTTTGCTGGTCTTGTAGCTGCTAGTGGACTTGCTATTATATACGGAGGTTTAATGTATTTAGGAGCTACATCTAATACTGTATTTTCATCTGATATTACAAAGACTCAACTTACAATAAGTATTACAGAAAGTATATTAGGTAATACAGGTAAGATTATAATAGGGTTAGCTGTATCTTTAGCCTGTCTTACTACATCAATAGGACTTACAGCAACTTGCGGTCAATATTTTTCTAAACTATCAAAAGGTAAACTAAGTTATAAGGTAATAGTAATTGGGGTTGCTGTTTTTAGTGCAGTGGTTTCTAATTTTGGAGTTGAAACTATAGTTAAAGTTGCAGTTCCGTTGCTTGTAACGGTTTATCCTATTGTAATAATACTAATAGTTATGAATATTTTCGATGATTACATACCTAATAAAGCTGCTTATACAGGAGCTGTATATGGAGCTTTATGTGTAAGCTTATTTGATGCTTTAAGCGCTATAGGTATACAAATATCAAACATAAATTCTATACTATCTAAATTACCATTAGCAAGTTCTGGTTTTGCATGGTTAACACCGGCTATATTAGGATCTTTAATTGCCATGGCTACTATGAAAAAACAACATACAGTATAATTATCGTGCTTAATTTAATTTTATATATGAAAATTCGAAACTTCTATAATTTATAAATAAAAAAACATCAACTTTCATCCTAAAGTTGATGTTTTTTTATTTTATTTTAAGAAATTATGTTATATAATAAAATTAAGAATTTTTAGAAAAGTTTAACTTTTCAAACAAAACAGAAGGGAGTTTTATTATGAACGTTTCTGATTATGATTTCCCCTCACCTAAATTTATTATATTTCACTATTTTATAAAATGGTTTATAGATAGTTTTGGAATAATACCGTATTTTATATTTATAGTAGGATCTGTATTACTATTTTGTATGTATGCTCTTAGAAAAAGTTTTAAGAAAAATGAATTTGATAAAATAGTTATGATATCAATATTTACATTGATAATAATTGGTGGATTAATAGGTCTTGGATATGATATTAATAATGGATATCCTATAACCTTCAAATAGTTAAGTTAACATCTTTTGAATAAAATCATATATTATATAGAAGATATTTGAAAGGTGTTGAGATTATGATTAATAGATTTTTATATCCATATATGCCATATATTAGACAAATAAAACCTTCTTACATTAGAGTATTACATGCTTCTCCAGATGCTCCACCTGTAGATATATATGCGAATAACAATTTAATAGCTAAAAATATACCTTATAAAGGTTTTACTCCCTATATTAGTGTCGCTCCTGGAAACTATGTAATATCTGTTTTTGTATCTGGAACTACACAAAACCCAGTTTTAGTAAAAAATATTCAGGTTCCTAATGACACAATAGCAACAGTCGCTGCTACAGGTTATGCATCTGATTTAGATTTATTACCTATAGTAGAACCTGTGGAGCCTATACCTAACAACAAAACTATGGTTAGGTTTGTTCACCTATCTCCAAATACACCTAATGTAGATATAACTTTACCTAATGGAACTATATTATTTGAAGATATCGGGTATGAAGAAATAACAGAATATGTACCTGTACCACCGGGTAATTATACAGTTGAAGCCAAAGTTGCAGGAACTGATCAAACAGCTTTAACAGTACCTAATATTAACCTTAAACCTAACAGATTTTATAGTATATACGCAGTTGGTTTTTTAGATGACAGACCTCCTCTACAAGTATTAATACCTTTAGATGGAAATAGTTATATAAAATAAGGACCTCTATATTTTTAGAGGTTTTTTATTTTGTTTATAAATATAGTTTACATATAATTCAAAAAATTGGTATAATCGTTTAAAAGGAGATGATAAAGTGAAAATTCTTATATTAAGTCTTTTGATAGGAATTTTATTAGGAAGCTTCAAAATTATTCCTAATAAATACCTTAAATTAAATTCAAAATTTCAATTATTTGCTCTTATACTACTTTTGTTTTCAATGGGTATATCAATAGGATCTAATAAAGAGATGTTTAATTCAATTAATACATTAGGATTGCAAGCTATATCTTTTTCTATAATGACTATAATATTTAGTACATTAGTTTTGTATCTAATAACTAATTTATTTTTTAATACAAAAGAATTCCAAAAGGAGGATACTGAAAAATGATATATTATATTATATCGGCTTTATTACTAGGTGTACTTTCAGGGTATTATATAGTTCCTGAGAATATATTAAAAAATATAGATTTAATATCAACTATAGCTTTGAACCTATTAATTTTATCTGTTGGAATTGATCTTGGAGAAAATAAATCTGTTTTTGAAAAAATAAAAGAACGAGGATTATAAATTCTTTTAATACCATTTTCAGTTGTTATAGGAAGTTGTATTGGAGGTATTGTATGTGCTTTTATATACAAAATTCCTATTAATATAGCTCTTTCTATATCGTGCGGCTTTGGATGGTATAGTCTTTCGGCTGTAATACTGTCTAAAATATGTAGTGCTCAAATAGGAACAATAGCTTTTTTAAGCAATGTTTTTAGAGAAATGCTATCTGTTCTATTAATACCTGTAATAGCTAAACGAATGAATCATATAACATCAATAGCACCTGCTGGGGCTACTTCTATGGATTCTACACTACCAGTTATAATAAAATGTACAGATGAAGAAACGGTTGTAATGGCATTTATAAACGGGGCTATCCTATCCATATTAGTACCAGTATTAGTACCACTTGTATATAACATGTTTGGATAAATATATGTTTAAGAAATTTGAATGGGGAAATGATAAAAAGTTTTTCACTACTTTTTATCATTTCCCCATTTTGATAATTCATTTGGTATTAAACCGCATTTTTGAAGTTGAATAAATATCTGCAATGTGTTTTTAAAATCTCTTGCTTTCGTTGTTATTTTTAATACACAGTTCATAAAAAAGCCTCCTCTAGTTATCTTTTTCTATAAATAATATTCTTAAACATTGATAATTATTCTTAGAATTGTAACTTAAGGAGGCTTTTTAGATTGTAATTGTATCTATATTAGAAAACTTTTCCAGGATTTAAAATATTTTTAGGATCAAATGATAATTTGATATTTTTAAATAGATTCATCATTAATTCACCTTCAGATGATTTAAGATAAGGTCTTTTTGCATAACCTATTCCATGCTCACCCGATACCTTACCTTCTAATTCTATAGCTTTTGAATACATTAACTTAAATACTTCATCAAGCTTTTTATTCCAAGTATTATCGTCAAGTTCATCTCTTAGTATATATATATGTAGGTTTCCATCTCCAGCGTGTCCAAATCCCTTTATTCTTATATTGCATTTATGTTGAAGATCATCCGCAAACTTAACAAACTCAGCTATTTTATTTCTAGGTACAACAACATCACATTCATCCATTTCTGTAGTTGATGCTTTAATAGCTTCTAAAAATGCTCCTCTAGCCTTCCATATAGAATCTTGTCTTTCTTGTGTATTTGATATAAGTACATCAAAAGCTCCAGAATCTAGACATATATGAGCAACTTTTTCATATGCTTTTTCTATTTCTTGAGTAGAATTACCATCAAATGTAAGCAATAGATATGCATCTGCAGAACTATCAGGAAATTTCATACCTAAAAATTCTTCAGAAGCTAAAATAACATCTTTAACCATATATTCTATAGCAGTAGGTATAATCTTAGATTTAATAATCTTAGGGACTGTTTCTATAGCAGCTTCTAAATTTACAAATGGTATCAGTAAACTTATAGATTTTTTAGGTAAAGGAAGTAACTTTAAGGTAGCTTTAGTAACTATGCCTAATGTACCTTCTGATCCTACTATTAAATCTTTCAAGCTATATCCAGAGCTGTTTTTTACAACTTTACCTCCTACACTGATAATTTCTCCATTTGATAAAACTACTTCAAGAGCCCTTACATAATCTCTTGTAACCCCATACTTAACAGCTCTCATTCCACCAGCATTTGTATTTATATTTCCTGCTATAGTGGCGCTTTTTTCACCTGGATCTGGTGGATAAAAAAGATCATGTTCTTCTACGTATTTTGATAGTTCCATTAATAAAACACCGGGTTCTACATCTAAAGTTAGATTATCTTCATCTAACTCTAATATTTTGTTCATGTTACTCATATTAATCATTATTCCTCCATATAGAGGAACTGCTGCTCCAACAAGACCAGTACCTTGTCCTCTAGGAGTTACAGGTATATTATTTTTATATGCATATTTCATAATTTTTGATACTTCTTCAGTTGATAAAACTTCTACTAGAACTTCTGGATATTTTTTTATTCCTGCTAATTCATCATGACTAAAATCTTCATTAATTTCCTCTCCAACAAACACTCTATCTTTTGTACAAATCGAAACTAAAAAATCTATATCATATTTATCTATTTTTTTATAATCCATATTAAGCCCCCCTAACCTTTACTAGCTGCAACTAAATTATCTAATAATACTTCATCATTACTTAGCTTTTCTATTAATCCCGGAATAACTTCATAAATATCTCCAATTATTCCATAGTGTGCGCAATTAAATATAGGTGCATTTTCATCTTTATTAATGGCTATTATACAATCAGACTTGTTCATTCCCGCTACAAATTGAATAGCTCCAGATACTCCGCAAGTTATAATTAATTTAGGTTTTACAGTTCGCCCACTTAGTCCTATTTGTTTCTTTGCATCAACCCATCCAGATTCAATTAAGGGGCGTGTAACAGCTACTTTAGCATTTAGAATATTTGACAATTTATAAATCATATTCATATCTTCTAATTTACGTATTGCTCTTCCTGCTACAATAATAACTTCCGCCTCTTCAATTCCAGATACTTTTTCTTTATCTCTTACTTCTAAAACCGATATAGAAGAACTTAATTTATCTTCTTCTATATCGCAAACAATTATTTCTCCTTTTGTATTAATACTTTTTTCAGGAGCAGAGAATATTTTGTATCTAACAGTTGCAAATTGTGGTCTATGATTAGGAGTATATATATGAGCCATTATATTTCCACCAAATGCTGGTCTAATTTGATCTAAATCTGTATTCTCCTGAACATCTAATATTGTACAGTCTGCAGTTAGTCCTGTTTTGAACCTAGCTGCTACTCTAGGAGCTAAAGATCTTCCTATTGTAGTTCCTCCTACTAAAGCTATACTAGGTTTTGTTTTACTTATAAAATCTTCGAAAGCTGCAGCGTATGGTTCTATTCTAAAATGTTTAAGTTCTTTATTGTCATATATATAAACTTTATCTACTCCATAATGTAAAAGTTCTTTTGCACTACCTTTTATATCATCACCTATAAATAAACAATATACAGGATGATTTATTTTATCAGCCATTTCTTTTGCTTTTCCTATGAGTTCGAATGTAACTGGATGTATATTTCCATCAACATGGTCTACATATACTACAATTCCTCTCCATTCATCTTTATTAATTTCTATTTTATTGGTCTCTATATATTCAAATACACCTTTAGGACCTTTTTTTACACATATCTTACACATTTTACAAGCAGCATTAATGTCTAACTTACCGTTGTTGCATTCTATGGCATTGAATGGGCAAAGAGATGTTAATTCTTCTGGGTTTTTTATTTTATCATTATTAATAACTATTTTTGCCATGTTATAACCCCCTATATGAATTTTAATTCTTTTAATTTATTAAATAATTTATCTACAATTTCAAAACTTTCTTCTTTCCAAATTTCATGATCTATATTTGATTCAGGTGGGAATATTCTTTTTACTTGTGTAGGAGAACCGTTTAGGCCATAATTATTTTCATCTTTATCCTCAAAAGAATCCATACTAAAAAACGGTATTTCTCTATCTTTGCTAGATAATTTTAATTTAAATGAAGGCAGTCTAGGCTGAAAAATGTCTTTTTCTACAGTTATCAGGCACGGATAGTTAACCTCAACAACTTCTACGGTATCTGGCATATCCATTTCAACAACCAAAGAATTTTCCTTTGTCTCTATAATTCTCAAAACATTTGCAACGTGAGGTATATTTAAAAATTCAGCCACTTCAGGCCCTACCTGTGCAGTGTCTCCATCAGTTGTCATTTTTCCACAGATTATAATATCTGGATTACCTATTTTTTTAATACCTTGTGCGATGGTATAAGATGTAGCTAAAACATCGGCTCCAGCGAATTTTCTATCTGTTAAAAGTGCGCCTTCATCAACTCCCATCATAAATGCTTCTTTTATTACATCTGTTGCTTGAGGTGGACCCATGCTTATTGCAGTTATTTTTCCTCCTTTTTCTTCTTTGATTTTCATAGCTGTTTCTATTGCGTATAAATCATATGGATTCATTTTGGAATCTATACCATCTCTTCTTAAAACACCTGTTTTTTCATCTACTTGTACTTCGGTAGTGCCTGGTACTTGTTTAATACATACAAATATATTCATAAAAATCCTCCTATTTTATATAAATGGGTATTATGGTAATACCATTAAAAACGTTATTTTACTACAACAGAAACTCCATCTGGAATGATAACAACTTCAGCATTCTCCCCCTTCAACTTCAATGCTTTATTTAAAGCTTCTTCAAAACTATATGCATGATCCATATGCATATTTTTAATCATTTGAGGATCGCACATATCAGTTACCATTATTACTTTATACTTATTTAAAATTCTAGCTAAAATTTGAAACTCCCATTGATCTGGTATAGTTTTATTTCTAGGAATTTTTAATACTTTATTTAATATTTCTTTAGGTGTAGCTGCATTTGCCATTTGATCATAAAATGATTGGCCTCCGTGCCCATCATTACAAGCACAAACCATGATTATAATTCCATCTTGCTTGCAACAAGCCTCAGCAGATGTCATTCCTTTTACAGATTGATATATGTTTTGATCTAGTGGATATCCACCATTTGAAGTTACTACTATATCAGCTTTTACATTATCGACCTTAGAAAGATCTTTGACAAAATTACAACCTTTGGCATGAGCAAATTCGCTATCGCCACTAAATGCATTTATTATTTTTTTATCTTTATCTATCACAACATTCAATATAAAAGATAGATTTGAAACCTTAGCAGCATATAACATATCAGTATGTATTGGATTATTTTTGAGAACCCCAGTTCTTGCATTTTTACTTGATATGAATTCAGAGCAATGATTAGCCAATATAGTTTCTGCTCCAGCAATTCCTGGAAGTATACTTTTTCTTCCACCTGAAAATCCAGCGAAAAAATGTGGCTCTATAAACCCTTCTGCTATTAAAACTTCAGCTTCCATGGCTATTTTGTTAAGCCATAATTCTCCTCCTGAAGGAAGTATACCTACTTTAACCAAATCATCTTTGTTTTTTGACATATGATTAATTATTATTTCGTTTTTTACTATTTCTTCTCCAAATTTATTTATCATCTCTTCTTTTGTTGTAGGCCTATGATATCCTGTTGCTATTAATATTTTGATATCTATATTAGGATTTACCTCTCTTATTCTTTGTAAAATTATCGGCATTGTAATTTTACTAGGAACAGGTCGTGTATGATCACTTGTGATTACAACAACGTTATTTTTTCCTCTTACTAATTCTTCTAAGGATTTGGACTTTATTGGATTATTTAGTGCTCTATGTACTATTTTCTCTTGAGACAATTCAGGTTTATAATTATGTGCTTTAGATTCTAAAATTTTGATTAGATTTTTATCTGGAATACTTACGTTAATAAATTTTTTTGAGTAAGGCATTTTAACTAAAGTCATTAATAGTCCTCCTTTATATAAAATTATATTGGTATATTGGTATTACCACTTATCGAGTATCTTATCATAATATTTTAAAAATTTCCATTAAAGTTTATTTTTTAACATAAATAGTTTTTTATATAAACAAGCTTACAATATAAACTAATATACCTAAAATAACTACGTAACCAGTACAAAATTTTAATGTTTTATTAAATATTTTACCCTCACTTCCTATCATGCCTGTAGCCGAAGTTGCTATAGCAATACTCTGTGGTGATATCATTTTTCCTGCCGTAGCTCCTGAAGTATTTGCAGCTGTAAGCCAATAAGCATTTACGTCTATTGATTTAGCTACTTCATTCTGAAGTGCGCCAAACAATACATTAGAAGAAGTGTCGCTTCCTGTTATAAATGTTCCTAAAGCTCCTATAATAGGAGATATAAAAGGGAAAAATCTTCCTGTAATTTTAACTAATACTATAGCTAGTGATGTAATCATTCCGCTATATCCCATAACTTTTGCTAAAGCAACTATGGATACAACTGTAATTGTTGATTTATAGAGTTGCTTTAATGTAGATAAAAATACTTTAATTATTTCATTAATTTTAGCACCTTGAATTAACCCTCCTATAAACCCTGCAAATATAATTAAAGTTCCTGGAGTAGAAATCCATTTAAATACAGTTTTGCCTTCATAAATGATTATGCTAGTTTTGAAATGACTTAAATATTCATTAATGTTTGGAAAGAGAGGGCTTGTGAAAATAATAAAGATAAATACGAGTATATACGGAATCCAAGCTAAAATACCTTCTTTAATAGTAATTTTATTTATAGTAATACTTGATTCACTTGTACTTACACTATATTCATTTTCAAGAACATCTTCTTTTTTAAGGAAAACCTTTACCCAGAGAATAATTGTTCCTAAAGAACAGATGCTGCCTAATAAAGCTGGAAGTTCTGCTCCTAAATATTTTGCACATAGTAGTTGAGGAATTGCAAAGCTAACACCAGATGCTAAAGAAATTCCAAATACACCTTTCAAACCTTTTATACTCTTAGTTGTGATTATAACTAAAACTATCGGTATAATTATAATAAAAATACTTAGCTGAAGTCCTACATAGTAACTTAGTAAATTAACATTAAGTCCTGTTACACTAGCTAAAGTAGATACAGGAATACCAACAGCTCCAAAAGCTGTTGGAACAGTATTTGCAATTAAACATATTACTGCTGAAAATATAGGGTCGAATCCTAAAGAAATTAATATACTTGCCGGAATAGCTACAGCAGTACCATATCCTGCAACAGCTTCTAAAAAACCTCCAAATCCCCATGCTAGTATAAGAACCTGAATTCTTTTATCTGTTGTTATACTAGAAAGCATTGATTTCATAATATCCATGTTCTTCGTATAAAGTGCTAAATTATAAGTGAATATGGCTGCTATTATTACAATCATTATAGGCCATATTCCTAATGCTACTCCTTCTATTGCTGATAACATAGCTGATGTAAAATCCATATTCCATATCAAGATTGATAGAACTAGTGTTATTAAAAGACCTAAAGGACATGCTTTATGAGCTGGAATTTTCAAAACGCCTAAAGAGATCATCAGCCATATCACTGGAATTAAAGCAATTAAAAATAATACATAAATATTCAATACATCCCCTCCTTTTCTCATGGTAATATGGTAATACCATGTTTATTTTTAATTTACCTCAATTTTCAGAAAATTTCAAGAATAATTTATTTTTTAACGTATATTCTCTTCAAAACACATCTGTTTATGCTAATACATACAAAAACAACCTATTTTATCAAAATAGGTTGTTAATAATTTAATTAATACAATTTATATATATAAATTCCATATGTTTTGCCATACAAATAGAAGCTTCTGTTGCATTTTTTTTAGATAATGCATTAAATATATCTTCATGATGCTCTATAAGTATTTCTTTGTTTTTCTCATTAGAAAGTATAATTTTTCTAGCATCTTTGATAAAAAAATCCATTAAACTAGAAATAACACTTAGTATATTTACAATCAAAGAATTCTTAGATATATCAGCTATTTTATAATGAAATTCTTTATCAAGTCTTACTTTCCTATCTTCATCTTCACATTCTTTTAATTGATTCATAATAAATTTAAGTTCTTCAATTTCTTGGTCTGTTATTTTATGTGCAGCAAGCGCCGCAGTCTCTATTTCTAGCATTTTTCTTAGTTCTAATATTTCTTCAGGTTTACTTTCTTGAAGCTTAAATATAACGGATAAAGGTTGAAATAACGTGTCATCAAAATTAGATCGTATAAAGTTACCTTCCCCTTGTTTGCTTTCTATAAGTCCCATTACTTGTAATGCTCTTAATGCTTCTCTTATAGATGTTCTACTAACACCAAGTAATTCAGCTAATTCTCTTTCAGGAGGAAGCTTGTCTCCTTTTTTTAGCCTTTCATCCATAACCATTTCTTGTATTTGATTTATAACATGTTCGTAAACTTTTGTACTTTTAACTGGAGTAAACACTATATAATCTCCTTTTATTTTTTATATTCTACACCATGTAAGTATAGTCCTTGAGAATAAGCTGTAGGGCCTGCTAAAGATCTATCCTTACTTTCTAATATTTGATTTATATACTCAGGTTTCATTTTGTTAGATCCTATTTCTATCAATGTTCCGACTATAATCCTAACCATGTTATGTAAAAAACCGTTTCCATTTATCTTAATATTAATAAAATTTTTATTTTCTGATATGTTTATATAATTTATAGTTTTGATATTAGATTTCTTTTTTGATTTAGAAGATTTAAAACTAGAAAAATCATGTTCACCTATAAGGTACTCACAGGCTTTTTTCATATTATCAATATTAAGTTTGTTAGGTATATGAGTTGAATATTTTCTCGAAAAAGGATCGTGCATTTTGTTATTATTTATCTTATACAGATAAGTCTTTGAAACAGCATTATATCTTGAATGAAATCTAGGGTCAACTTCTTCTATATTTGTTACCACTATATCTTGAGGTAGATATGTATATAGATATTCATGTATTTGAGAGATACTTTTTTCAGAATCAATTTTAAAATTTGCTATTTGAGCAATTGCATGAACACCAGCGTCTGTTCTTCCAGAGCCTATTATTTCTATATCTTTATTTTCCATTTTAGAAATAACACTTTCAATTTTAGATTGTATAGTCATGTCTGTATCTTTTAATCTTTGCCATCCTCTATATTTACTTCCATCATATTTAAGTGTGATTTTTATATTTCTCATTATGTAGTCTTCCTCTCTACTGTATAATAGTATCTATATTTTAATTATAACATTTTTTCACTATTATGATACTAAAAATAAAAAATCTACCTATTTCATAGGTAGATTAATTAGTTATTATATCTATAATTTCCATCATGCTACTTCCTTTTTTTATTTTTTTTTCTCCTACTCTAAGATTTGAACTCAAATCTAAACATTTAAGCAATGTCAAAAAATCATTTTTATTAAAGATAAGTTGATTTTCAAATAAAATATCAGCTACTTTATTTGATGTAAATCCATTTTGGATAATTATATTTACGTACTCTTCTGTATCAGTTTTTTCCAAAGGTTGTTCATTTGAAATCTGATTATTGTCATCTTGATTTTGCGATTCCTTATTTATTGTTTGAGAAAATTCATTCTCTTTTTTGCCTTCAGATTGGTTATGATTTTTATTTGCTAATATATTTATAGAAGATCCCAATAATAGTCCTATTGATATTCCTATTATTAATATTAGTGTGAATACTTTATTCAATCTACTTCCCCCTGTTTTGAATAATATATTATGTTAATATATTATAATAAATCGTATCCTTTATCAAGTAATTCAAAATAAAATTGAGCTGTTCTGTCAAGTTCTTCACCAAATAAAGCTATAATCTTCTTTTGTCTACCTTTATACGAAAGAACTACTTTGCCTATTTGCCTATTTTTTCTTTTTAATTTTTCGATTTTGTACCCATTATTCAAATAATATTTTATATAATCTAATTTATTATCCATAATTCACCTCTAATATAATTAATATGATTTATATATAATTATTATCAAAATATTAATTATTATTAAGAATTATGAATGAAACTAAAAAAATCTTTAAAATAAAGATTTTTTAGTTAGTAGAAAATTATATTATCTTTTGAAATTTAATCAGTATATATTTAATAGCGATCAATTATATATTTATACTCTTCATTTTGAAGGCGTATATTTTTCATGGTATCTCCATTTCCATGTCCTGGATAAACATGAATATTATTATCCCATTTTGAAATTATATTTTTAATAGAGTTTATCATGTCTTCTTCACTACCTCCAGGTAAATCTAATCTTCCTATTCCATCATTAAATAAAGTATCTCCCGTAAATATTATATCTTGGTTTATAGCTTTTAAGCAAATACCTCCTTTAGTATGTCCTGGAGTATGAATTACTTCTAAAGAAATATTACCTATTTGTATAAGTGATCCATTTGAAACCATTTTATCTGCATCAATTGATATAGACTTTCCATTTGATTGTTTGGATAAGTTTATACTTGGATTTTTAAGTCCTTTTAAATCTTTTTTATGAATTAACACATCACTATTATATTCTTTTTTTAAATCTTTAACAGCTCCTATATGATCATAGTGGTGATGAGTAAGTATTATATGGGTTAAATTTAAATTATTTTTATTTATATAGTTTATTAATAATTTAGAATTATCACCGGGGTCTATAACTGCAGCATCAAGAGTGTGTCTATCATGAATTATATATGCGTTGGTACTAATTTTACCTACAATAAATCTTTTTAATATCATATTAAGTCTCCTTTATTATATTAGATTAAATATATTATATAATAAAGGAGACTTAATCCCAAGAATTTGTATATTTATTTTTAATTATTTAAAACTTCTTTCATTTCATCATATGTTTTTTGTAAGAAATCTTCTATCATATCTTGTGTGATTATATTTTTTATAGAGGAAGGTATTGTTTTGTAAAATTTTTGAGCTACCCACTCAAATTTTTCATCATTAGTTTCGAAGTTTTTCTCAGCATAAAGCATAAGTTTATATGCGATTTCTTTCGCTTGTTTCAAAGCTACTTTTTCACCAAGTGTTTTATAAATATAATATATATATCCTGAACTAATTAAAAGAATAAATATTATCCATACATATACAGAACTAAGCATATTAATTCCTCCTTTACTTTTTTATATATTATATTTATAAATATATTTATAAGTGATTAGTATTGATTAAGTTAGATGCTTATATTACTTTTAAAACATTGTGAACATTATGGTAATTCAACAATTCTTTCATTTTGTTTTTTGCATTTATAAACTGCATATATTTAATATCTGATATTCTAGAATCTCCATAAACTCTCCAACCATTTATTTTTGTGAGTTTTAATGAAGGATGACCAATAAATCCTAATACATCTTTTAATGGATATCCTAGGAATATACCTATTTCATCCGGAATATTTCCAGTTCGCATTTTTTCTATTATAAAATCAAGGTATATATTAAAATTGTACTCATTAGGATATCCTATAGATTTTAAAAATTTTAAGTTTCTATATTCTGATAATGTATTATTTAATTCTAGTGAATTATAAAATAATATTTTAGTACATTTATTACAGTAACTAAATTCTTTGTATGAAATTTTATTGTTGTTATCTAAAATACGTTTTATTTCTGCCAATCTATATAAATTTTGTTTGTCAGAGTATGGGAAACTTATTATTTCAGCAGGTTTTACTCCAAATATTACAGGTCCTAATAATTGCAATAACCATTTTGTAAAAGAATCTTTATTATCGTTTTTGCAAAAACAATTATTTAATTTAGTGTTCATATATCATCCGCCTTTCAAGATAATTCATATCACTTGAAAATTAATATCATTTTCATTTATATAAATATAATATTACATATTTGGATAAAATGTCAAATAATTTATGGTTTAGGCCGATGACATAACGTATATTTCTGATTAACACAAAAATCTAGTGATTAAATTTATTTTTAATCACTAGATTTTTGTATTAATCTCTCATAAGAATTATTAAATTTTTTAATAAATTTACTATTTGATAGAGTTATAGCAATGCTAGTTTCTTTTATTATTCAGTTTTCTTTTTAACATTCCATTACTTAGCTCTATATTTTGAAGTTCTCCACAGTATTCCAAAGAAAGCTTTTCCTCTTTAAAAATCGGAGCAATTTTAGATGAGTATAAAGCATTTTTAATATCAAATTTGCTTACTGGGTTATTTTGATTTAATGATTGTGCATATATTTGTAAAATATCTTTTTCTATAATATATGCCTTATAATCAACAAGTCCCTTTATTCCAAACATCGCTTCATCTAGTAGCCCTATATTTAAAGTTAAACCTTGAAGTTTTATCTTTTCTGATATCCTTCCCCTTATATAATCCATTCTAGGAAGAACATCACTACATTTACAGGGTTCCTTTATAAATCGTGCATAATCTCCAGTCCTATACCTTATAAGAGGCATTCCCTCTCTTGTAAGTGTTGTGAATACAACCTCTCCCTCATGTCCTGTTGGAAGGACTTTTTTTGATATAGGATCTATAATTTCAAAATAAAAATCTGCTTCTCTCATATGATATCCGCAAAGATACTTACACTCAACCCCTCCTCCAAATCCCATCTCAGTCATTCCATAATGACTAAAAACACGACACCCAAAAGCCTCTCCTACAGTTTCTTTAATAGAATTCGGAACATAATCTGCACTTAGTAGTATGCTATTTAACTGTATATCCTTATATTTTTCATTAGACGTTTTATATTTTGCAAGCTTAAGAATTTGTACTGGTATTCCAACAATACAATCAATTTTCTCATTTTTCATAAATTCTAATACCTTAATGGGATCTTTGATAGGCCCTAAGATAATCGCCTCACAGCCAAATCTTTTGAGACCCTTTTTAAGTAAGTCACCTATGCTTCCATAACTTTCTCCAGGCATTAAAACAAGTATATTATCTCCACTTGAAACAAGGTTTTGCATGCCATTATGGAAAAAGTCTATTGTTTTTTCCAGATCATTTTCTGTAAAGAAAAGTCTTTTTTGCTTTCCTGTAGTTCCTGAGGTTTTTAACGTAACTATTCTTGAAATCATATATTGAGGTACACATAAAAAATCTTGTGCTTTATTTCTCAATTCATCCGATAAAGTATATGGGACTTTAGCAAAATCATCAAAATTTTTTATTTCACAAGGATCAATATCCTTTAGTAACCTCTTATAAAATGGACTATGGTTTTTTGCATAGTCCATGGCTTTTCTTACTTTATCTATCTGATATTCTCTCAAATCTTTTAATGTCATATGAGTGTTAACTGTTTGACCAAAAATACATTTTTGTATCCATTCTTCATACGTTGCTTTTTCCATCGTATTCACTCCATAATTTTTTTAAATTTATACTTTCAACTTCTATAGACTCACTAACTTTCAATATATTTATACATCCATAATCTTGATTTATTTTAAAAATATCATGTAGGTTCATATTTAGAAGACCTATAATAAGTGATCTAAAAAATCCTGCATGACCACATACAGCAAGATTTCCATTCGTATTGGATATTAATTTTTCAAGCGCATGAAAAGCTCTTTTTTGACAATCTCTAAAAGATTCACCATCAGGAACAATAAAACCTCCAATATTATGTATCCTTTTTTCAAACATTTCAGGATATTGTTCTCTTACTTCCTTAAATGTAAGTCCATCCCACTTACCCATATTAATTTCTCTCAGTTCTGTCATAGATACTATCTTTTTATTAGGAAATAGTATGTTTGCAGTCTGCTTTGTCCTTAGAAGATCACTACAAAAAACATGGTCAACAGGAATATTTGAAAAAGTACTTTTAAGACCTTTTATTCTATCAATACCTTTATTTGAAAGAGAACAATCCGTGTGCCCTACATATCTTTTTTCTCCACCAAGCTCTGTTTCGCCATGTCTTATAAGATATATTAAACGTTGCATACGGACTCCTGTAGTTCTTCTATCTTGCATTCTATAATTTCCTCAATCCTGTTTTTTATCTTTCTTGCAGTATCAAACCTTTTATTTATATTTTTAATAATATCTGGATAATCTTTATATTTGTCAAGTGATGACTGATATCTTTCTTCAATATCAATAAGATATGTATCCTTTAGTAATTTATCAGATATATAAACGACTTCTCTTTCTCCTATTTCAGTTAAATCAGGTATATCCATATGATCTTTAATCACTTCTGAAACACAAGGATACCCTAATTTACTTACCATCATAGCACCCTGTTTAGCATGTTCCTTTTTCCCCTTTCCAATATCATGCAAAAGACCTCCTGTATATGTAAGATCTACATCGATTTCAAAACCCTTTTCATTAAGTTTTTCTGCTATAATTTTCGATAATTTTCCTACACATTTCATATGTAGTTCTATTTCATTCTCCACTTTACAAATTCTTATAATTTCTCTACATTCAAGCTCATCAGGGTATGGAAAGTATGACATATGATCTAATATAACTTTATAATCTTCTTTTTTATCCATATCAAGAAGAATTCCTCTATCTGCAACCTGAACATTTCCACTGTTTTCTTCATAAAAAGACAATATATTCTTTAGTCCTCCAAAATCACTGTATTCTAATATTTCCTTAGAAATTGAAGTGCATATAAGTGGAGGATGTCCTTTTTCTTGTGAGAAAGTAGGGTACACTACGGTATAATTTCCTTTTTCATATACATCAATAATACTTTTTATTGTAGATGGCTTTATGGATGGTATATCAACAGGAAGAACAAAGAAAGCATCTATATCATCGGATAGTTTTCCTACACCTGTTTTTACCGATTCTAACATTCCTTTATCAAAATCTTTATTGTATATTACTTGTGTATAATCTTTAACAAAATTCTTTATCTCTTTATATTTATAACCTGCTACAATATAAATATTGTCAATATTACATTCCTTAAAAATACTTATCGTTCTCTCTAATGCAGTTTGCCCATACAAGTCCATAAGTGGTTTAAATTCACCCATACGAGAGGAATATCCCGCTGATAATATTATGGCTGCATATTTCTTCATTTCATTTTTTCTCCTCTTACCTTTATTAGTTCGGCTGCAATACTTATAGCAATTTCTTCAGGAGTTTCTGCATGTATTTCAACTCCTATTGGGTTATATACCCTTTCGAAATCTTTCATAGAAAATCCATCCCTTTCTAAAGCTCTATATGTTGTCTTTCTTTTTTTCTTGCTTCCTATCATACCAATATATCTTGCATCAGTTTTCAATGATTCTCTTAAAACAGTATAATCATGAGAGTGACCCCTTGTAACTATTACAATATAACTATCATTATCCATAACAAAATTATTAAAGCATGTATCAAAATTTTCTATTACTTTTATTTCATCTGCCAATGGAAATCTATCTTTGTTTGCAAATTCTATGCGATCATCCACGATAATTGTTTTAAAATCAATCCTTGATGCAAGGTCTGCAAGTTTTTGAGAAATATGTCCTGCTCCAAATATGTATACTATTCCACAATTACATATAGGTTCTATTATTATATTATTATTTTCTTGCATTACAACCTTAAGGTCCCTTGTATGACTTTCTTTGATTATCTTCTTTATATCAACTATACTCATGTCATTATGATCTGATAGAATCTTACCATCATTAAATAAATATCTATGCACATCTTTTGATTTATTTTTAAATTGCTTTATAAAAAATGCCTTATATCCTTTGTCAACACAATTTATAATTTCTTTATATATATCAAGATTCATTGGAAGATTAGCATCAACATATTCAACTAAAACACTAACATCTCCTCCACAAATCATATCAATTCCATCTTTATCTTTACTACTTAACTTATAATTCTTTTGAATAGTTCTACCTGTTTTTAAAACTTCTTTTCCATCCTTTATAACAAGGGCTTCTAGATATCCCCCTCCTACAGTGCCGATTATGGAATTATCATTTTTTAATATCATTTTTGCCCCAGCAGTTCTTGGAACTGATCCTTGACTATTATAAAGAGTTGCCAGTGCAAAACTTTCACCCTTATTTAGCAACTCATATCCCTCATTATATAATTCCTTCATTTTTAATCCTCCCTATAAAGATTCTTACCATCCTTACTCGTTAGATTGTATGCACAAAATGGAATAAGATTACCCTCATTTGATACAACATGTATACAACAATCCATAAGCCTTTGAATATCAAGATTCCATACATCCTGAAAAGCCATTGCTGATATTGAGAAAAAGTTATTTCTGATCTTTTTAGCCAAATTATCAAAAGATTTATATTTGCCATCCTCTGATTTACTTTTTTCTATAGACCAATTTCTCTTAACAAAAGCCTTAGCCTTCATTGATCCGTCCTCACCCTTCTCTTCTTTACATCCACACTTATTGCTACTTACAGAGATTAGATTTCCATCTACTTCAATATAATTAGCATGAAAAGAACAAAAGGCATTTTCACATCCCGGAGGGCTAAAATCCTTCGTTTTTATTATTCCTTTACTTTGCTTACATATTTTATCCATAATCTCTGGCAATGTAATCCTATCATTATCCTTTGGTATATCGGGAATTCTTCCAAAATAACTTACAGGTTGAAAATGAACACCTCTTACAGCTGGGATATTCTCTATACCAAATTTAACAATCTCATAAATGTTATAATCATTCACCCTTGGAACTACAGTACATACAAGTATAATTCCTATATTCATCTTTCTAAGATTTTCAATTGCAACAAGCTTATCCTTTAAAAGTTCTTTTCCTCTTAGATTAGAGTATATTGTATCATTCATCCCATCAAACTGAAGAAATACAGAATTAAGACCTGCATGCTTAAGTTTTTTTACATAGTCTAAGTCCTTAAGCTTTAACCCATTAGTATTGAGCTGAATAAAGCTAAATCCCATATCATGTCCTAATTTTATTATTTCATCAAGATCTTCCCTTAAAGTAGGTTCTCCTCCAGATAACTGTATATTGCAGTTTCCTGATGCTTTCATAATTCTTTGGTAATAATATTTTATAGTTTCTATATCAGGTTCACTATTCTTCCCTGCATCAGCAAAGCAAAATTTGCAACTCAAATTACATTTTTGTGTAATTTCAATAAGCGCAGTACATGTGTGCTGTCTATGATCACTACAAAGACCACAATCATGTGGACATCCCTTTGATATTTCAGTAAAAGGATGTTTAGGGTGTGCAGGTGTCTTAGGCCTTTTCCAATTCTTATAATCAGGTGATCCCCTCCAAATAATGGTTTGAAACTTCCCATGTTCCTTACATTTTTTATGAAGATATATATATTTATCTTTTTTAATCTTGTATGCCTTTATTGTCTTAAGACAAACAGGACATACACTTTTAGTAGACCCTATAAGTTCTCCCATTTTTATTCTCCTGTATATCCATATTTTTTAAGTATATCTTTGATTTTTTTATAAGATTGAGTCATCAAATTTCCACATTTCACAGGATAGCCATTATTATACTCTACATCCTTAATAGAATCCATTTCTATAAGATCATTACAGTTAGAACTTCCATACTCTGCCTCAAACCACTGTATATATTCCATAATCATATTGTTTAAACTGTCATCTTTTGTTTCATCAAAACTGCCCTTTCCTGAATAAAGTCCAAAAATGCAAGCTCCTCCTGAAATCAGTCCACAGGTCTTTCCGCTACCACCGATACCTCCACAAAGCCCCATCATTGATTTTACAAGATCCTTATTCTCAATTCCCTTTTTTTCTAGATCCATAATAATAAGTATCTGACTACAACAAAAACCTTGAGAAGCTAATTTAAACATATTAAATGTGTCTTCCATTTCTTACCCCTCCTTTTTTGCAATCAAGAGAAAGTATCCCGGTTTACATAAAGACAACTTCGTCTTAAAATCACCACAACTTCCACAAGTAGTAACATTCCAGAATTTAGCCATTGATCCATATTTGAATATTATATCTACCATCAACTGCTTTAAAAGAGATGTCCAATCCTCTAAATCAACTACTTGAAATCCTTGATCTTCAATTTCTGCTAAAAGAGCGCCTATATCAAAGAGTCCTCTTAAACAGCTTTTAACATTAATATTTTTTAATTCATCAATATATTGTGGATTTTTTGCAAATACATCAGAAATAATGATAAACCCTTCTGGTTTTAAAATCCTATATATTTCTTTTATTGTTTTTTGATAATTGTCCATAAGGGATAGAGTGCATTCAGCAAAAACAGCATCAAAGGATTCATTTTCATATGGCAAAAGTTCTCCTCTTCCACTTATTAAAGGTAGATTGTTTTGTTGTTTTCCTAAATGAATCAATTTCTCAGATGGATCTATACCAAAGGCTTCTATTCCAAATTCTTTTGTAAGAAAATCCACCGTAGATCCCATACCACATCCAACATCTAAAATTCGTTGATCTTTTAAAATATTACAAAGTAAAACAGCTCTCTTGGTTAATACAAATCCTCCTGGTCTCAAGGTATCTCCTGTAACACATCTTACTCCATCATTTTCATAAACATTGTTGTTTTTCATTTATCCTCTAATCCTTTTTCAACCTCAAGCATTTTACCAATTGCTAAATCCTCAGGTACCAATACATTCTTACATATAGGACATTTTAGTAGTTCTACCTCAAAATCACCTGAAAGATAAATCGCCTTAACAGGACCTTCTTTAACAGGACAAGAGCACTTATTACAAATCCATTCTTCATTATAATTTTTATTACTAGTATCCATTCTTACTCCCCCTGTACATCCATTCTATGGGTATATACCTTGACTACGTTATAAAAATTATTACCATTTTCATACTCTACCCAGTATGTTACATTTACAATTCTTCTTGAAGCAAGGTAGTGTTTATTTTTTGGATTAAAAAACATATTTCCTTTCTCTTCTGCCATTCCGATTACTTTTTTAATATCACCTTCTAATATAAGTCTCTCCTCCATAATATTCTTAACTTTTTCATCTATTATCAGATTTATATCATCATATGATTCTTTTAAATCCATCTTTTCTCCCCATATTTTAAGTATGGACATCTTAAGTTTTAATCTGTTATCACGTCTTCGAGAAAGTGTTGGACCTTTTTTATTTGATAATTTATCTATATTTTCACCAAATATAAGATCTAGAATATGAAGTGTTTTCTTTCCTCTTGATACGAAAAGATCTCTACACATTGCGCAATATGCAAGATAGTCTTCCTCGTGTTCCTTAATCCTTTTGTCTGTTGCATAGTTACTAAATTCTTTGTTAGCAAAATATGAAAGTCCTCCATAGCCACAGCATTGTGTGTTTTTCTTTGTATATTTGGGTTCTATAATTCCATATCCGAGTTTTGATAATATTTCCCTTACACTATCATGAATATTAGGATAATCCCTAGCTGTACATGAATCATGTACTACTAGATTTTTTCTTTTCTTATTTAATGAACTAGAACCTAATTCATTGTTATTAAATATTTCCCATAATGTTATTAACTCTATATTTGGAAGATATCTTTTCAATATGTAATAACACGTAGAGCATGCAACAATCATTACTGGTCTTCCCATCAGTTCCCATGAATCATATAGTTTTTTCATTGATTGCTCAAACAGATCATCCCTTCCAGCCCATTCTCCAGGTGCTCCACAACAACCAAGATAAAGACCAACACCACCATTAAGATTTTCAGTAAGATACTCGTATGATTTTTCTACATATTCTGGATATGATCCACAAAGCTGGCAACCTGGGAAGAATAAAAATTTACTTCTATTAGTCTTTGGCTGGTGCTTTAATAAAGTGAAATACTCACTATTATTAAACTCCATATCCTTTAGAGCAAAATCATGAGCAGATGGAGGCATCTTACCTCTTTTCACCATACTTTTTCTTGTTTTTCTTATAATCTCACCCATATCAATATTAGTAGGACATTCGGTTTTGCATAATCCGCATAGCATGCAAGAATTTATTGACTTGTTGGCATAACGATCTCCTAAAATAATTCTTTCATTATGATTAATCTTTCTTATATACGCCTTTGGGTCCATCTTTTCATATTGAAGATGAGAACATGATTTATAACATTTATGACACTCACACAGAAGACATCTTTTTGATTCTAAAATAGCATCTTTCTTTGTAGTTACTTGTACTTGTGATTCACTTACAATATCCTCAATATCCACTTTTAACTCCGTTTCATATGAACTTTCTTTTTCTCTAAGTGCTGTAAGCGATTTTCGATTAATATATCTATCTATAGATATAGCAGCTCTTCTTCCGGTTGAAACAGAAAAAATTATAGAATCATTACCAGTTACAATTCTTCCACCAACAAATACACCCTCTATTTCAGTTTGAAAAGTTACTTTATCTATATCTAGTTCTTCTTCCCATTTACCTGTTCCTATGAATACGGCTTCATATTGGGATTTTAGCTTATATATATCCAATTTAGATATGTATGTTCCAACTTTCACATTTACTCCCGACTTTTTTATAGATGTGATTTCTTCTTTTAATATATTACTAGGTAACGAATCTCCAACCTTTTCCCTTAACCTTCCACCTAGATCACTTTCTTTTTCAAATATAGTCAATGTATAACCTTTTTTTCTAAGATCTATTGCACAAGTTAAACCACTAATTCCTCCTCCTACTATAGCTACCTTCTTATAATTATCAGGTACTGGAATACTCCTTATATTTGCAGATGAACCATACTCTATTACAGCTCTTTCAAGATCATTTATTAATATGCTTCCACCTTTATTCTTTCTAACACAAGCATTCTGACAAGGATGATCACAAACCCTACCTATCACTTTGGGCATAGGCATTCTCTTTTGAAGAATTTCATATGACTTTTCAAAATTTCCTATTCGTATTTGTTCCATAAATCCTTTTATGTCTACATGTATAGGACATGTAGCTGTACATGGAGGTAAGTTGTCATTTATACAAAGTTGTTCTGTTTCAAGTAGTTTTTTTAAATCCATTAACTCATATCCCCTTTAAAATATTTTGAAAAAAGAACCTAAAATAAAATGTTTAATTTTAGGTTCTTTTTAAGTAATGTATTACTTATTAAGTCCTGCCTTTATCTTCTCAGGAAGAGCTGGAAGTTTAGTTATTCTAACTCCACATGCATCGTATATTGCATTTATAATTGCAGCATGAGGTGCTGAAAGTGGCATTTCACCTGCTCCTGATGCTCCATAAGGACCATATGGTCTTTCTGTTTCCATATATATAAGTTCTATATCATCTGTTACATCTTTTATATTAGGAATTCCACACTTTGTAAGAGTTGTATGTCTTTTTAAGTCCTCAAAATCTTCACTCAAAGCAAGACCTATACCTTGTGCAAGCCCTCCATAAATTTGTCCATCTACAACAAGCTTATTAATTATTGTTCCTACATCTGAAATGATTGTAAGTTTTTCAACATTGACTTTTCCTGTTTCTATATCTACTTCAACTTCAGACAAAAGAAGGCCATACATATAACATGGGAAAGGATTTCCTTGTCCTGTGTCAGTATCACAAGCTGTACAAGCTGCAGTCCATTTTCCATCATGTTTTAAATCTATATTTTCTGCAACCATTTCTTCATATGTTCTATATGTTCCATCTTCTTTTTTCATAGCTTTTAGAAGATTCTCACATGCAACCTTTGTAGCATTTCCAGTAAGAACATTAGAACGACTTCCACCTGCCGGTCCACTATTAGGGGTAATATTCATATCGTTCATAATGAGTTTTATATCTTCTGGTTTTATTCCAAGAGGCTTTAGAGTTTCATGGGCAATAGCAAGTGTTCCCATATCTGCCCCTTGACCATGATCTTCCCACGAGTTTGCAACCTTAACTCCACTCGGAGTAAGTTCTACCCAAGCTTCCGAACTATCTGCTCCATCAAGTCCAGAACCATAAATAAGAAGTGAAACTCCTGCACCATATTTTTTATCTCCTCCTTTTAAGTTCTTATTTTTTACTCTTTCTTTTGCTTCATTGTAAATAGGTGTCATTTTTTCTATCATTTCAGGAAAACATATAATATCCGGCTTACAACCAGATGGAGTTGTGCTTCCCTCTCTATAAACGTTCTTATATCTAAGTTCTAGTGGATCAACACCCATCTTCTCCGCAAGTTCATCTATTAATACTTCGGATGAGAATAAAGATTGTGGAGAACCATATCCTCTAAAAGCCGAACCCCATGCATGATTAGTACAAACCGTTCTTCCTTCTCCTCTAATATTATCTATATCATAACCCGCTCCTATAAACTGTGATCCTCTCATAGTAAGAAGGTCTCCAAATTCTGAATAAGGACCATGATCTACACTCCAGTCAGTTTCAAGTGCCTTTATTTTTCCATCCTTATCAGCTCCCATCTTAACATGAATGAAGAAAGGAGATCTCTTTCCTGTATAAGTAATTTGTTGATACATACTAAATTCAAGATACACCGGCTTATTAGTTGCCATTACAGCAACCCCAAGAAGAGCTTCAATTGTAGGACTGAATTTATATCCAAAAGTTCCACCAGTAGGATTTTGAACAATAGCAACATCCTCAACAGGAAGTCCAATACCATCTGCAATCATAAGTGCATGGAAATGAAGTGCTACACTCTTTGAATGTATGTTTAGCTTTCCATCTTCACCAAAGAATGCAAATCCTACATCAGGCTCTATAGGAAGATGAGGTTGTCTTCCAACATAGAAGTCATCTTCAACTACATATTCACATTCTTCAAATACAGCTTTAGTATCTTCACCTTTAGCCATCTTAGTTGTAAAGTATATATTAGGTGTTCCAGGATGAATTTCTATAGCATCCTCTGCCATGGCTGCTGGAGCACTCATATATGCTGGAAGTTCTTCAAGTTCAACTTTTACCTTTTCACAAGCAGCCTCTGCATGTGCTGGATTGTCTGCTAGTACCATTGCTATAGCATCTCCAAATTGGAATACTTTTTCATCACAAAGTATAGGTCTATCAAGTCCATCTCCAACATTAGATGGGAATGCTAATCCATTTATTCTATTTGTACCTTTGACATCTTTATATGTAAGTACCTTGTATACACCAGGCATCTCTTCAGCTTCACTTGTATCAATTGAAATTATATTTGCATGTGAAACTGTAGCCTGAACAAGTTTAATATGAAGTGTATCCTTAGGAAGAGTAACTCCAAGGTCTGCTCCAAATTCCCATGTTCCTGTAACCTTTGCACAAGCTGAAGGTCTTACAAAATCAGTACCTAAGATACTAGCTCCTTCTGGTAGTTTGTACCATATATCTTCCTTCGTAATTTCACCTCTCATAAGCTTTGCTGCAGTCATTACAGCATCAACCAATGGCTTATATCCTGTACATCTACAAATATTTCTAGTTTTTTGGAACCAATCTCTAACTTCTTCTCTTGTAGGATTAACATTCTCGTCCAATAACACCTTTGCAGAAACTATAAATCCAGGTGTACAAAATCCACACTGTGCTCCTCCATGGACCATCCATCCAAGTTGAAGAGGATGAAGATTTTCAGAAGAACCGATTCCTTCTATAGTAACAATTTCTGCTTCATTTGGAACTCTCTTCATTCTAACAATACATGATTTTACAACCTTGCCATCCATAATAACATTACAAGCTCCACATTCTCCCTTACCACAACCTACCTTTGTACCTGTTAGTAATAATTGTTTTCTAAGTACGTCAGCTAAAGTTGTATCGGAATTTGTAATTATTGTTTTTGAAACCCCATTGATTTTTAATGTTTTCTTTAACACTTATACTCCCCCTTCTCAATCTATATACAAAGGCTTCCCTTTATATCCATTAATATTTGTTAAAACTACAATCCATGCCCTTATTTTTTACTTCCATTATTCTATGTAAAACAAGATTAAATAGATTTCTATTGTATTTCTTTATAAAATATCATTATTCTTTATTATTATAAAATATGTTAAATTTCTTAATACTCTAAAATCTACACAAAAGAATAATGTACATTTAAATATATATGTAAAATACTATAGATGTATTTACTTACATATCATATAAGAGAATATTTGAACTATATTAGAAGATAATAACTATATAAAGTTAACCTTAATTTAGATAAATTAAATGGCTAGGAGGTTTGAAAATGAAAATATCGTCTAGTTTAAATGAAAATATTAAGATATTAAAAAAAACTCTTCCTATAGATAAAAGTTTTGATATTGTTAATAGAGAATGGACAATAGGAAATACTAAAGCTAATTTTGTATTTATAGATGGATTTACTAAGGATCAAATAATGCTATTTATTATGAACAAGCTTCAGTCTATAGACATAGATAACGTTAATATAGATGTAATAAAAACTCTTTTAAAAAATGGCATTCCGTATATAGAAGTTTCAACTTTTTCTGATTTTGAAGATATGAAACCAGCAGTACTTTCGGGAAATACAGCTTTATTTATAGATGGTCAATCAAAAGGAATACTTTTAGATGTAAGAGAATATCCTGTTAGAGGTCCACAAGAACCTGATCTTGAGAAGGTTACAAGAGGATCTAGAGATGGACTAGTTGAAACTATAATTTTTAATACAGCTTTAATTAGAAGAAGACTTAGAGATCCAAATTTAATCTTTGAGCTTACAACTGTAGGTTCTCAATCTAAAACTGATGTTGCTATATCTTATATAGACAGTGCTGTTGATCACGATTTTTTAGAACAATTAAAAAAACAACTAGATGAAATTAAAACTAATTCTCTGATTATGGGTGAGAAAACACTTGAGGAATTACTTATTAAGAAAAAATGGTTTAATCCACTGCCTCAGGTACGCTTTACAGAAAGACCAGATGTTGTTGCTGCTCATTTATTAGAAGGACATATAGCTATAATAGTGGACAACTCTCCAAGTGTTATGTTGCTTCCGGTAACAATTTTTCATTTTACTCAACACGCGGAAGATTATTATCAAAATCCAATGGTAGGTACTTATTTAAGATGGGTTAGATTTATATGTATGATTTCTTCCATGGTAATAAGTCCATTATGGTTATATTTGGTTTATAATCCAAAATTATTGCCAGAGGCGTTGAAATTTATAGGACCATCTAAAGTTGGACATATTCCTTTATTTTTACAATTTATTTTGTTAGAAATAGGACTTGATACACTAAGGCTTGCATCAATACACACTCCGAATTCATTATCTACATCGTTGGGTATTATAGGAGGATTAATTCTGAGTGAGTTTGCAGTAAAGGTAGGTTGGTTTACTCCAGAGACTATACTTTATATGGCTATAGCTGCTATTGGAACATTTGCAACGCCAAGTATAGAGTTTGCTATGGCAATAAGAATTTTTAGGCTATTTATACTCATTATGACTGGTGCATTTAAAAATATAGGATTTTTTATATCTTTAGCTGTAGTATGTACTATAATTTGCACAACTAAAAGTTTTGCAAATCAATCATATTTATGGCCTTTAATTCCATTTAAAAGGGATGCTCTTTTAAACATATTATTTAGGAAACCTATCGTAGAAATAAAAAACAGTAAAAAAGAATAACTCTTTTTTACTGTTTTTTTATTATAATTAAGTTCTATTTTATACTTCTAAGTCTATGTTTAATCCAAGTTTATCTCTAAATATATTAATTATAGGTTCAACCTCAATTTCTATAAATTCAGCCACTTGTTCAGATGCTCTACCTATGAAGTTGATAGGATCCATTATAGATAAAATTTCATCTTCAGTCATTCTAAACTCAGGATCATTTATTATTTTATCCATCAAATCATTATGCTTACCTAACTCTTTTACATTTTTAGCAGATTCCATTGAATAAATTCTTATTTTTTCATGAAGATGTTGTCTATCTCCACCTCTTTTAACTGCTTCCATTAATATAGTTTCTGTAGCCATAAAAGGAAGTTCTTCATTTATATGTTTTTTTATCATATTTTCATATACAACCAATCCATCAGTAACATTAATACCAATTTCTAATATTGAATCTATAGCAAGGAATGATTGTGCAATGCTTAATCTTCTATTTGCAGAATCATCTAAAGTTCTTTCTAGCCATTGTGTAGAATGAACTAATGCAGGATTTAATGATTCTGATATTACATATTTACATAATGAAGATATTCTTTCACTTCTCATAGGGTTTCTTTTATATGCCATGGCAGAAGATCCTATTTGATTTTTAGCAAAAGGTTCCTCTATTTCTTTTAAACTTTGAAGTAATCTTATATCATTAGTCATTTTATGCATACTCTGAGCTATAGATGATAAAATTGATAAAATTTGATGATCTAACTTTCTAGTATAAGTTTGTCCAGTTACTGCGTATGATTTATCAAATCCCATAGTAGATGTAACAAGTTCGTCTAATTTTTTTACTTTATCATGGTCTCCTTCAAATAAACTTAAAAAACTTGCCTGAGTTCCTGTAGTACCCTTCACTCCTCTTAATTTCAAGTTTTGTAATCTGTTATTTAAATCTTCAAAATCTATTAATAAATCTTGTATCCAAAGACAAGCTCTTTTCCCAACAGTAGTCAATTGAGCAGCTTGGAAGTGTGTAAATCCAAGCGTAGGTATATTTTTATATGTAGAAGCAAACTTTTTCAAATTATTAATTAAATTTACAAGTTTAACTAATGTTAATTCCATTGCATCTTTCATAATGATAATATCTGTATTATCTCCTACATATGCACTTGTAGCGCCTAAGTGTATAATACCTTTAGCACTTGGACATAAAAGTCCGTAAGCTTTAACGTGAGACATAACATCATGTCTTGTTTCTTTTTCAAATCTTTTTGCATCCTCAAAATTTATATTATCTATATTTGCTTTAAGTTCTTCTATCTGTTCATTAGTTATATTAACACCTAATTTCATTTCACATTCAGCAAGAGCAACCCATAATTCTCTCCAAGTTTTAAACTTTTTTTGTGGAGAAAATATATAACTCATTTCTTTACTTGCATATCTTTGTATTAAAGGATTTTGATAACAATCGTGTTTTGGCATGATATCCTCCTTGAAATATTTATTTTTTTCATATCATAATAGTATTATACAATATAATGCGAACTTTAACAAATGTTTTCGCCTTAAATGTAAGGAAAAACAAAATAAGCTCAACACTATTTAAATAGTATTAAGCTTATTTTACTTCTAACTGCTAAAAAATATTATGATTTTTTATAACGAATAGTAAATTATAATATTTTTGAATTATGAATAACTATACTTTACGTTATGGATTTCAAAAAAGTCTATATCTAAATTGTTTATATATTAGACAAAGCTTTTTTTATTCTATCTAAACCTTCTACTATATTTTCCTGAGACGTTGCATATGATAATCTAATATAATTGTCATTTCCAAAAGCAATTCCAGGGACAACAGCTACATGAGAATTTTCTAATAAATAGTTTGCAAAATCCATAGAACTTTTCATATCACAGTTTCCTAGTTTTTTACCTATAACTTTTGATATATTAACCATTACATAAAACGCACCTTTAGGCATATTACATGAAATACATGGTATATCATTTATAAGTTCAACCATTTTTTTTCTTCTTTCATCAAACTCATTTCTCATATATTCAATTGCAGATTGATTGCCTTCTAAAGCTTCAATTGCAGCATATTGAGCTATAGTATTAGGGTTTGATGTAGCATGACTTTGAATATTAGACATTATAGTAGCTATTTTTTCATTAGAAGCTGTATATCCTATTCTCCATCCAGTCATAGCACAGCATTTTGATAATCCATTTACAACTATAGTTAATTCTTTTATATTTTCATTTAATGAAGCTATACTTATATGCTTTTGATTATCATATATAAGTTTTTCGTAAATTTCATCAGAAATTACTATTATATTATTTTCTACAGCTAACTTTGATATTGCTTTTAACTCTTCTAGTGTATATACAGATCCTGTAGGATTAGATGGACTATTTAATAATATAGCCTTAGTTTTATTATTTATATTTTTCTTTAAATCATCAATATTGTATTTAAAATCATTCGCTTCATCACATTCAATCAATATAGGTTTAGCTCCAGCCATTTTAACTAATTCAGGATAGCTTACCCAGTATGGACTAGATATAATAACCTCATCTTCGGGATTGCAAATAGCTTGGAATATATTATACAAAGAATGTTTTGCACCATTAGATACAATTATCTCTTTAGGATTATAGCAAAGGTTATTGTCTACTTTTAACTTATTACATATAGCCTCTTTAAGAGCTGGCATACCAGAAGCTGCTGTATACCCTATATTATTGTTATTAATTACATCGATAGCTTTGTTTCTTATGTTTTCAGGAGTATTGAAGTCGGGTTCTCCTACACTAAAACTTATCACCTCAATACCATCTTCTTGCATCTTTTTAGCTTTAGCACTTATAGCTAAAGTTAATGATGATGAAATATTACTATGCTTAATTGAAAGTTCCATAATATCGCTCCTATCTAATATATAACTCTATTTAAATTCAATTTTATTATATCAAAATTTAGTAAAATTTAGATAGTAAATTTAAATAATTCTTATAATATATTTTTTCTATTAAATCATTATTATAATTTCTCTTTAATAGTTCATCTATTATCAAGTATAAATAAGTACAGTCTTTCAAAGGATCTATAACTTTACATCCATCAAAATCCGATCCAAATCCTACACAGTTACTTCCGCCTATGTGTACTATTCGGTCTATATGATCTACTAATGAATTTATATCTTTATTTTTTCCAACAAATTCTTCATAAAAATTAATACCTATTATTCCATCAAGTTTAGAAATTTCTTTTATTTGAGCATCTGTTAAATTTCTTTTATGTTCATTTATGTAATTACTTAAAGAATGAGAAGCTATTATAGGTTGTTTGGTCAACTGCAGTACATCATAGAACGTTTTATAAGAAGAGTGAGAAACATCTATTATCATATTTAGATTATTCATAGTAGCTATAACATCTTTACCAAAATCAGTTAATCCAAAATCTATATTTTCCATCGTACCACAAGCCACTTTATTTTTGTAGTTCCATGTTAGAGTTAATGATTTTACTCCTAATATATTTAATGATTTTATTATTTCTATATTGTCGTCTATTATATGAGCACCTTCTATTGAAATAATAATTCCTACTACATTTTCATTATTCATAACGTAATTCAAATCACTTTTGTCTTTTATTATTCGTATATTACTACTGTTTTTTTCATATTCATATAATTTATTTATATACTTTAACGCTTTAAAATAACATTCTGGAAAAGGAATGTTATAATCTATATACACAGCCATAAATTGAATTTTAACATTAGATTTTAACAATTTATTCAGATTTATATGGGTAATATTATTATCATCGAAAGATAAATTGTTGTCTTCTATTCTTGTTATACTATCACAATGGCTATCTATTATTTTATATTTCATTTACTTCACCTCTTTCTAATAATTAAAAAAGTTTTTCTGTGAAAAATTTAAAATGTAGTTTTTTTGAAATTCGTGATTTGAATTATATTTATAAAAAACTTAATTTCGTACTTATTGTAAAAAATAGATTAAAATCAATTATTTTTTTGATTTGTATATATTTGATTGATCATCATCTATAATATAGTCAATATCATCACTATCTACAAAATTAATCACATATTTATATCTCATTGCATAGTTTTTATCACTCCATCCTAGTTTTTGTTTCAGACTTTCATCTTTTATTCCAGATTTGAGAGAAAATGTGGCAAAAGAGTGTCTAAAATCTTTTGCTGAATAGTTACTAAGACCAGCTAGTGATAAAGCATTTTTTACTATAAGGCGTATATTTCTATCAGTAATAGTATTACTATTTCTACTTGTAAAAACCAAATCATTCATACTATTAATATCTTTAGATTCTTTATAGTCCATAATCAAATTCCAGCAGGATGGAGGTAGTTCCACTATACGTTCTTTTTTTTGAGTTCCTATTTTACACGAATAATTATTTTTATTATCAACCATTAAATCTTTCCATTTTAAACTTATTAACTCATTTAATAAACATCCTGTACTAATTAAGAAAGAAATTATAGCTCTGTCTCTTTTATTTAAGTTAGGAAATATAGATATTAATTTGTTTAATTCATCCAGACTTAATACATCATTTTTATTTTTAATTCTAGATACATAAGGTTTATTTATATTAGCAAAAGGGTTATTTTGTATATGATTTTCTTTTACTAAAAAATTATAGAAACTATGTAAATAACTATATATTTTTTCGCAAGTTGATTTAGCATAAATATTATTTACATGTTCTATGAATTGCTTACTTTCATTAGTGTTTATACTTAGCAAATCCTTATCATTTAAAGTTGATTTAAATAAAATTAATTTGTTTAAATAATCAGATCTACTTAGAGGTTTAAGCTTTCTAGAAAATTCCTTGAATAGTGCATATTCGTATTCTGATAAACCCTCCATAAATACTACCTCCTTTTAAGATTATAGTTAGAATATATTAATTATACTTCAAATATTATAATATAGAAAATATCAAATTAAAATTATTCTAATTTGATATTTAAAATGCTTTGAAAAAATTTAATTTTACTGATATACTTTATATGTTAATTTTATAGAATGTATTAAAGTACATAATTTGAAGGAGGCTTTTTTATGAGCGATATTTTAAAATCTATAATTCTTTCTATTGTTGAAGGAATTACAGAATTTTTGCCTATTAGCAGCACAGGGCATTTGATTCTTGTTAATCAATGGATAAACTTTGAAGGGAATTTTGGATTTTACTTTAATGTTATTATTCAGTTCGGTGCTATTTTATCTGTTGTAATGTTGTATTTCAAAAAACTCAATCCTTTTGATAAATCTAAAACACAACTACAAAGACAACAAACTATTAATTTATGGTCCAAAGTAATAGTTGCATTTATTCCGGCTGCTGTATTAGGATTTTTATTTGCAGATATAATAGAGAATTATTTAA
Organism: Tepidibacter hydrothermalis; assembly: GCF_029542625.1. Taxonomy (GTDB): domain Bacteria; phylum Bacillota; class Clostridia; order Peptostreptococcales; family Peptostreptococcaceae; genus Tepidibacter_A; species Tepidibacter_A hydrothermalis. The sequence continues at coordinate 1,844,811 of NZ_CP120733.1, forward strand.
ATAATTCTATAGTGGTAGCTATAATGCTTTTTATTGGGGGGATTTTAATACTAGTTTTAGAAAGCAACCCTAAGAAAGTTAAAATAAATAATTTTGATAATCTAACTTATAAAACGGCGTTTTCAATAGGAATGATTCAATGTTTAGCAATGATTCCGGGAACCTCAAGATCAGCTGCTACAATTATAGGAGCTATGATTTTAGGAACGTCAAGACAAATCGCTGCAGAATTTTCTTTTTTCTTAGCAATACCTACAATGGCAGGTGCAACAGCTTATTCTGTGCTTAAGATGATTAAAGGTGGCGTTACAATAACCTCTCATCAGTGGATAGTACTATTAGTAGGTGTTATAGGCTCATTTATAGTAGCTACATGTGTTATATCTTTTCTTATGAATTATATAAAAAGAAAAGATTTTAAAATATTTGGATACTATAGAATAGTTCTTGCTGCACTAATATTTTTTTATTACTATGTTTAAATAAAAAAGTCTTTACTCTACAGATTGTTAATGTAGACTTTTTTGAAATTCATAACGTAAATTATATTTATCTACAATTCAAAGGATTATAATTTTCTATTCATTATAAAATAAGAATGTAGGAATTCCTACATTCTTATTTTATTTAACATATATTTATACGTATGTTGATATCCAATTAAAAGTTTTTCTAGTAGTTTTTTTTCGGTTTCATTTCCGGTTGAAGATATAGATTTTTCAATAAAATCTAATTTGTCTTTATATGACTGCATATAAATTTTCATAATATATCCCCTTTCGAAATAGGTAGTTTGTCCTATATATAGGTATTATATACTATTATGATGGTTTTAGTCTATTAATTTATAAAGAATTTGCAATCATTTTTATTATATCACTATTCTCTTCTTTAAATGTTGTTACTATTATAATCTTATCTAGAGCACATGTTAAAGCAGTACATATCATATTTAAGTTTTTTATAAAATTATTGATTTCATTATTAGAACTAGAATCATTTAAATAATGACCATATAACATTTCAATTTGACATAGTATAAGTGCTTTATATTCTAGATTATTTATAGAGTATATATTAGATATTGTTACTCCATTTTTATTGCTTAAATTAGTTAATTCATCATTTGAATATACATAAGGGATATCGCTTTCTTCCAACGCTTTTCTCAAAATATATTGAAAATATATCATATTTCCATTTTTCAACTTCCTTTTATTGTATGGATATACTATTACTATATCTGAATAATTAAATCCTTTTTGTTTTACTAAATACTGTATTTCCCATATTATAGATTTGATTTTTTCTTCTATATCTTCAACAAATATAATTTCTACATCTTCACCTTCGCATCTTAAAGATTTTGTATTCAAATAATAATCATTAGGTAAATTATTATCTAAGCTTTCTATATATTTATTTATATTGCTTCTGAAATTGTTTACAAATGAAGATATTTTTTTTGTTTGTTTATAATTGTATTCAAAATTGACAACATCATCAAAAGTGATATTTTTCCAAAATCCTTTAAATGATTTTATATTATTCTGTATATCTCCAGATTTATCAACTGATATATTGAAAATATTTTTAGATTTAAATAATATACCTTGAATAAAATTTATTTCTTCCTCATTGAAATTTTCAGAACCATCTATAAAAATTCCTTTATATATTTTCTTTTCTTTTAATGTATTTTTAACTTGCAAAAACACATTTCTGAAATATTTAGAAAAATCCAGTTTAAGTTTATTATAATCTATTACTAAATTTAAATCTTTAGCAAGCTTAAATATAAATCCATGATAATTATATATATCTAAGTTCTCAGGTAATTTATATAGTAAACTAATTTGATTTTTAATGTCATTCATCAATTGCTTATTATATGTTATAAATAAAAACCTTTCCTTTGGATATAATTTAGCAAGTTTTATAGCTCTTGATATTAATATAGTTGTTTTAGAACTTCCATTAGGACCTATAAATAAAGTATTTCCGTATTTTATAGAATTAATTTTTTCTATTTGAGAAGGACTTAAAAATAACGAATTATATTTATACTCATCTTTAGAAAACAATATGTTTTTAAAAGATTTATTTTTTGTATTTTCTTTATTATCTTTTTTTATCACATGATATTCAGGTGATATATAGAATCTAAATAAGTTTAAAATAACATCATCATTTTTACCCATTAAATATTTATCTAATATGCTTATATCATTAATCAATTGATTATATTTATTATTATCAATTATATGGTTATTTATAAAATCGTTTTTTTCAATATCTATTTCAATATAAGGCATAATATATATTAAATTGTATGTAATATCTAAATTATAAATTTTTAGATTTTCTTTCAATGTACAATATTCCTCTTCCATTACTTCTAACAACTCATCTTCTAGTATAGAGTATATTTCTTCAGTAGTATCCATGAACTTAATAAATAGAATATTATTATTTTTAATATACATCAAATCAATATTAATTCCGTTTACAGGAACTATTTTTGTTATACCTATACCACTTAAAGAGTCTATACAATTTTCATAAAAGTGCATCTCACTATCTTTTATTCTAAGAGAATCTAAATTAGAATGAATATTCTTTGAATATATTTTCAATTGTATCCCCCTTTTCTTTTAATATTATTATATCATTTAATTGTTAATTTTCTAGTAATAATTAAATGATATAATATAATTGGATTTTAGCACGAATTATCTATGTTTTTTTAAATATTAAAAATGAGTCTAATTCATTAGTTCTAAAAGCTATATTTAGTGATTTTATAAATTTTTTATCTATAGATTTATTAAAATATACATTATTTTTTATATCGTTATTATTTCTAAGTTTGTATAATAGGTCTTTTTGTATACCCATGGCTATACTATAGACTATATATTTTTCCCAAATTTTAAGGTTATCTGAATTTAAGATTTTAGGATTTTTGAAATTAATTATAAATTTCTTGAAATTAATACATTTTTTTCGTTCTTTATATCCTAATCTCGTTAATTTACATTTTATAAGAACTATATTATTTACTAAACCAGATACAATCAGACCTCTAGACACCACATGCAGATATGGTGAATATTGATATATAAATAAAATTCCCGCAGAAATTTTCAAATATGAATATAAATATAACAAAAATTTCATTTGATTATTTGTTTTTAGATATCCATATTTACCACACTCTTTATATACTTTTCTTTTCCAAGTATTATAAAACCTTTTAAATTCCAAGAAGTTTTTTTCGTTTTGATTATATTTTTTTATATCTTTTAAACAAATTACGTTATTATTTTCAATAAAAGAAAATAGTCTATTTAATAAATATTTTTCGTGTTCTTTTAAATTTTCAAAATCTTTATTTGTTAATACTAATTCCCATTTAGTATTAATGCCGTCGTTTGTTTCTGAAATGTATCCTTTTCTAATTAAGTCTAATATTGTAATAAAAAAAGCCTTACTTGTAATCTTTTTATATTTAAATAAACTAATCATAATTGCAGGAGTATAATCATTTGGTAATTTTGAATTATAGTTTCTAGGTAAACTTACTTTTTGAAAAATAGACCTGTTTAAAAAGGAAATCATCAAATACAGGCCTTCTACAATAAATACAGTTATAGATACCATATTGATTTTTTTTATTTTATTTATCTTATTTTTATATTTTTTTTCAATATTAAATTCTTTATTTAATAGTTGTGTATAGTTATTATCATTCTGAATATTACATATAGGTATATCTTGAGATAATAGTATTTTTAATTCTAACTCTATATTTTTCGGAAAATTTTTCATACTATAACTCACTTTATTTTTTTCAACTATTATATTTTTATATATATAACCGTGTTGAAAAGCTTTAATACTTCCATATGTTTTGTTATTTGGAAAATATATAGATATATTTAATTTCTTTATAGGTTCATTATTATTAATATCGAAAATCTTAAATTTAAATTCATCAACACTATTATGTTTGATTATGAAGTCTTCTAAATCATATTCTATTTTATATATTTTGGTTTCAATGTTTGATTTATCATATACTCTAAAATCTAGATTAGAATCATAATTGAATAAATCTAATTGTAGTTGTTTTTTATCAGGATATATTTCATATGCTTTTAAATTATCCAATTTAGAATTATTATCTATATATAAACTTCCTGTTATTCCATATGATTGAGAATAGAATCTATATGTTATATTTTCTATAACATGAGCACTACCCTTATCATCTATATTGATAGATATTCTTAAATTTTCAATAGAATAATCTTCTTGTGAAAATACAGGTTTTACTAAACAAATAAATATTATTAATGTCATTAGTTTTATTCTTTTTCCTATTTTAATCACCTCTAGTATATATTATAAACTATATTTAATATCTCTTTATTAATAAAAATTAAAAAGACTTAAAATCTTTTTAGATTTTAAGTCTTTTTAATTTATTATAATAATATTTATTTATGTTTTTGCATAGACTCTTTGATTTCATTTTTAATCAAATTAAATTTTTTTATTAAACAACAATCAGGCTCTTCGTAATCATGTACATATGAATCTAATAAAACTTTTATTTGATCGAATTTTTTTTCGTCATAAGAATATATATGATCTAACTTATTAGATATATTATTGAATAACAAAAACCTTTCCTTTAAATATTTACTTTCCATTACACATATACACTCCTTAAATAAATTGATTAAAATCTATATTCAGAGTGTTTGCTAAAAAATAAAATTTAAAACATATCAAGTAAAATTTTATTTATTAATATCAAATACTACTGTTAACATCATTTTGAATTTTTCTATAGCTAATAAAGAATGATTTATATTAGCTGGCATCACTATAGTTTCACCTTGTTTAACATTAAAGGTTTCTTCTCCTATAGTAATATTAGCTTCTCCATCCAAAATGGATACCATAGCATCACCTTCTGATTTATGAGTACTTATTTCCTCACCTTTATCAAAAGCAAATACAGTTACATTCACATATTTATTTTGAGTTAAAGTCTTACTAATGACAGTTCCTTTTTGATACTCAACTAAAGATGTTGTCTCTGTAGGTTTTGAAAAATCTATGTTTTTTATAAAATTTTTATTCATATTCACTTCCCCTTTCTATGATAAAATTGATATTAAATACAAATCTGAAAATTTATTATATATACAGTATAAAATAAATTTTATATTTATTAAGTAACATATGTTACCTAATCGTTTTAGTTTTTTAATCTAAATAATTCTCAATATATTCATAGTGATTTTACTATTTTTATTCATATTTTAAATCTATTTTATTATCTTTTACTAGCAATCTAACTTTTATTCAATATAAAAAGTGTTTACTTCTGCAAACAGTAATAATTGTACATCATCTATCATTACTGTTTTTAAAAGTAAACACCTTATCTTATTCTATAATGAAATTACATAGTCTTTAATTTATTGATAACATTGGTTAAAAATCTATACTTACAACTATTTTTTACTAAATTTAACGCCTAAACTAATTTTTTATTATAAAGCTAAAAGTTAAGTTGAAATAAAAATTTCAGATGAATTAAATTTTGCTTTATATATCCTTATTTTTAAAATGAGCATCTATTATTTTTTCAGCAAGTCTTTTTTGTGCATTTGCTTGTGCTACTAGCATTATTACAATTAAAAATAACTGTGCTAAATCTTGAGTTTCTTTTTCTATTTCAATAGTTTTTTCTTTGATAGATCTTATGTTTGAAGATATGAAATTTTCAAAATCTTCCGTTTCATTATCTTTTAATTCTAAGAAAATCGAATATATGTCATCTAAAGATATTACATCATCTTCTATATTTGACATGTCTTTAAGTACAGGTTCAAACAATAGCTTTATATCATCTAAAGATAATACCTGCTTTAAATAATATACTAAAATCATTAGTATTATATGTTGTTTACTGTATTTTTTATTATTAGAGGGCATTAATAATCCTTGCTTTGTATAATTATTAATCATTGTTTTAGTCAATATCTTATCATTATCATTTCTTTTTAAATTAGAAAGTTTTTCATCTATAAAATTTGTCACTTGATCCATATACAAATTTAAATCAGGGATATCTTCTAATTCTACTTTATCACCTAAACATAATTCTTTTATAAGTTCAATTAATTGATTTTCATCTATCATTTTAATCACCTCTCTTATATAATATAGTATTCAAAACTATATATCAACATATGTATGTGATTTTCAAAAAATTTTATTATTCAAAAAAATCTAATAGTAAAATAATAATTTAAAATTATTATTTACCATTAGATTTTTTTATTAAAAATAATTCGATTTTTATTACGATTCTTTTATTTTTTTAAGCTTCACATTCTTCTACTTCAATACTATACTTTCCGCATTTGATACATACTATAATGGTAATTATATAGCTATTATCTACAATGCCTTTTTTTAACATTTTTTTAAATGATGTACTTTCATATTCTTTAGAGATATTACTCATTACATATTTATTATTTTTAGTAAATGCATAAAAATAATATTCAAGAAATTTGAAGTATTTGGCTTTTTCTTTTACTCCATTTAAACAATTTTGGCAAGCTTGATCGTAGTAGCTTAAATCAAAGTCTATATTCTTTTGCTGTTTCAATAAACCGATTATTTCTTCATGTTTAAGTCCATCTAGTAAATTAATTTTATTGTTTTCATCCTTCATACAATTATCCATATCTATGTTGTATGAATTTTCATCAAATTCAAATGTATATTTCTCCATAATTTAACTCCTTTGAATTAATAATATATGTTAAGTATCTCATATAAGCAATTAATTCTCAATATATAATAATATATATTATAATTTTACGCTAAGTTATCTATAGCAATATGATATTTTGGATCTTCTATTATATTAACTTCTAGTATTTTTTCTGCATCTTTAATAAATTGATAACATTCTACACTTAAATGTTTCAAATGAAGTGTTTTTCCTTCTGATTTGTATTTTTCTGTTAATGAATTAATACTCTCTATTCCTGAGTGATCGAATACTCTTGCATTTCCAAAATCTATAATAACATCTTCAGGATCATTTTTTATATCAAATGAATCAGAAAAATTTCTAGCAGAACCAAAGAACACAGCTCCTCGTATCTTATAAACTTTTGATCCGCACGTATCTATATATGAATCTACATCTATTCTTTTACCTTTTTCCCATGCAAATACAAGTGATGATATAATGACACCTATTCCAACAGCAATAGCTAAATCTGTAAATACAGTTATTACAGAAACTAATATTATAACAAAAGCATCTGATTTTGGAATATTTCTCATTATTTCAAAACTAGACCATTCAAATGTAGCTATAACTACCATGAACATTACTCCTGTTAATGCAGCTATTGGAATTCTTTCAATCAGACTAGAACCAAACAATATAAATCCTAGTAAGAATAAAGACGCTGATATTCCAGATAATCTGTTTCTACCACCTGACTTTATATTTATCATACTTTGTCCTATCATGGCACAGCCACCCATTCCTCCAAAAAAACCAGTTACTATGTTGGCTATACCTTGTCCTATACATTCTTTATTACCTCTACCTCTAGTTTGAGTAATTTCATCAATAAGAGTTAATGTCATAAGAGACTCTATTAGTCCTATAGATGCAAGTATAAGTGCATAGGGTAATATTATTTGTACAGTGTTAATACTAAAAGGAACATTAGGTATATGGAATTGAGGTAAACCTCCACCTACATGAGCTATATCTCCTACTGTTTTAACATTTATTCCAAATATATTTACTATTAATGAAATTAATCCTATGCCTGCTAATGGTGCTGGAATTGTTTTTGTAATTTTAGGAATAAGATATACTATTGCCATAGTTAAAAGTACTAATCCTATCATTAATAACAATTCTTCTCCTTGCATCCAATGCATATTTCCATATTCATCCGCTATTTTGAATTGATTAAACTGAGCTATACCTATAACCATAGCTAGTCCATTTACAAAACCTATCATAACCGTGTGAGGTATAAACCTCACAAATTTACCTAATTTAAATAATCCAACTAGTATTTGTATAATTCCCATCAAAACTACTGTAATAAATAAATATTCTACTCCATGTTCACTAACTAGATCAACCAATACTACGGCTAGTGCCCCTGTAGCTCCCGAAATCATTCCTGGTCTTCCTCCAAAAATAGAAGTTATAAAACCTACTATAAATGCTGCGTATAATCCAGTTAATGGCTCGACTCCAGCAACAAATGCAAATGCTACTGCTTCTGGGACAAGTGCTAATGCTACTGTAAGTCCCGATAATACTTCATCTTTTACGTTGATTGTTTTATTATTTTTCATTTCATACCTTCCTTCTATTTTTTTGTCACAAGAAGTAATAATAGCATGAATTTAAAATAAAATCTATAACAAATCTTTAAATTTGATTTTTCTGAATCTTCAAATCGAGATTGTATTCTCTTGAAATTCATATTTATAAAATATACATTAATATATATTTGAAAATACATAAATTATGTATTCCCAAAAAACAAACTCTATTATATAATTTTAATTATGTTATTTTTAAAACTTTACTAAAGGAGATTGTATAATGAGTATATTAACAGTAAGAAATTTAAGCCATGGTTTTGGAGATAGAGCTATATTTAACAATGTATCTTTCAGGCTTTTACCAGGAGAGCATATAGCACTTATAGGAGCAAATGGAGAAGGAAAATCTACTTTCATGAATATAATAACAAGTAAAATAGAACCAGATGAGGGAAAAATAGAATGGGCAAAACGTGTAAGAGTTGGATATTTAGATCAACATACTTATTTAGAAAAAGGAAGAACTATACGAGATGTTTTAAAAGATGCTTTTAAGTATCTCTTTGACCTTGAACTAGAAATCAATTCAACATATGATAAAATGGCAGATGCAACACCTGAGGAGTTAGAAGATATGCTTGAAAATGTGGGAAATATTCAAGATATATTAACTAATAATGATTTCTATGTTATAGATGCAAAAATTGAAGAGGTTGCAAAAGGTCTAGGACTTACAGAGATAGGGCTAGATAAAGATGTAAACGATTTAAGTGGAGGTCAAAGAGCAAAAATATTGCTTGCAAAGCTATTATTAGAAAAACCAGATATTTTACTATTAGATGAGCCTACTAACCATTTAGATGAACAACACATTGAGTGGTTGAAGAGATACTTACAGAACTATGAAAATGCTTTTATACTTATATCTCATGATATACCATTTTTAAATAGCGTTATAAACCTAATATATCATATGGAAAATCAAGAACTTAATCGTTATGTTGGAGATTATGATAATTTTATTCAAATATATGAAGTTAAAAAACGTCAACTTGAGGCAGAATATAAACGACAACAACAAGAAATAGCTGAACTTGAAGATTTTGTAGCTAGAAATAAAGCTAGAATTTCAACAAGAAATATGGCTATGTCAAGACAGAAAAAATTAGACAAAATGAATAGAATTGAATTACCGCAAGAACGTGTAAAACCAGAATTTAATTTTAAACAAGCTAAAACTTCTGGTAGATTAATATTTGAAACTAAAGATTTTGTAATTGGTTATGAAGAAGCATTAACAAGACCTTTAAACATTAAAATGGAAAGAGGAGAAAAAATAGCCTTAGTAGGTGCTAATGGAATTGGTAAAACAACTTTATTAAAAAGTATATTAGGATTAATAAAACCTCTATCTGGTAAAGTTGAACTTGGATATGAGCAGAGCATAGGTTATTTTGAACAAGAAATGAAAGATGGAAACAACAATACATGTATAGAAGAAGTGTGGGAAAGATTTCCTGTATTTACTCAATATGAAGTCCGTGCTGCGCTTGCTAAATGTGGTCTTACTACAAAACATATAGAAAGTAAAGTCAAAGTTTTAAGTGGTGGAGAGCAAGCCAAAGTAAGACTGTGTAAACTTATTAATAGCGATACGAATATATTATTGCTTGATGAGCCTACAAACCATCTTGACGTGGAAGCTAAAGAAGAACTTAAAAGAGCTCTAAAAGAATATAAGGGAAGCATACTACTTATATGCCATGAACCTGATTTTTATAAAGACATTGTAACCGATGTATGGAATTGTGAAGATTGGACTACTAAAATAGTTTAATAAAAAAATCCGCTTAAGCGGATTTTTTTTATATATTTTTAGCAATTTCAATTGCTTTGTCATAATCAGGATGGTTAGTTACTTCAGGTACATACTCTACATATTTTACTATGTTATTTTCATCTAAAACAATAATTCCTCTAGCTAATAATCTGAGTTCTTCAATTACAAAACCATAATTTAATCCAAATGATAAATCTTTATAATCTGACACTGTTATAGATTGTTTTATTCCTTTATTAGCACAGAATCTACTTTGAGCAAATGGTAAATCTACACTTATAGTTATTATAGCAGTATCCTTTAATTTAGACGCTTCTTCATTAAATCTTATTGTCTGAAGTTCACATACTCCTGTATCTACAGATGGAACTACACTTATAATTTTAACTTTAGATTCTATATCACTTAATTTAAATGGAGTTAAATCATTATTAAAAGCTGTAAAATCAAATCCTTTATCTCCTATATTTATTTCATTTCCTAAAAGTGTCATAGGATTTGATCCCATAGTTATAATTCCTGTTCTCTTATTCATAATTAATAAAACCTCCTAAATTTTAATTTCATGTTATATATTTACCCTACAATTCTAAATATAAACATAATGTCTTAAATTTCAGAGGAAATATTTAAAAATAAAAAAAGAGCATATGCTCTTTTTTTAATAAGATTTTATTTCAGTCCAAACTCTATCATATTCTGTTGTAAATTCTCCTAAATCAACAAATACTTCTCCATTTTTAAGAATATCACCTTTAGGATATGCTGATTCATTTTCTCTCACTTCTTCAGGTAGAAGTTTTACAGCTTCTTTATTAGGAGTTGAATAACCAACATATTCAGCACATTTAGCAGAAACTTCTGGTCTCATCATATAATTTATAAATAACTCAGCTTCTTTTTTGTGTTTACTAGTAACAGGTATAGCCATACCATCAAACCATAGATTAGTTCCTTCTTTCGGAATAGCATACGCTAAATCTGGATTTTCTTCTATTAACATCATAGCATCTCCAGACCAAGTAAGTGCCATGGCACCTTCTCCTGCAATCATCATATCTTTATAAGTGTCAACTTCATAAGCTTTAACTAAACTTTTTTGATCCATCAGAGCTTTTTTAGCATCTTCTAGTTCATCTAGATTTCTAGTATTCAATGAGTATCCTAATTTTTTAAGAGTAATACCTATAGTATCTCTAGAACTGTTAAGCATTAGAATATCTCCTTTATACTTAGGATCCCATAATGCATTCCAGCTATCTATTTTTGTATCTACCTTTTTAGTATTATAAACTATACCCATAGTTCCCCAAAAATAAGGAACAGAATATTTATTTTCTTTATCATAAGCTAAATTTTTGAATTCTTGTCCTATATTTTTAAAGTTATCAAGGTTATCCATATTTAATTCTTGTAGTAAGTCTTGGTTTATCATAGCCTCTATCATATATTCAGATGGAAATATAACATCATATCCTGTTCCACCCGCTTGTATTTTAGCAAGCATTTCTTCATTATTTCCATATTCTTCATAATTAACCTTTATTCCATATTCTTTTTCAAAATCTTTCAATACTTGAGGATCTATATAGTCTCCCCAGTTGTATACGTTTAGTTTGTTATGATAGCCATCTTTTGTTAATTCATTTTTTTCTGAACATCCTGCAAGAGAAAAAATGAAAGTAAGGCATATCAAAAAGCTAAATATTTTTTTCAATAGAACCACTCCTTATTATTTAGATTTTTTTGTTCTTTTTTCTATTAATAATAATAATATTAATACACCTAAAAACATCAATGTGGATAATGCATTGATTTTAGGACTTACACCTCTTTTTGTCATAGAATATATTTTTATAGACAATGTACTTATTCCTGAACCTGTTGTAAAAAAGCTCACTATAAAATCATCTAGTGATAGTGTAAAAGCAAATAAAGCTCCTGTTACAATTCCAGGCATTATTTCAGGAAGTATAACTTTAAAAAAAGCGTATAATGGAGAAGCTCCTAAATCAAGCGCAGCTTCTTCTAGATGCGGATTTAATTGTCTCAACTTAGGTAATACAGATAAAACCACATAAGGTATTGTAAATGTTATATGAGCTATTAAAATAGTAGTTAATCCCAAAGTCATTTTAAGCCATGTAAATAAGGCAAGTAGTGAAACCCCTATAACTATATCAGGATTAACAACAGGTATATAAGTTATATTTAAAAAAGTAGTTTTTGACTTAGGTTTCATTTTATTTATTGCAAAAGCAGTAACAGTTCCTATAATAGTAGCTATAATAGAAGCTAATGCAGCAATTATAAACGTATAGTATAAAGATGTCATTATAGATGTATCATTAAATAGTTCTTTATACCATCTTAAAGTAAACCCATTCCAATTGCCTCTATATTTTGAATCATTAAATGAATATAGTATAAGAAGTAATATAGGGAGATATAAAAATAAGTATATTAAAAACGAGTACGATTTTTTTAAAATATCTTTTACCATAATTTACCTCCTTCTTCTCTGTCTTTGTTTCCTAAAATTTTCATGCTTACAATTATAATAACCATCATAATCATAGAAATTGCTGAACCAAATTGCCAATTTCTAGCAACTAAGAATTGGTTTTGAATCAGATTTCCAAGAAGTATAGATTGACCTCCTCCTAATAAATCTGATATTACAAAAGTACTTACACAAGGCATGAATACCATAGTTATTCCCGATACAACACCAGGTAAGCTAAGAGGTAAAATTACTTTTCTAAATGTGTGAAAAGATGTTGCTCCTAAATCTGAAGATGCTTCTATCAAATTATATTCTATTTTGGATAAAACCGAATATATAGGGAGTACCATAAATGGTAAAAAATTATATACCATACCTAATAAAACTGCTTTATCTGTATAAAGTAATTTTAAAGGTGTATCTATTATATTTAGAAACATTAAAACTTGATTTATAACACCTTGTTCTCTTAATATTCCCATCCAAGCATAAGTTCTCAATAAGGTATTTGTCCAAAGCGGTAATACAAATAATAGCATCATTAGATTTCTTTTTTTTATATCTGATCTAGATAATATATAAGCCATAGGATATCCTAATAGAAAGCAAATAATAGTACTTTTTAATGCAAGCATTAAAGAAGTTATAAGTACGTTTATATATATAGGCTCCATAAATTTTACATAGTTATCCAATGTGAATTTATAAACTATTTGACCATAAGCTGATCTTGAGCAAAAGCTATATATTGCAATTAACAGCAATGGAACAATTGTAAACATGATTGCCCAAATTCCATAAGGGATAGAAAGCCATTTCTTTTTCATATCTATCCTCTCCTTTTCATTACATGGATAGAATCTGGTTCTATAACTAGTCCCACATCATCTCCAAGTTTTGACATATGTATAGTGTGTACCATCCAATTTATATTTTTTTCATCTTGTACTATTATCTCATAATGAACTCCTTTAAATACAAGACTCTTTACTGTTCCTCTAATTATTCCATTTTCCATATTTGTTATTTGTATGTCTTCTGGTCTTACTACTACATCAACTTCTTCATTTTTATCAAAACCTTTATCTAAACATTTAAATATCTTATTTTCTATTTTCACTTTGTAATCGTCGATCATAATAGCTTCTATAATATTACTTTCTCCAATAAAATCTGCTACAAATCTATTTTTAGGTTCATTATATATATCTTCTGGTAATCCTATTTGTTGAATTTCCCCCTCACTCATTACAACAATTCTATCAGACATTGTAAGAGCCTCTTCTTGATCATGTGTTACATATATAAAAGTTATTCCTAATTGTTTTTGCATATTTTTAAGTTCTAATTGCATTTCTTTTCTTAGTTTTAAATCTAATGCTCCAAGAGGTTCATCTAAAAGAAGTACCTTAGGTTCGCATACTAAAGCTCTAGCTATTGCTATTCTTTGCTGCTGACCACCACTTAATGAATCTATGCTTCTATTTTGAAATCCCTCTAAATTTACAAGTTTAAGCATGTGTTTCACTTTTTTATCTATTTCATCTTTATTCATTTTTTTGATTTTTAGTCCAAAAGCTATATTTTCATAAATATTCATATGAGGAAATAATGCATACTTTTGAAAAACTGTGTTGATTTGTCTTTTATGAGGAGGTATATTATTTATCTTTTTCCCTTCAAAATGAACTTCTCCATGAGTCTCACTTTCAAATCCTCCTATTATTCTCAATGTTGTTGTTTTGCCACAACCACTAGGTCCTAGCAGAGTTACAAACTCTTTTGGTTTTATACTTAGATTTATATCATGAAGAACCTCTTTATCTTCATATCTTTTATTTATATGTTTAAGTTCTATTATATTTTTTTTCAACAATAAACTCCTCCTTACATTAAATTATATATAAATTTCATTATTAATATATGATTTTATATTTATTCATAGTAAACTTTTTGTTTCCTAAAACTAAACTCAAGTTATAATTTTAAAACTTTTACTAAGTTTTGTCAACCTCAATTGGTGATACTTTTTAAATATTGTATATACATATATAATGCCAACTGACTTTTCATAAAAAAATAGTTGATTTACACTTAAATAAATATTATTATTTTTTTAAAAAAATATCATAAAAATGAAATTTTTAATTGTGATTATTTTCTGTAAACTTTGAAAATTCTATATTGCGTCATTTGTCTTGTTTATTTTTTTAAAAAAAAAATCAGAATTTTATTTTTTTGTTGTGTAGGAAAGTGTTTTCATGTTATAATTGTGTCGAAATAGGAATGATTCTATTTATAAACTTTATTTTTTAAAAAGAGGAGGAAATTTTTATGAAAAAATTAGGTTTACTACCTAAACTTATCATCGCTATCATATTAGGTATCGGTGTAGGATCTATCCATAATGAACTTCTAGTTAGAGTATTAGCTACGTTTAATGGAATTTTTGGTAACTTTTTAGGATTTGCGATTCCACTTATAATAATAGGTTTCGTAGCTCCAGGTATTGGTGATTTAGGTAAAGGAGCTGGAAAGATACTTGGTATTACAGCAGGAATTGCATATCTTTCTACAGTAGCAGCTGGTTCTTTAGCATTTTTCACTAACAGTGTTGTTTTTAAATACATATTAACTCCTGGTAGCATGAATTTAATTGATGCTCAAAATCCAGAACATTCTTTGTTAGAAGGATTTTTCAAAGTAGATATGCCACCTATTATGGGAGTTATGACTGCACTTTTAATTGCATTCACTTTAGGTCTAGGTATTGCTGCTAGTGAAGGTGATACTATAAAGAAATTTATGAAAGAATTCCAAGGAATTGTTGAAAGTTTAATATCTAATATAATTATTCCTTTATTACCTTTTCATATAGCTGGTATATTCGCTAATATGACATATGCAGGTCAAGTTGCTACTATAATGTCTGTATTTGCAAAAGTATTTGCTGTTATATTAATTTTACATTTTACAGTTATAACAGTACAATATTTTATAGCTGGTACATTAGCTGGAGCAAATCCAGTTGTTTTAATTAAAAACATGATTCCAGCATACTTTGCAGCTATAGGAACTCAATCTTCAGCTGCTGCTATACCTGTTACACTTGAGCAAACAAAGAAAAATGGAGTTAACGATGGTGTTGCTGAATTCGTTGTTCCTCTTTGTGCTACTATACATTTATCAGGAAGTACAATAACTCTTGTAAGTTGTGCTATGGCAGTTATGATGTTAAATGGAATGGCCGTTACATTTAGTTCTATATTTGGATTCATATTAATGTTAGGTGTTACTATGGTTGCAGCACCTGGGGTTCCAGGAGGAGCTGTTATGGCTGCACTTGGTCTTTTAGAAACTATGCTTGGATTTGATCAAACTTTATTATCTTTAATGATTGCATTATATCTTGCTCAAGATAGTTTCGGAACTGCTTGTAACGTAACTGGTGATGGAGCTATAGCTATTATGGTTAACAAAATATCAGGGTATAAGCTTGGTAAAGATAAAAATAAAACAAAAGCAGCTTAAATAGACATAAAAAAAAGTAGTTATTCAATAACTACTTTTTTTTATTTATTTTTTTGAAGGTTTAGGTCCATAGTATTGATATAAATCACTTCTTAACATACCATTATATAACTTTCTTTTCCTATCAGCTTTTCTTCCAAATGCATCTTCAAATTCATTATAAGCTGTTATTATGTAAAATGACCATGTATCCAACTTCTTAAAAGGAAGAGATATTTCTTTGTATAATTGTTTTACACTATCTTTATCTTCCAATCTTTCACCATACGGAGGATTCGTTATAACAAATCCATATTCATAGTCACTTTTTAAATCTCTAGCATCTTGTTTTTCAAATTTAATATAATTGTCTAC
Organism: Tepidibacter hydrothermalis; assembly: GCF_029542625.1. Lineage (GTDB taxonomy): Bacteria > Bacillota > Clostridia > Peptostreptococcales > Peptostreptococcaceae > Tepidibacter_A > Tepidibacter_A hydrothermalis. The sequence goes on from NZ_CP120733.1 coordinate 1,861,445, forward strand.
ATCTGCAAGTCTAGCATTTTCTTTAGCTATCTCGAGAACCTCATCATCTATATCATATCCATATATTTTGAAATCCACATCAGTTTTCATCATTTCAAAAGCTTCTTTTCTAGCTTTCCACCATAATTTTTTGCCCAATATACTCCAATTTTCTGATAAAAATTCTCTATTAAGTCCTGGAGCCATATTAAGTCCCATCATCGCTGCTTCTATTAAAATAGTTCCTGAACCACAAAATGGATCTACTAATATTCTATCTTGTTTCCAAGGTGTTAATGAAACAAGAGCAGCAGCTAAAGTTTCTCTAATAGGTGCTTTACTAGCATTCTCTCTATATCCTCTTTTATGAAGTGCTTGTCCACATGTATCTATTGATATAGTAACTTTATCCTTGTGTATAAATACATATATAGGATACTTTTCATCGCTATTTTCATCGAACCAGTTAACTTTATATTCTTGTTTTAAATTTTCAACTACAGCTTTTTTTACTATAGATTGTATATCTGGAACACTATACAATTTAGATTTTATAGAAGAAGCTTTTGACACTGGAAAAACAGCATCTTTTTTTATGTATTTATGCCAAGGTAATTTTTTAGTATTTTGAAATAGTTCTTCAAAACTTCTTGCTTCAAATTCTCCAACCTTTAATAATACTCTTTCTGCTGTTCTAAGCCATAAATTTGATTTACAGATACCATAATTATCTGTTTTGAAAGTTACTCTTCCATCTTCTACTTTTTGTATTTCATAACCTAAATTTTCAATTTCTCTTTTAAGTGTTTTTTCAACTCCAAAAAAGCATGGTGCTATCAAAGTTACATCTTTCATTATATTCCTCCTGCTGTATATATTATTATATATAATTACCAACTAATTGTATCATATACTATATATGAATATCTATTTAATTTTATAAGACCTCATTCATGCTTCCGGTTCTATACCCCAAAAGATCAATAGTTACATAATTAAATCCCAGAGATTTTAGATACTTACAAACTTTATTTGATGCATCTGATTCTACAAATTTTAAAATATCACTTTTTGGTAATTCTATTCTTGCTATTTCGCCATGATGTCTAACTCTAAACTGTTTAAATCCTAATTGAGAAATAAACTCTTCGCTTTTCTCTATCATATTAAGTTTTTCCAGAGTTATTTTATGATTATAAGGAATTCTAGATGCAAGACAAGCAAAAGATGGTTTATTCCAAGTTGGTATATCCAATATCTTAGATAAATCCCTAATCTCCTGTTTTGTAAGACCGGCTTCTTTTAAAGGACTAAGTATTCCTAGTTCTTTCAAAGCTTTCATTCCTGGTCTAAAATCACTTAAATCATCGACATTGCTCCCATCAGCTATATTAATTATGTTATTTTGTTTAGATATTTTCATTATTTGTGTAAATATTTCTTTCTTGCAAAAATAACATCTTTCTGGAACGTTATCTATAAATTCTTTAATGTTTATTTCATTTATATTTAAGACATTGTGTTTAACATTTATTTTATTTGCATAATCTATAGATTCTTTAATTTCTCTGTCAGTATGGATAAACGCATTAACTGTTACAGCTAATACATTTTCTTTAAGGACCTCTTTTGCTATTGCTAAAAGAAATGTACTATCAACTCCTCCTGAAAAAGCTACAGTTAAATTGTTTAATTTGCTTAAATTATTTTTTAATACTTCTAATTTTTCAAGTGCTGTCAAGATTTTTCCTCCTTGTTTGGATAAAATAGTTTGTCATACGTTTTAAATTTTATCATATTAATCTATTCATTAAAATATTAATTTTCATTTTAATTCTACTAGGAACATATGAATTAATATACATACACTTATCTATCATATATATTAATTCATATACCTTCCATTTCATGACTTCTTTTATTTTTAACATTGTATAAATTCTTTAGTTTTAATCCTTCAGATTTTTTTAACCTACGTATACCTTACATGTTTGAACTTATCATTTCACTATACAGTTTGCATACTAAAAAAAATGTAGATGTGTTCAACACATCTACATTTTTTTAACATTTATCCTAATACTATTTTTACTATAAATAAAAATGATATTACATATAGTAAAGGTGTTATTTGTTTTTGTTTACCATTTAATAGTTTTAAGATTACATAACTTAATATTCCAAATACAATACCCTCAGATATACTATAAGTAAGTGGCATCATAATTATAGTTAAAAAAGCTGGGATAGCTTCTGTCAAATCATCAAAATCTATTTCTTTTATAGGAGACATCATGAATAGCCCAACCAATATTAATGCAGGAGCTGTCGCAGCTGAAGGTATCATTATAAATAAAGGAGATAAAAATAGTGCTATTATAAACATAATAGCTGTAGATAAAGCTGTAAGACCGGTTCTTCCTCCGTCTGCAACTCCAGCTGCACTTTCTACAAAAGTTGATACCGTACTTGTTCCAAATAAGGCTCCTACAGTTGTACCTATAGCATCTGCTAATAATGCTTGCTTTGCATTAGGTACATTTCCTTCTTCATCTAACATATTTGCCTTTGTAGCAACCCCTACTAATGTACCAACAGTGTCAAATAAATCAACAAATAAGAATGTAAACAAAACAATAATCATATCTACCGAAAATATATTATTCCATTCAAGTTTAAATAATATAGGAGACAAAGAAGGTGGTGTGCTAAAAATTTTAAAACCATCTGGTATAACCGTTACTCCCATAGGGATACCTATTATTGTAGTAATTACTATACCTATTAATAAAGCTCCTTTAATATTTCTAGATAATAAAAACCCTGTTATAATAAGACCTATTATAGCAAGTAACGCTGGACCAGAAGATATATGTCCTATAGAGACTGGTAGTCCGTCCAATTGTCCTTGATCATTTATAAATTTACCACTAATTACTATACCTGAATTTACAAGGCCTAAAAACGCTATAAATAATCCTATTCCAACAGAAACAGCTTTTTTTAATTGCATTGGTATAGAGTTTAAAATAGCTTCCCTAATATTAAAAAACGTAAGTATCAAAAATATAATACCTTCCAAGAATACAGCTGTAAGTGCAAATTCCCATGAATAACCCATAGTTAAAACTACTGTAAAAGCAAAAAAAGCATTAGGTCCCATAGCTGGAGCCAAAGCAAATGGCAGGTTTGCATAGAATGCCATTACAAGAGTTGCAATAATAGATGATAAAGCTGTTGCTGTAAATAAAGCTCCAAAATCCATTCCAGCAGCAGACAATATGCTTGGATTTACTATTAATATGTATGCCATTGTCATAAACGTTGTAATACCTGCTATTATTTCAGTTTTTATGTTAGTATTATTTTCACTTAATTTAAATACCCTCTCAATATTTGATTTAGATACAACCTCAGTTGTCTTTTGCATCATGTTTCCTCCTCTTAGTCCAAATGATCTTTTTATTTTTACGAACTATATATAAATTTAATCTTTTTTCATTCGCATATAGATGATAATAGATTTTTACAATTTAGTCAATACTTTTTTCGAATTAAGTCTGCCTATTTGCAAATCAAACGAATATTTATATAAAAAATAAGGCTATCAAATGATAGCCTTATTTTTTATATAAATATTCGTTTATACTATTCTCATACTCTTTACTTATTTTTTTTATTATAGAATTATTAGTAGAATTCAAATTGCATTTTTCTATACTCTTAATAGGTAAAACATTAACCGAAGTTCCTGTCATAAAAGCGCCATCTAAGCAAAATATATCATTTTCATCTATACAAATTTCTTTTATTTTTATATTTAGATTTTTGCATATATTAACTACCCTATTTCTAGTAACTCCTAATAATACACTCTTAGGAGGAGCAGTGTATATAATCTCCCCTTTAACAAAAAACATATTCGATCTACTTCCTTCTGTTATCACCCCTTCTTTGTTTACAAGCAAAGCTTCAAATGCATTTTTTGATTTTAGTTCATTGTTTACTTTTTCTCTCAATTTGTTATTTCCTACTTTAGCATTTGGTTTTTCTCGTTCTGAATGATATATTATAGTATTTATACCGGTTTCATACATTTTCTTATCTGGATAATAACTTTTTATACAAAAAATCATTGACTTTTGTTCTTCTTTATCTAAATCACTAAATATTAATTTTATATTAATATTCTTATAATTATTTTTGTCTATTACTATGTTTATATTCTTCACTATTCTTTCTTTAGATGAATTTAACTTAAATCCAAGTATTTCCGCAGATTTAAATAGTCTTTCAAGATGTTCTTCTAAAAATAAAACCTTTCCACCTATTACTCTTACCACTTCATATATACTATTATTAATGCCTTCTGAAAAATTTGTTTTTTCATATGTATTGTGTATTATTCCATTCACAATATAATATTTTCCTTCAATTTGCATTTTTAAGCACCTCTTATCTGTTATTAAAATTCCAACTATTAAATAGATACTTCAATTATACACTAATTATTCTAATTGAAACTTCTCTTTTTTAATAATAATTACATTAATTCCCTTCGACTTTTTTCGACATTTGTATTATATTTATATTATGGCTAAATTATATAACACATAAGGAGGAATAATATGAAAAAAATAATAATATCTACTATATTAAGTTTAGGAATTGCGTTGATCCCCTTACATATTAATACTGCTAATGCCTATACTCAAATCAATAGTTCATTATTACTTAAAACTGGTATACGAAATCAAAATGTTGTCCTTTTACAAAATCGTCTAAAAGAATTAGGATATTTTCCTGCTAATCCTACAGGTTATTATGGAAGTATAACAAAGCAGTCAGTTCTAAATTTTCAAAAGGCTAACAACTTAGTAGCAGATGGTATAGCTGGAAAGAATACAATTCAAAAACTAAACTCATTGAATATTAAAAACACCCCTTCTGTAACAAGAGGAAGTTCGACAACATCATCTAATTGGTCATGGTTCTCAAAAATTCAGTATGCAATCCCCAGAGGTGCTACATTTGAAGTACTCGATATATATTCTGGAAAATCATTTAAAGCTAATAGAACATATGGAACTAATCATATAGATGCAGAAACTATAAGCGAATATGATACTTCTATATATAAAAGTGTATTTGGTGGAAATTGGTCTTGGAGTAAACGTCCAATTGTAGTTACCTATAACGGAATATCACTCCCAGCTTCTATGGCAGGTATGCCTCATGCAGGAAATGATAACGCGCCTTCAGCAGCTTATACTACTTGGAGAAGTGATGGTTATGGCGCTGGTACTAACTTAGATGCAATCAAAAATAATGGAATGCACGGAGTATTTGATATACATTTTATAGGTAGTAGAACTCATAGTAGTAATAGAGTAGATAATGTACATCAAAACAATATAAAAATAGCTCAAAAATATATAGGTAAATAAAAAAAACCGGTATTGTTCAATACCGGGTTTTCTTTATTAAAATAAAATTTGTGCTATTTTACCACCAATTATTACTCCTAAAATACCCATTAATCCTGCAAAAACAGGAGGTGCTGGTAAAGGTAATTTTAGTTTTTGACATATAGCTCCTAATATTACTCCTGCAGAAGTTGCTTTTAATGATATTATCAATGCTTCCATTACTTAACCCCCTTCATTATCTATACTCTTCAATTTTTTTTATTATAAATGCACCCAGCCAAACTCCAAATATTCCCATAAAGGCCTGAATGGTCGGAGGCGCTGGTAAGGGAAATTTTAAAATCGTAAATATAATTCCCGTTATAATTCCTGTCAATAAAGATAATAATATTACTTTAACATCATTCATTTATATCATCCCTTTCATTAAATAATTTTAATTCTATTGGTTTATTTCAATATTTATAATATTTGTATGAATCAAATGTATAAAATGAAACTTAAATTTATATTATATGTGACCGATTCCATATTTATTATACATTTTTTTATAAATTTTTTCAATATTAAATATTTTTTTTATTCATATTATATAGAATATTTCATATATAACTATTAGCTCTATAGATACATTTAAATTCTATAATTTCTGCATAAAAATAAAAGACACAATCTTTACTTTATCTAAAGCTAAAGATTATGTCTTTTATTTTTATGTTTAAATATTTATAATTTTATTTATTCAGGTAACAATATAAATCTTAGTATAAATAATATAGATAATATGTACATTATAGGATGAACTTCCCTATGTTTTCCTGTTCCTAATTTCATTATAGGATAAAATATTACTCCAGCTGCAATACCATTTGCTATACTATAAGTAAATGGCATAATAACTATTGTGAAAAAAGCAGGTATTGCTTCTGTTAAATCTGAAAAATCAACTTCTTTTATAGATTCTATCATTAGTACTCCTATTATTATTAGTGCGGGAGATGTTGCCTGTGATGGTACTATACCTACAATACCACCTAAAAATAGTGAACATAAAAATAAAATTCCTACAACCATAGATGTTAATCCGGTTCTTCCACCTTCTGCTATTCCAGCAGTAGATTCTATATATGTCGCTGTAGTAGTACCACCAAACATAGAACTAATAGTTGTTGCTACTGCATCTGCTAAAAGTGCCTTTTTCATATTTTTAATGCTTCCATCCTCTTGGATCATATTAGCCTTTTGAGCCGTTCCTACTAGAGTACCTATTGTATCAAATAAATCTACCAGACTAAAAGTTAACACAACCATTATTATGCTAGTAATAGTTCCTATAACTCCTGCTCCGCTAGTATTCAATAATCCCTTAAAATCCATAGCCATAAAAGTGTGTGATACTGATGGTGGTGCTGTTATTAGTTTTAATCCATCTATATTCGTAATTCCCATAGGTATACCTATTATAGTTGTAAGTATTATAGATATTAACATAGCCCCTTTTATATTTTTAGCCATTAATATTCCCATTATTATTATTCCTACTAAAGTTAATATTACTGCTTTATCTGTAAAATCACCAAATTTAATCAAAGTTCCTGGATCTGAGACTACGATACCTCCTCCTTTTAAACCTATTAATGTTATAAAAAGACCAATTCCTGAAGTTATTGCAGTTTTTATATTAACAGGAAGACATTCTACGATTTTTTCTCTAATGGATGTTGCTGTTATTATTATAAATAATATTCCAGATATCATAACTGCTGCCAGTCCTTGTTGCCATGTATATCCTAAGTTTAAGCATACACTAAAAGAAAAAAATGCTGTTAATCCTATTCCTGGTGCTACTGCAAATGGTAGATTAGCATATAAAGCCATTATTAATGTCCCAATCGCAGATACTATACACGTTCCTGTAAAAGCCGATCCTATTACAGGGTCATTTAGTATAGTTAGTACAGCAGCTTCGTCTCCTCTTGCTCCTAATGCGTTCATACCTGAAAACTTTAAGAGATTAGGGATTACTAAAAGAGCATAAGCCATAGTCATAAAAGTAGTAAATCCAGCTAAGATTTCCGTTTTAATATTTGTCTTATTTTCTCTTAGTTCAAAAAACTTATCTAATGCATTGGTATTTTTTTGAACTGTTGATTTCATTTATTGTCATCTCCTTTTAATATACCACCACAAAAAAACCACAATCGGACTATTAGATAATCCAATTGTGGTTTTTTATAACATTAAAGCTGATAATTTGCAATCTTAATATAGCTTTTTATTAGGATCACCCATAGAGAGAAAATTTTTACGGTATCTCGTAGAAACTTCTGAACCATATTATCAGAATTATACGGACGGCATATTTTTAATTTTTATATTTCAAAATAATAACACTATATTTTTATAAAGTCAATTATAATTTTGAAATAATAAAATTGTCTATTTTTTGAATATTCCAAAAGGTTTTCCAACCGGAAGAAATACTCTTCCAAAATGAAGATTCAACACAGAAGCTGCAGAACCATAGAAAGATACTATTGAAATAAGTAATTCTGAAATTGCAGCAATTTCATGAGCAAATTCAGGCATTATTCCAAATGTACTTAAAGTTAATCCTATAAACAAGAAATCTATCAATACAAATATTGTAAATAAAACTTTATGAGTTTCCATAGCACCTATAGTCATAAATAAAGTAAATATTAAATATCCTAAAAAAGCAAATCCAAGTTGTTTAACATCTACTCCAGCAGCTAACTTTTCGCCAAACACTCCATTTTGAATAAGCCATGAAGTTCCAACTGCAAACCAAAAAAATGCATATCCTCCGAAAGCAGTTGTTCCGAAAACATTTCCTTTTTTTGAGTCATTAATACAAGCAAACAATTGCGCAAATGCTCCTAAAAATATTGCCCAAGGAATTACAAACGATACTCCCTCAGTAAGTCCTAATTTTTGAGATGATGCTACAAGAGTTACCATAGCCAACCCGAATAATCCTAGTGCAGATGGATCTGCATTACTAATCTTTACAATTTTTGTCTCATTAGTATTCATAAAACCCTCCTAAAAAATGATTAAATATATTATAAATTCTGTAATATATATATTATCACAAAATTCTACCTTTTTAAACATTTTAATTAATTTTTTCACAAATTTACACAAAAAATAATAATTAGTATATAATACATTATATACTAATTATTATAGAGGTGATTTTATTGAATAAACTATCCAATCTTTTAAAATATAACAAGCATATATCTGTCAAAATTAGTCAAGAAGAAAAAAAATTAAATATTTTCGATAAACAACAAATAATAGAAAGTATATATTTTCCATTTAATGATTTAAATGAACATATAGATTATGTTTATAATGTAATAATTTCAATCAATAACATAAATTTATATATTCCCAAAATTTATATTAAAAATCCGCATAATAATATCTAATTGTACTGACATGATAAATGAGCCCTAATGGGCTCTATTCTCAAAATTCACATATATTCATACCTACAGCGAGCTTTCATACATTGCATACTGTTATCTTCTTTAAAGCTAAAAAATAAAGGACATAATTATTATTTATACATTAATCTACCACAGTTTTCACATTCAATAATTTCATTATTATCTAGCTTACTAATTTTATTCATAAAGAGTTCCACATTACATCCTCCACATATATTATTCTCAACTTTAACCAAAGCATTTTTATATTTATTCTTAATATTATCATATCTAATCAACTCATCGTTATTTATTTCACTTCTCAATGCTTCTATCTGATCTAAATTTACATTTAATTTATATGTATACTCATCTATTTTTTTAATAATTTTTTCATCTAAATTTTTAATAATTTGCTGTAATTCTTCAGATTTAATTTTGCACTTTTCTATTTTAATGTTTAGATTTTCCATTTCATCCATATTGCTGATAAAATCTTGTTCAACTATTTCCTTTGATTTTTCTAAATTTGTTTCTTTGTTTTTTATATTTTCAAGCAATTTTATATCTTTTATTAATCCACTATATAAATCTTTATTCATTTTGTCTAGTTCATATTCCTTATTTTTCAAATCATTCTCCAATAATACAGTTTTTTCTTTTAAAGTTCCCAGTTCTTTCATATATATTTTTTCAAGATTATTTATTTTTTGTAATTTTGTTCTCATTTCTGATAATTTTGGATATTTTTGAATATACTTTATCTTGTTTTCAATTTTATTCATTAAATTGTATTTTTGGTCTAGTTTTATAATTTTATTCATAATGATACCTCCATTTGATTATAATTATTTTTTATCAAAAAACTAAAATTTCTAAAACTTCATCCACTTAAGGATGAAGATAATAATTCTACACCTTTGAATTATTTTAATAAGTTTTACTTTACATTAAAATAAGGAATAGACAAAACTATTCCTTATATTGTAACGAATGGATTTATATTAGATTTTGATTTTAATACTTCTATATTTTCAAATTTATTTTGTAAATATTCCTCAACTATATCTGAAAATATATTTTCACTTCCAAAATGACCAGCATCAATAACCTTTATACCTAATTCTAAAGCATTTTGAGCATCATGATACTTTACATCTCCAGTAATTAAAACATCTGCTCCCATGTTATAAGCATTATTGATAAATTCAGATCCTGACCCACTTACTATAGCTATCTTATTTACATCATCTTCTAAATTTCCTGTGACCCTTATTTCATTTATATTTAGTGATTTTTTCACAATTTCTGATAATTCTTTAAATTTCATAGAGTTTTTCAATTGCCCAATTCGTCCAAGTCCATATTTTTTGCCTTTATTTTTTAATTCATATATATCATATGCAACTTCTTCATATGGATGTGCTTTTATTATATTATTTATAGCCTCACTTAATTTACTTTCTTCACATATACTTTCTATTTTAACCTCTTCTACAGTCTCTATTTCATTTTTAATTCCTATATAAGGATTCGATTCATTTAAAGGTTTAAATCTGCCTACACCTTCAAAAGTAAATGAGCAATCACTATAATTTCCAATATTTCCACATCCCATATCTGCCATAGTTTTTCTTATACACTCCTGGTGAGATACTGGAACATATACAGCTATTTTATATAATTTTTGATCATATGTAGTATCTAAGACAAGAACATCCTTTAGATCTAACCTCTTAGCTATTTCATCATTTAATCCATCATAAGCTATATCAAAATTAGTATGTGCTGAATAAACACTAATTTTATTTCTTATTAATTTATATATATCAGTTCCTTTTGTTGTAGATGTATTTATTTTTTTTAATCCCTTAAATATAAACGGATGATGAGTTATTATTAAATCTACTTTATTTTCTACAGCTTCATCTATAACTGCTTGAGTAGCTTCTAATGTTAACATAATTTTTGATACACTATCCATTTCATTTCCTATGATTAAGCCTACATTATCCCAATTATAAGCTAATGATTTAGGATATTTATTCTCAAATATTTTTACTATATCTTTAATATACATTATCCTTCAACTCCTCAAGCTTTTGAATTTTAGCTCTGCATCCATATATTTTAGATTCTATTTTTTGACCTTCTTTTCCTTCTATTTTTTTTATTATCTTTGAATATTCGCTTATTTTTTTATCTATAAATTCTAAAATCAAACAATTTTTATTTCTTAGAAGCCCTCTTCCAACCTCATAATAAATTTCATCTTCTTGAGATCTTTTTATACCATCGTACTTTACTACCATTATTTCATAAATTCTAAAATCTTCTTTCACTAGAATTTCTTCTTTAATATCAAATCCATTTTCATATAAATATTTTCTAAGCTCAGAAGATGCCTGCATGGGTTGTAATATCATATTGTTTAGTCTTTTTGCTATTTCAAATTCACTTTCTATTAATTTACTTATTAAAACTCCTCCCATTCCAGCTATTACAACTTCATCCACTTCTCCTACTTTTAATACACTAAGTCCGCTTCCTAATCTCAACTCTATTTTAGATTCTAGATTACTTGATATAATTTCTTTTTTTGCATTTTCTAATGGTCCTTTATTTATATCAGCTGCTATTGCACCTTTTATCTTATCCTTTTTCATTAAGTATACAGGTATATAACCATGATCAGTTCCTATATCTGCTATCTTTGCATTATGACTAACTAGGTTAGCTACTGCTTCTAATCTTGGAGTTAATTTCATTTTTTTACACTTCCTTTCTTGAATTAAAATAAGTATTTTTAAAATAATAATAATGAGGTGATCTATATGAAGAAAGAAATAATCCCCCCAAAAAAACTATTAAAATATAAATGGGGTGGAACTACCTTTGAATGGGCTGAAGAAGCCAAAGAAATAAATGCCCAAATACAAGATGCTCAAGAAAAAAACATATCCAAAGATAAGTTAAAGAAAGAAATAGAATACGGAAACATGCCTCAATATTGGAATTAGAAAAAAATTCGCCTTATAGGCGAATTTTCTAATCTAAATAATCCTTTAATTTTTTAGATCTACTTGGATGTCTTAATTTTCTCAATGCCTTTGCTTCTATTTGTCTGATTCTTTCTCTAGTAACGTCAAATTCTCTTCCTACCTCTTCAAGCGTTCTAGCTCTTCCATCTGATAATCCAAATCTCAATTTTAAGACCTTTTGTTCTCTCTCATTTAATGATCCTAATACTTCTTCGATTTGCTCTTTTAAAAGAGAATAGGCCGCAGCCTCTGCAGGTGCAGGTGCATCTTCATCTGGTATAAAATCACCCAGATGACTATCTTCTTCTTCTCCAATAGGAGTTTCTAAAGATACTGGTTCCTGTGCTATTTTTAATATTTCTCTTATTTTATCTTCTGGTATATCCATCTCTTTTGCAATTTCTTCAGGTTTTGGTTCTCTACCTAACTCTTGAAGTAATTGTCTTGATACCCTTATAAGTTTATTTATAGTCTCAACCATATGCACAGGTATTCTTATAGTTCTAGCTTGGTCTGCTATAGCACGAGTTATTGCTTGTCTTATCCACCACGTAGCATAAGTACTAAACTTGTATCCCTTAGTATAATCAAATTTTTCGACTGCCTTAATTAAACCTAAATTTCCTTCTTGAATTAAATCAAGAAATAACATTCCTCTTCCTACATATCTTTTAGCTATACTTACAACTAATCTAAGATTAGCCTCAACTAATCTCTTTTTAGCTATCTCATCACCTTGTTCCATTCTTTTAGCAAGTTCTATTTCTTCTTGCGCAGAAAGAAGAGGTATTTTTCCAATTTCTTTTAAATACATTCTAACCGGATCATCTATATTTATTCCTTTAGGTAGAGATAAATCTATACTTTCAAAATCAAATTCTTCATCATCACTATCATCTTCATCTTTTTCTTTTTCTACTTTTATGTTTTCTTTTTTATTTTTTTCTGCTAATACTTCAATTCCCATTTGTCCTAATGTCTCGTACAGATTTTCAACTTGATCCTTATCTAATTGCACTTCTCCTAAAACTTCCATTATTTCACTATATGTTAAAGATCCTTGTTTCTTTCCTTTGTCCATTAATTCTTTTACAGATTGTCTTTGTTCTTTACTTATTTTTTTCGCCATTTTAAGTTCCTCCTTTCTATAAAATATTCTTCATCTCTTTTTCTAATCGTATTATTTTCATTGCAATATCTAACAATTCTCTATCAACCTCACTTGCTTCTATATTTTTATCATTCTTCTTATTTAACTGTAATTCATCTTGCCTTTTAAGTAGATAGTCTCTTTTTTTCTTCAAACTATTTCTTTGTAAAGTTTTTATAATATCATTTAAATTAATACTTGAATCTATCTTAATATCATATATATCATCTATATAGTTTTCTGATATGCCTATTTTTTTCAATTTGTCAATAGTTATTATATCCAATTCATTACTTTTAATGATATAATTTAATATTTCTTTACTTTCTTCAAATAAAAAATCATCTATTTCCAAATTCATTAAAATGTCATTCCTATATTTTTTTTCATTTATAAATATAGAAATAATTTGTTTTTCTGCAATTTCAATACCACTTTTTTTAATTTTTATTTCTTCTACTTTTTTATTAGATTCTTTTTTAGATTTATTTTTCTTGTAATATTTACCATAAATTTCACTATTTATGGCATCTATAGATATATTTGTTTCTTTAGATATTTTATTAATATAATATTCAACTTCAATAGGACTTTTGATATTTTTAATAATATTAGCTACATTTTTTGTAAACAATAATCTATCTTGATCATTATTTAAATCATATTTTTTTTTCAATATATCAATTTTAAATTGAAGTAAAGGTATAGAATTTTTTAATAATATATTAAATTTATCTACTCCTTCTTTTCTTATATATTCATCTGGATCTTTCGCTTTTCCTAAATTTAATACTTTTATATTCAATTTAACTTCATTAAATATTTCAACGGCTTTTAAAGTAGCGTTAATACCAGCCTCATCATTGTCATAAGCTACTATAACTTTATTAACATATTTTTTTATTAGCTTTGCTTGTTCAACAGTTAAGGCAGTTCCTAGTGACGCAACTACATTTTTTATACCATATTGAAAAAGACTTATAACATCCATATATCCTTCTACTACAATTAATGTATCGTTTTTTATATTTTTTTTAGCAAAATTTAGCGCATATAAGTTCTTTCTTTTGTTAAACAGCATAGTTTCTGATGAATTTAAATATTTTGGAAGAGAATGATCCAATACTCTACCTCCAAACGCTATAACCTTTCCTCTTTGATCAAATATAGGAAACATAACTCTGTTTTTAAACCTATTTATATAATTTTTTTTATTCTTAGTTTGAATAGCTAATCCACTGTCGATTAAATCTTGCTGCTCATAACCTTTTTGCAATAAATAATTATTTAAATCATTCCAATCATTTTTTGCAAAGCCTAGTCCAAAATATTTAATTGTTTTATCATCAAGACCTCTATCTTTTAAGTATTTATAACCATTATTATTTGAACCCGACATAGATTTAAAAAAGTATCTAGCTGCATCTAAATTAATTTGATACAATTTCTGCTTTTTATTTATATTTTGCTTAGATTCATCACTAATTTTTCCTTTTTTAATTTCAACACCCGATCTTTGAGCGAGAATTTCTAAGGCCTCCATGAAATCTACATTTTCCATTTTCATTACAAAATTTATAACATCTCCACCTTCTCCACAACCAAAGCATTTATACATTTGCTTTTGAGTACTTATTGAAAACGATGGTGTCTTTTCTGAATGAAAAGGGCATAGTGCTTTATAATTTAATCCAGCAGATTTTACCTGTATATAACTAGATATTATATCAACAATGTCATTTCTCAATTTTATTTCTTCTATTATTTCATGCATATCATTCATACAATCACCTTCTATTTAGGTGTAATATTTATTAATTCTTGATAAAATTTATATTTCCTTCATCTGAAAATTTTTAAATTTTATCAAGAATTAATATTTGAGTGTTATTTTTTATAAATACAATTTACTATAATTCGACTTTTTTTAATAAATTCCTTCTTTATTTTTGAAAAATATTTTTAAAAAAATAAACAGGGCTAATATAAGCCCTATTTATTTAAAGATTCTACAACATCTTCGAATTCATCAAATGTTAACGATTGTGGTCCATCTGAAAGTGCTTTTTCAGGTTCTGGATGTACTTCTACCATTATGCCATCTGCTCCTGCTGCGAAAGATGCTAAACTCATTGGTTTAACTAATTCTTTTATCCCAGTTCCATGGCTTGGATCAACTATAACTGGAAGTCCTGTTTCTTTTTTTATTATAGGAACAGCAGCTAAATCCAATGTATTTCTAGTATAATCATTATACGTCCTAATTCCTCTTTCACACATTATTATATTTGTGTTTCCTTCAACCGCAATATATTCAGCAGCATTTATCCATTCTTTAATAGTAGCTGACATGCCTCTTTTTAAAAGTACAGGCTTATCTTGTTTTCCTACCTCTGTTAATAGAGAAAAATTGTGCATATTTCTAGAACCAATTTGTATAATATCTGCTACATCATATATTTTATCAAGATCTCTTGCATCCATTAATTCTGTAACAATAGGGATACCAACTTCTTTTTTAACTGATTTAAATACCTCCAAACCTTCTTCTTTCATACCTTGAAAAGAATAAGGAGAAGTTCTAGGCTTATATGCTCCACCTCTTAATACATTTGCACCTTTGCTTTTTATAAATTTAGCAATCATCAAAAGTTGTTCATAACTTTCCACTGCACAAGGTCCAGCAATTATAAGTCTATCATTTGGAATAGATGTACCACTTTTTAACTTTATAGTAATATCCATATTTTTTAGTATGATTTTACTCATCCCCTATGTACTCCTTTACTTCTTCCGCATCTAATTCATTCAACCACTCTTTTAATAACATACCTTTTATTATTAAATCTTCTTTTAAATCCATTAAAGGTATCAATACAAAAGCTCTTTCTTGTATTCTGGGATGAGGAAGAGTTAATTTTTCACCATTACAAATTATATCATCATATATTAAAATGTCAATATCTATAGTTCTAGGTCCCCACCTAATGATTCGTTCTCTTTTAAGGTTAAGTTCTACTTCCAAGCATTTTTGTAACAACTCTTCAGGTTTCAAATTTGTATCTATAGATACACAAAGATTTAAAAAATCATTTTGATTAGTATATCCCCATGGCCTTGTTTCATATACCTTGGATATTTTAGTTATTTCTGTATTTTCAAATTGCTTTATGTGTTCTATAGCATCATTTAAATTATTTAATCTATCTCCCATATTAGTTCCAATACCTAGATAAGCTCTACTCATATTTTTTTCTCCTTATTTCAACACCAAAATAATCAAATATAGCATTTACAGGAGCTTCTGGTTTTTTTACTCTAACCATAATTTCTTCGACCATATCAAAATTATCAAAAACTTGCTTTGATATATTTTCTGCCAAAGCCTCTAGTAAATTATATTTCTCATGTTCAACGACCTTTTTTACAACCTCATATACTTCACCATAATGAACAGAATCGTTAACATCATCGCTTTTGCCAGCTTTTTTAAAATCTAAGTAAAGCTCTATATCAATAAAAAACTTTTGCCCTAGTATATTTTCTTCTTTTAAAGCTCCATGATACCCATAAAATGATAAATTGTTTAATATAATCTTGTCCATTGTTTATACCTACTTTCTATATATAGCATCTGTGACTTTTGCAGCTCTTATGTTTTCTTTTATATCATGAACTCTTACTATATCAACACCTTGAATTATTCCCATAACAGTAGTAGCTATTGTTCCCTCTACTCTTTCTTTAGCAGGAAGATCTAGAATTTTTCCGATCATAGACTTTCTAGATGTTCCTAATAAAATTGGATACCCTAAATCCTTTAATTCATCAATACGCTTCATAACATACATATTTTGTTCTACAGTTTTACCAAATCCAATTCCTGGATCAAGTATTATTTTATCATCGTTTATACCAGCTTTTTTTGCTATTTCTATACTCTTGTTTAAAAATTTTTTTATAGATAACATAATGTCTTCTTGATATTCTGTACCATCTTGATTATGCATAATAACTACATATGCATCATGTTTAGCAATTACATTTGCCATTAATTCATCTTTTTGCAATCCCCATACATCATTTATCATTGGTACTCCCAGCTTTAATACTTCATTAGCAACAGCTGATTTATAAGTATCAACTGAAATAGGTACATTAATTGTACTTATTAATTTTTTAACAACAGGAACTACCCTTTTAATTTCTTCATTTTCATCCACAAAAGTTGATCCAGGTCTTGTAGATTCGCCTCCTATATCTATAATATCGGCTCCTTGCTTTATCATTTCTTCAGAATGCTTTATAGCAAGTTCTAAATTATTGTACTCTCCTCCATCTGAAAAACTATCAGGAGTTACATTTAAAATTCCCATTATATATGTCTTTTCCCCAAAATTAAACAATCTTAATTACCTCCTATTTGTAGTTTATCAGACTCATAACTTCTGCTCTTGAAGCTACATCCGTTTTAAATATACCTCTTACCGCTGAAGTTATAGTTTTTGACCCAGGTTTTTTTACGCCTCTCATAGTCATACACATATGTTCAGCTTCAACCACAACTATAACTCCATATGGATCTAAAACATCAACAATAGCATCAGCTACAGTTTTCGTTATTCTTTCTTGTAACTGAGGTCTTTTAGCTGCAGTTTCAACCACTCTAGCAAGCTTAGACAGTCCTGTAAGCCTTCCTCCTCTTGGAATATATCCTACATGTGCCTTTCCATGAAATGGCACTAAATGATGTTCACACGTAGAATAAAATGGGATATCTTTTACAAGAACTAATTCTTCATGATTTTCATCTTGAAAAAATAATTCTAAATGTTTTTTAGGGTCTTCATTTAAACCACTATATATTTCCTCATACATTCTAGCTATTCTATCAGGAGTATCAATTAAACCTTCTCTATTAGGATCTTCTCCTATTGCTTCTAATATATCTCTTACAGCTCTTTTGATCTTCTCTTTATCCATTTTCCCCGCTCCCTTTTTACTTTATATTTTTAAATACATATTTAATCATGTCATTTAAAACATTAGAATCATAATTTATGTATAAGCTATGAGAGATGTTATACAAATCATAGTCTATCTCTCTTATTTTTTGAAATAATTTTTTATCTTTTGGAACCCATTTATTGTTTACTATAAAATAAGACTTCAGTATATCTTTTAGACATAAATTTGACATAAACTGAACATAAGCTAAGTCCTTACTATGTTCAATCCTTTTTATATTATCTATGATATTAAGTTTTAATTCTTCTATTTCATATGAACTATATTTAAAAGGCCCATTCTTATATTCACTTATAGCATGTTTTATCATATCATCTAATATATTATTTTTGTCGTATATATTATTTCCTTTAATAAGTCCTTCTATGAAGAAAAGTTCTTTTTTATTTATTAATTCATACGCTAAACTTTCAGAAAAATAATTTATGTCAAAGTCAATATTTTGTATATCATATCTTTTTCTTATTTGTTTATCTCCATGCTCAGTTATAATAAAAAAATCGATATCATTTATATTTTTATCAAAATTCAAATCCACACTAGAGCCAACTACTATTATAGCTATATTATTTTTATTTTTTTTTAGTTTTAATACTAATTCTTCGTATACCTGTTTAATATCCATAGTACATTTCCTTTAAATCACAATTTATTTTTCTAAATAGATCATTTTCTTTTTTATATTTTATATTATTTATCATTATTACCTTCATTAAATCTATAAGACTATTCGTTATAAAACAAAATTCAAAGTCTTCAATTTCATCCAATTTTATTATTTTTTCAATCAACTCTATATTCATCTTTTTGCAAATATTAATTACTTTAGATCGTATTATACCAGGTAGGGCTGATTTGTCTATAACAGGTGTATATACTTTATTTTCTTTTATAAAAAATATATTAGTCATAGACCCTTCTAAAACTTCATCATTTAAGCTAACTATCAGTGCTTCATTAAAATTTTTAGATAAAGCGTATCTTTTAGAATACATATTTTCAAAATAATTTGTAGTTTTATGATTGTATAGTATACTTTGACCTCTTTTAATAGGAGATATGTTCAATTTAAATCCTTCTTTGTAATCATCATTAGTATAATTTATATCCCTTAATTGAATGTTATATCCTTCATCATATATACTTACTCTTAAAGCTTTGTAATCAACTTTCTGTGTATAATAATTTATTTTATCTTTTAATTCACTTTTTTGTATAGACAAATTTAAATTAAGTTTTTCAACAGAACTATACATTCTACTTAAATGCTCATCTAAAAATATTGCCTTTCCATTGATTACCTTTATAGTTTCAAATACTCCTATTCCAAATTTAGTTAATTCACTATTAAACGATGCTTTATTCTTCATAATATCCTCTTATCGCACTCATAATTGATTTTGCTTTATGAAGCGTTTCTTCATACTCATCCTCTGGATCAGAATCCCAAGTTATTCCTCCTCCAACTTGGAAAAATACATCATCATTTTTTTTAATTATAGTTCTAATTGCTATATTAAAATCAGAATTAGAATCGAATCCTATATATCCAACAGAGCCTGTGTATACATTTCTAGCTGTAGGTTCTAATTCATCTATGATCTCCATAGCCCTTATTTTAGGAGCTCCAGTTATTGATCCTCCAGGGAAAGTAGAACTTATAACATCTACTATATCTTTATTCTTTTCAATCTCGCCAACAACAGTTGATACTAAGTGATGAACATTTGCATATTCTTCTAATTTAAATAGTTCTGGTACCTTTACTGTACCTATTTTAGAAACTCTACCAATATCATTTCTTTCTAAATCTACAATCATCAATAATTCAGCTTTATCTTTTTCACTATTTGAAAGTTCGTTCTTTAAAAACAAATCTTCTTCTGCATTCTTCCCTCTAGGTCTAGTTCCTTTTATAGGTCTTGTCTGTATAAAATTATCATTAACTTTTATAAACCTCTCAGGGGAATTTGACAATATATGGACATCTTCAAAATTTAAAAAAGCTCCAAAAGGTGCAGGTGATATTCTTCTAAGATCTCTGTATAATTCAAAACTTGACATACTAACTTTACCATGAAATCTTTGAGTCATATTTGCTTGATATATATCCCCATTTTTTATATATTCTCTTATTTTTTCAATTGCATCTATGTAATCTTTCTTCTTAAAGTTAGACTGTAGCTTAACTTTTGGAAATGTCTTTTGCTCATAACATAATGGATCTATACCATTATGTTCAGCCTCATCTATTAATCCACAAATATCATCAACTATCTGTTTTTCATCTCTAACATGTATATCTGGAGTTGCAATAAATGTTTTATTCATAAAATGATCAACCACAATCACCCAATCATATAACCCAAAATATAAATCAGGAGATTTTATATCATCTACTACACGTTTAGGTAATTTTTCTATATAATTACCTAAATCATACGATAAATATCCTACTGCTCCACCTATAAAGGGTAGTTCTGTATTATTTTTAATTTTATGTTTATCAAGCTCTATTCTGAGTTTTTGTAGAGGATTCACTTCACTATCCTTGTATTTTAAAATTTTAAAAGGATTTGAACTTATAAGTGAATATCTACCTAAATTTTTTTCATCCATAGCGCTATCAAGTATAAAACTGTATTTATCATCTTTAAATAAAGTATATATTTCAAACGAACTCAAACTTGTTGATATTTCTCTTATCATATTAATCCTCCCCTCTAGCTTGTCTTAAAAAATTTTTTAATATTTCATGACCTTGTTCAGTAAGTATAGCTTCAGGATGAAACTGCACTCCCTCTATAAGATACTGTTTATGTTTAATACCCATTATTTCGCCTTCATCACTGATAGCTGTTATTTCAATATCATCATTTAAAGTTTCTTTGTCTACAACTAAAGAGTGATATCTTGTAACATTTAATGGATTATTTAAATCTTTAAAAACTCCTTCATTAATATGTTTTATAGCATGAACCTTTCCATGTACAGGTCTTATAGCTCTTTTTATTGTAGAGCCGAATACTTGTGCTATAGTTTGATGTCCTAAGCATATACCAAGTATAGGCTTTTTTTCTTTAAAATAATTCACAACATCTATACAAATACCTGCTTCATTAGGAGAACACGGTCCCGGAGATAATACTATAATTTCCGGATTTAATTTTTCTATTTCAAGCAGTGTTATTTCATCATTTCTTTTGACTATTATTTCTTCGCCCAATTCTCCTAAGAACTGAACTAAGTTATAAGTAAAAGAATCATAATTATCTATCATTAATATCAATTTTTTTCCCCCTTTTTTGGCAAAAATATTGTAAATATCATTTATATTATACCATTAAACACCTATATTTTTATAAATTTCTTATCTACATATACCTATAAATTTTCCACATTATTCTTAGTATTTAAATATTTTTTTGAGAAATTATAATAGTATATAAAGCAAAAGTTTAATCAATACCATCTTTTCAATAAAAAATTACGTTAAGGAGGATTTTATGGAGAGATATGTAATAATACGTTCTGACAATAAATCCATTTCAGAACCTATGGATAGAGAAGAAGCTATATGTACAGTAAAAGATTACGATAAACAAGGTATATCCAGTTATATCGTCTCAGAAGATGAAGGACATAGAATAGCCAAAGACGGTAATTTTTATACTCCTAAATGGGACTAAATATAAAAATGCACATTCACTTAAGAATGTGCATTTTTATATACAAAGAAATTATATAACTTTATATTTAATGGTTCAACGAAGCTTGTAGATCGTTAGCCACATGAGTCACCGCGTTATCGAGTAGACGAATTTTTTATTTCCTAATTATTCTTAGTATTTAAATATTTTTTTGAGGAATTATAATAATAGTGTCTGAAATAAAGCTCAAGTCAGTATCATTTTTTTATAAATAACTAAATTAAGGAGGATTTTATGCAAAGATATATAATAATCCGATCTGATAATAATTCAATTTCACAGCCTATGAATATAGAAGAAGCTGTATCCAAAGTTGAAAATTATGATAAGCAAGGTATATTTAGCTATATAGTTTCTGAAAGTGAAGGAAACAGACTATCCGGAACACAAACTTTTGACAACAGCAAACTAGAATAAAATTAAAATACACATTCTTATATGAATGTGTATTTTAATTTTCTATAATTTCTATTTTATCTTCGTGATTTTTATTTTTTATAAGCTGAGATACTGTTACAAATTTGTAGCCTCTATGCTTAAGTACTGGTAATATTATTTTTAAAGCTTCATATGTTTGACTTGTCGTATTTACATAATCATGAAGTAATATAATATCTCCATTACCAACATTATTTATAACTGTATTTGCTATTTTTTCAACTCCAGGATTGCTCCAATCTTTACAATCTTGGCTAGATGACCATAATATTATTTTGACATCATGTTTTTTAGCTAAATCTTTAAGACACTTATTATATGATCCAAATGGAGGTCTAAATATTCTTGGTTTATCTTTTATTACATCATATATTTTTTCTTGTGTTTTATTAAATTCTTCTTCTATTTTTCTACTAGGAATTTTTTTAACATCAACATGCGAATACGTGTGATTTCCTATTTCATGTCCTTCAGCTTTTATTCTCTTTAATGGTTCTGGATAAAATTCAACATGTTTTCCTAGAACAAAAAATGTAGCCTTTATATTATATTTTTTCAATAAATCTAATATTTTAGGTGTATATCTTGGATGAGGACCATCATCAAATGTAATAGCTATAACTTTTTTATCTCTAGGACCATTCCAAACAAGTTCTGTATTATCAGTTATCTTATTAAGTAAACTCCCATTAGTTTTCATAGAATTCACAATTATTGTTCCAGACTGATATCCTATTAATATTACCATAAACAGTATCAATATAATCTTTATATTCTTCATATAACTCTATCCCCTTACTAAAAATTGTATACATTAATAGATATTATACGAAGAGTTTATTTATTCTTCTGTTTTTGTTTTATTATCATATTATTATATAATGACTTCGATAATAAATTCTACTTTTAAGATTAATACTTATAACTTCTATCAGGGATTTATAATATATATAATATGTATACTAAACAAATATAGATTAACAGATACTTAACCTTGCATTAATATAAAATTAAAAAACTTGTTTTAAAATATAAATAAGCAAAATAATAAGGAGGAATATATAATGGGGAAATTGAATATTTGCATAGATATTGATGGAACTATAACCAATGCATATTATTGGATACCTTTTGCAAATAAATATTTTAATAAAGATATAAAAGAAGAAGATGTTACATTGTATGAAATGCATGAAGTTTTTAATGTCCCAAAAGAAAAGTATACGAAATTTTACAATAAATATATTCGAGAAATACACGAAGCAGCAGTATTAAGAGAAGATGTAAAACCTATAGTTGACAAGTTAAGTCAAGAAAATAATTTATATTTTGTAACTGCTAGAGATAAAAGAGTAGAAGATATTACAATAAATTTTTTAAAAGATAATAAAATACCATATAACGATCTTTTTTTGTTAGGAAATCATTATAAAGTAGATAAGGCAATAGAACTAAGTTGTGATGTTTTCATAGAAGATAATTATAGTAATGCAATTCAGTTATCAGAATCAGGATTCGATGTTATTTTGATAGATACGTATTATAATAGAAAAAAACTAAATGATAAAATCACAAGAGTCAAAACTTGGGATGAGATATATAATATAATAATGAATAAATATTTACAAAAAGTAAGTTGAATTGTACTATGTTACTCAAAAATAATTCCAAAAAACCTCTTTAAAGCATAAAATTTTAATTTTGCTTAAAAGAGGTTTTTTGGAATTATATTCAGCTAAAAATACATTTATAAAGTTCTTCTATCTTAATTTATTTTAATTACTTTTAGTTATACTATTATCTATAGTTAAAATCAAACCATAACTAGTACTGTACATAGATACTTTTATTCCATCTATATCTATTGTTTTTACTCCTGATTCCTTATTATCTATATAAGTATCTACAGAATTTTTCAATTTATCAAATTCATCAATCTTTGCATACAGATTAACAAATTCATAAGATTGGTCTCTGTTTTTAGATATTTGTTCTGCACCAAAAGTATAGATACATTCCTTAGGTTTTCTTTCTATCGACATAAGATCTTCACCATTTTTATCTACTACTGTAATATATTTATCACTTGAATGTATTTTATAACCATATTTATTTGCATATTCTTCTATTGAGTCACTTTGAGTATCTTCTTGTTTTTCCTCAAAATCCAAGACCCCATTTTTTTTAGCCATTCTTGCTGTTACTACTATTGCCTGTTCCTTTGACATTTCACTCTGTGGTTTAAATGAACCATCAGGATATCCCTTAATTATTCCTTGTTTGTTCATTGTTGACACACCTTCATTTGCCCAACTTGATATTTTAGTTTTATCATTAAAAGAATTTTCAGTAGTTGTTTCAAGATTATTATTTACCATTTTCTCTGCTCTTGCAAACATAGTTGAAGCTTGTTCTCTTGTTAATTTGTCATTAGGACTAAACTTACCTTCACCTGTTCCGTTTACTATTCCCAATCTACCTGCTAATTGAACTAGAGGATTCACTGTATCATCAAATATCCCTTCTCCTTGAATTGGTTCAGGTTTTAACTGCAGATAATATGTAGTTACTAACTCTGCAAACTCTTCTCTAGTTATTTCACCTTGAAAATTTTCATCTTTCTCTAGTGATTTAGGTATAAGTTGTTTTTGTTGCATTGCACTAAATGGAGCTTGAGCCCAATTAGACACGGTTTGTTCTGCAAATATATTCATTGAATTAACACCTAAAAGGGAAAAAATACTTAATAATAAACCTGTATTTTTGATTTTTCTTTTTAAAGTCATAGTTATAACCTTCCTTTCTTGCTTTAAAATGATGTTTTTAACTTAATATATCATATATTGTAGATATAATATATTAAGTTTATCAAATTGTTGTTTTCATAATCGTTTTTAATTTAATAAACAATTTTTGATTTACTTAAAATAAGTTTAAGTTAGTTTGTTCAAAGTTTTACTTTTACACCTATTTCACCAAAAGCTAGATAATTTACACATCCAGTTATTCTGGATTTACAATAAATAATCACTACAAATCATTCAAATACATTTTTCAAAAATCATGCTCTTTTTAAGTTCTACACAAAGTGTAAGTTTAACAAAAATTAAAAAAGTGCCTACCTTTTGATTGGTAAGCACTTGACTATTAAACTATGTCATATTATCATTATTTTATACATAATCGTCTAGTATCTTTCAAGTGTTCCAGCACTTTCAAGGTATGAATCTTCTTATGGTGTTCAAGAATCATAGAAGATGGCGACTTATTTTATTTTTTGTTTTAACTTGTTTTAATTCTATACCTTATCATAATCAAAGTCAATTCAAAATTAATCTAAAACTATACTCTATGTCTAAAATACACTTTAAAGTTAATTTTAAAAACACCTCTTAAATAACTAGGAGGTTAATATCCTATCATTAATAATATTAAATCGCCTTTTCATTTCTACTAGGTAGTAATACCAGAAATTCTATCTATCTTGTCTTCTTCTTTAATATACTTAATAAAATTACCTATCCCAACTTTATACTCTTTTAGCATATATAAAAAACCTCTATTAAATAAAATTCTTCTTTATTTAATAGAGGTTAAGTTTATTGCAGTTGAGAATAAGTTCATTTATTCTCCTGTTTTTATTTCATTATCATCATAGCTTATCCAATCGCTCCATGACCCTAGGTAAAGTTTTGATTTTACACCTATTTCATCAAGAGCAACATAGTTTACACAGCCAGTGATTCCAGATCCACAGTGAACAATTATTTTCTTATACTTTAATATTTCGTTAAAATGATCTTTTAATTTTTTATTATCTTTCATTTTATCATTTTCCAAAACATCCATCCAAAAATAATTTTGAGAACTAGGGATATGACCTGCTTTTTTATCAATAGGCTCTATTTCTCCCTTGTATCTTTCAAAAGATCTGGAATCAATTATAACTGATGTATCCTTATATATATTTTCTTTAACTTCATCTACTGTTGCTATTATAGATTTATTTATCTTAATATCTAAACATTTATTTTCTTTTTTAGGAATATCTGATGATAAATAATAACCTGATTCTTTCCAAGCTTTTATTCCTCCATCTAAAATATATACTTTCTCATGACCTATATATTTTAACATCCACCAAAATCTAGATGCACCTGCAACTTCTCCATCATCATAAGCTACAACTATTGTATCATTTCCTATTCCACAACTTTCTAATTTGGATTTAAATTCATTTAAATCAGGTAAAGGATGTCTTCCTCCATGTTCTTTTACATCTCCTGCTAAATCTTTATCCACATCAATATATACTGCATCTGGAATATGATTTTTTAAATAACTATCTTTACCATACGAAGGAATCTGTAAATCAAATCTGCAATCTACTATAACTGTATCCTCATTATTATTTTCTTTTAACCATTTTGCACCGACTAAATTTTTCAAAATATCACTTCCTAATCTTAAATAATAACATATACATTTATTTTACCAATTATTTAAGATTAGTTCTACATATAAAATTAAATATATAATTAAGTCATATAAAATAATATAACTACATACATTTCCTGGAGACGTTATTTTTTTCTCTTTATACAAAAAACTAGTCAAGACTTAAAAAAAGTCTTGACTAGTTTTTTTGTATATTAAATTCTAATAAGATTATTTATTATCTTTGTGATTCATACTCTCTAAGTAATTTTACAAATAACTCAGGAATTTTATCCATCTTTTCTGGTGTTTCAACAAAAGAAAGTCTAAACTGTGTGCTGCCTGGATTAGCTTCACTATCTTTAATATCATAGAATCCACTCATAGGTGCTACTAATAATGTTGTTTCAACACCATCAATATTAACTGAACCTTCACCTGCACAATATAATACAAAATCAATTGCGTTAAAACCAGGTTTAACAACATTTCTAACATCTACAACTGTGTAAATAGATGCATCTGGATTTGAAACAATAAGATTAGGTTCTTGCTCCTTTAATCCTTTATAAACTTTTAAGATTTGTTCTCTATAATATTCTCTGATTTCTTGGCACCATCCTAAGATTCCCTCTTTACTTTCATGAGCTAATGCACCAAATATGTACTGACCAATAGCATTTGCGCAAAGATTAGCTGTATATTCAGCTACTGAACGGTTATTAAATTCAGCATTATCTGTAATTAATGCACCAATTCTTAAACCACATGCATTCCACACTTTAGAAGCAGTCTCAATACTAATTCTTCTGCCTTCAATTCCAGGAACATCTGCGTCAGTTACACCCCAAATACTTACAAGTGGCTTATCTGTATCATAATAAAGTTCACGATATGCTTCATCACTTACCATCCACATATTGTACTTCACACAAAGCTGTGCTAATGCTTTCATAGAATCATAGTCATACAGCTGACCAGTAGGATTATCATATGGTATTACTAGTAAAGCTCCCGGATTATTCGCCTTAATTACTTCTTCAATTTTATCAATTTCTGGAAGGTCGAAGTTTCCATTTTCATTTAGTTGACGCTTTACAGTAACTGTTTTTCTTCCAGTTCTTTCCGCAAATGAAATATAATTTGTATAAGCTGGGTCAATCATCAACAAAGGTCTTTTATCTGTTCCAGCTGGACCACATGTACCAATTAGTAATAATTCCATTGCTGTTGATCCACCATCTGTAACTTGGAAGTGAAGCTTACTTGTATCAAAACCTTCACAATTTAAAATGTTTCTAAAAGCATCTTGACATTCCTCAGTCCCAGCAGTTGTTGTGTATCTAATAACACCACTAGCAAACGGACTGTTCTTTGCATCTAATGCAAACATTCTTTTTTGCATTGCAGTATTTGCTGGAAGAGAAACGTTTCCAATACCCACATTAATAACAGCTTCTGGTTTTACTTTTCGCTCTTCATACTTCATTTGTGCAAGACGAACTGCTGATGGTTTTCTTGACTCAAAGTGAGCAGATAGTATAGGTTTGTTCATGTCAAATACCCCTCTTTTCATTAGAATTTTTTCTTACATTGTAATTTTAACATGAAATTGTATAATTTTCACTATTTTTTTAATATTATGTTTTATTAAGCAAATTATAAAATCTACTGTTTACCTTGGTAGTTCTTCCCTAGCTGTAATTATAAAAAACACTTTTCTACTTTAACTGGTATTTCTAATTTTCTTTAGAAAAAAGTTGTCTGTGTTATATTTTCAGAAACATCAAAATATTTGCAATAAACAAAATTCCATTTATTATATAAAAGGACTTTCTTAATTAAGAAAGTTTTTTAATTATCAATTAATGAATAATAATAACTGTTAATGAAAAAACTATAATAAAAGGAGTTGATTATTTATGGAACTAAAAACTCGAGATACTGTGGTAAAAAAATTATTAGATGCACAAGAAAATGTTAGAGACTATGAATCATTTTCAAAAAAAGTAGATAATTCTGAAGTATGTAATTTATTCAAACAATTTGCAGAAGAATCTGGAGTACAAGCTCAAAAACTTCAACAATTACTAGATACTCTTGAAGGATAATATAAAAGCAGCCATTAATGGCTGCTTTTATATATTCCATTAATGTTTTTAGTATTTGCAAAAAACTATTTTATTTGTATAATAGTAATTGGATAAATGTACTTTAATAATAAGGAGGATTTTAACTATGAATGAACTTACTTCAAATTTTAATAACCTATCAGAAAAAGAACAAATCGAATTTATAAAATCTATCGTTCCACAAATTGAATCGTTAGTTAAAAATAATAAAGATGATTTAATGAGAGAATTCTCACCTGTAATCGATAAATTATTAGAGCAATATGGTATAACAATGGATCAAGTTATGATGATGCTTCAAATGTTTAATCCTCAAAATTAAAAGAACCTCTTAAGAGGTTCTTTTATTATCTAGGTTCTACTATAAGCTTTATAGCTGTTCTTTCTTCACCATCAATATCAACATCAGTAAAAGCTGGTACACATATAAGATCCATACCACTTGGTGCAACAAATCCTCTTGCTATAGCTACAGCCTTAACACCTTGGTTTAAAGCTCCTGCTCCTATAGCTTGTATTTCTGCTGAACCATTTTCTCTTAAAACTCCAGCTAGAGCCCCTGCTACAGAATTTGGATTAGATTTTGATGAAACTTTTAATACTTCCATTTCAAATATGCCCCCCTTAATATTATTATATTTCCTTGTGCATTTAAAATTGGATTTCTTGTTTATATTATTCTACATCTAAAATCTAAATCCTTTTTTTATTTACAAATCATATCCGATTTTTCTAAATTTACTGTATCTTTCAAAAACTATTTCTTCTTCAGTTTTATTGCCGTACCCATTTAGTTGTTCTATTATATAGTCTTTCATTTTATCTGATGTAAACTCAATATTCTTCTGTGATCCTCCTAAAGGTTCTTTTATTATTTTATCAATAACATTTAGTTTATATAGATCAGAACTTGTCAACTTCATTATCTCTGAGGCCTCATTTGCTTTAGAAGCATCCTTCCATAATATACTAGAAAGACCTTCCGGAGATATTACAGAGTATATAGAGTGTTCAAGCATAGCTACTTTATTAGATACACCAAGACCTAATGCTCCTCCACTTCCTCCTTCTCCTATAACTATAGATATTACAGGAACTTTTAACGAACTCATTTCAAATAAATTTTTAGCTATTGCTTCTCCTTGACCTCTTTCTTCAGCTTCAAGACCACAAAACGCTCCTGGAGTATCTATAAAAGTTATTATAGGTCTCTTAAACTTTTCTGCCTGTTTCATAAGCCTTAAAGCCTTTCTATAACCTTCAGGATGTGGCATACCAAAATTTCTTTCTATATTTTCTTTTACATCTCTTCCTTTTTGATGACCGATTATAGTAACAGGTATATTTCCTATTATACCTATTCCTCCAACTATAGCTTTGTCATCTTTATACAATCTGTCCCCATGAAATTCTATAAATTCACTGCATATATTTTTTATATAATCTTCTGTTGTAGGTCTACTAGAGGCTCTACTTATATTCACCTTTTGCCAAGCAGTTAAATTTTCATATATTTCATTTTTTAGATTTATAAGCTTTTTACTGAGCATATCTATTTCATTGGATAAATCTATATTATTTTCTTTCGATATTTTTTCAAATTCTGCAATTCTATTTTCAAGCTCTATAATGGGCTTATCTATATCTAAATTATTCATACTTAGCCCTCCTTAATATCCATGCATTCTTAATATTTGATGGATTTTGTTTTTCATATCTTTTCTACTTACAATTAAATCTAAAAATCCATGTTCTAGTAAAAATTCAGATTTTTGAAACCCTTCAGGAAGATCTTGCTTAATTGTCTGTTTTATAACCCTAGGACCAGCAAATCCGATTAAAGCATTTGGTTCCGCTATTATAACATCCCCAAGCATGGCAAAACTTGCCGTTACGCCACCAGTCGTCGGGTCTGTCAATACAGATATATATGGTAATCCATTTTGACTGAGCTTATTTAGCGCTTGAGAAGTTTTCGCCATTTGCATTAAAGATATTATACCTTCTTGCATCCTAGCTCCTCCAGACGCGCAGACTATTATAACTGGTAAGTTATTATCTATAGCATATTCAATCGCCCTAGTTATCTTCTCTCCAACTATGTAACCCATACTCCCCATCATAAATTCTGAATTCATTACACAAAGTATAACATCTATACCATCCAACTTACCATAACCAGTTATAACAGCATCTTTTTCTTTACTTTTTGCACTATATCTTTCTAACTTTTCTTCATATTCAGGGAATTCTAATATATTTATAGAAACTAACTCTCCATCTAGCTCTTCAAATGTCTTTTCATCTATTAATAAGTCCACTCTACCTCTAGCAGAAAGTTTAAAATGACGATCACATTTAGGACACAAGCTTAAATTTTCTTCTACTTCTTTTATAAAAATATTATTATTGCAGTTTTCACACTTTATCCAAAATTTTTCATCAACACTTTTACTCTTAAATTTTTTATTGACAGATACTTGTGCATACCCTTTTTCTTTACTCAATAATTTTTTAATCATATTTCACCTCTATAAATTTATCCCAAAGCTACAAGTTCTAAAACTCCATCCTCTTAAGGCTGGAGATAAGAACTTAACAACTTCTGGATTAGTTCACCCACAGGGCACTTACGCAGCTAGAAATTCAGTTGGAGTAAAATTTCCATCTGAATTAAGTTTCACTTTATGCATAGTTTATATTTTTATTTATTCATAAATTCATTTTCTATAAATTTGGTATGGTGTTCATCCTTTATAAAAACTTCACTTGCCATTAATTTTTTCTGAAATTCAACATTACTTTCTACACCTTCTATAATTAATTCATCTAATGCTCTTTTCATTCTATTTATACATTCTTCCCTATCATTTGCCCAACATATAAGTTTCCCTATCATAGAATCATATAAAGGTGGTATAGTATATCCCCCATATACAAAACTATCAAACCTTACTCCAAGCCCTCCAGGAACATGAATAGATTCTATTGTACCAGGACAAGGTCTAAAGTCATTAAATGCATCTTCAGCATTTATTCTACATTCTATTGCATGACCGTTAAACTTTATATCTTCCTGCGAATAAGGAATCTTTTCTCCAGATGCTATTAATATTTGTAATTTTATCAAATCAATTCCAGTTATCATTTCACTAATAGGATGCTCTACTTGTATTCTAGTATTCATTTCTATAAAATAGAAATTTCTATCCTTATCGACTATAAATTCAACAGTTCCAGCACCTATATAATCTACAGATTTTGTTGCTTTTACAGCAGCATCATATAATTCATTTCTAGTCTTTTCGTCTAAATACGGAGAACGACATTCTTCTATAACTTTTTGATTTCTTCTTTGCATAGAACAATCTCTATCTCCAAAATGAACCACATTTCCAAATGAATCTCCAAAGACTTGTACCTCTATATGTCTAGGATTTTTTACATATTTTTCTAAATACATCTCATCATTTCCAAATGAAGATAATGCTTCAGCTTTGGCTATATCGAAATTAGCTACTAATTCTTCTTCATCATTAGCAACTCTCATTCCTTTACCTCCACCTCCACTTGAAGCTTTTACAAGAACAGGATATCCAATTTCTTTAGATGTTTCAATTGCATCTTTTATATTTGAAATTATCCCTTTTGATCCCGGAACAACAGGTACATTAGCTTGTATCATAGTATCTCTAGCTGTTGATTTATCACCCATTTTGTCTATTTGTTCATACTTTGGACCTATAAATGTAATATTATTCTCTATACATTTTTTAGCGAAAGTAGAGTTCTCAGATAAAAATCCAAATCCTGGATGAATTGCATCGCATTTCATTTTCATAGCTAAATATATTATATTATCTATATTATTGTAACTCTCACTTATCTTATTAGGACCTATGCATATAGATTCATCTGCCATATATCTGTGTAGAGATTCTTTATCTGCTTGAGAATATATAGCAACAGTCTTTATACCCATTTCTTTACATGTTCTTATTATTCTAACAGCTATTTCCCCTCTATTTGCAATAAGTAACTTTTTTATCATAATATCCTCCTTTAATTATCCGTTAACTTTAATCTTAAATAAAGGTTGATCGTATTCAACTAATTCTTCATTTTCTACTAATACCTCTATAATTTCTCCATCAACATCACACTCTATTTCGTTCATAAGCTTCATAGCTTCAAGAATACACAGTGTATCTCCATTTTTAACTTTATCTCCAACATTAACAAAATTACCACTTTCAGGGCTTGCAGCTGAATAAAAAGTCCCCATTATAGGAGCATTTACTATATATGTATTATCATCAGTTTCAATTTTTTTAATTTCTTCATTGTCAGTTGTTATTATTTCTTTTTTAGCTTCATCTTTTATACTAGGTACACTATCTGTAGTAGTAATATCACCTTTTTGTATAGATAATTTTAAATCATTCATTTCTATATCAAATTTATTTATACTAGTTTTATCTATTGCCATAATTAATTCTTTGATTTCATTTATATTCATAAATTATACCTCCTTTTTATACCTGGTACTAATACTATATTCTATTATAGCATATTATTATTTGGACATACAATAAAAAAGTCTTCCTTTGGCGATTTTAAATATAAATTTTTTTAAAATTCGTCCAACACTACCTATTAGCGCATGTCCCCAACAATTGTTACTAGCTCTATTACTCAGAGTAGTAGATACTATAGTGATTTTAGCAATGTCAGTCATAATTTTAAAATATTTAGCTCATTATGAGAATATAATTTCTTATTGTTTATTAAAAAAGATACTGTTGACTAATTAGTCAACAGTATCTTTTTTAATTTGACTTTCCATAAAAAAATGTTTTTATAGGTTTTAAATTATATTTATTTGGCATTATTATTTGTTCTGTACTTCCAACAAATAAAACACCATTGCTGTTTAATGACTTACTAAAATTTGAATATATATCAGCTTTAGCTTCTTCTGTAAAATATATCATTACATTCCTACAAACTATCAAATCACAATTATCCATATACTTATCTTCTAATAGATTGTGTCTTTTAAATGTAACTCTATTTTTTATTTCTTCCTTTATCACAAATTTATCTGCTTTTTTATCAAAATACTTACTTGTGAATTCTTTAGGTAGATTTCTTAAGCTCTTCTCTTGATACACGCCTAATTTAGCCTTCGCCATGGCCTCTTTATCAAGATCACTTGCAATAATATTGATTTTATTTAAAGGCATAAATTTACTAAGTAGCATAACTAATGAGTAAGGTTCCTCACCTGTAGAACAAGCTGCACTCCATATTTTTAAATTTTTATTTTTTTTCATAAGATCAGGAATTATAGTATTTTCCATAACATTCCATTGTTCCAAATTCCTATAAAATTCTGACACATTTATAGTCATATAATTTATAAATTCATTGAACAAATCTTTGTTTTTATTTATAGCATCAAAATACTTTTCAAAATCATTATATCCATTTCTCATAGCTAGTGACTCTAATCTTCTATTCATCTGCTTTTCTTTATATAAAGAAAGATTTATTCCTGTTTTTTTATAAATTTTGTCTTTAAAAAGATCATATCCTTTCATTAAATGTCTTCGTCCTCCTCTTTTATATTCATAGTAAGTTCTATCTTTTCATTTTCATTATCAATATTTATTATCTTAACGCTCACATCTTCGTCTACTTTAACTACATCTTTTGGATTTTTAACAAACTCATAAGAAAGATTGGATATGTGTACAAAGCCATCGATTGCATCGTTTAATTTTACAAAAACTCCATAATCTTTAACTACCTTTACCTTACCACTTACAATATCTCCTACATTGTAACTTTCTACAAACTCATCCCAAGGTCTTTTTTGTAATGCTTTTATACTAAGCGCAAGTCTTTGAGTTTCTTTATCTAAAGATATAACTTTAACTTTAACTAAATCTCCTATTTTATATTCACATTCATGCTTTCTAGCCCAAGATAGCTCAGAATTATGAACAAGTCCTACAAAACCATTTAAATCTACAAATACTCCATAATCCTTTATATCTTTAACTGTACCTTCTAACAAATCTCCACTTTTTACACTTTCCATAAAATCTAACTTTTTCTTTTCTTCTTCTTTAATTAAAATATTTTTTCTTGAAAGAACAAATCTTTTTTTACTAGAATCTACATCTATAATTTCACAACTCATAATCTTATCTTTATATTCTTTGAAATCTATCTTATTAATATACTTTGTATTTATATGGCTAAGTGGAATAAATCCTCTTATACTTTTATAACTTACTATAAGTCCACTCTTAGATTCTTCGGTTACCTTAACATCTATAATTTGTCCTATTTCTAATTCACTCCATATTTTTACTTCTTGAGCTCGTTTATTAGAAACTATAACATCCCCTGAATTTCTATCCATTTTTATAACTTTAACGTTAATAATATCTCCAATTTTTATTTCTTCATCCTCACAAACCTCTGATTTAGGAAGAACTCCATCAGTTTTATAATTTAGATCAATATAGTATTCATCATATTTTTCTAAAATAACCTTACCTTCTACAGTTTGCCCTACCTTTATAGTTTTGAATAAATCTTCTTCTTTAAGTAACTGTTCCATTTCATTACTCATGTATTCATCTCTCCCTTGCATTTATTTTAATCAAATATTTTTTATAAATTTTATTACATCTTCGATTATCCAACTAGGAGTTGATGCTCCCGCCGTTATC
Source organism: Tepidibacter hydrothermalis (assembly GCF_029542625.1). Classification (GTDB taxonomy): domain Bacteria; phylum Bacillota; class Clostridia; order Peptostreptococcales; family Peptostreptococcaceae; genus Tepidibacter_A; species Tepidibacter_A hydrothermalis. The sequence goes on from NZ_CP120733.1 coordinate 1,896,993, forward strand.
CCAACAAAAGAATACTTCTTAATATCATAGGCATGTAAATCACTCACAGTCTCTATATGGTATGTTTCAACATTTTCCTCGCATATTTTGACCAATTTCTGAGTATTGGAACTATGTTTACCTCCAATTACAATCATACAATCAACTTCTTTAGAAAGTTGACTTGCTGACTTTTGTCGGTCTCTAGTTGCCAAACAAATAGTATTGTGTACAATGACATCTTCTAAAATATTTTTTAATTTTTCACTTATTTCTTTATACATATTTAGATTTATAGTAGTCTGGGCAACCACGCAATACTTCTTATAATTTCTAGGAATTTCACTTAAATCCTCTATATTTTTTATAGTTATAGCCTCATTATTGCACCAACCATTTATTCCTACAACTTCTGGATGAGATTTGTCCCCTACAATTATAATTTTATAACCTTTATTATAATATTCATTAGCTATATCTTGTATTTTTTTTACAAAAGGACAAGTAGCATCTATAACCTTAAGATTCTTATCTACAGCATTTCTATATATATCTTTTGATACACCATGAGATCTTATTATAATCTTGGATTTTTCATTTACTTTATCTAGGTCATCCACAACATTTAACCCTTTATCTTCATATACTTTTACAGCTTGTTTATTATGTATAAGCGGCCCTAGTGAATAAACCTCATCATCATTCATAGTTTCCAATTCTTCCCAAGCCATATCCATAGCTCGTTGTACTCCAAAACAAAATCCAGCATAATCAGCAATTTTAAACTTCAAATACACCCCTCCTTAATCTCCATATTTTTTAATATTTTCTCCTACAATATCCAAAGCGTGTTGGCTCAACATTTCATATTCTTTTGAATTTAGTTTTTGTCCATAATATGATTCAAAACTTATAGGTTCATCTATGTATATAGTGATTTTAGTAAATAATTTATAAGTAGTTATTATGGATACAGGACAAACTCTAGCCTTACCTCTAATTGCCAGCATACTTGTTCCCGCTTTTGCCTTGCCTAATTTTTCTTGTTTCATTCTACTACCTTCAGGAAATATGCCCAAAGCTCCATTTGATTTCAATATTTTAAGAGCTGTTTTTATAGTGGATATATCTGTTTTACTTCTGTCAACAGGAAAAACATTTATGTTTTTTAAAAAACTTCCAACTATTTTATTATTGAACAGTTCTTTTTTTGCCATATAAGAAACCTTCCTTGGCATAAAAGAGCCAATTAACATAGGATCTAAATTATTTTTATGATTTGAAGCAAATATCAGCGGTTCATCCATAGGAACTCTTTCTTTACCTATTACCTCTATTTTATAAAATATACTTATAATTGGAATAAATATACCTGCACATACCTCGTATAATCCCAAATAACTCTCCTCCTATTTTATATATTCCATTATATCAGAAACTACTTCTTCTATGTTTTTACTAGTAGTATCTATTTCTACAGCATCGTCAGCTTTAATAAGTGGAGCAAATGATCTTTTTGAGTCTATATCATCTCTATTTTTAATATCATTAACTATATCATCTAAATTTATCTTATGTCCTTTTGCTTTTAATTCCACATACCTTCTTCTTGCTCTTTCATTTATGCCAGCCGTTAAGTAGAACTTAAGATTTGCATCTTTAAATACATAACTTCCAATATCTCTACCATCCATTATTACAGAATATCTTTTACCCATTTTTCTTTGAAGCTCTACCATTATCTCTCTTATTTCTTTTATTTGTGCAACTTTTGAAACATTTCCACTTACACTTAAAGTTCTTATTTCTTCATTTACAATTTCATTATCTAAATATATATTATTGTCTTTAAAGTCTATCTGAGTTTTTTTAGCCATTTCTATCAAAGCTTCTTCATCATTAATATCAATTCCATCTCTTATAGCTTTATATGTAATAGCTCTATACATCGCTCCTGTGTCTATATAGTTTATATCTAATTTATTTGATACTATCTTTGCAATGGTACTTTTCCCTGCCCCTGCTGGTCCATCTATCGCTATAACCATATTATTCATTAGATTCACTCCTTATACTTAAATCTGTTCTTAATTTTTTTGCCTCATTCAAATAAATATGAACTATTTTGTCTTTTTCTGTATCTGTATTTACATGCATCAATACTCTTATACATTTACCTAAACTATTTTTTATATACTTTTCTTCAAAATTCAAAAGAGGTATATCATTAAGACCTAATAATTCTCTTACAGCAACCGATGCATATACTTCATCTAAATCCCTTGTCATAGTAAAGATAATACTAACTATATTTTCTTCTTGTAAATTATTCATATCTATTATTTTTTGTATTAATATTTTTGTTTCATTCAATATACACAATTTTTCATTTTTTTCTACAGTAGTCGCGCCTCTTATCGCTAATGTCTTCATTTTATCACCATCGCAAATCAATATTATATCAAATTTTATACACTTATACCAGCTAGATAGCCCGTTGAAAAGGCAATTTGAAGATTATATCCTCCAGTTAAACCTTCTATATCAATAACTTTTCCAGCATAATAAAGATCTTTTATAACCTTCGATTCCATAGTAGATGAATCAATAGATTTAACACTTATTCCTCCTGAAGTAACTATAGATTCATTTATACTTTTCGTTCCACTACAATTCAATTTTAATTCTTTTATACTCTCTACTATCTTATTTTCTTCTTCTTTTGTTAAATTATTTGGCTTTTTATCAATATTCAAATATTCTAATAAATGTTTTGTAAAATTAACCGGAAGAATTTCTTTTAAATTATTATATATACTTTTATTATTATTCTTTCTTATAATTTTACGTACTTCATTTTTTGTAACCGTTGGAACAAAGTCAAAATTCAATTCAATATTTCCATCTTTTAAATATTTATTTATATAAGAAGATAAGTTAAGTATAACAGGTCCAGTTAGTCCAAAGTGTGCAAATAAAATATCACCATCCATACTTATCTTTTTATTCTTAAAGTATTTTGCAGATACCTTTACATTTTTTAATGAAATTCCTTGCAAATTCCTTATCCAATCTTCATTAAACACAAGAGGGACTAAAGCAGGATATATTTTAGTTATATTCTCTCCATGTTTTTTGAGTATACTATGAATTTTACCATCAGATCCTGTTTTAGGATAAGAATGTCCACCAGTAGCAATTATTACTTTGTCAGCTTTTACTATAGATTCATCGTCCAAAATCACACCTTTAATTTCTTCGTCTTCAACAATAATATCTATAAGTGTTTTTTCGTACATTATCTTTACTCCAACTTCATCCATCTCATCCTGTAAAGTTTTTATTATTATATCAGATCTGTCGTTTTCAGGATAAACCTTAAAATCTTCTTCTATTTTAAATTCAATACCACGTTCTTTAAAAAACTCTAAAAGATCTAAGTTAGTAAAAGTATACAAGCTACTATATAAAAATTTAGGATTTTTTATTATTTTTTCTAAAAAATCTTCTATTTCCCTCATATTAGTTATATTACATCTTCCGCCACCTGTTATTTTTAATTTTTTTCCTACTTCCTTATTTTTTTCTATTAATATTACTTCATTATTTTTAGCTGCTACTATTGCAGACATCATACCTGCAGGTCCTCCACCAATTACAATAACTTTACTCATATTTTTCACCTTCCAAATGACTTGTGTCATTAGTCTTTATTATTACAGGCCCATAATTTCTAAATTCTACTATATTCAAAGCTGTATTGTCCTGTTTTATTCTATATATATTTGATAATTCACTTTCTAGCAAGCTTAATAATAATACTTTTATGGACATTCCATGAGATACTAACACTATATTAGAATTTTCATGCTTTTCATTTAATTCATTTACGCAATTTAACAATCTTTGTTTTAATTTGTACAAATTTTCTGCCTCAGGTATTAAAGCATTATGGGGCTCATTTCTCCAAACAGTATAAATATCAGAATAGTCTTTTTTTATTTCTTCAATAGTAAGACCTTCCCACTTTCCAAAATTTATTTCTCTAAGATCTTCTCTATATTCTATCTTTTTACTTAAAGTATTAGAAATCATCTCAGAAGTTTGAATCGTTCTACCTAGGTCACTACTATATATATAATCTATATCGTAGTTTGAAAGTTTTTTGGCAAGTCTTTGAGCTTGTTTAATCCCATTTTCAGTTAGTTTTGAATCTCCATGACCTTGAGTTCTACCATCTATATTCCAAAAAGTCTCTCCATGTCTTACTATAAAAAATCTATTCATACAAATCCTCCTATTATCTATTATAATTCCAACTAAATATTATATAATAAATCTCTCCAAAATAAAAAGAAATAGGAAAATTTCCTATTTCTCGTCATAGACATGGTACTCTTTCCATATAGTTTCTAATTTATCAAAATACTCTTTTATTTCTTCTTTTTTTCTCATACCTATAGCAACTATTATTGCATTTGCAACACTTAAAGGTGCAACCAAAGAATCAACAAATGATGCCATGTTGCTCTTAACCGGAATAATTTCTTCAGATATAGACGCAACAGGTGCAAGTATACTATCTGTTAATGATATTATGCTAGCTCCTTGTTCTTTTGCATAATTCGCCAATTCAAATGTTCTTTTTGAATATCTTGGAAAACTTATAGCTATTACTAGATCATCCTCTGTAACTTTAAGAATTTGCTCAAATACATCGCTTATCCCATAACTTACTATATTTACATTATCTAAAATTATATTTAAATAAAAACCTAAATATTCCGATATAGCAGCAGAACTTCTAAGACCTACTATATATATTTTTTTTGCTTTTAATATTTTGTTTATACCTTTTTGAAAACTTTCCTCATCTAATTCTTCTATAGTTGTTTTTATATTTTCTATATCAGATTTTAATACTTTTTTAAGTATAGTCCAATCATTAGAATACTCTTTAGACATTTCTACTCGTTGGACAGTTGTAAGCTTTGTCTTTATAAGCTCTTGTAGTGATTTTTGAAGTTTAGGATATCCATCAAATCCTAATGCGTTAGCAAATCTAACTACAGTAGACTCACTTACACCTACTTTTTCACCTAACTTACCAGCAGTCATAAAAGCCGCTTTGTCATAGTTTGCAAGTATAAACTGAGCAATAAGTTTTTGTCCTTTACTTAATTTTGGGAACTGTTCTTTTATAATGACAATTAAATCTTTAGTTTCTTCCATATAAAATTTAACTCCTATTTTGATATATTTTTTATCAACATTTTCCCTTCATTAAAAGCTTTTATATTTAACTCTTCACTTCCTTGAGGTACTCTTGCCAATATCGCCTGTTTTAAACTTTCGTCTTTGATATCCTCAATAAGTTCTTTAATAGCGCCTAATGCAACTATGTTTGAAACCATTTGTTTTCCTATTTTTTCTTTAGCTGTATTTATTATAGGTATCTTATAACAAAAGTCGGTATATATATTATCCCCTATATTGACGCAAGAATCAACTAGCAATATAGATTTTTTCTTTATATTTTTTGCATATTTGTCAAAAGATTTTTGTGTTAGACATAAAAGTAAATCTGGGCTATTAACTTTTGGATAATTTATATCGTTATCACTTATTATAACTTCTGATTTACTAGCACCCCCTCTAGCCTCTGGTCCATATGATTGACTTTGAACTGCATTAAATCCATTTTTTATAACACTTTCAGCTAATATTATACCAGCAAGTATCAATCCTTGCCCTCCAGATCCAGTTAATCTCAATTCCTTTTTCATATAGACATCTCCTTTTTAAACATATCTATAATTTTAAAATATTCTTCTATATATTCAGGTTCCTTGACATCTTTAAATTCTCCCATAAATATCTTGTTTTTCACATCATCTTTACTTAACTTATCTTTAGCTGATATATCAATAAATTTATGTTTCATTTCTTTTATCAAGTCAACCGCACTACCTTTTTTATTTTTTCTTCCATAATAAGTAGGACAAGCACTTACCCCCTCTACTAAAGAGAACCCTTTATGTTTTATACCTTTTTTAACATATTCAACCATTTTGTTCACATGGTATACAGTTGATCTAGCTACATAAGTAGCTCCTGCACCTGATGCTAGTTGACAAATGTCAAATGCTTTGTCTATATTTCCATAAGGTGCTGTAGTACCTTTTTCTTTATTTGGAGTAGTAGGAGAATATTGTCCACCTGTCATTCCGTATATATTATTATTGAATATAATAGTAGTTATATCTATGTTTCTTCTACATGCATGTATCAAATGATTTCCACCAATAGCACTGGCATCCCCATCTCCAGATATAACTATAACCTTTAAATCAGGATTTGCAACCTTAAGACCAGTTGCAAATGCGATTGCTCTTCCATGTGTTGTATGTAAAGTATTAAAATCCATATATCCTGCTGCTCTTGATGAGCACCCTATACCAGATACTATACACACTTTATCTTTATCTAAATTAGATTCTTCTATGGCAACAGCTATGGCTCTCATCAATATTCCATGCCCACATCCTGGACACCAAATATGTGGAAGTCTATCTACTCTAAAATTATTTTTTATTATTCTGCTAGGCATTTTCCCAATACCCCCTTTACGTAATCATTTATGTGTTCAGGAGTTATAATTTCTCCATTAGCTTTATTAATCCCATAAATATTACAATCCGTTTTAACTAACCTCTCTACTTCTTGTCTTATTTGACCCAAATTCATCTCTGGAACAAATATCATATTTTTATCTTTGCTTACTTGTTTTATCTTTTCTTCTGGAAATGGCCATATTGTTTTTAAAACAAACATGCCTGCTTTTATTCCTTCATTTCTGAGATTGTTAACTGCTTCTTTAGTGGATCTTGCCATACATCCAAATGTCACAAATAATATATCAGAATCTTCAATTAGATATTCTTCATATATTAATATATCGTCTAGGTTTGAGTTTATTTTCCCCATTAATCTATTTAGTAGTCTTTCAGCTTCACTAGTACTATTAACCGGAAATCCTGTTTCATCATGTACAAGTCCTGTTACATTATATCTATATCCCTCTCCAAAATTAGCCATTGCAGGAACTAAATCTTCAGTATATTCATATGCTTTATACTCATCAGATTCTACTTGAGGTTTTTTTCTATCTATTACAAGCATATCTCCTTCATTTGGAACTATTACTTTTTCTCTCATGTGTGCTATAACTTCATCCATTAACAATATTACAGGAGTTCTGTATTTTTCTGAAAAATTAAAAGCTTTTACAGTTAGTTCAAACGTTTCACTAACACTAGTTGGTGATAACGCTATTATGGGATGATCTGCATGAGTTCCCCATCTCGCCTGCATTACATCTCCTTGTGATGGACTAGTTGGAAGTCCAGTACTAGGTCCACCTCTTTGTACATTTACTATTACACATGGTATTTCTGTAATACATGCGTATCCTATATTTTCTTGTTTTAGTGAAAATCCTGGACCACTTGTTGCTGTCATTGATTTTAATCCCCCTAATGATCCACCAATAACAGCTGCCATGCTCGCTATTTCATCTTCCATTTGTATAAATTTACCTCCAATTTTAGGAAGCATTGCAGACGATAATTCCGCTATCTCAGTTGATGGAGTTATTGGATATCCTGCAAAAAATTTCATGCCTGCATATATAGCCCCCTGTACACATGCCTCATTACCTTGAAGAAATTTTATATTATTGTGCATACGATTCATCCCCCTTACACATAGATTCTTCTAAGTATATTGCATAGTCAGGACATCTCATTTCACATAATCCACATTTTATACATTTATCTTCTTGAGTTATACTAACCTTGTCATCGATTATATGCAAAATTTTTTTAGGACAAAATTCTACGCATATTCCGCAGCCCTTGCACCAATCATATTTTATAACTATATGTTTATCATCCCCTGGCATTTTTTTACCCCCAATGCATTTTAGAATTTTTATTAACTTCATGTTATCAAACTTTTCGAGATTTTGCAATTTAAATTTCATTTTTACTTTTTTATCCTTCATTTTGAAATTATTCTTTCTTTATTCTAAAAATTCCAAACGTGTATATTCCAATATTTTACATGTTTTCCTTCTTCATTTTACCCAATAAAAAAATAACCCTTATATATAAGGGTTATTTTCTAATCAACTTTTTTTTCTACCAATATAAGTTGAGGAGGGTTATTTTTTTGATTTTTAAAACTACATTTTAAGACATCAAAATTCTTTTGTTCTAAGTTGAACAATAAATCTTCTATAGCTTCTTTTTCTTCTACACCACCATCGTGTCCTAAATATATACAAATACTTAGTATTCCATTTTTTTTCAAAAGATCAAGTGATTTTTTTAATGCTGCAATAGTTGTATCTGCTTTAGTTTTTATATTGTGATCTAATTTAGGTAAATAACCTAAATTGAAAAATATAGAATCTACTTTTTCATTTATGTATTTATCCATATTTTCATGCCCATCTAATATCAACGTAACATTATTGAATAATTTTTCTTTTTCCAATCTTTTTTTAGTATTTTCTATAGCTTCTTTTTGTATATCAAAACCATAAACTTTACCAGTATTCCCTACCTTTTCAGCTAAATATTGTGTATCATATCCGTTACCAACAGTAGCATCTATCACTACACAACCTTCTTTAATTATGTCTTTATTTATTAATTTAGTTAAATCAGTTACATTAGTTAAATATTTAGATCTCATTTTTTTCTCCTAACCTTCCTTGTTACTTTTGCAAGGATTTTTAAAAAAGTCTGCAAGTTTTAAATATAAATATTCATTTTCATTTATATCTATTTCTAATAAAAAATCTCTATTCTCTAATTCCTTAAACCCTATATTCCTATAAAAATTTATTGGATCGCATTTTTTAACCATAAATATATTTATTCCATTAAGATCTGCCATATTTAATAAAGATTTTATAAGGCCATCTTTTAGAACTCCCTCTAATGTCTTATCGAGTATATTGATTGTACTTAAAAAAGCTACATTATTTTTAATTTCATACCCTGCAAATCCTAAAAGTTTTTCATTTTCATATGCACACAATATATTTTGTTTTATTTTGCTGTAGTCTACATTCTCTTCATCTAGAATACTTTTAATACTAATTTCACTTTTTTCATACATTTTACAAATGCTTATCATTATTTCCACCTCTAATTATAAAGATTTTAAATAATTTATTTCCTTTTGAGTTAAGTGTCTATATTCTCCTACTTTAAGATTTCCAAGTTGTATATTTCCTATAGCTGCTCTTTTTAAAGATAAAACAGGATGGCCTATGGCTTTACACATTTTTCTTACTTGTCTATTTTTGCCTTCATGTATTTTAATTTCACACATACTTTGTTTTTCCTCTTTTTTTATAATTTTGAATTCTGCTGGTGCAGTTGTATAATCGTCTATTTTTAATCCAGATTCAAATTGTTTTATTTTTATTTTATCAGGTACTAATTTAAGTCTCGCTAAGTAAGTTTTAACAATCTCATGCTTAGGATGAGTAAGCCTATATGTAAGATCTCCATCATTGGTTAATATTAAAAGTCCAGATGTTTCATAGTCAAGTCTTCCTATTGGATATATCCTTTCATCAATATCTTTAACCAAATCTAATACTGTTTTTCTATTAAACTGATCTTTTACAGTTGTAACGTATCCTTCTGGCTTATTTATAAGTATATATACATTTTTTTGTTCTAAGTTTATTATTTTGCCATTAACTTCTACAATATCTTGATTTTCATCAACACTTATCCCTAATTCTTCTATTATTTTTCCATTAACTTTTACTTTTTTATTTTGTATTAACTCATCGGATTTTCTTCTCGATGCCACTCCACATAATGCCATATATTTATTCAATCTCATAGTAATTCTCCTTTTCTCATTCGTTACTAAAGTATAACTTTTTTATAATTTTTATGATATATTAAAAAAATTTATCTTTCTATTAATAAAGACTTTTTCATTATATAGTTATATATGTTTTTTTTCTATAGATTTTAATCAATTTATATTGTTAAAGCCTTGATATAATGTTAAAATACCTCTTATATCATATATTTCAAATGTCAAAGTTATTTCGTAGGAGGTTTATCATGGTTTCAAGATATAGAACTAAACATATAATTTTTTTACTACTAATATCATTTATTTTGTTCAAATTTGTAAATAACCCAGAATTTTTTATCCAAAAATTCGAATCCGTGTTAGCTTTAATAAATCCTTTCATTTGGGCTGTTTGTATTGCATATCTTCTCAACCCCATAATGACTTATTTTGAAAGAAGATTTAATATGAGAAGATCTTTTAGTATAATGTTAATTTATTTTTTATTAATAAGCATTATAAATTTTACCATTACTATACTATCTCCTAAAATAATAGATAGTATAAATGATTTATCCAAAGATCTTCCAGGATATATGACGACAGCTCAGCAATGGATAAATGAAAATATCATAAAATCTAAATTGCTTGAATACAGCAATCCATTTTTAAAAGAAAATTTAAAAGACATAATAAATGAAGTATTAAGTTTTTTAAATATTACATCTAGTAATTTAGTGACTCAAGCTATTAATATTACTTCTAATTTATTTAATGCTATACTGGGAGTTATAATTTCCATTTATCTTTTAAAGGACAAAGAAAATCTTATATACAATATAAAAAGACTTCTATATGCACTTTTAGGAAAATTCAAATCAGATAAAGTTGCAGATTTCTTTAAGATAGTAAATAAGATTTTTTCTCAATACATAATAGGAAAAGCTATAGATTCTTTAATAATAGGTATTATATGTTTTATTGGTTTATTAATGCTTAAAGTACCTTACGCACTTTTAATCAGTATAATAATATGTGTATCTAATATGATTCCTTACTTTGGTCCATTTATAGGAGCTGTTCCTGCTATACTTATTACTTTAATAAATAATCCCATACAAGCTATTTGGGTAGCTTTATTTATATTATTACTTCAGCAATTTGATGGTCTTTATCTTGGACCTAAGATACTGGGAGATAAAGTAGGTCTTAATCCTTTATGGATTATAGTTGCTGTTATATTAGGTGGGGGACTATTTGGTATTGCAGGTATGTTTTTAGGAGTTCCTGCAATGGCTATTATAAAGATACAACTTGAAAAATTTATAAATATAAAACTAAAAGATAAGAGCATAATATAACAAAATCAAAAGAAGTATGTCATTTTTAAAATTAATTTTTAAAATGACATACTTCTTTTTTATAATTTCCGTTACAAATTTCAAAAAATTTACATTCAAAATCTTTATAATAAGATTTTTTTATACAAAAAAGTAAAAAACTTCAAATATATAATTTGTTCCATTGGTTAAATTAATATAAAGTGAAACTTGATTCAGATGAAATTTTAACTTTAAATGAATTTATAGTTTCGCAAGTAATCTTTGAATAAACTAATCTAGAAGCTATACAGTTCTTATCATAAACATTGCTTTAACTTATATAGATCTATTAGCTTCTCAATCAAGTATATTTTAAAAGGAGGTAAATCAATGTATAGACATACTAAAAACAAATCATGTAATGATAGATTAGAATTTGCTGATGAATTGAATCTACCTAATTCTCAACATCCAAAACAAACAGGCTCTGTAAGCCAAAATACAAGTAAACCACTACCTAAAAAGTATAAAAAAAAGTAAATAAATAAAAAATGGGCTATTAGAACAAGCCCATTTTTATTTCTACAAAGTAAATTATAACTCCAATAACTAGAGCTGGTATTGTAGTTATAATAGTTGCCCATAATGATGACTTTTTATCTATAGCCAAAAGTGGAAATAAAGCATCTCCATCCTGCGATATCGCATTTGAAACTAACGCTGCAAAAGGAACCATTCCTCTTGTAAATAAAGTTACAAAAATAACCTGAGGACCACAACCTGGTATTAATCCAACCAAAGCTCCTACTATAACAGCTAATAAGCCTTGAGACACCATAATATTAGTAAGTATAAGTTCACCTGAAGCATAGTTTCCATTACCTATTATAAATATAGATATTTCATATATTAAATATGCAACATATACCCAAGTCGATACAAATGCAGTTTCTTGAGCATTATGTATCAAAGTTTCTTTTAAAGACATTCTTTTAAGTTCTTCTTCCTCGTGTGTATCATCTTGCAAAAACTTATTACTCATTATCATCATTATTATAGATATAACTGTACCTATTATACCAATGATCTTACCTAAATTTTTTATGCCTAAAGTATTTACATCTATTTGAAAAAGTAACATAACTCCTAAAATAAAACCTACGAATATAAAACCCCAATATATATAAAAACCACTATGAGTTATTTTATAACCTATACTATTAATATTCTGATGCCCTTTAGCATTATGATGAAGAGCTATGTCAATTTCATCACCTTCCTCATGTCCAATATGCATATAATTAATACTCATATTTTGAACTGTATGATCAGATTCCTCATTTATCTTTTTAATTTCTTGATTTGGTAATTTAGTAATATTTTTTATAAGTTTTTCTCCTACTTTATAATAATCCACTATATATCCTGTTATTACGGCTACTATAAAAGATATTGCACTAACTACTATATACTGTATTGGCAGTGTTGATATTATTACAAAAGCAGAATCCCCCATAGTTGCTATCAGAGTTGCTATTATAGTCCCATAACTAACCTTTCCTTTAACGAATAGAGGCATTATAAATATTGCCCCTCCACACCCAGGAGTTAATCCCAGTAAAGCACCTAATATAGGCTGTATTTTTTTTGACTTTTCTATACTTTCTACAAATTTTCCAGATTTCTTATAGTTTATATATCCGAATAAAAGCAGTACTACTCCTACGAATACACTAACTTGTAAAAATGCATTTTCAGCACTAGCTAAAATTATATTTAATATCTCTCTTATCATATATTTTCCCTTCTCCTTTCTATATTTTATATAATACCCTTTAATTTATATTTTAAAATTTTTATTCATTTGTTTTTAATTGATATTGATTATTATTTTCAATTATATCATATTAATTTAATTTTGAACATATATTTAAAAATTTAAATATTGTATCAATTTTAATTTTTATATCATAAATTAATACAAGAAAGGAGGGAAATGCATGTTTTTTTATAATCGACAACAACCACCCGGACCTCCACCATCATATACACCTAAAAAACCAAGTACAGGTCCGGGGCTAAAAATGGTAGATCCAGGCGCTATCAGATTCTGTCGTTATAAATTCACTTATATATGGCTTGAAAATGGACGAAGCTTCTGGACATGGCTAGTATTTGTAGGTCCTACCTCTGTAGCTGGCTTTAGATGGATGAGAGGCGGTTGGAGATTCTGGGGAACAGATATTAGAAATATAGATAGTTTTTCATGCTAAAAAATACCAGTCAAAAGACTGGTATTTTTTAATATAGCAAATTTTAAATTACATATTTTTAGCTTTTTTAGTACATTCTCTCATACCTTTTATAACAGCTGTTCTAAATCCGTACTCTTCTAAAGTAGCAACAGCCTCTATAGTAGTACCTCCAGGTGAGCATACCATATCTTTAAGTTCTCCAGGATGTTTTCCAGTTTCAAGAACCATTTTTGCAGATCCTAAAACTGCTTGAGCTGCCATTTTATAAGCTTTATTTCTAGGCATACCATCTGCTACTGCAGCATCTGCCATAGCCTCAATAAACATGAATACATATGCTGGAGAAGATCCACTAGTTGATATAAAAACCTCCATCAGCTTTTCATCTATAATTTCTATTTTACCAAAGCTTTTAAATATATTAACTACTTCTTCAACCTCTTCTTTTGATATATTTTTATTAGGACATATACCTGTCATACCCTCACCAACAAGAGCTGGTGTATTAGGCATAGTTCTAACCATTTTTATATCTTTTCCAAATGCACCTTCTACATCTTTAATAGTTTTTCCAGCTGCTATACTAACTATAACAACATCTTCTTTAACAAAATCCTTTATATCATCAATTACAGAATTGTATACATTTGGCTTTACAGACAATACTATAATATCTGAAGTTTTTGCTACTTCTTTATTATCCATTGTAGTATTAACTCCATATTCACTTGAAGCAATATCTAAACTACCCTTATATCCATCAGCAACAATTACATTTTCAGGCTTTAATAACCCAGATTTAACTACTCCACCAATCATTGCTCGTCCCATATTTCCACATCCTATAAAACCTATTACTTTATTCATCTTAAACCTCCTAAAATTTTAATCTATGCTAACTCTCTATCCTTAGTTTCTGTATTTTTAGATGCAGTCATAAACATACTTACACAAGTATAGAAAATAACTCCTATTACTAACCATTTTAAAGTTTCCATTGGTAATGATTTTACTATATATGCTGCAATTATAACTCCTATTACACCACCAATTGTAATTCCCATAGACGCTTTTCTATCATAAGCCCCTTCTTTAACAAATTTAGCTGATGCAACTGGCATTAAAAAAGCACAAGATCCCATCATTATAGGGAATGCTACCTTTGCAGACATTCCAAGTAAATATACTAAAGCCATACAAGGAGCATACAAACCTATACCAGCAGTCATTAATGCTCCTAATATAAAGTTTCCAATTATACCTATAACTAATTTGATTCCTGTTAACCCAATAGCGTCTCCACCACCAGGCATCCATCCCATCTTACCTGCAAGCATAAGAAATCCTGTTATAAACAAAGCAAATGCCATAGTAAACTGAATTTTCTTTTCAGAAAATCTAGAAATTATAGCAGCTCCTACCCAAGCTCCAACTGTTGCAGCTGCAAGCATACTGATTAATGTAACAGCGTCTACTTCTATAACTGTCATAAATATGAATGCCTCAGTTATAACAGACGTTGTATGAGAAACATTTAATGTCCCTGGGAGAGTTCTATCATTAGTTTGCTTAAACCCTCTTAGTAATGCAGTTGTTGGAGCAAATGCTCCAATTCCTAGAGTATCGAAAAAATCAGTTATAAAACCAATTGAAATAAGTTTTGTCCATGAATTATTCTCCAAATTATTTTTATTTTTCATGAAATCTTTAAAAAATACAAAAATAAACCATGCTCCAAATACTCCTAAAATACCTAAAAGTGCTTTAATCATTAGTCTACCTCTCCTTTATATTATGTCTTATACTATTTTCATCCCAAAGCTAAGAGTTCTAAGTCTCCATCCTATTAAGACTGAAGATAAGAACTCTACAGCTTCTGAATTAGTTTACCTACAGTTCACTTATACATCTAAAATTTCAATCAAAGTAAAGAACCATATGAATTAAATTTTACTTTATTTAATTAAAAAGCTTGTTCTGTTCTCTCTATTATTTCATCTTGTAATGATTTGCTTAAGTTGTGGAAATGATCACTATATCCCGCAACTCTAACTATTAAATCCTTATATTCTTCTGGATTGTTTTGAGCATCTATCAATAATTGTCTATCTACTACGTTAAACTGAATATGATGTCCATCCATAACAAAATAAGATTTAACTAACGCAGCCATATTCTCAAGACCTTCATCTCCAGCAACAACTGACGGAGTGAATTTTTGATTCAACAAAGTTCCACCTGTTCTTAAATGATCCATCTTAGCTGCTGATTTTACCACAGATGTTGGTCCATTTATATCTGCTCCTTTAGCAGGAGATATACCTTCTGATAAAGGCTTATTAGCTAGTCTTCCATTAGCACTAGCACCCATTACTTCTCCAAAATAAACATGACACGTAGTAGGAAGCATATTTATTCTATAATATCCGCCCTTCATATTCTTTCTGTCTGTAACCTCATTATGGAATGCATTAAATGCATCTAACATTAATTCATCTGCATAATCATCGTCATTTCCATATTTAGGAGTTTTATTTAAAACAATATTATGAATTTGCTCATATCCTTTAAAATCATTGTCTAGAGCTTCCATTAACTCATTCATGCTAAATTTCTTTTTGTCATATACATTATATTTTATAGCAGATAAACAGTCAGTTATAGTTCCGATACCTACTCCTTGAATATAATTTGTATTATATCTAGCTCCGCCAGCATTATAGTCTTTAGCCTTCTTAATACAATCACTAACTACTATAGATAAAAATGGAGATGGCATGTTCTTAGCATAAATACTCTCTATTACATTATTTCCTCTGATCTTTATTTCTACAAAATGATGTAATTGCTGTTTAAATGCTTCAAATAACTCTTCATAACTTTTGAAATCTTCAGCTTTTCCTGTTTTTATACCAAGTTGTTTGCCTGATATTTTATCATATCCATCATTAAGAGTTAATTCTAATATCTTAGGTAAATTCATATAACCAGTTAGAATATAAGCTTCTTTTCCATACGCACCAGTTTCAACACAACCACTAGTACCACCTTCTCTAGCATCTTCTATGCTTTTTCCAGCATTAAGTAACTCTTGTATTATAGCATCTGTATTGTAAAAAGCAGGTTGACCCCATCCTTTTCTAGATATCTCACAAGCTCTCTTTAAAAACTTATGAGGAGTTTTTTTACTTATTTGAACATTAGAACTAGGTTGTAAAAGCTTCATTTCATCCATAGTATCTAATATTAAATAACTCACTTCATTTATACCATCATGTCCATCAGATGTAACTCCACCAGTATTTATATTAGCAAAATCAGTATATGTTCCACTTTCCTTTAGTGTTATACCTACTTTCGGAGGTGCTGGTTGATTATTGAATTTAACCCACAGACACTCTAATAATTCCTTAGCATTATCAGAAGTTAATCTACCTTCTTCAATTTCCTTTACATAAAAAGGATTTAAATGTTGATCAAGTCTTCCTGGACTGAATGCATCCCATATATTTAATTCTGTTGTAACCCCAACATGAACAAACCAGTACATTTGAATAGCTTGATGGAATGTTTTAGGAGCATGAGCTGGAACAACTGCACAATTCTCAGCAATTGTAAGAAGATCCTTCTTTCTATTCTCATCTATCTCTTTACTTGCTAGCTCTTTTGCGTATTCAGAATAACGTTTTCCATAAATCATTATAGCATCGCAACAAATGCTCATAGCCTTAAGTTGACTTTCTTTTTCATATGCTTCTTTATCATTCATATAATCTATCTTAGATAAGGACTCTTCTATATCTTTTTTGAAATCTAAAAATCCTTTTTTATACATTTTACCATCTGCAACAGTATGACCTGGTCCTCTTTGCTCCATAAATTCAGTAAATATTCCATTTTCATAACAATTTAACCAATCAGGAGTCATATGATCATATATCATTTTTCTTATAGAACGATTCTCCCAGTATGGAATAATTTTTTCTTCTTGAATTTTTCTAGCTTCCTCATTTACCTTGAAAAATATTTTTTCTCTAGAATCCATAACCGTGAAATCTTCTAATGTATGACAACATAGTTCTGGAAAAGACGGAGATGATTGAGGTCCTTCTCCTTTTTCACCTACTATTAATTCATCTTCATTTATGCAAAGCGTTCTATTTTCCATAAAATATTTAAAAGCTAAAGCTCTAACAACTGGAACAGCTTCAGTACCGGCATATTTTTTATAAGCCTCAGTCATTAATGTTGCTCTTTCTATTGAAATATGCGGCTCAGCACTCATACTTTGTTCTCTAAGTTTTTTTACTCTTTCATTCATACCTCTTCTCATTATACTAACCCCCTATTTTAACTTTAAAGTTATATTTTTCAAACATATTTTTAATTTCTTCTAACCTTTCATCAGATGGTTTAGACATTAATTCATCCTCATAATTCATATCTAATCTTTTATATTTGTCTTTACCTATTTCATGATAAGGCAATAGATTCACATTACTTATATTCAAATTTTTTATAAATTTAAGCATATTCTCAATATTTTCATCATCACAGTTAATACCTTGTATTAATGGTACTCTAAGATTTATATTAGCCCCTCTTTCAGATAACATAACTAAATTATCCAATATAAGTTTATTCGGCTTTCCTACATATTTTTCATGTTTTTGTGAATTCATTAACTTAATATCGTATAAAAAAAGATCTACATGTTCCATAATTCTTTCGTAACTTTCAAATGGTGCATATCCACAAGTATCAATAGCTACATGTATTCCTTTTCTATTACATCGCTTAACTACTTCTTCAACAAAGTCTATTTGACTCATTACCTCTCCACCAGATAAAGTAACTCCCCCTCCAGACTCCTCATAAAACACCTTGTCTTTTTCTATCTCTTTTAGAAGTTCATTCACACTATATTCTTTTCCTACAAGTTCTCTAGCATTATTAACACAAAAATCAATACAATTTTCACAATTGCTACAAATGCTATAATCATTTATAACTTTATCTTCATTCATTTTTATACAATCATGAGGACACCTTTTTTCACACTCTCCACATTTACTACATTTTTCTTCATTATACATTATTTCACTATTATATCTTTGACTTTCAGGATTATGACACCAAATGCAAGTAAGTGGACATCCTTTAAAAAATACAGTTGTTCTAATACCTGGACCATCATGAACACAGTATTTTTGAATATTTATTATTTTACCTCTCTTCAATCAAACCATCTCCTTGACAAGTGAAGATAAAATTCAGATAAAACTCAGTTTCATCTGAATTTTAATTCTTTACTTATAAAAACATATATAAGCAGTTTCTTCATTTACCTCTACATTGAATTTTTTATTAGCTTCTACTATAAAAGTTTCATTCTTATTAAATTCTTTCCATTCATCACTATCAGGAAGCTTAACTAGCATTTTTCCACTTGTTACAGTCATAAATTCTTTTTTAGAAGTTGAAAATTCATATTTACCAACCGCCATAACTCCAATAGTTGCTGGCCCTTCGTTAGTTTCAAATGCAATAGATTTTACATTTCCATCAAAGTATTCATTAGTTTTAAACATCTAATCATCTCCTATTTTTTATAATTAATATGTATAATTTTCCTCTTCACAATTCGATTATACTACAAGTTTGTTATTTTTTCTATAATTTTTTTATATTTATGAAAGTTTTTTTTGAAAATGAATCCAAAGCCCTTTTGAATAGCTTCATCACAATATTATATGAAGTTTTTTTCATAATTATATCTTTATTTCACTATAATGATTATTTATATATTCTAAGTTGAAAATTCATTCTATTAAATTCTTAGTATATAAAAAAACAGCTTTCCTTTTGGAAAGCTGTTTTTCATTTATTAGTTTAATTGTACTTACACTTTAATTAATGCATATTTTCTACCTTATTGAATTCATCTATTATTTCTTTAGAAGGCTCATTATCCATCAAGCTAAATAAAATTATAGCTATTGTTGCCAATATAAATCCAGGTACGATCTCGTATACCTCAAAAATTCCACCTTGAATATGTTTCCATATTAAAACAGTAATTCCTCCTGTTAACATACCTGCTGATGCTCCCTTAGCAGTCATCCTTTTCCAGAATAGCGACATTATAACAACAGGTCCAAATGCTGCTCCAAATCCCGCCCAAGCATAAGATACTAAATCAAGAACAGAACTATTAGGATTAAGAGCTAATATATAAGATATTATAGCTATACCTATAACAGTCATTCTGCTTACCCAAACCAATTCCTTATCTGTAGCATCTTTTTTTATTAATGCTTTGTATATATCTTCAGTAAATGCAGATGCTGCAACTAAAAGCTGTGAATCTGCGGTACTCATAATAGCAGCCAAAATAGCAGCTAAAAATATCCCTGCAACTGCAGCTGGAAAAATAGAATTAACCATTAATATAAATACAGTTTCAGATTCAGGTCCTTGAAGATATTGAGTAAGATATACTCTACCTACCATACCTACAATGACAGCTGCACATAAACTTATAGCAACCCATACCATAGCTATTCTTCTTGCTTCCTTTATTTTTTTAGGAGAAGTTATAGCCATAAATCTTGCTAATATATGAGGTTGTCCAAAATATCCAAGTCCCCATGCTAACAGTGAAATTACAGATATAACTCCAATTGTATTTCCATCCATAGTAGTAAGGGGATTGAAAAATTCAGAATTTAAGTTTTTTATAGCGTTAAAAGTAATCTGTGCTCCTCCTAATTTAACAGTACCTGCAATTGGAACTGCAAGTATGGCAAAAAACATTAACATTCCTTGGAAAAAATCTGTCCAACTTACAGCCATAAATCCCCCTAAGAATGTATAAGATATAACAACAATAGTTCCTACAGTCAGTGCTGATATATAAGACATTCCAAATACTGTATTGAATAATTTTCCACCAGCTACAAGTCCAGATGACGTATATAATATAAAAAATATTAATATAAATATAGCCGAAACAGTTCTAAGAATTTTGCTCTTATCCCTAAATCTATTTTCAAAGTAAACCGACAATGTTATAGCATCACCTGCTACTTCAGTATATTGTCTCAACCTTTTAGCTATGAATTTCCAATTTATATATGTTCCCACAGCCAATCCTATAGCAATCCAAATCGACTCAAACCCTGATAAGTACGCATACCCTGGTAATCCCATAAGTAACCATCCACTCATATCAGATGCTTGAGAACTAAGTGCTGTTACCCAACTATTTAAGCCTCTTCCTCCTAAAACATAATCCGATAAATTTTCAGTTCTTTTGTAGAATATAAGTCCTATTGCTAACATACCAACTAAATAAACTCCAAAAGATATAAGTATACTTATATCCGGTGACATTTCAAAACCCTCCTCAATAATTTTTCTAAAAAGTCATTGTAAAATGAAACTCAATTCATAATAAGATTCTTTACTTTTTGGATAAATTCTTAATATAGACTTTTTAAATTCAAAATTTTCCATTAATTGCAAAAAGAGAAGCATATTTTTTTATATAATATAAACTCCGCTTCTCTTTTTGTATATAAATTATGCTTTTCTTTTTGTATGAAAATTTTGTATAAATAATATTATAACATTTTTCGACAAATTCTGATAGTTATTTTTTTATTATTCCATAATAAGTTAAGCATTTTTAACACTATTAATGCTAATAATAATTAAAAAGGAGTGTGATTTCATGCAATTTTATGATGTCATAAAAGAAAGAAAAAGCATTAAAAACTTTAAAAGTACCCCTATACAAAAAGATAAATTAGATAGAATTTTAACAGCGACTATAATGTCCCCTTCATGGAAAGATAATAAGTGCTTTAAGTTTATATTGGTAGATAATGAAAGTCAAAAGAAAGAATTATCAATGGCTGTTATGAATGATGTTAATAGTGCTTCTGCTTCTATTACACAAGCTCCTCTTGTTTCAGTTGTAGTTGCTGATCCTTCTAGTTCTGGATCTATTGATAATAAAGATTTATACCTAGTTGATAGCGGTATAGCCATGGAGCACCTAGTTCTTGCATGTACAAATGAAGGATATGGTACATGCTGGATAGCATCACTTGATGAAGATAAAATAAAAAGAACACTTGATATTCCAGATAAATATAGAGTTGTTGCTATGAGTCCAATAGGAGAATATTCTGATTATGATGATAATCAAAATAACAAACCTGCAACAGACGATTATGTATGTCTAAATAAATGGGATAGTCCATATACAAATATTCACTAAATAAAAAACTGCTTGCAATTTTATTGCTAGCAGTTTTTTTTATTATTACACTACTTTAACTTTACACATGGATAATTATTCCTAACATTATAATTTATATAATATCCTACAAATTCAGAGTTCATCATTTTTTCATATACACTTTTAGGTACGTTTGAATGTCTGTATATTTCTCCAGAATCAAATTCAATTTCTAACAGTTTATTTTCATAATCATATCCCAAAGAAAATATGTTTGATGAATTTATGTTGTTTCTTACCATTTTATCTCCCCCTAAATAATCCCATTGTTAACTTAATTATACTAAACTATCTTTGAAAAACATGCAAAAATTCGTTGTCGTATTTTATTTTTATTTATATAAAAATATTTATTCTAACGATTTCAGGTTGATACTTTCATTCACTTATTAATATTATCAACAAGTAAAAAATTTATACTATAAATTTCATGACATATAAAAAAGCGAGGTTAATCATATGTATACCCTCGCTTTTTTAACTACTTAGATTTATTTCTTTTTAATTTTTGTTTAAGTATATAATCCGCTATGTCTTTTATTTTTTTTTGTTCTTTTCTCATTTCTTCTATAGTAATTTTTCTCATTTTTAATTTTTTGTGGTGTTTAAGATTATTCATATAATCCCCTCTTTAATATTTAATAAAAAGTAAAACTCAAGCCTATACATTTTTATTTAAAAGTTTCACTTTATATTACTGTATGAATAAAATAATTAAAAATGATAAAATTTTATAATTTAATTTTAGAATATTTCTATTGTTGGATTCTTATCTTTATTAATCCTAATAGATATATTTACTTTTTTATTATTTTGATCTGATTCTACTCCAATAACCTTTCCATCTTTTAATAATTTTTTCATAATTGTATCATTTACTATAACACCATGTTTTTCAATACTATTCTTCCACACAGTGAACTTACATCCACTACTCCAATTAGTACAGTAAAAAGCCTTACTATTTTCTAAAATATCTCCATCGCAACAACCACACTTACCTAAAGAGTTTTCAATTTTTTTTCGTTTATTGCTTTTAGTTGATTTTTTACAATTCGGAATTGATGTGAATGAATTCATTAACTCTAAGTGGTTTCTAAGCCCCAATACCTTTTTAGTATTTTTCATAACATATGATTCAAGCTTTATCATATAATCCTCAGAACCTATTTCTCCATTAGCTACCATGGTTAATCCCTTCTCCCAACTTGCCGTAAGTTCCGGTTTAATTAACGAAGGTATTGATCTTATTATTATATTATAAATCATCTCTCCCATAGATGCTGGCGTTAATATTTGAGTTTTTTTATTCAATTTAATATATTTAATTTTCTGGAGCTTACTTAATATTTCAGATCTTGTAGCACTGGTTCCTATTCCACTACCTTTTATTTGCTCTCTTAACTCATCATCTTCTATTAATTTTCCTGCATTTTCCATAGCTAATATCATGGAACCTGAATTATACCTCTTAGGTGGAGTAGTTTCTGATTCTTTAATTCCAAGTTTATTAATTTTTACAACGGCTCCTTGTTTTAAAGTTTTAAGTGTTTCCATATTATCTTTGTTTGACTTTTTATCATTCTTGTCATAATCCATTATTTCTAAATATCCTTTTTCAATACATACCTTAGAAGATGTATAAAACCTCTCACCTTTTATACTAGTAGTTATTGATAATTTATTAAAAACTGCACAAGGATAAAATATAGCTAAAAACCTTCGTACAATAAGTAAAAATATACTTTTCTCAATATCATTTAACTTATTAAAATTACCTAAGCCTTGCCCTGTAGGTATAATAGCATAGTGATCAGTAATAGCCTTGTCATTTACATATTTTGTTTTTTCAAGACCCAAAAACAACTTATTATCATATACATTTTTAATAAAAGTATTAATAGGTTCATCTATATTTTCTAGATTGCAAGTGCTTTTTATATTTAAAAGACCTTTTATATTTTTGTCTATTTCTTTTGCAACTGCTTTTGATAAAACTCTAGCATCAGTTCTTGGATATGTAAGCATTTTCTTTTCATATAATCCTTGTACAATTTTTAGTGTCTCATCAGGACTTAATTTAAACTTTTTAGAACATTCATTTTGAATCTCTGCTAAATTGTAAAGCAATGGTGGATTTTTCTTTTCTTTTTTTCTTTTTACTTCTTCAATCTTTGCAATTAATTCATCATTATCTTCCTTAAGGTAATTAATAAATTTTTCAGCCTTTTCTTTTTCTTTAAATCCAATATCTTTAAATAGCAAATTGGACATATAATATTTGGATCCATCTACAGCTTTCCATTCTCCATCATAATCAAGACAATTTTCAAACTTAAAAGATGAGTTAATCTTATAATAAGGCGTTTTTATAAAATCTCTTATTTCTCTTTCTCTGTTCACAACCATACCAAGAACACAACTCATAACTCTACCAACTGCAATTACAGTATAATTAGTTCCTAAATAATCACTGATAGTTCTCCCATACATAAGAGTCAATAATCTCGAAAAATTTATTCCCATAAGATAATCCTCTTTTGCTCTTAAATATGCAGAATCTGATAATCTATCATATTCACTAAGTGGTTTTGCATTTTTTACACCTTTTCTAATTTCATCTTCAGTTTGAGAGTCTATCCATACCCTTTTTTTCACCTTATCTTTTATACCTACCATATCATCCACTAGTCTATATATATACTCCCCTTCACGCCCAGAGTCCGTACATACATATATAGTATCTATATCTTTTCTTTTCATTTGGCTTTTAACTATGTCAAACTGCTTTTTCACTCCAGATATAACCTCATACTTATATTTCTTTGGTAAAAAAGGTAAATCTTTAAGAACCCATTTTTTATATTTTATATCATATTTTTCAGGATAACTCATATTGACTAAGTGTCCTACACACCAAGTCACTACAGCCTTATCCGATTCCAAATATCCATTTTTCTTAGTTCCTTTAATATTCAGTGCTTTTGCAAATTCCATGGCAACACTAGGTTTTTCTGCTACAAATAGTGCTTTATTCATATTAATCAATCACCTACAATATAAAATTTTTTGAACAAAAATATCGAGCAAACAATATGCTCGATAGTCTTATATATTTTTAATTTTTAATATTAACTTTCTTTTATAATATTATAATCTATAATCCTTTTTTTTGCAAAATCATACTAATAGATAACCTTAACCATCTTGAAATTATAGAGTTTCACAGTTTTTATCTTTCAGCTAAGTTTTATTTGAGTCATTTTTAATTTTTTGTTTATATTCATACATTCTCTCATCAGCTATTTTTATTAATTTATTATATTTGTCTCCATCATAAGGAAATTTAGCTATACCATAGCTAAAACTACACAGGATATCGTTTTCTTCAAATTTTATATAATATCTTTTAAAATAATCAATTATATCTTCAAATTTTTTAATAAGACTTTCTAAATCAGTTTCGAAAAAAACTCCTACAAATTCATCTCCTCCAATCCTTGCTAATATATCGGAAGATCTAATTCGTTTCTTCAACGTAGAAGTAAATGTTCTAATAATCTCATCTCCAGCTAAATGTCCATAAGTATCATTTATAAGTTTTAAGCCATTCAAATCGAATAATACTAATAAAAATTCTTCATTATCCATAATAGATTTATTAATATATATATCAAGTATTTTTTCAAAATATCTTCTGTTATAAACATTTGTTAATTTATCATATCTAGATAAGTATACAGTTTCTTCATAAAGTGTATGTTTACCAATAGCTATAGCAATTTGATTTCTCATATATTCCATTAATTCTATATCAATTTCATCAAATGCATAATTATATTTACTGTCTATCCCTATTAAACCATATAATTGTCCATTTATTATTATAGGTGAGCTAATAGAAGATTTAACTTTAAATCCGTCTTCATTTTTTAAAATATTTGGACATTTTATACTAACCATTTTATCAAAATCATTAATAATAACTGTCTTATCCATTTTCCCAGATGTCTTATGCCATATAAATGAATCTTTCAATCTAAGCTTAAAATTTTCAGCATTTATTTGTTTATAACCTTTATGTGCCACAATTTTAAAATCTTCATTATCATCCAATATCAAAATAGAACCAATATGTGCATTCTGTATAGATTCAATTACCTTTTCTAATATTAAATTAAACAATTCTTTAATATCACTTGTTTCAGTTATAGAATAGCTTATTTCTAATATAGCATCCTTTATGTTTGATAGTTTATTTATTCTTTTTTCTGCATTCTTTCTTTCTGTGATATCCTCTATAACTCCAACTATTCCTTCTACTTCATCTTTCTGATTTATATATGGTGCTTTATTAAAAATAACATCATGTAATATACCATCTTTGCATTTAAGCTTAGATTTATATATATTTTTTTCTCTATTTTTAATTATATCAAGGTCTACATCATTATGAGTATCAGCAATTTCTTTTTGAATAATATCATAAACACTATGCCCAATGATATCTTCTTTTTTAAGCCCTAAGTACTCTACATGAGCAATATTAGAATATTTATATATACCATTTTTATCCTTATAAAATATGGGACTTGGTATATTATCAATAAGCATTTCAAGGAATTTATAATTTTCTTGAATTAATTCTTTATTTTTTTTACAATGAGTAATATCCTGAAACATCCCAATCATTTTAAATTTATTTTTATTATCATCATATATACTAATTGTAGTTGACCTTATATAAATTTCTTCTCCACTTGAATTTATTATTTTATATTCCATATTTTTTTCAATTCCATCTTCTATTGAGTTTTTAATGGATTCTATTACAAAATTTTTATAATTATCAGGAGTTAATATTTTAATAAAAAAATCTAAATCACCTTCATATTTTTCTTTATTTATATCAAGCATTTTGCATAATTTATCTGAAAAACAAATTTCATTTGATCTATAATTCCATTCCCAAGTACCTAGACCAGCTATTTCTTGAGCACATTTTCGAATTGCTTCTTTTTCCCTTAAAATAATCTTTTTTTTATTTTCAAAAAATCTTAATCTTTTTGGATTAAATAAACCTCTAATCCAATTAAATGAAAACATTTGTTTTCCCCCTCTATACTTATTATAAATTTACAATAAGTATATCAAATAATATATATTTTTTAAATCTTTGCATTAATACATCAAAAATTCTATTATATTTTACTAATCAAGTTCGTATATTTTCATTCCAAATGTTTTTTTAAATTCTTGTTTATATTTATACATACGCTTATCAGCAATTTTTACCAATTCATTATAACTGATACTATCATCTGGGAAACTAGCAATTCCATAGCTGAAACTGCAGGTAATACTATTTCCTTCAAATATTATTTTATTATTGTTAAAATACATTAATAAATCTTCAAATTTATTTTTTAAACTTTGTACATCCGTCCTCAAAAAAACTCCTACAAATTCATCTCCACCAAGTCTTGCTATAATATCATAAGAATGAATATTGCTGCTTAAAGTAGATGCAAACGTTTTAATAAATTTATCCCCAGCTAAATGACCATAATTATCGTTGACATATTTTAATCCATTTAAATCAAATACTACTAAACAAAATTCTTCTTTATATTTATTTGCTTTTTGAATATTAGTATAAATTAATTCTTCAAAATAATTTCGGTTGTAAATATCTGTTAACCTATCATATCTAGATAAATATATAGTCTCTTCATAAAATTTATGTTTACTAATAGAAATAGCAATTTGATTTCTTATATATTCCATTACTTCTAAGTCAATTTCATCAAAAGCATAATTGTTACGGCTGTCAACATTTATAAAACCATATAGTTTTCCACCTATAATAATAGGTGAACTAATTGATGATTGAACATTTAATTTTCCTTTATTTTCCAGAACATTAGGAAACTTTTTTTCAAGTATTTTATGAATATCATTAATAATAACTGCTTTTTCTATCGTCCCTTTAGTTTCATTCCATATAAATGTATCTCTTAAGTTTAGATTGTACTCCTTAGCTTTTTCTTTGTCATATCCTTTACATGCAGCAACTCTCAAATTTTCATACTTGTCTAAAGTCAATATACATGCTAGTTCTGCATTTTTCATCGCCTGAGTTATCTTGTCTAAAATAAGATTAAACAATTCATTAATATTATTTATTTCAGTTATAGAGTAACTGATTTCAAGCATTGCTTCCTTAATTTTTAATAATCTATTTATTCTTTTTTCAGTATTTTTACGCTCTGTAATATCTACCATAACCCCCACTATACCTTTAACTTTCCCCTTGTGATTTGTATAAGTGGCTTTATTAAAAATCACATTATGTAATATACCATCACTACATTTAAACTTAGATTCATATGTTTTCTTACCTTTATTTTCAATTAGTTCATTATCTATTTTACTATGATAGCGAACAATTTCTTTTGGCATAACATTATAAATATTGTGTCCAATAATCTCTTCTTTTTTAAGGCCTAAGTACTCCGTATGAGCAACATTAGAATATTTATATATACCATTTTCATCTTTATAAAATATAGGACTTGGAATTGTATCTATTAGCATTTCAAGAAATTTATAATTTTCTTGAAGTAATATTTCAGATTTCTTCCACTGAGTAATATCTTGAATTACACCAATCATTTTTATTTTATTTTTATTATCATCATATATAAAATCCCCATTTATTCTTATCCATTTTTCTTCTTTACTAGATGTCACTATTTTAAATTCTAACTTATTTATTTTTCCTACCTTTCTTGCTTTTTCAACCTCTTCTAGTACAATGTTTCTATACTCTGACTGAACATAACTTTGAATAATATGTTCAAAGCTTCCTAAGAATTTTTTATTATTTATGTCAAATACCTCATAAAATCCACCTAATATATAAATTTCATTTAACTTATAATCCCATTCCCATATACATATATCATCTATTTTTTTTATACATTTCAACCCAACTTTTCTTTCTTTTAAAAATTGTTCATTTTCTATGTCAATATTTCCCCCAAATAACAACATCTTTTCTCACCCCTTTAAAAAGCATGATATTCTCAAATCATTTATTATTTTAGTATATCAAATATTAGGTTTTTTTTGTACTTTTTGTCACAATTTAATGAAAATTTAAGTATTATTTTGAAATTTTAAAAATATATAAAAGAAAAAGAACTCCTCAATAATTTGAGAAGCTCTTTTTCTTTTATATTTCATTATTTTTTGATCCCTGTTTATATTCATACATACGTTTATCCGCAATTTTTATTAATTCTTTATAATCATTGCTATCTTTTGGGAATTCAGCTATACCATAGCTAAAACTACAAATAATATTATTACCTTCAAATACTATTTGATTATTTTTAAAGTTTTCAATTAACTCATCAAATTTTTTAATTAAACTCTTTGAATTAGTTTTAAAGAAAACTCCTACAAACTCATCTCCTCCAAGTCTTACTAAAATATCTGAAGATCTAATAGATTCACTTAAATTTTTAGCAAATGATTTAATCAATTCATCTCCTGCTAGATGACCGTACTTATCATTAATAAATTTTAATCCATTCAAATCAAATACTACTAAAGAAAATTTTTCTTTATATTTAGTAGGTTTATGAATATATTTATCAAGTAAATCTTCAAAATAACTCCTGTTATAAACATTAGTTAATTTATCATATCTAGATAAATAAAATATTTCTTCATATAACTCATATTTGCTAATTGATATTTGTACTTGATTTCTTATATATTCCATTATTTCTAAATCTATATCATCAAAAACATTTGTCTGATTGCTATCAATATTTATAAATCCATATAATTTGCTATCTATAACTATAGGAGCAGACATAATAGATTTTATTTTAAGGTTTTGATTTGTAGCTAAAAATTTAATTTCACTCATCTTATCAATATCATTAATAACTATTGCTTTATCTATGTTTCCTTTTGTTTTAAACCATACAATTGATTCTTTGAGCTTAATACTAAATTTTTTAGATTCTTCAATTTCATATCCCCTAGATGCAGCAATTTTAAGATTCTCATTATTATCTAAAATTAATACAGCTCCTATATTTGCATTTTCAATAGAATCAATGGCCTTTTGTAGTATTAAATCAAATAGTTCCTTAATATCATTTACTCCCATGACAGAATAACTTATTTCAAGCATAGCTTCCTTTATCTTTAATAATTTATTTATTCTTTTTTGATCTTTTTTACGTTCAGTAATATCTATTATAGAACCAACAATACCTTTAACCTCTTCTTTTTCATTTGTAATAACAGCTTTATTAAAAATCACATCTCTAATTGAACCATCTCTATGTTTAATCTCTGTCTCATAAGTTTGTTTACCTTTATTTTTTATCAATTCATTATCTGCTTTATAATAAACTTCTGCAAATTCTTTTGGATTAATATCATAACTAGTATGTCTTATAATTTCTTCTTTTGTGAACCCTACAAATTCTGTGAAAGCTATATTACAATTCTTATAAACTCCATTCTCATCTTTATAAAATATTGGAGTAGGAATAGTGTCAATAAAATTTTGAAGAAATTTAAAGTTTTCTTTCATCTCTATTATTTGTCCACACTTTAAGCAATGTTCTATTTCATATGATATTTCTTCTGCATCTTTGTTTTTCCTGATTTTATTACATAATTTTTTCCAACTATTTAATTTGAATAAAGATAAAAAGAATTTATATGCAAACATATTGATTTATCCTTTCTATATTTTTTAGCATAAAAACAAATTATGTATTTTTATATTTAATTAATTTATTTAAAATAAAATGTTTTATTTTTTAATATTATATCATAACGTTTTTGTAAGATAATAAGTTTTTTTTGATATTTCTGTCTTTTTTTTGCAATTATTAAATATATATTTAATTTTTATTTAATAAAAATAACAATAATATATAAATTAAATTTATATATTAAATTTTCAATAATTACTAATATAGCTTTCGTATTATTGGTTAAATTAATAATAGACAAAAATATAGGAGGCTATATTATGATTAAGAATAAAAATACTCGTAAAATATCCGATTCTCAAGCAATAAAAAATTTTCATCAATTAGATTTAGAAATGGGTAACGAAGTAACTCAACCAAATGATTTAAAACGACATACGATTGGCTCTACTAAACCATATGAAAGAAAAAATGATAAGACTGAATAAACCTTAAAATAATCACAAATAAATTAGGGTAGTTGAACTACCCTAATTTATTTGCAACTTTCTTTATAAGATCTTTAACATACTCTTCTTTATATTCCATATTATTAATCCAATACTCCGGACTATTTATTATATTTGCTTTAGCTAATTTATTTACTGAAGATATGAATTCACTGTCAATATTATTTTTTTCTATATATTTTTTAAATTTAATAATAAGTTCTATTACATATTCAGTTATATATATTTCACTATTAATCCAATAATCTGGTGAATCTATTACTGATTTATTTCTTAGTTCATTTAATATATTTGTAAATTCATTTTCTGGTTTATTAATTCCTAAATACTGAGAAAAATTATATATAAGTTTTTTTACATATTCAGTTTTATATTCTTTATTATCTATCCAATAACTTGGAGTATCTATTATATTTTCTTCAAACAACTTATTTATTGAATGTCTAAATTCTAAATTCAATTGAGATATAGGCCTTTTTCCTTGTAATAAGTCTTTTATTTTAAGACCTCCTGTCCATTGAAAATGAGGTCTATCTTTAATACTTTTAAAATCTCCACCCCATTCAAGCCCTATACTTTTACCTATTTTACCCATAACATCATATAAATCGGTTCTATTCCATTGAGCTTTTTTATTTATTATAGGTACACAATCAAAAGCTAATCCATAATTATGATAAGAATATCCTCCTTTTGCATTAGTAACTTTTTCACCTGATGCAGTTCTTCCTTGAGAATATAGTTTATCTTGTTCTTCTTTACTCCTAAATGTACTGTATATTAAGACATCTATTCCTTGTTTTTTGCATTCTTGAATAAACTTTTCAGCTAAATATTTAACATATGGATGTAAATCTTCTAAATTCCTACTCATTTTGTCCCTCCTCAATATTAGTCTATCTCACTATACTAATATATGCAGGTTAATATAAATTTGTTGATTATAAAGAGTTAATCCCCCTATTTAATACAAAAAATAAAGGAGCTAAAACTCTAAAGTTTTAGCTCCTTTTTATTTTATAAAAATAACCCTTCTATATACTTTGCAACTCCATCCTCATTATTAGTCTTTATAATTTCATTATCAGGAAGAGCATTTTTCAAATTTTCATCAGCATTTCCCATTACTAAGCCTTTTCCAACACTACTTAGCATCTCAAAATCATTAAATCCATCTCCAAATGCTATAACTTCATTAGATGATATACTGTAATCTTTCAATATTTCCTCCAAAGCAGCTCCCTTTGATACCCCTTTAGCCATAACTTCAAGACATACAGGTAAAGAAAATGTAACATGTACATAATCAGAAAATTTAGATTCAATTTCTTCTTTAACTAAATTCAACTTTTCTCCATCATCACATATGAAAAAGAATTTTATACACTCATATGAATCCAAATTATTAAAATCAACCATTTTATACATAAAACTAGACTCATCATTAAAGTTACTCAACCACTCATTTTCTTTTTCTACAAGCCAATGATCTTCTTGATAAACATTTACATGAACATCATCATCAAACTTCATTCCTAATATAGACTTACATATTTCAGGATCTATGTTATGACACAACAATCTTTCATTTTTAAAGTTGTGTACCCTTGAACCATTAGAAGTTATTAGTACCGTATCTAAATTAAGCTGTTCCTTTATATGGGATGCATCCTTATGATGTCTTCCTGTAGCTATAAAAAATTTAATTCCTTTCTTTATAACCTTCTCAATTACACTCTTAGTATATTCACTGACTCTATGATTACTATTAAGGAGTGTTCCATCCAAATCTGAAATTATTGCTTTATATCTCACCTTCAAATCCTCCTTCAAATATTAATTTAATTTAAATTATATCATTAAGATTACAATAAAAACAATAAAATTAATCATATATGTCAATTTTATACTTTTATGATCTTTAATATTTTTAGTGCTTATATAGCCACTTAATATATAAGCACTTAATATAGACGCTATTCTCAAAATATCATCATTTAAACTTACATACTTTTCAAATATACTAACATCAAGATAATAAATAGAATATATGCTCAAATACAAGGTGACCGCAAGTCCCGGTATCATTTTATTTAGATAATTAATATTTTTTGCTGCATTGTTTTTTTTGCTACTTCTCTTTTTTGTCTTCTTAAACATTTATACAACCTCATCTTTTATATTCTTATATATATATTACCATATTTGTCAAAAACAAAAAAACAAAAGAGTTGTTACTTTATCTTACCTATCAATTTCATTTTTTGCTTTCTTGTCATTTGCTTTATCTTATATTCTCTTTTTAAAGCTTCACCTTTTAAATCATATTCTTCATAATAAAGTAATTTTACAGGAAGCCTACACCTTGTATACTTAGCTCCTTTTCCTTTATTATGTGTATCAATTCTTTTATCTAAATTATTAGTATACCCAGTATAAAAAGTTCCATCACTACACTCTATTATATAAACATAATTAAATTTTTTTGTCTCCTTATTTGATATCATAAAATATCCCCCAAACTAAATTTTCAAATTAACTACAATTATATAGTATACACTAAAACAATACTAATACTTTACAGTACATACAATTGAGTATTATAATTTCCTAGTAAGTAAACTTATAATTATGTACAATTTGAATATGAATATAACTTCCTACTCATTATAAAAAATTCGTATTATAGTATCGAATATACTCATATTAGGGTATAATAGATTCATAAAACAAAAAAGGAGATACAAAATGCAAAATAAATTTAAACAGTATAATTTACATGAATTCATAGTAGAGAATCTTACTAAATCTGATATTGTAGAACCAACTAAGGTACAAAATGACACAATACCTTTAATATTAGAAGGAAAAGACGTAATAGGAAAAGCCAGAACAGGTACAGGTAAAACTTTATCTTATTTAATACCTATGGTACAAAAAATCGATTCAAGCAAAAATGATTTACAAATGCTAGTATTAGCACCTAGCAAAGAATTAAGTATTCAAATACAGCAAGAAGCCCAAAGAATAACTCAAAATTCAGATATAAAAACTTTCTGCATAGTAGAAGGTATGAAAATTGAAAAACAAATAGAGAAATTAAAACAAAAACCTCACTTAATTGTAGCAACTCCAGGAAGACTTCTTCACCTTATAAGTCTTAAAAAAATAAAAATGCATAATATAAATACAATAGCTTTAGATGAGGTTGATCAAATATTAGAAAAAGGCTTTATATCAAAGGTTCAAGGTATAATAAAGACAACTTTAAGAGATAGACAACTACTAAGCTTCTCTGCAACTATATCACAAGAATCTAGTGATATATTGAACAATATTATGAAAAAACCTGAATTCATTAACCTTGATCACATTAAGCCTATACCTACAAAAATTAAACACCAATATATGATAAGTACAGCTCGTAGAAAAACAGATACATTAGTTGAAATACTAAAAACTATAAAACCTTCCAAATCATTAGTTTTTATAAATAAAAATGAAAATGTAGATAGATTTGTCAAAGACATTCACAGACAAGGTTTTTCAGTTGGAGGGATTCAAACTAGAACTAAAAACCAAGATAGACAACATTTATTATCATCATTTCAAAAAGGAAAACTTAAAATTCTAGTTACTACTGATTTATTTACACGAGGAATGGATTTTCAAGATGTAACTCATATATTCAATATGGATTTACCACTTGATAAGGTAGATTATTTACACCGTGCAGGTCGTACAGGTAGAATGAATAAAGACGGAGTTGTTATAAATATAGTTAGAGATAGAGAAAAATTTATAATGTATAAAATGATGAAACAACTAAATATAAGCCAAGAAGCTATAACCATTGCAGATAATAAAATAGTTCTTGTTGATAATATAATCAAGAGAAAAAAAAGAAAATACTAAAACAAAAACGGTGAACAAATTGTTCACCGTTTTAATTTAAATATTGAATTTTTTTATACTATCTTCTAGAATAATTGAAAGTTCATTTAAATCTTGAGCACTCTTTGCAACCTGTTCAACTGCTTTAGATTGATGTTCAACAGATACACTTATTTCT
This sequence comes from Tepidibacter hydrothermalis, assembly GCF_029542625.1. GTDB lineage: Bacteria > Bacillota > Clostridia > Peptostreptococcales > Peptostreptococcaceae > Tepidibacter_A > Tepidibacter_A hydrothermalis. Next base: position 1,932,076 of record NZ_CP120733.1, read on the forward strand.
TCAGAAGAAGCTGCTCCTTCTTCTGAGACTAAAGATATTCTTTTGATACTTTCAACTATTAAATCCTTATTTTTAGATAAATTGCTCACATACTCACTAACTATATTTATTTCACTTGTAATATGTTCTATCGAATTAGATATATCTTCAAAAGATTTATTAACATATTGTACAGAATTAGTCTGATCCATAGAAATATTTTTTACCTCATCCATAATCATAACTGTATTCCTATTTTCTTCATGTATAGAATCTATTATATTTTGAATTTCATTAGTTGCAACTCCTGAACCCTCAGCTAATTTTCTTATTTCATCAGCTACAACTGCAAATCCTTTTCCAGCATCCCCTGCTCTTGCAGCCTCTATTGATGCATTTAATGCAAGTAGATTAGTCTGTTCAGCTATTGATCTTATAGTATCTAATATAACTCCTATATTTTTAGATTTTCCTGTAAGTTTATTAAGAGCATTCTCTATTTTTAATATGGATTTATTATTTAAATCTGTCTTATTCTGAAGATCTTGTACAGATCCAATCCCCACCTTATTAAACCCTATAACTTCATCTGTGTCTTTTAACATTTTATTCATATTATCCGATAATTCATTGAATTTATTATCCAAATCAACAGCAAGCTCAACTCCATTTTCTACATCAATAGATTGCTCTTTGACCCCTTGTGATATAGATTGTATTGACTTTGATATTTCCTCTGAGGATGCACTTACTTCTTCTGTAATCGCAGCTAATTCACTTGATGATTCAGACAATCTATTTCCAACATTTTGACTTTGCATCAACAAGTTTTTAATATTATCTATCATTAAATCAAAATGTCTTCCTATATCACCTATTTCATCGTTTGATTTTAAATTCATCTTAGATCTTAAATCTCCATCTTTAACCCTATCTATAGTATTTACTATATGTTTTATGTCTTTAGTAATTCTATTTGAAAATATAACACCTGTTATACAAGCTATTAATCCTATTATAATTCCAACCATTATGATGCTTTTATATACATAATTACCTTTTTGAGCTATTTCTCCATAATCTATAAAAGTAACAAGCATCCAGTCAGTATCATCCATTTTTTTAAACGCTACTATTTTTTTATCTATAGCTCCATTCTTTTCTTCAAAATCATAATCTATTATATCCTCATTCTTACTATTTATTATTGTTAAGAATTCATTTGAGTTTATATTTTCCCCTACATTGTTTTTATCTGTTCTAGTTATAAAATTTCCATTTGTATCTATTATAAAAGAATAGCCTGATTCACCTATTTTTATACTATTAACTTTTTTAGATAATTCATCTAATGTAATATCTAATGCTACTACCCCTACTAGTTTATTATTTTCCTTATGAACTGGTATAGCATAGGTCATAACCAATTTGCCACTTACACTATCCTCATATGCATCTGTTATTATAGGTTTATTTGCTTTAACAGCATCTTTATACCAAGGCCTAGTTCTAGGATCATACCCTTCACTTCCACCATCATCATATGGATATGTAATGTACTTTCCGTTTTCAGTTCCCATATAAACAGATAATGCTTCCTTATAAATATTGGTGCAATCTTCAAATAATTCTAAGCAATAAGCTTCATACTCATAATTTTCATCTACACTTTGAATAAACATATTTTCACTTATAATATTTAGAGAACTTATATATCCATTAAAACTAGTCCTAATTTCTCTATCTACATTTTTATTTAATTTTAACATAGAATTTTTGAACTGTTCTTCTATAACACATGTTGATTTTTGATAAGATTGATATCCCAAAATAGTTAAAGGTATTATTATGACTGATAATACCAGAATTAATACTTTATTTTTTATAGTTAATCGCATTTCCCTCACCCCTTATCCCTTATATTTATTTTTATTCTCCACGAACTCAATTTTACCTTTTTTTATATTTATTACCATTTAATTGTATTTTTTTAATAAAAAAACTAGCCTTATATAAGACTAGTTTTAAAACGGATACCATAAATTAAAATTCATATTCAATTTGATATATATAGAAGTTAATAAACATATTAAAGATATTGACAAAACTAAATAATCCATTTTATTAATCTTGTGATAATTATACCACGTTCTACTATTATGTTTACCAAACCCTCTAAGATCCATGGCATTTGATACTACCTCTATCCTTTTTAATGCACTCGTAATTAACGGCATTATTATAGCAGTAAAATTTTTAACTCTTTTAGACACAGAAGCCTCTCCCTTTTTAAAAGAAATACCTCTAGCTTGTTGAGAATTAACTATCTGATTAAATTCCTTTTGAATATCAGGAATATACCTAAACGCTATATTTAAAGCATAAGCTATCTTATATGGAACTCCCATCTTATTTAAGCTACTTGCAAATTTACTAGGATGAGTAGTAAATATAAATATAAGAGTTATAGGAAGTAGTGTAGCGTATTTTAAAGATAAAGTCAAAACATAAAATAGACTTTCAAGTGTAATAACACTGTAACCTATATCAATTATATATGTGTATGTACCCGTTAACTTTGATCCATATTGAGGAGTTATTAGTAATATAAATAAAGAATTTAATAAGTTAAAACCAATCATAACCCCAACCATAATTTTAATAGTCTTAAAAGGAATTTTAGATTTATACAATAATATAATTCCTAATATACCTATACATGCAAATATTCTAATATCTAAAAACATAAAAGTTATTATAGTCCATACCATAAACAATATAAATTTAATACCAGAATCTAATTTGTGTAAAAATGTATCTTCTTCAAAATATAAAGTTCCTATTTTACCCATTAATACACTCCTTTTTTCCATTTTCATAATCTATAAAACTTTGAATAAATGAATTAACATCTTCTATACCTAAAAGACTAGCAAGTTTTGATAAAGATGTTTCTTTTAAATCAGCCTTTTTTATAATTTTTTCATCTGCTAACACATTAGCAACTCTATCATCTGCAATTTTTTGACCATCACTTAAAACAACAGCTCTATCAGTATATTCAAGAGCTAGATGCATATCATGTGTTATCAATATAATAGATATTCCTTTGAATGTTAATGTCTTTATAAACTCCATAAACTCAGTATAATGTTTATAATCCTGACCAGCAGTAGGCTCATCGAGTATCAATACCGTAGGCTCAAGTATAAGCATAGACGCTATTGTAAGTCTTTTCTTTTGACCATAACTAAGTGCACATACCGGCCAATTTTTATAAGAAATCAATCCACATATTTTTAAAACATCTTCCACTTTAGCTGATATAGTATCACTATCATATCCTTTATTCAATATTCCTAAGGCAACTTCATCCTTAATCATATTCTGTGTGATCATATAATTTGGATTTTGCATAACATATCCTATATGTTTACCTCTACTTGATATACTCCAATCATTTATATTATCGCCTTTATAAACAATTTCACCTTTATCATGCTTATTTATTCCAGTTATAATATTAGATAAAGTTGATTTTCCAGAACCATTATTTCCAAGTAAAGAAATAAGTTCTCCTTCATAAAGATCAAACGATATCCCTTTTATTATTTTTTCATTTTTATCATACGAAAACTCTAAATCTTTAACTGATAATACAATATCTTTATACTCTTTTTTATCTTTAGATGTATTCAAGTTTTTATAAAAAGAGTTTACTTTATCTTTAAACTCAGATTTATTAACATTATCAAAACTATCTAATTTATCTTCTTTTTTAATTGTACAACCTGAATGTTTTAAAGCTTCTATATATAAAGGTTCTCTAAGTCCATATTTCTTCAATATATTTGATGCAAGTATTTCACTAGGAGTTGTGCAAGCTTGTATTTCGCCTCTATCAACTACAACAACCTTATCAAAAGAAGCCTCCAAAACATCTTCAATTCTGTGTTCTACTATTATAATCGTTTTTCCTGTTTTTTTATGTATCTCATCTATTAATTTCATAACCTTTTTACCACTTGCAGGATCCAAATTTGCTAGTGGTTCATCAAATAATAAAATTTCAGCTTGAGTTGTAAGTATACCACCAAGAGATACTCTTTGCTTTTGCCCTCCTGATAATTCATAAGGACTACAATCTATATATTTCATCATATCTACAAGCTTAGCTGCTCTTATTACTTCCTCTTTCATCTTAACTTGCTCTATATTCTCATTTTCAAAATAAAAAGCTATATCTTCTCCAACAGAAAGCCCTATGAATTGACCATCTTGATCTTGAAGTATAGTTCCAACCCTTTTACTTATTTCAAATATACTAGTTTTATATGGATTTATATTATCAATAACCAACTCACCTGTTATATCTCCATCATATGAAAATGGAATTAGCCCATTTATACAATGAGCTAATGTCGACTTTCCTGATCCACTGGGTCCAGCTATTAAAACCTTTTCCCCTCTTTGTATATCAAGATTTATATTATTTAGAGTTGGCTTTGATAAACTCTTATACTTAAATGTGAAATCCTTAAAAGAAATTATCGATGCCATATCATTCTCCTTACTTATCTAGTTCTAAATTCGAGTTTTTCTTATTAACGTTCACAAGACCTAATATAGTAGGTATTCCCAGTGCTAGAAACACAATAAGATTAGATACAATCGCTCCTACAACTTGTATAACAATCTTATTAGCTGGCTCACTCATAAACATTACATCAAATGCTCCTGCAAATACAAACGCTATAATTATACCTATTGTTCCAGTAAATATCATATATATATAGTGTCTTTTAGTAGCAATCCCATTTTTAACACTAAATTCTTTGTAGTTATATACAAGACCCATAAAAAATCCCATAATAGCAGAACTTAAAACCCAACCCCACCAGATTCCCCATCCAGCTATCATATCAGTCAGTGCATGTCCTATAAACCCTACCAAAAAACCTACTACAGGTCCAAATAAAGCCGCAAAAATGCTCAACAGTGCAACCGCAGGCTTGATATTAGTGTTAGGCGCTATTGGAAACCCAAATAAACCTAATACTCCATATAAAGCTGCTCCTATACCTATAGTTACTACTGTCTTAGTATCAAATTCAAATATTGATTTTTTTATTTCAATCATCCCCTCTTATTTATTTTATTATCAATAGTATCAGTCCGTATTTATCCAGAATAATATTATTATAAATCAATAATTTTGTCAATTATAAATAAAAGGAGCCTTTAGGCTCCTTTATGACATCTTTTTTAGTAAGAAAGATTATAAACTCAACACTAAGCATATTACTGCTTAAAGTGATTTATCTTTAGTTGTTACTACATATTAATTGTATGCTGTAAATTTAATTTTAATACATATACATCAAAAAAATAATATATTATAAATTCTACCTTTACATCGAATCATTTACATATATAATAAACTAGTGTATATAAAGTGAAACTTAATTCAGATGGAGTTTTCTCCCCAACTGAATTTTTAGTTGAACTAATCCAGAGTTCTTAGCTTTCGGATAAATAATTATATTTTCACAAAATTATTATAAATACAATATAAAGGAGTTTTTCATGAGACTATTAAAAAAAATGATTCACAAAGACATAACTCAAATTACAGGTGAAATTTTTGAAAGAAAAGCAGCACGAGCAATAATATTAGATGGAAACAAAATACTTCTAATGTACACTAAAAGATATAATGATTATAGCTTTCCTGGTGGCGGCGTAGAACCTGATGAAGAATTAACTCACGGACTTAAGAGAGAATTAAACGAAGAAACTGGAGCTAAGGATATTGAGATTATAAAAGAATTTGGTATGCTTGATGAATACAGACCTACTCACTATGAAGGGTATGACCTTATGCATATGATTTCTTACTTTTATGTATGTACAATTAACAAAGAACTAGGAAAACCTAAATTAGAAGATTATGAAATTTCAAATGGTATGACTCCAATATGGATAGATATAGATGAAGCAATAAATCACAATATTAAATTAATTCAAAGTAAAGATTCTAAAATGGGTCTTTCTGTTGAAAGAGAAACAATTGTTCTTAATTTAATCAAAGATGAATTAATAAATAAATAGGGACTTTTAAAAGTCCCTATTTATCCAAATACCTTACTAAAAAATCCTTTTTTGCTTTCCTTCCTATTGTTTGCTAAATACAACATAAGCTTCTGATTTTCTACCCTAACCTGCTTTCTAACCTTATTACTTATCTCATCTCTTAAGTTTATACTTATATCGTCTAGTTTTTCACTGATTTCATTTCCAAGATCTTCTTTTAGTTTTTGCTCTCTCTCAATAACAATATCTCCAATAGCTGCACCCATTATATTCTTAAAATTTTCAGCCATAGTTTGTTGAATATCTTCAATAGATTCTAATGGATTAGCTTGAGTCAAAGTAGCTGCACATTCCTCATTAGATTTGTCAAAATTACTATTATGTATATATTCCTTTATAAAATTTGTTCCCATTCCTTTTTGCTTATATTTCTTTATATTTTGTATTAATTCAATATCATAGTCTGTATAGTTTCTATTTCCATTATCACCTCTAGATACTTTAAGTTCAAACTCTTTTTCCCATCCTCTTAAAGTTTTTTTATTTAATCCTGTTTTTCTAGATACCTCACTAGTAGTATATATTTTCATAAATATCCCCCTTATTAAAAACAAAAATTATAATAATTCTAACCATATTTTTTAAGTTCAACAAAACCATTTATATTCCTTTAATCAAAAAAAGAGTTAATACAACATATTCGCCGTATTAACCCTTTAAAATATTATTCTTCATCATAAAATTCCAAATAAGAATGCTTTTTAGAGTCTTTTTGCCATCCCAAAATAGCATCTATATTAACATTTTCTGCTGATTTAAATATACATTTATCTATATCCTCAAAATCAAGCTTAAGTTTTTTTATAAGTTCTTTTATCTCAGTTCTCTTATTAGATGTTTTCTTAGCAGCAACCATGCACGCACAATTCAGTGGCCATATACCACTTTTTTGTGTAAATGTTTGTATATCATTTTCTCTTATATAATACATGGGTCTTATCAGTTCCAACCCTTCATGATTTGCAGACTTTAACTTAGGAAGCATAGTTTTAAAACTTCCTGCATAAAACATATTTATAAGAGTAGTCTCAATGACATCATTAAAATGATGTCCAAGTGCTAGCTTATTACATCCAAGTTCTTGTGCCTTTGCATACAAAGACCCTCTTCTCATCTTAGCACACATATAACATGGATAATCCTGAGCTATTTTATCTATTACCTCAAATATTTGAGACTCATATAAATGAATAGGTATATTCAAATAATTACAATTATCAATTAAAAGTTCTTTTATATTCTCATGATATCCAGGGTCCATAGCTATAAATTCAAGATCAAATTTTATTTGACCATGTCTTTTAAGTTCTTGAAATAGCTTTGCCATAAGCATACTATCTTTTCCACCAGATATAGCAACAGCTACCTTATCTCCATCCTTTAAAAGATCATAATCCTTTATACCTTTTACAAACCTTGACCATATACGCTTTCTATAGGTCTTTATTATACTTTTCTCAATGTCTTTAAGTGGTTTTCTTTCATTAAATGGTATTAATACTTCGCATCCACTTCCAGCAATGCCATTATTTTCTTGATTACTCATTATGTCACCTCTCTTTAACAAAAGTATTATAGCACTTTTTATAAATTATGTCTCTGTATTAATATTCCAAAAGTTTATTCTATACTATCAATATATCTATCTACATAATCAATCAACTCTTTGCAGCTAATCTTATTGCCTTTTAGCTCCTTACATATAACACTTCCATATTCTTGTTCTATTTTGTTCATAAGCTCTTTAGTATATAATCTAGCTTCTTTTTTTTGTTCTGCATCTTGTCCACCTTTTAAAACACCTATAGAACTAACACCTGCGCAGATTGCTCCACATACACTTCCAACTCCCATGCCATGGCCCATAGAACTTGCTATTGCTACAGGTATTTCCGTATTCTTTTTCTCATTAGTTGCTTTAATTACAGACTCAGCACAATTATATCCATTTCCAAAATAATCTAACGCTTTTTTCATATGTATCTCTCTCCTTTTAAATTTACTTTTAATATAACATCCGAATATATTGTACCATTATATTGCAAAAAAATGTATAAAACTATGCTATATATGTCAATAATTAAGACTCATACTAAACTTAACCGGAGGTATACTAATGTTAGAATACAAAGAATTAAAACAAATACTACACTCAATTGAATATTCTATACATAACTTAGAAAATAGTTTAGATAAGTATAGTAAATGCTTACCAAAATCTGATAAATTAGAAATAATCGCTCAAATACAAAATTACAACGATATACAAAACAAACTAGAAAAACTAACAAATGAAATGGAAGTTAAAGCAACTTAAACATACAATTACTTTGATGTTGAGCCTATACCACCTAATCTATCAACTTGAACAGGCTCATCATCATCTGCTATTAAATACTTTTGAAATATTCCCTGTGCAAATGCTTCCCCACATTTAACCTCAAACCTTTTATCTCCTTCATTCTTTAAAGCTACAAATATATGACCTTCATTCTTTTCATTATTATAGTAATCAGAATCTATAAGTCCAACTTGATTTTTAAGCCTTATATTATATTTAAATCCATGACTACTTCTAACCAATATGCATAAACACTCATCCTGTTTCATATAGCTTTTAATCCCAGTCGGAACAACAATAGACTCTCCCGGACTCAAAGTAAAATCATTAACACAATAAAAATCATATCCAGCAGATAAACTAGTAGCACGTCTTGGTTTTTTCATATTATTATATTTTTCTTTTATAACTTCATCACTTAAATCTCTTCCTAAAGTCTTTTTAAATTCATCATAACTTACTATCTCAAATCCTCTAATCATATAAGTCTCCTTTTATTAATATATTTTCTTTTAATATATTAACATCGGATTTTCTATTTGTATATATCAATATTTTGATTATATAATTCATTAGTTCCCACTGTACATCTTATCTTACAAGATATTTCCTCATACTTTTTAAGTTGATATATTATATCGACTTTATCTAAATCACATAAATGCTCACTATATTTATTTAAATAATTCTCCAGATTAGCTATAGAATAATCTAATGATTTAGATATAATATGTAGATCATCTGTTTTAAACATAATACCATCTCCTTCCTAATAACTACATTCTATCCAAATACATATTAATTAATAACACAACAAAACCCTAAAAACTAAATAATTTAGTTTTCAGGGTTTTATTTATAAGAAAAATCCATAACTTATTTCTCCTTTGAAATATCTACTTATTGTACTTACTATTAGTTAATCCATATCTAAATATTAAACATAATACAATCAAGATCAATACTATTCCATATATACCCAAACACATACCCCCTTTAACGGTTTTTGCGAATAAATTTTCGACTTCCTTCGATTTTATTCGCCTTCATACGAATCTTTTATATAATTATATCATGTTTTTGTGTTTTTTTCAATAGGGTATAATTATCATTTACTAATTATACCCTAAGTCAAATTCCCTATTGAGGATTATAAATCCCTTTACTTTTCATATAATTGAATAAACCTTCACCATGTTCTTGCTCTTCTTTTTGTATATGGTTAAGGACTTGTCTTACATTCGTATCACAACACTCAAATATAGTAGTATTATATGCTCCAGATACATACTTTTCAGCCATCAAAGCATCTTTACACAAAAGAGCATCTTGTGGATCGTATGTATTTGAAGGAGTGAAAGTTGGAGTTTGATTTTGTTGTTGTGCACCACCTCCAGTGCTTGGAACAGTACCACTTAATATCTGATTGATACTGTCTAAATGCTGTTGTTCTGTAGTTGCATACTCATTGAATAATTGTTTAAGCTCAGAACATTTAGCTCTTTGAGCATACTCAGTATAATTTTCAATACACATCTGTTCATGTGACTTTTGATCTTCTAATAACATTCTTTCTTTTTGAGTTAAATTTAACATGTAAAACACCTCCTTACATTAGTTTTTTCAATATTATATTTTTTATGCATTTAAAAAGAAGTAGTACAAACTACTTCTTTAAAATCAATATATTCTCTTTTCAGGAATTACCCCTCTTACTCCACCAGTTGGATTTTCTATATCTCCCTTATATCTCGGTATTATATGAGTATGTAGATGCATAACAGTTTGACCTGCATGTTCTCCACAATTAATACCTATATTATATCCATCTGGTGAATACTTATCATCTAACATGACTTTACACTTATCAATTAAATCCATTATATCAATTTTTTCTTCATTTGTAGTATCAAAATAATCCTTAACATGCCTTTTAGTTATTATAAGCATATGCCCTTTATTAACAGGATATTTATCGTATATAGCATAACAAAGTTCATTTTCTAATATGTATTCTCTTATCTCACAAAATATACAGTTCATAGCAATCTCCTTTTTACTTATCAAAAAAATAAGAGTTCTAATACTTCATCTTATCTTCTAATCTATTTTTATAGTATTCTTTTGTTCTAAACTCAACAGCATCTTTAAAATGTTTTATAAAACAATCATTATCTATATAATCACCTAGTTCCTTATTCAAACAGAAACATTCTCCATCCATATAGAAAAAATCTTTTTCAGTTTTCAACAAGTATTTCATAGGCATTCGTTTAGCAAGCTTTATATAATCCTTTTTTTCCCACTTTTTATAATTAGAAGTTGACTTGTCTTTTTTCAAATCTATTTTATTAGATCCATTAGAATAAAAGTTCTTAAATGAATCATATATATCATCTTCATTTATTTTTAATTTAGGTCCATTATTATAGAAAGAACTAATTAGTGGCATTTTATATGTTTTACTCATACTAGTTTTTTCAATCATATTTATAAACATAGAACCCTTAGTATTTAAAATCATCTTTTCATTTTCGTCTAACTCATTTAGTTCATCTAAAAATTTAAGATAGTTTTTAAATATATTTAGTTTTGATTTTTTTCTCATCTTAACATATATATCATTTTCAATATAAGTTAGCATTTCAGTTCTACTCGGAACTTCGTTTAGATATCTTTTTATTCTATAATACTCATCTTTTATCATATTCTTAATATTCTTATTTGATTTTTCCATATCTTTAAATATATCTATAAGCCTAAAATCAAAATTTACAAAACAATCTTCAGGATACTCCTCCTCCGTAGGCACATGATTTTTATCATAACTATTATTAATTATATTATCTCCAGTTAAAAATAACGGTACTAAATTGGCTCTTTTATAATTACCTATAAAATCCAAAACATTAAGATATTTTTTATTCTTATTCTTTCTAAGACCTCTTCCTAACTGTTGCAAAAATATAGTAGGTGATTCAGTGGGTCTTAATAACATAACCATATCTATAGATTTTATATCAACACCTTCATTAAACATATCAACTGAAAATATTACATCTAGGTTTCCTTTTTCTAAATCTTCTATAGCTTCACTTCTATCTTTTGAGTATTCTCCATTTGAATTGCTATAAACAGCACAAGCTTTCACACCATTATCACAAAAGAATTTAGCCATATATTCTGCATGATGTTTACTTTTGCAAAATCCTAATGCTTTCATAGTTTTGAATTTAGTATAATTCTTTAAAATAATATCAGCTCTTTTATTTATACTAAGTGCCTTCTCTAATTCTTTCTCATTATATTTACCATTTTTAAATTCTATTTTTTCATAATCTACGCTATCATCATATATACCATAATATCTAAAAGGTACTAGATAACCTCTATTTATAGAATCCTTTAAAGATACCTCATATACAACATTATAATCACATAAAGCAAATACATCCTTATTATCCAATCTATCAGGGGTAGCTGTAAGCCCTAACATAAATTTCGGCTCGAAGTAATTTATTATATTTTTATAATTACTAGATACGGCATGGTGAAACTCATCAATTACAATATAATCAAAGTAATTCTTTTTGAAATACTTTTCATTTAAATATGTATCTTTTCCCAAAGTTTGAACTGTTGCAAATAATATATCACAATCTTTATCTCTAAATTTATTCATAAAAAATCCTAATTTAGAATCTCTTCTTATACTTTTAAATGTATCATACGCTTGTTTTAAAATTTCTTCTCTATGAGCAACAAATAATATACGATTAAATTTTTGTGAATCAAATGCTGCTAAATATGTTTTTCCAACACCTGTAGCTGCCAAAACCAATCCCTTATCCATTCCATCTAATCTAGTTTTGTTAAGATTGTATAAAGCTTCTATTTGAGCTCCTCGTGGCTTAAATAATTCTATTACTTCATTCTTTTCATTAGGAATATAATCGTTAACCTTAGGCTTTTTCCAAGTCTTTGCATATTTTTCAAGTTCCATTTCATCCACTATTATAGACTTATTATAAAATAAATCTTCAAAAGTCTTTTTATAATAATTGAAATCTTCTTCCTGAGTATCCCTAGTCAATCTATAGTTCCATTCAATTCCATCCGTCAAGGCTGACTTGGATATATTAGATGATCCAATAAATATATCTGCTCCATCTTCATACTCAAACATATAAGCTTTTGCATGAAAGCTTCTAGATTTATCATTATAAAATCTTAAATCAACCTTATTTCCCATTATAGTTCTTATCAAATACAAAGCCGAAGGTTGAGTTATATTAAGATAATTTCCAGTTAATATCCTAACTGGTATGTTCCTACTAACCATTTCTTTTAAATCATCTTCTAATAACCTAACACCTGATTCCATTAAAAAAGCCACTATTATATCTACTTTTTTAGCTCTTTTTATAGATTCTTTTATAAATTTATATAAATGTTTATTATATCCTGTAATGCATTTATCATTATGTACCATAGTCATATCTCCTTACGATAAGTACTTTAGTTAATTTTACCATTTATATTATATACTATAAATCACTTTGACTTAATTTTAATAAAAAGTTAAACTATTTGTATAAATAATTAAAAGGAGATATAAATATGAAAACATACGATAAAATTGTCAGAGATAAAATTCCTCAAATAATAGATAATGCAGGTAAAAAATTTGATATTCACATAGTAAGTGATGATGAAGCTATATCTTATTTAGATACTAAATTAGATGAGGAAGTAAAAGAATTCCACGAAGATAATAACTTAGAAGAGCTTGCAGATGTAATGGAAATTTTATTTTCATTAGCAAAAAAGATGGGCTACTCAGAAGATGATTTATTAAATAAAAGATTAGAAAAAAAAGAATCTAATGGCGGATTTGACAAAAATATTATATTGACTAAAGTATATTAATTATTTTGAATTAGAGGTGAATTTAAGAATGTTTAATACCTTAAGTTATATAGCTGAAAAACTTAATAAAGAAAAAGTTGTATGGGCAGTTGGTGCTTCTCTATTATTAAATCATTATGGACTTGTAGATAAACCTAATGATATTGATATTTTAATAGATTTAAATGATATTGAAAAAGCAGATATAATACTTAAAAGTATTGGAGAAAAGAAAGTTTATGAGAAATCCGATACTTACTCTACCAAATACTTTTATGAATATATTATAAATGGTATTGATATTGATGTTATGGCAGGATTGAGTATTAACCATAATGAAGGAATATATAAATACAATTTTGATAGTAACTCAATTTTACAAAGTACAAAGATCAATGGTATACATATACCTCTAACTTCTTTAGAAGATTGGTATGTTCTATATCAGATAATTCCAAATAGAGAAAATAAGGTTACGATGATAAAAAATTACTTGTTATCAAATGGAATAAATCAACCTAATTTATTAAAAAAAGCATTAAAAGGAAACTTACCAAGTAACGTAAGAGATAATGTCAATCGACTGTTAAGTTCACATTCTTCTTCAAATAGAAATTAAGGGAAGCCAAAACAGCTTTCCTTAATTCTTTATAATTTTCTTTAAATATGCGCCTACTATATCTGAAAATCTTTCTATATTTCTTGTATATACGAAATCCTTTCCATATATAAGTTTCTCAGCATTAAGGTCTTCTTCTTTACCTGTAAATACTCCAAGAACTAAAATTCCATTTTTTCTACAGTTTCTAACTTCAAAAGCTGTATCCATTACAGCAGCTCTTCCTTTATATGCTGGTCTTATACTGTTATTTTTTTTAATATTTATATCATTAGGTCTTCCATCGCTTAAAATTATAAGTATCTTATTTTCTTCATTTCTGTTTAATAAACCTTCACTTACAGCTTTAATGGCAAGTCCATCTCTATTATTTCCTGATGCATAATATTCAAATATATTATTATTCTCACTTATAGGACAGTCATAATTTCTATACCTTCTAATAATAGTATTATCTAAGAAACTACAAAAACTCATAACCCTATTTGGTATTCCCGAGCGAGTCAAAGCCTCAGATATTATATATCCTTGAGTTGCTACTTTTCCTTGTCTTGAGCTTTGAGATCCACTAGCATCTAATAGTATATCTACAACATATCCACCTTTTTCATTATCTTCAACTTTTGTAAATACCTTTGTATTATTGCTTCTTCCAATTCTCCAAAGCTTATTTGCATCTAATGATCCACTGTAAGAATATACTCTTGATATTTCCTTTTCAGCTACTAATGTTTTGGTTAGTATATCTTTTAATCTCGTAATATTTCTTCTATATATTTTTATATTTTCCCTAAACACAGACATATTCTTTTCCTTATGCTTAGTGACATATTTTATCTGAAATGAGTTATCACAGCTTGACCTTAATACACCGTCTGTAAAATGAATTCTACTTCCTATATGTACATTTTTACATATCTTATTTTGTATGTATTTAAGCTCTTCCTTTGAAATAAATGATTTGCCATAATAGTACTCTATTCTTTCATATATTTTTTCTAATGAGGAATCATCAATGGATATTACCGTATTATCTTCTAATTTTAAATCTCTATTATTTTTAAAATCTCCTATTGATTGTATAAGAAGAGATGATGACATTTTATCTATCTCATTTGAAATATTTACGTCTTCATCTTCATAAAGTTCTTCATACATAAATGATGAAAAATTTTCATTTAACTTTTCAATATCTATTTTCCTAGTCTCATTTACTATTTCCTGTTCATATACAAATTCTATATCTGATAAATCTTGATCGAAGTACGTATTATATAGAACCTCTATATTTTTCAAAAGTTCTAATGTATCCTTAGAATTCTTACAAATTTTCATTTCTTGTAATATGTTTCTCACTTTAATATCCACATTTCCGTACTTTCCTATTTGTTCTAGAACTAGAGCATATTTTAACTTTTCAATAAAAGTCTTTGCATTTACTTCAAAATAATTTTCAAAAATCTCTTCTAGTCCAGTCTTTCTTATATCATAAATTCCAGGTCTTTCAGTAAGCAAATTTTCTTCAACCATAATATCCGAACATATTTCGACAAGGGGAATTATAGTATCTTTTTCTACACCATTTTTTAATTTATGATTTATATAGCCTCTTATCATATCCCAATCTATGTATTTTCTTCTCGCACCTAATTTAGCAGCATAATAAATAGATATATTCTTTGATTTATTAGAGAATTCTTCAAAACTTTCTAAATTCTGATCATAATTTCCACATATAGTCCATATAATATTTTTTAATCTATTTTCAAAATCAAAATCATTATACATATAATTACCCCTTTATATATAAGGAAAAATATCTTTTGCTTGCCACTTTTCTAAAATCCTAGTTTTAATTACATCATTAACAATTTCTTTTTCGTATTGATCAAAGGTTTTTCCTGTAATACCCATATTTATTGCCATTCTAGGTTTTAATCCTCTTTTTATAGTTTTAAGACTTGATATTATCCCCCTCAAATCTACAGCTTTAGTAGATATTTCAGAATTTTGAGATTTAGTTTGTAAATCTAAAAACACTCCTGCAAATTGACTTAATTTTTCATAATCAGCTTCTTCAAATTCCAATTTTAATATATTCATGAGCGTATCCTCTTTTATTTGAGGTATATCTATAACCATAAATCTTGAAACTAGTGCTTCATTAAGATCCTTAGTTCCTGCATATTCATAATTCATTGTTCCTATAAATCTTGTAGCTTCATGAAGCTTTATTTTTTCATATCCTGGAACATCTATGATTTTTCTATAATCAAGCGCAGAATGAAGAACTACTATTGCATCATTTTTAGCCATATTTATTTCGTCAAATATTCCAAAACCTCCATTAACAGCACATTCATATACAGCACCTTTTCTAATTTGTACTTCATTATTTATGAATGTATCTGTACCTATTAAAGTTGAGCTATCTGTATTCGCATGAAATGATACGTTCCATTGAGGTCTTTTAAATACATTGCAGAGATTATCAGCTAAAAGATTTTTCCCCGTTGCCTTTGGACCACAAAGAAGTATATTTTCATCTTCTAAAATAGCCGCTATACACATAGACCATATCTCTTTACCATAAAACAAATTTTTTGGCTTAGGAATTCTATCTTTTACACTTTCATTCACTTTGTAATAATTCCTAAAGTGAATAACATCTTGTATCAATTTTTCTTCTATTCCATGTTCTCTTAAAAAATCAAGCATATGACAAATATCCCCTTTTGTATTTTATATTTCATATACCAATATACAATTGGTAATCATTCCCACTATGTTTATTATACTATAAAAACAAAAAAATGGCTTTCTTATTATAGAAAACCATTTTTCTAATTTATGAAATTATATTTTCTTTTGAAATTTTATTATCAGCTTAAACAAATCCCCATCTACCACAATATCCATACATCCATTTTGAATATCCACCAAGCTCTTAGCTATGTTAAGACCAAGACCTGATCCTTGTATATTTCTTGATTTATCTCCTCTTGTAAATCTTTGTGTTATCTCAGATACATCAAAGTTCATTTCATAAGATGATATATTTTTAAATACTAATTCAACATTGTCATCACTATCGATTATATCTATATATACTCTTGAATTTTGCATCGAATATTTAAGTATATTTCCTATAATATTTTCAAATATTCTATATGTTCTTCTTCCATCTAATTCACAGAACACCTCATAATCGGGCATATTAACCTTAAAATTCAATCCTGATTCAGATATCTTTTCATCCATTTCACCAAGGGTCTGTCTAAATAAAGATATTATATCAAGGGTTTCTATATTAAGTTCTACATTACCACTACTTACTTTACTAGCTTCAAATAAATCTTCTATTAAAATCTTTAACCTCTTTGATTTACTGTCCAATATATCTATATACTTATCTTTTTCCTCATCCGTTATATTCTCATCCTTTAGAAGATCTACATAATTTATAATAGAAGTTAAAGGAGTTTTCAAATCATGAGACACATTAGTTATAAGCTCTGTCTTCATATTTTGACTTTTAGTTTCTTTATCAACTGCCACTTTAAATCCAGTTTTTATATTGTTTAAATTCTTAGCAATGCTAGACAATATTCCTATATCATCATCTATATTTACATTGAAGTTTCCATTAGCCAATTTACTACTTTGTTCATTGAGCTTTTTTATAGAATCTACAAATTTCATCGTGTACTTAAACATAAATACTGTATAAATAAGAGCTATAATAACTCCAATTCCTTGCAATGCAGCTATCATAAACAGAAGTATAAAATTAATCCCAAACAATATTATAGCTTTAACATGATATGGTTTACTTGTGTCTATCTTCCCAATACATTTAGCTGTATCTTTTATTTTATCATTCAACTTTAGAATTATTTTTCCAAAGATACTTTTATTTATTAATCCTTCTTTGATTCCTTCATTATATATATGCTTCACATATACTATACTCAAATGTACAAGCAGATATAACATAAATGTCAACGGTATGCCTATTATATAGAACTCAGGTTTTGAATATATAATATCACTCATAATATCTAGCTCTGAGTACTCATAATTAAATCCAATTGATAGTATAGACATATTTATTCCAAAGAATATGAACCACATAAGTAATTTTATTTCTAAATAGCATTTATTGAACAATCTGCAAATTCCAATTTGACTTTGTTTTGAATATGGAACAATTGATGTTCCTATAATCAACAACACAATTCCAATTAAAAGTATAGTGATAAGCAATTTTATATGTGGAGTCATACTATATTCATTCATATTCCTTATTAGTAAATCGTTATTATCAATTAACTTCTTAGGAATAAAATATTTTATATCTAAATTACTGTAATTAATATCATTCCCATTTCCTAGATTTGATTTAGATATAAAACTAGATAATTTAAATTCCTTGTTAGAAGAATATTTAGTTATTATATTTCCATTTTCATCCGTTACTATATTTATATATAACTGACTATTTTTTATCTGATCTTCTATAGATTCATCATCTATATTAGATATAGTTAATATTTTATTATTGTTCGTTAGCTGACTATTTTTAGTCTGATCTTGTAGTGATTCCTCTTCTATATTAGTTATATTCAATGTACCATTATTATAACTAATATGATATTTAATATTTTCTATATTCTCATATCTTTCATGATACCACCCTTTTTGTTCTCCAATCCTAGTTAATGTTAGAGCATTATTCAACCCTTCTAATGTATATACAAAATCATTACTTTTTATATATTCTTGTACGTAATTTTTAGAACCAATACTTTTTTCCTTTATAGGTGTATATATTCCAACTGAAATAATAGACAATATTAATATAACTATAATAGTACTAAGTGTTGATTGTTTAAATTTATTGTTTTTCAAATTTGTATCCAATTCCCCACACCACCTTCAAATATTTTGGATTCTTAGGATCTATTTCTATTTTTTCTCTAATTCTTCTTATATGGACAGTAACTGTATCAGCATTGTATGCAGGTTCTTCCCATACTTTTTCATATATTTCTTGTATTGAGAATACCTTATTTGCATTACTCATAAGCAGGTGAAGTATCTTGTATTCAAGAGGTGTTGTCTTTACACATTCACCATCTACAGATACTTCTTTACTGTCATCATTTAACTCTATACTTCCTATTGTTATTACATTTTCTTTTTTTGAAATTGTTGTAGAATAACTCATATACCTTCTTATATTTGAATTAACTCTCGCTATTAATTCGAGAGGATTAAACGGTTTTGTTACATAATCATCTGCTCCTATGTTAAGTCCCAGTATTTTATCCATATCCTCTGATTTTGCAGATAGCATTATAATTGGGACAGTGCTTTTTTGCCTTATTCTCATAGTTGCATCCGCCCCATCAAGTATAGGCATCATAATGTCCATAATTATTAGGTGTATATCTTCTCTATCAAATATCTCTAAAGCTTCCTTCCCATTATACCCCTTAAATACTTTATAATTTTGATTAGTTAAATAAATTTCTATAGCATCTGTTATTTCTCTCTCATCATCGACAACAAGTATATTATACATTTGTTTCCCCCTATATTTTTTAAGATATCTTATAAAAACATAATAACATATACTTTCTAAGATTTTACTATTATAATTCTTACAAATTTCTTAAGATATAATAAAAAAACAGGAAACCGACTAAAATGTCTGTTTCCTGTTTTCTATTATATTACTATACCCGTTAGAAACGCTGCTTTAGTTTAAATCAAAAATATATTTTATTTCTTCTTCAGTTAATTTTGAAATTATAGTTTCTCCAGGCTTAATTATAGAGTCAATTAATTTCTTTTTCTTTTGCTTAAGTTCATAAATTTTTTCTTCGATTGTATCTTTAGTTATTAGCTTCATAACATGAACAGAGTTCTTTTGTCCAATTCTATAAGCTCTATCAGACGCTTGATCTTCAACTGCAGGATTCCACCAAGGATCAAAATGAATAACTGTATCCGCTCCAGTTAAATTAAGACCTGTTCCTCCAGCTTTTAATGAAATAAGAAATACTTTCCCTTCTCCTTCATTAAAGCTCTTAACTAAGCTTCCTCTTTCTTTCATATTAGTTGAACCATCAAGATATTTATACTCAATACTATTTTCATCTAACATATTCTTTATTATATTTAACATAGATGTAAATTGGGAAAATATCAAAATTCTATGTCCACTATATATATTTTCTTTTACAAGTTCTTCTAATAATAAAAGTTTTCCACTATCCCCTTCATAATTTTCAATAAACATTGACGGATGTGCACAAATCTGTCTTAGTCTTGTTATTCCTGAAAGTATCTTAATATGACTTTTCCCAATACCTTTTGTATTTATCTCCTCTTCAATTTCTCCTTTTATTTTATTTAAATATGCTAAATAGATTTTCTTTTGATCATCTGTAAGCTGAGAAATAATTTTACTTTCAATTTTGTCTGGAAGTTCATTTAGAACCTCCTTTTTCAACCTTCTCAGTATAAATGGTTTTATATATCTTCTCAATTCTTTTAAAGCTTTTTTATCCTGTTCCTTAACTATTGGTCTTTCAAATATTTTAGTAAATTTAGTATGAGATAATAGTAATCCGGGCATTATAAAGTCAAAAATTGACCAAAGCTCAGTCAAAGAATTTTCAATCGGCGTTCCTGTAAGAGCAAAATAACTTTGAGCTTGTATTTCTTTAACACTTTTTGCATTTTGAGATGAAGGATTTTTTATATACTGTGCTTCATCTAATATGCAAAATCTAAAAAACAAATCCTTATATAAATCTATATCTCTTCTAATAAGGGGATACGATGTAATCACAACATCATATTCCGCTATATTATTTATCAATTTTTTTCTTTCTTCTTTACTTCCTGATATAATAACAGTTTTTAAATTCGGAGTAAATTTTTCAATTTCAGATAACCAATTATACGCAAGTGAAGTTGGAGCAATTATAAGTGAAGGACTACTTCCATTTTTAAGTTTCTCAGAAAGTAAAAATGTTAAAACTTGAATTGTTTTTCCAAGCCCCATATCGTCAGCTAAAATTCCTCCAAATCCATATCTATATAAAGTTTTTAGCCATTTAAAACCAAATTTTTGATATTCCCTTAAAATATTATTCATATTTTCTGGAATATCATATTCAATGTCCTCAGGCTCTCTTATATTTTGAACTAATTCTTTGAATTGAAGATTTCTTTTTATAGATTTCATATTAGATTCTTTTAAATATTCATCAATATATAAAGCTTTGAATTTAGGAATATTTATATCTTCTTTTCCTAAATCCTTTAAATCTAAATATTCAACTAACCTTCCTAAATTATTTAATTCATCAGTATCAAGAGGTAAAAAGGAACCATTTTTCAATTTATAATATTTTTTCTTTTCCTTAATTAAATTGAATATATTATTTAATTCTGACTTAGTTATTCCTTCTATTTCAAATTTAAATTCTAATAAATTATTTTCAGTTTTTAACTTCACGCCTCCTGAAAATGAAGAAACTTCATTTATTTTTATAGTTTTAAAACTTTCTGAATAATATATTTGAGCTCTATCTTTTATTAAATAAATCTTATTATATATGAAATCAAATATCTTATCATCATCATCTAAATATATATATTTATTGCTTACTTTGAATTCTAAGTCTTCAAAATGAGAAAGTATTTCAGTTTCTTTTTCTATATCCCTTAAAATTATTCTATCATCTTTTCTATTGTCTTCATTTTCAAATTTAAAAGGATCTATTGTAATATCTCCATATACGAACTTTATATCAGCACTAATACCTTCTTCTATTTTATTTAAATATATATTTGATTTTAACCCAGGATTGTATATACTGTCTTCTACCATCTCATTGACTTTAACACTTCCTATATTTTTAATTGTCGGATAGACATGTGAAATAAATCTTTCACTATGTTTTTTAGGAATCTTAATAACATTTTTATTTTCATTACCTAACATATCATAAAATGGCTTTATATTTTTCCTTTGATATTCTGATATTTTATGAATTTTATCATTAAAAAATATATATTCTCTATCCTTTACAAGAGGTATTACATTCTTTCCTGTGTTTATTTCTAATTTCAAATCATTCTTTTCTTTCGTTAATGAAAAATTTATATTTAAGTCTTGATTAACTATTTTCATATTATTATATTTCACATCATTAATATTGGCATTAAACGGTACTTGCTTAACTATTTCAAAAAATTTCTTAATTATACTTTGAGGAAGATATACTTTTTTTCCTTTAAAAAGACTTGTATTATTAAAAGAAAATGATACTTCATCTAATGCTTTTTCTGTATCATAAATTTCTCTTAATAAATCTATAATAAGCTTATCTTCATCCTTAAAATAGTGTATATTAGGATCAAAAGTAAAATTTTTACCAAAATTTAGTGCTTCTTCATTTATAATAGATTCTATAAATTGCTTTATATTTTTGACCACATATAATCTTTTATCTCCTACTTTCAAACTCAAATAAGTATCATTTAAGAATCCATGTTTTCCATGGATAAATTCATAATCTATCTCAAGATTTAGTAAAACCTTGTTATAACTCTCTTTATAAGTAAAAAAATCTAATACATCCTGTGTTATATATTCTTCTTTTAAATCTATAAATTGATTTTTATTATTCATTTCATAAATTTTAAATAGTGTTGCTACTATATGTTTACAATAACCACTATATTCGTAATATGCCGGACATTCACAAGTAGCATAATCAAGATGTCCATTTTTATTAAATTTAATTTCAACATCATATTTATATTTACCTACAACAATAGAGTTAAATCCATAAGTTCTTTTATTAAAATTTATTGTATTAACTTTGCCTTCATTGTAATATTTTTTCCCTTTGTTTACTGTAGACTCGTTTGAAGAAATATTATAAATATCCTTTAATGTTAAATTTAGCATGTTTCACCTCTATTCCATTAAACTTTCTAAGTTCACTTTTTAATACATATAAGTATTCAATATTTTATTATATCATGATTTTGTTCAATTTATCAATGTACAAAATGTAGATAGTTCAACGGTTTGTTCAAAGTTAGTGAATCGTGATTTCAGTGCAAAATCATACACATTAGTAACACGATAGTAACAAGATTTATTGTACCATTTTCTGATGGTAGTTATAAAGCATAGTCCAAATTTCTTCCCTTGTAACATTTTCTTTTGGTCTTGTACCATCAGAAATTTCATTTTCAGTTACAAATTTATGTGCTTCTTTTGCCCAATCAGAAAGGTCAATTTCATTTGATTTATCTACAACAACTTTTTCCAGTTCATTGTACATATTGACAATAAAATGACCATAGGTGTCTTTTGCTGCTTTTGCTTCTTGCAATGATGAATATTTTGATTTACTATATCCAGGATATGCCCATCTTCCACCAAGGTCTTCAAAGTTAGGTGCTATTCCTCTTGTCACAAGTTTGAACCTTGGATCAATACATTCATTCACAAGTGGTTCTTTTGATCCATAAGCTTTCAAATGTTGAATGCTTGCTCTAACACCAAGTTGTGGTGTATCAAACCAAGCACCTTTTCCAACTGCTGAATTATTAGTTGCACCAATTCCACCAAAATTGTTTTGTTCAGGAAGAACCAGTCCACCGAACTTGAAAAATCCTGTTTCATGGCAAGCTTGACAGAAAGCAACATCACCACGAACACCTTCAACTTTGGATTCAGAAATCCACAACTTACAAAATTCTGTTACCGATACATTTAATTTTGGACTTGGATTCTTTGAAAGTAAAAACTTTTCAAGTTGTGCAGCACTATATTGTGTTTCACCAATTATTGAAGTTCCAACTTCAATAATTGGTTCTTCTGCAATATACTTCACACCAAAATAATCACAAATGCCTTTTGCATGTTCAATTGCAACTTCCTTTTGAAAGTCCACATTTAACATCAACATTGCTTCACGTTTGTTGTCCATAAATCCGTTTTCTGAAAGAATTGCAACCATCTTTGTTTCTCTCAACACATGGAAGTTGTTTTCTTTTATGCCCCTGTCCTTTTGTGATGTACCCATAATCAAATACTTATGTACACATTCAGCAAGTTTTCTTCCTTCTTTTGAACCAGGGTAAATGTGAACTGATAACCCTTCGGGATCATAGTCATTAAACTTTCCATCAAAAGCATTGTAATGAATTGAAATAAAAGCATCTGCACCTTTTGAATTTGCAAGATCAGTTCTTGACTTTAAGGATGTATCAGCATCAGTTGGTGCAACAAGTAATGTATTAAATCCACATCTTTTCAATTCCTGATCAAGATATATAACAACTTCACGATTGAATTCATTTTCATGAATAACCCTTCCACTCAATTCAGGAATGGAAGGGGTTCTTTTTCCTGCTGTTTGCATTCCATGACCATCATCCAAAGCAATTAATTTTGACATTATTTTTCACCATCTTTCGGTTTAGTATTCTGATAACTAAAAAAAGATTGAAACACTAATGTAAGAAGAATCATAGTGTTATCAACCCCAAGTTCACCACGAATTGCTAGTATAGCAAATATGACTGCTGAAATAATTGAAATGATGCTTTTCACATCAATTAATTTTGCTATTCGTTTCAAAATTTCCATTTAATATTCCACCTTTCAAATTAATCCATTTCGCCCCTTGCATGTTTTTCCATAGTATCAAGTCTTTTGTGTGCTTGCTTTGCACTTTCTTCAACCTTGATAATTCTTTCCCTTGATTCCTTTTGTTCATTTTTTACGTTATTCATTTCTGATTTAATTTCAGTTATACCAGTACCGATATTTTCAAGCTTTACAATAACAGTTGTAAGCTGTGAAGCATCAGCCTTAGTGTCATTTTTTTCATTTCTTTTGACATTTGATAATCCTGACCAAATACCAAATCCAACTGATAAAGCTGAAATTACAAGTGCCACTTCAACAGTCATCAGATACATCACCCCTTTTCCATCTTGAAGAATAGTAAAACCCCTATGTAGAAACTCATATAAGCTTCATATAGGGGTTTTAATTATGTTTTAGTGTATTTGTTCATTGAAAATATTTCACCTTGTTTATTCTTCAATTAGATGGGAACAGTCAAGGTCAATCAAAACTTGTCTTACTTGATCTTTGATTCTTTCAGGTACTTCTGTAAAAGTTTTTACACCTTTTACAATCAAAGTTGCATAAATCACTGCCATATCTTTCACATCCTTTCTGAATAAAAATAATAAAAACCTAAGCATTAGAATCAGCATCCAATATTGCTTGAACTTCTGACCTGATTTTTTCAGGAACATCATCAATGGTTTTTAATCCTTTACGAATTAGATCAGCATAAATCTTTGCCATTTAGACCACCATCCCTTCATAGATTTCAACCAAAGCAAGTTGTGTATCAGTCAACTGTGATTCTAAGCTTGCGTTCTTTTCTGATAAAATTTTAATGTATTCATCTTTTTCATACTGTATTTCGTGACATTTCCAAAGGTTTTCAGTAGGATTTCCTTGATTATCTTCAAATACTTGTTCAATTTCACTGTGAACATAAACTGTGTCTTTACCAATAATTAATGGAACAGCTTGTGTTGTGCTACAATTGATAATTCCCATATCTTTCATTTAAGCAACCTTCCTTTCTTTTATAACTTGATTGTAATATCTATCTAATGCAGGTTGAATTGGTTCAACATACTTTTTTCTAAGTCTATAAGAATCACACCATTTCAACCATCCATCATAAGAGTTAGCAGAACACCATTCAGAATAATTTATCATCTTGTTAGATTCCATTTTCTTTCTGATATTCATCATTTTCTTCTTGAACTTTTTACAAGTTGATTTTCTTAAAAGTTTATAACCGTAAAAATGTCTAAAACCAACAAAATCAACACCTCTTATTGCAGTAGGGAACACCTGCCAATTTGGTTTTATTTTTAATTTTAAATGTTCACTTAAATAATCATCCATTTTTCTTTTTAACCAATGTAAATATGAATTTGAGTAATGAAAAATAACCATGTCATCCATATATCTAATTACATATTTCACACCCATTTTTTCTTTTAACCAATGATCAAAATAAGAAATATAGAAGTTAGCAAGAAACTGTGAAAGGTATGATCCAATAGGAACACCCTTTTCACCAGGTGTTGAATCAACAATTTTATCTAACAATTCAAGAAGATCTTTATCTTTGAATTTCCTTCTAAGTAGCTTCTTTAAAATTTTATGATTTAGATTAGGATAAAACTTACTAATATCAATTTTTAAACAGTAAGTAGTGTTAAACTTATCCTTCATATACTTTGTAGTTAATTCAGAAGCTTTCCTGATTCCTCTGTTCTTAATGGACGCACAAGTATGTGAACAAAATGTTTTCATGAAAATATCTTCTACTTGTAGCATTATTGCCCATTGAATAATTCTGTCAGGGAAATAAGGAAGCTTGCAAAGTTCTCTTTCTTTTCCTTTATCATTAATGATTGAAACCGTATATTCACTTACTTTATAAGTCTTATTTTTTAACATATCTTGAATCTGTGAAAGATAATATTCTTCATTGGAATCAACCATTTTTACTTCTTTGTAATACAATTTATCTTTTCTTGCATTTTTATGGGCAAGTTTTAGATTGTCCATGTCATAGATTTTGCTGTATAAATTTCCGTATCTTTTCATATGACACCCCTTGATGTTTTCAATTTCTGAATCTTCATCTTTTGATTACCAATACAGATTTGAAGTTTTCTATGTTTTGGCAAGTGCCAGGGCAGTGAAGAACACCTTCAATTTTAATTTTTATAAGTGAAAACAATAAGTGAGCAGTGATATTGGTATTAGAATTAGAAGTAGCATTATTCACATGAAGTTGAAAAGTACCAGTATTAGAAGTATTACTCCAATTACTACTGAAATAAGTAACACAACTATCATACAAATTAGTATAATTTTCTTATGTGTTTTTTAGTGTAATGCAATATCACTTTTCACTGCCCATGTAATAAATTATAAATACATCAAGCGAGCAGCGACATAGGCACCAGAACTAGAAGCAGCACTATTCACACGAAGCCGAAAAGCACCAGCACTAGAAGCAGCACCCCAACTACCACCGAAATAAGCAACACAACCATCATACAAATAAGCATAATCACAGAAGTAAGTTGTTTCTGAACCACCTGCTGTTTTTACAATAAAGCCTGTTTCACTTGTTCCCTGTGGCACTGACATATAACCACTAACATCAGCAGTTGCACCTTGTCCTTGATTTGTATATCCTGATCCACTGTCATTAAAGCTATCAGTTGCAGTGAGAATATTCCAAGTGGAATTGGTAACAAGTCCATCAATCCATTCATAAACATTGCCCCAAAAGTCTTCAAGACCAAACAATTTCATTTGAAGTTTACCTGTTGTTTCGCCAAAATCCATGCCTTTTGTATTTGTTCCACCAGTAGCAATTGCAGCACTATTTCCATCAACATATCCTCTACCAACAGCAGTCTGTGAATCAAGATTTCTGTATTTCAATAGGTACATTACTTGTCTGAATATAAGCTGATAGAACCCTGACTGATCATAACCTGCACCATTCGCTTGTGCTTGGGTTCTAAATGTTCCAATAGTTTGTGATGCAGTTGGTGTTTTACCACTAAGGGAACGAAGTTTTGAAGATGTAGTGAAACCTTTGTATGCACCAAGATAGAACTTTTCTTTTCTTGTGCTTCCCCTGGTATGTGCCAAATATTCAAAATCTGCATTATCAGGGTCATCAGTCATCTTGATTGTCATTGTTGTTCCAACAGTGGTGATTTTCACACCCCTTCTTGGGAAAGCAACCATGACATCACCTGCACTTCCTGATGTGATGTCAGCAGCAGTGCCATTTTCAAATTTGGTGTAATCTGTTGTTTTTAGCTTGCCAACTTCAACCCCTGCATTCAATAAGCAAGGGTAATGACCAAAGAATTCATCCCAAGCAGCAGAACCAGGGGTCATTCCAACAGCATCATCTGTGTATGTGATTGAAGTTGCAGGGTTTGAATTTGAAAGGTCAATGCTTAAACCCATGATTTTGTAAGGTTGGGGTGCTGCACTCAATCTGTTTGCAACATTTTCATTAACTGCATTTTTATCACTATAAGGGAACAATTTAAAATAGTAAGTTGTACCATTAGTCAACCCATTAATTTCAAAACCATCAGATAAATATGCATCCTTTACTTTATTATCAAGAATTACCGTTCCGTCTTTAATATTTTCAGGAAAAGAACCTGCTTTCTGAACAAGTTTAGTTCCTTCCCATGTACAAAGAAGTTGACCATCAACTACTGTGTCACCTGGGTCTGACCATTTTATTGTCAATTTACCATTACCAACTTTAATGGTTGCATCCGATACATTGTTTGGTGCGATTCCACCCCCACCTGTTTCAATATCAATCCAATTACCTTCACCGTCATCAAATTGAAGTATGTCATTATGGTATCTAAATCCATGTACACCTGATTCACTATATACTGAATTTCCTATATGAACATTTAACGTATTTTCTACATTTTGCAATTGATCAATTGTTGGAATAGCAGCAGGATTTACTTCAAGTGTAACTTGTGTTGAATTATCAACTTTTGTATTAAGTCTAAAAGTTATACCTGAAACAGTTGAACCACTAAAAGGTGGCATATAGTCAGGTGTGTCTGTAATACTTACAGCATAAAGAATTTCTACATCATCTGAACCTTTTGCATAGAGACCAACACCCCTAATGTAGTAACCTTCATTTAGATTCGTATTATTCATTACAGCAAGAACTTCAACGATTGTTGTGTCAGTTCTTGTTACTTTAGAAACAAGTGTTTCTTGCTTTATTTGATATAAAGTTAATAAATCTTCAATAACCGTATCTGTGTAATCATAATCTGATGTACAAATTTTCGTAAAAGTTGCAGTTGAAGTTCCTGCAATTAACTTTGCCATCAGTTCTTGACCCTTATTTGTTATAATTAAATTTTGCATTTAATATCCACCTTTCTAATTTATTGTATATTCAAGAACTTTTGAAATTGTTGAACCGTTAAACAAATTACCTTCAAGCATAATTTCATGATTTAATTCGGAAGTGATTGTAAAACTCCTACTTTCTACATTGGTTGAAGCCATATAAAATGTTCCCATTGCTTCATAGTCAAGATCATTAGAAATAGTTACCACAAAATTTGCAGGTATCATGTAAGAAAGCATATATTCCAATTCATTAACCTGACCACTAAGTGGAAGATATACTTGTAAATCAAACTCATAAGCATTGAAATTTGCTGAAATAGTATAGTTGTTTTCGCCACACAAAATATTCAATCTTTCAATCAATCCTCTATAAGTATAAGGAATTGAATCATTCCATCTTGTCATAACTCTTGATATTCTTGAATCAAGACTATCATGTGGGTTTGGAACAATATTTAATAACTTTTCAAACTTTGTTATACCAACTAGGTCACTTGTTTTAATAAATTGATTGTTTTTTATTTTTTCACTTTCATCAATCACCAGTTGAAATTCAGGATTTTCAGCAATCATGGTCTGTTTTATTTCTTTATATTCCCGAATAAAGTTTGGAAGGTGTTCAATTAGATTTACATTTCTTATCATCCAGTCACACCACCCATCATTGGAATTTGATATTCTGAAAGAGTTAGGTTAGAAGCTACATTATTAATTTTAGTATCAGCAATATCAATAACCCCTTGAATTCCTAAAATTCTTGTGTCAATCTGTGCTGTTCTTACAATCAAGTTTGTTTGGTTTGCCCATTCTTTTCTAAGTTCAAGTAAATATTCATCAACAACTGATTCAATTTGTGATTGAAGTGTTGCAAAAGAATAATCATCATCAAATGTGATTGTTGATGAAACATTCACTGTGATTTCTTCTGCTGTATTTACGGTAACTATATGACCTATTGGTGCAATTCCTATTCCAAATCCATCTTTTGTTGGGTCAATTTCTTGTTGAACTGTATCAATTAAGGTTGAACTTGCTATGCTAAATTCAGAATTTAAAATAGTTAATTTTACAGTTCCACCACCATCCCATAATGGTGTGATTTTAGTTGAACCGACTCCTGCAATAGCATTTGTTTTTTGTAAATAATCATCCTGATTTCCACCATATGCCTTAGTTTCAAAGCTTGAAAAGTATCTTGTACGCAAATCTTCTGTATCTTCTTCATCTTCACCTGGAATAAGAAGTTCAGTAAGTTGTGCAGTTTCAAGTCCATCAATATATTCAATTGGTATCATTTCACCAAAGTATTGATTTCCTTTAACACCAGATTCTTCACATTCAACTTGATAAACACCATCTGAAATTTTTTCTTTTATATAATAGTTCAAATCGTTCAAACTGAACCTTGAACCTATTGGAATATTGATGTTTGTTGGTGTGAACTCACCTTTTAAGAGTGCATAGGTTGCAGGATATGGTATGATTCCACGTTCAGCAGCACGTCTGATTAGATATTCCCTTGAAGCTGTATCACCAAAAGTTTCTTTTAAGATAATGTCAAATTCTATATACATTAATTGAAGTTCAACAGCAGCAGGGGCAAGGGCATTATATACTGGTGAACTTTCCCTTTTATCAAGTTGATCAGATACCCTGTCAAGCATCCTTTGAAGAATGCTTTCAAATGTTACATTTTCATACATTAAATATTCACCACCTTTTCTGAATCAATATCACCAAAGATTGTGTGTACTGTGAATGTCACATGAACCTTTCCTTTCACACTGACATCAAAAGAAAAAGCATCAACCGACAAGATTCTTTCATCTTGGGTCAATGCTTCTGTAATTCTTCTTTCTAGTTCAGGACACACATAAGTTACTGGTTCACCGAACAAATCAATTAATTCAATACCATAATTCCAAGAATAAATGATGTATTGATACCGTTCGGTATTAAGAATCATATAAATTGTTTGTTTCATTGAATCAAGTTCATCTGTAAAACCATTGACAATTTCTTGATTCAAGTACATTTTAAAAGTTTTGCTTGGTTGTGATTCAATTTCAAAATCTTCTTGTAAAAAACCGTTTATTCCTGGAATCATGTTATCACCCTATCTATCACAATATATTTTTGACCACCTTGCATCTGAATCATGACAACTTCATCACCAACAACCAAGCCATTATAAATGGTGATTTCATTTTTCACGTTTTCTTGATAAGTCAATTTATAATTACTTCCTGGAATATCATCCATACTGTAATTTTTAACTATATTCTTAATTGCAGGATTATTAAAACTAATTTTAGTTGTGTAATTTGTAACATTTCTAGTTAATACTAATTGTGCAGCAGTCAAAGTCATCTTTTGTTCAACTTGAATTTTTAAAGGTGAAGTGCTGATGACTTTTCCATAAACAACAGCAGTTGGTTTGGATGCATTAACTGCTTCAAGTGCTATTTTTCTAATAGTGATAAGTAAGTTGTTAAAATCATGCAACAAATTCACCCCCTCTAAGTGTAAGATCCATTAAATGTTCATCATTTTTAAACTTATGTTTGCATTTTTCAACAAGCATAAAATTGTTCAATTTAATATCACCCAAGTTCAACTGAACAATTACCATTGAACCTGCTCTAACTCTTGTGTCACCAAAAGCATTATTGATGACTAAATTTCTTGTTTTGCTGTTATAAAGTGAAAGAAGGGCATCTGCTTTTGCTTTTCCGTTCTCACCCTTTTGAAGTGTATCAAAGTATTGAAGAACACCCCAACTGTTCATGTTGGTTGAATCCTGTGCAATATATACATCCCTTTTTCCTGATTCTTCATTGTCATATACCAACTTAATCTTGTTGTAAGTATCTGAATCAATACTTGATGAATAGCTGTAATTTTCACCAGTTTCTTCATCAATTAAAATGTTCAGTTGCATGGACATAATATTTTTTAATGCTATTTTTCCAAAATCATCATATAGCACATATAGTTCTTTTTTAGCTTGAAGGGTTAAATCCAATGAACTTTGAATCATTTCCATTAAAGTAACATTGTCTTCAACCCTTGATGCTATTTTGTAACCTGTATCTTCTAATGTACCTGTTTGCAAGTTAAAATCAGAAGCAATCATTTGAATGAATTCACCTGCTGTTTTATTCGTATAAACATAAGTGTCTTTATTCTTCAAATAACGTAATTGATCATAAGCTGTTACACTGATGATTCCCTCTTTGGTTCTTTTTTTCGTGAATATAAAACCATAAAATATGTTTTTACCATCCACTTTCATTCTGACTGCATTTCCTTCTGTGAAATTAATTATTTCATCAGGAATGATGTTGAATGTTAATTGACCAGGGATGTCTTTTCTTTCAGTTGACCATACAATGTCTTCTTCAACAACTGGAATATATACTTTGTTTCCGTTTTGAATTAAAATTTCAACTTCCACTGTAACACCCCCCCTAAACTGGAATAGTCAGCACTTGACCTGTATATATCAAGTTTGCATTCTTGATTTTATCTTTGTTAGCAGAAAAAATCTTTGAATATTCACTTCCATTTCCATAAAACTTCTTTGCAATAATCCAAAGAGTATCATTTTTAGTAACAGTATAAGTTTTTGCTGATGCCTTTGGTGCAGGGGATGATTCAGCAGGTCTTGTTTTTTCTACTTTAGCAACTGCCTTTTGATTACTTATTGTTACATTTGCAGTCTTTGTTCCATAATCTTTGTACTGTTTCAAACTGATTGAAACGGTAAGATCAAATCCTTCTTTTTTATCTTCTTTAACTCTGTAATCTTCCAATGATACTTTTAAATTGGTATCAAATAGCATCTTTCCATTTGGAAGTGTTCTTGTCACAATGAATTGAAAAGGTTCTTGACCTGATTTTAAAGCTTCAAGTTTATCCAAATAGTATAATGCATCATGAAATCCATCTTTATAAATCGCAAATGGATATTTCACTTGTGGAATTAATACATCAAAATCAATATCAGTCAACTTCGGTTTCTTTAAAATATTGATTTCACCTTCATTGATTAATGTTAATGTTTTGTTTTGATTGTTCACTTTTAATTGCAACTTAGAAGGTGCAATTGGTAACAACAATTTATCTAAATAAAAATAATAAGCCATTAACTATGCACCCCCTCTGTTGCAGCTTTTTCCATTGCTTCATTTACACCTTCACCAAGATATGCAACTACACCATCCAAATCCATGTCTGAATTAATACTTGCATTAACTGGCATATCAACTTTGATTTCAGCAGTTGTGTATCTATTTATTGTTTCTTGTTCTGCTGCATCTCTCATATACTTCAAATCTTCTTGTGAAATATCCACTGAATCTTTCATTGCACCTGTGTTTTCAGCAGTATCAGCAATATTGGATTCAACTGAATCATATCCATAATCACTTGGGTCAGGGATGTTTGTATCAAAGATACTTCCAATGTCAAAGTTTGAAATTGTATCTTCAACACCTTCACCAAAGTCATATCCTGCATCCCATGCTGCACCATATTCAAATCTATCCAAGTGCATTGAACTTGCATCCATCCTTGGAACTTTGATTTCAGCTTCACCAACAAGGTCATTTGTCATTTCTTGAAGTGAAGATCTCCATCCTGACACTGAATCAGCTAAGTTTGAACCAAACAATGTATCTGCTGCTGATGCAATACCTTCCAATATTCCAAGAACTGAATCTGCCATGCCTGAAAACAATCGAACAATTGAACCTATTGGATCATTGAAGACATTAGCAAAGAATTCAGCAAAAGCTGCAATGCAATTCCAAATTAAAGCCACCAAATCAA
Source organism: Tepidibacter hydrothermalis (assembly GCF_029542625.1). GTDB lineage: Bacteria > Bacillota > Clostridia > Peptostreptococcales > Peptostreptococcaceae > Tepidibacter_A > Tepidibacter_A hydrothermalis. Next base: position 1,965,988 of record NZ_CP120733.1, read on the forward strand.
CAATTAAATTGATAAGTGTGACAAACAAATTTCCTACAAATGCAACAGCAACAGTAAGCACACCAACAATAATTCCTGTCGCACTGACTGATGTTCCTGCAAATTTATTGAATGCTGCAACAGCCATATAAATGACTGCTATGATTGCAATAATACCAATGATAATCCAGGTGATAGGACAAGCAAGCAATGCTGCATTAAAACCATGTTGTGCTGCTGTTGCAGCGAATGTTGCACCTGTTTCCATCATCAGTGCTGCTGAATGAACACTTGCTTGAAATGCTGCAATTCCTTTGATTACATTTGAAATACCCTGAATGGTATTGTAAGCAATCAATGCAACAGTGTAAATTCCAAGTGCAGTTGCAACACCAAGTATAATTGGTTCAAGGATTGACCAATATTCAGCCATGAAAGAACCTACTTGTGCAACTAAGTTAAATATTTCAATGACTACACCTGAAACAAATACAAGTGAATCAACAATACCTGCAACCATAGTTTGGAAACCATCACTGTTTGCCATATCATTCAATCTGTCAAGGACTGGATCAAATGACATCAAAGCATCATTACCAATTGATGTCCAAATTTGACCAAAGGTCATTGGCATGTTTTCAAACTGTGCATTAATTTCATCTGTTGCACTCAACATTGCATTTTTAACAATATCAGCACTTATCTGACCTTCTGATGCCATTTCTCTAATTGCACCAATAGGAACATCCATATAGTCTGCAATTGCTTGAATTACGTTTGGTGCTGCTTCAAATACTGCATTCAGTTCTTCACCACGCAAGACACCTGAACCAAGTGCTTGTGTCAATTGTAGTGAAGCTGATGCCATTTCTTGTTGTGAAGCACCTGCAATGACAAACATTTTATTTAGGTTTTCAGCGAAAGCAATGGTTTCAACATTAGAATCAAAAGCATCACCTGCACGTTGACCAAGTTTCGCAACCACATCTGCTGTATCAGCATATGATGCCCTTGACCTTTCAGCAGACAAATAAATCATGTTTTGAAGTTCTTCTGTTGTTTGAAGTTGGTCATTCATCAAATTGAGCCTTGCAGTTGTTTGTGTCATTTGGTCTGATATGTTCAATGTTTTACTTACTGATTGAATAGTTGCATAAGCAGCAATTAACCCCATAACCTTATTTTGAAGATTACTTGCAGCAGAAGTTCCATCCCTGATCTGATTATTGAATTGACCTTGTGCATCAACATTATCCCTGATATACCTTTCAGTACCACCAACAGTCTGTGATAACCTCATATAAGCTTGATTTGCTTCATCTACATCCATTCTTTGAAGTGCTTGATTCAAGTCTTCTTGTTGGTCTACTGCTTGACTTAACTGCATTCTTAATTGTTCCAGTTCACTATTTGCCAAATCAGTTCCAAGATTCATTGGATTACTTTCAATTTGGTCAATCTGTGTTCTAATTCTTTGAATTCTTCCTGCCATAGCATTCAAATCAGAAACCATGTTGTCAGGGAATATATCAGTAGTGGATGCTTGTTGTGCAATTTGTTCTTGTGTACTGTTCAAAGTGTTCAACATTGTATTTGTTGATTGAACTTCCTGTTGAAATCTTTCAATTCCAGTATTCGTGAACACTTCCATGTTATCTGAATTCCAAATAGGTTCGACAGGCACATTGGCTGTTGTTTGACCTGAAATATTAAATTCAAGATCAGGTGGTATTATTCTTGAAAGTTCTTCTTCCATTTGTCTAATTGCAATAGTAGCTTGGTCTATTTCTTCTCTTGCTCCATCAAAATTAGATCCATCAAATGAATTATTTGCTGCTGACTGCATGTCCTCAAAAGAATTCACTGTTACCATTAATGCACTTGCTATATCGTGCAGTGGTGCTGATATTCTATCTATAAGTTCAATTTGAGAACTAATACTTGCCATTTGTCTTTCACCTACCTTTCTCTATCAAAATAAAAGAAGTAGGGAAGAACAGACCCTACTTCTTTTTAGCTTTCCTTTCTAATTCTTTCTGTTTTTTCTTGTCATTATCTGATTTCATTTGAATAGCAGCAATAACAAAAGCTTTTTCTTCTTCATCTAAATTCATATATTGACTTGGTAAAATGTGAAGTTTGTGAAGACAATAGTATGCAATATTTGCATCACTATCACCTTCACTTATTAGTTTTTTGCTTCTTCAACCTTATCTTGCATTGTAGTATTGAATCCGTTGAACTGCTGAATAAAAGTAGCAAGATCATTGTATTCACCAGGATCATTCACCATTTCTTTCAAAAGGTCTTCGGGTGTCTTAACTTCATAACTATCTTGAAGTTCTGCATTGTAAAGATTTGGTTCAACAATAGATGCAACCATCATCTTTGCAAGATACTTTGATGTTACCAATTTTGGTCTGAACATATTCGGTTTACCTTTGACTGGAATTTCAATCATACATGCTTCACGAATATCTTCATTTTCCTTTGTAGTCAAAGGTTTGATTTCCCAAAGTAGGGGATTGCCTTGTTCATCACAAAGTGATTTGGTTGCAGCATAAGTTGTATTTTCCTTTTGAATTTTATTTTTCTTTAAAAACAAGCTTAAATTTGACATGTTTTCACCTTATCCTTTCAATTTTAATCTAAAAAATAAGGGGTCTTCCAAAGTAGAAGCACCCCTTTAATCATTAAAGCATACCATTCAGAACAGCAAAGCTTTCAGGCATCTTGAAGTCTTCAAAAGTACCTTCAATTTCTTCATCCAAGTATTCACCATCTGCATCAAATTTTGAAAGAACACCACCGTCAGTGTTACAATCCATGAATACCAATGTTTGTCTTCCTGCTGTTGATTCAGGGTCTTCATTAGTGATTTGAATTTCAAAATAAGTGTCAATACCAGTGTTTTTATAGTCAAGCAATGCCTGTCTGAAAATAGACTGGTTATAGTGTGCTGTGCCTGAAAAAGTACCTGAAAGACCAACTGTTTTATTTCCATCCATGATTCTTCCCAAGATTGGAACTTTGGTCTTGTTTTTATCAACTTTACCTTCAAAGTCAATCATCTGCATAAAGTTGTATCTGTTTTCACCAATAGTGATGAAGCATTCAGCAAGCTTTGCAGAAATAGTGTCTTTTGCTTTCATAGTAACATTGTTCATCTATCTTCACCCCTTTCTTATCCCATGACCACTGTCATGTAAAGTTGCGCCATTGCATTGACAACAGTGACAGCATCCTGTACAACAACAGATTTTTTAGTATTACCTTGATCAACTACCACATCAGAATCACTGAAATTTTCAATTGCTCTGATTTCTGCAAGTTGTTCATGGTGTTTTACAATATCAGACCAAAGACTGATTCTTCCTGCTGCATCATTTGGAACTGTACCAAGATATTTTGTATTGAATAGGACTGCAATGTCATTTGCAATCTGATCCATAACCCTGACAGTTTGATTGTCTTTGAAAATCTCACCTTTAGTATCTGAAACAGTAACCAAGGAATTGATGTCCGAAAGAACTCTAATGTCAGAACCAACTTTATGAAGTGTGAATTCACCTGCAAGAATTGCTGCTTCAAGTTGTGATTGAGTGTAATCAGCTTCAACAGTGTATTCACCATCATATTTCTTGTTCAGGTTGGATTTATTAACTTCACATCCTGCAATGATACCAGTTACCCAATAAACCAGTGCAGCAGTGTCTTCTGTTGTTGCATTCTTTACGTTGACAACACCTTCATAGTCAGCAGCCTTGTTATAAAGAACAGCTTGGAATTTCTGACCAACATCATCACGAATTCTTTTATTGAAGTTCATATATAAGCCTTTTGTAGTATCATCAGTAGTGACAACACCAAGTGCATTATATGAATATGCTTCAATCTTATCCAAGAAGTTTTGATGTGATGTACCATCAACAGTTCCATTTGTACCACCAGTAAGTGGGGTTGAAGCTGTAACTACAAGTGTTGCTTCTGATTTGAATGTTACATAATCATTTGCAACTAATTCAGCAGCAGTTGAAACAGTCTGTTCATCAACAACAGTTGTTCCAAGAACAGTCTTCACATCAAAGTCAGCAGGAACATCAACGTTTGCTTGAATTACAATTTTTAAATCATTACCACGAATACCACAATATTTTGCTGTTGCAAAAGTATTGGTTGCTTTAACACCACCACTTGTCAGCCTATAAGCATAAAGTGTTTTGATGTTCATGAATAGATCCCTAAGACCTTTCAATTTGTCATCTGTATAAGCATAACCAAAAATCTTCAATGAATTTTTCTGAAAATCTTCCTTTGTTACTTCAAACACTGCATTTTCAACACCCCAATCAAGCTCAAGGGGCATTGCTGCAATTCCCCTATTTGAAAGGGTTGCACTTGCTTTTGCTAAAGAAACAAAGTTAATATAAGAACCAGGAAGTACCTTGTTCTGTGTGACAAAAGTTCCACCACCAAGTGCCATATTACTTCACCTTTCCTTTCATGTAATCATCCATCAACGTATCAACTTGATCAAATGAATATTCTTTTCCATCTTCAAGTAATTCATTTAGGATGTCTTTTCTGTTACTATATTTTTTTGCTGATATGATTTTTTCTTTTGAAAATGTCATAACTTCAACACTTTCAACGGTTTCCACATCAGCAGATTTTGTTTTTCTTGCCATGTTTACCATCCTTTCGCATCAGTATCAATTTCTAAATCTTCCATGTTGTCAGCAGGTATTTCAACCTTATAAACAAACATGTTGTAGTTTATGAAAAAGTTCAAAACACCATCAACAATTTCACTTTTCATTCTTGATCCCCTGGTCATACTTTCAGTTGTTTCATTTTCAACGATTGTAATTGATTCCAAGCAATCATATAATCTTTCAAGAACTGAATTACATTCAGCTTTTGGTTCATTAGTAGAAGGGAAGTATTGAATGCAAAATTGATTGTTTCTGAAATACTTTTTATTTCTGAAAAGTTCATTTGTTGGATTCAAGCAAAATACAGAAAAACAAGGTTCTTTCAAACCTTGTTCTATACTTTCAGTATAAATTTCATAACTATCATCAAATTCAGAATTGATGGAAATGCTTATTGCATCAATAATTTTATTTATCATTTGAACACTTCCCCCAATTTTTTTGATAATTTTCTTTCAAGAATCTTTGGTGCAGCAGATTCAATTTCTTGTTCTGATATGGTCAGCATGAATCTTCCTTGAACCCAACCTTTGTGATTACTTGTTCTATGTCCAAATTCAACATAAGAAGCATAATCAATTGGATTCACTATTTCGATAACATAAGTATCACCAAAATGATGAATTGTAAGATCACTTACATACTTGATTGCACTTGACCTTTTTCCTGCTGTCCATCCACGTCTTAATGTGCCACCTTTTTTTCCTGAACTCTTTGGATATTTTCCAACTGGTGTCCTTTTAATAACTTTTGCCAATAATCTTGCAGCAAGTTCTTTTGCACAAGCTTCAATGAACAAATTAACTTGTTGTTCGTTCAATTTGTTCAATTTGTCTTGGAACTTTTTTAGATCATCAAATTTACAATTTCCAAACCTACCCACTAAGACCACCCCTTGAATAATTCAAGGACAACTTCTTGATGTGTATTGAATAATGCAGGTTCACCACTATTTGAATATTCAGTGGTTACACCGTTTTGTGTGATAGTCAGTTTTGAACCTGGTTTGATTTGAATTTCAGGTGCAATAAGGACTTTTGCTGTTTGAACAACCATTGCAGCAGTTTCACCTTGACTTGTACTTGCAACCTTTGAAAAGGATAATTTGCAAGGTTGGTCAGTGATTACTGGAACTTCTTGAAAACCAGTAGATTTATTTGCTTTCTGCACCTTCTGATATTCGCTGATAGTACATTTTCCAGTGTAGGTCATTTCAATTGCTTGTCTGACTGCTACCACTTGACTTTCCGATAACATGCAAATTCACCCCTTCCATTAGTCATTAAGTAGGAAAGAAGGGCATTCAATCTTTGTTCAGATGTCATTGAACCTTGACCAATTGCAAATGTAACTGTTGTATCACCTGCTTGAACTGATTTCAATGCTGCATCCAAATTGAATCCTTCCAACTTACCTGTATTTTTCAAAGTGAATAAAAATTCACCACAAACCATGTCAACTGCTGTTTGATTTAAACCATCAGGAATTAAGGTGACATTGCATTCATTTTTAATTGAACTTTCAATCTTTTGAAGTGCAAAACCAATCATCCAACTATCAGCATCAGTCACTGTGTAACCAAACGATTCAAGTCTTGATATAACATCAATTAGAAATGCATCCAATCTTAGAATGACATAATCACCAACTTCCACAATATAACCAGGTGTAAATAGTGTTACATCACTAAATCTGATTTGTGTAGAAGTTGGAATCACATCATCAGCAACAACTTCCAAAGACAATTCCTGTGTTGGAACTGAAAGTTGATAGGAAAGTAAGCTGCTATTGTATAACATTGCTTTGATGTTAGTGATGACTGTTTTATGAATGTCCGTTAAACTCATACATCATCACCCTTTCTTCAATTAACCCCTTGAAATGATTCTTGCAATAGGAACTGCTTTGTGATCAATGTATTTTCTGTTAGCTGCAACAGAATTTCCATCATTCACAAGTGTCCAGTTTGCACCATTTTCAAGTTCGGCATTAGTTGGTGAATTGGTTGCCATGCTTGATTTTGTGAAGCTGATTCCGTAAGGTGCAAATACTTTTCTTTGTCTGCTGTAAAGGTAAGTTTGACCACCATTAGTCTTTTCATCTCTTACCATTGCATAAGGAACTTCTGCACCAATATCTTCATAGTCAAATGCACCGTTACCAAGAACATAAGTTGTATATTTGGTATGTGCTTCATCAGTCATTTCATAGTAAGTTGCAATATCAGCAACATCAGGTGATGTCACTGCTGTATAAGTAGAACCATCAGTTGTGTAATAAGTCTTTGAACTATTAAGTTCAGTATCAGTAGTAAGTGCATAAGTTGCATCAACATCTTCTGTTGGCATACCATCATCAATGATTACTGCTCTACCATTCCAAGTTGCAAGTTCAAGCTGTCTTTCAATTCCATCTGCATCAGTGTAAGTCATGTATGCAAGAAGCTTCAAGTTTTCAAGATTAGTTGCAATAACTGAATGCATGATTGAAATAGTAAACTTGGATTTCTTGTCACCACTTGCTTTCTGAATAGCAGTGTTCAATGTAGCAGCAGAAACAACTTGTTTTGCAGCAGTTGATTCAACACTGATGTCATAAGTATGACCATTTACAAACTTCAAGTTTGCAGTACCAGTCATTGAGAAGATACCTTTCAAGATTGCAAGCAATGTGTCTTGGTCAACTTCATCCCAATATTCAGATACTTGTTTTGCAACATTTGACATGAAGTTTGCACCACCAGTCAAATCTTCTGCAAAGTCAGTTTCAACCCATGCTTTTGCTCTACCAATAACAATAACACCACGTTCATATGTTACTGTGCTTGTTGCAGTAATATCAGTGTTACCATCATAATTCAGTGCATCACCGTCAATTCTTCCATACATTGGAATAGTCGCATAAACAACACCAGTTTGACCACTGAAAGCCTGCTTGATTTGACTGTTTGGTTGTAATGCTCTTGACTTAATAAGTTCATTCTTTTTTAGCTTTGGAACAATATCAACATACTTTCCAAATGCTCTTTCATTAAATGTTTTAGCATCAAATTTTGCCATTTAAAATCATCCTTCCTTTTTAATAAAATTTTAGTTTTTTAAATTTCTGCATCAGGGTTTGCTTCCATGTAAGCAGCAAGTTCTTCATAAGTCATTTTGCTGACATCAACTTTTGTGTCAGGGTCTTCCTTGCCTGTTTCACCTGGTTTTGCACCCTTGATTTGTGTTTTCTTGGTTGAAGTATCAAACAAGAATTTTGTGTCATCCGATTCTGTCAGTTTCTTGATTTGGTCATCCAATCCTTTAATAGTGCCATCATCAAGAAGTTCAATCTTTTCAGGATCAAGTTCAAGAAGTGCTTTGACAGCTTTTTCATTTCTTGCTTTTGCAGTAGTAAGTGCAGTAGAAACAGCAGCATCAATTTTTAACTGCTTAATTTCAGCAGCATGTGCATCATCTTTTGCTTTATTATCAGCTTGAAGTTTTTCAATTTCAGCCTGTAAAGCATCAACATCAACTTTTTTCAAATCTTCCAACTGTTTATCACGATCAGCAATGTCAGTCTTTAACTTGTCACGTTCTGATGTAATAGAATCAACTTCACCTTTTGCTTTTCCAATATCTGCACTGTTTTCATCAAGTATCTTGTCAATGACTTCTTTTTCAAGTCCTAAATCTTCTAAAAATTTTCTTTTCATGGTTTCATCCATCCTTTCAATTTTCGCTTTGTTTTCGTGGGTTGCTTCCACTAATTTCAATGATGTTTGTGTCTTTTATCGACTTCCACCAGGTCAATGTGTTTTAACCCAAACACCAGGAAGATAATTGGATCACCTCACCTTTCACTTTATAATTCTGATTGATGAAGCTTATTTTGTTCAATATTTCATCACCATCCTTTTTCGTGAAAAAGTGCATAAAAAATGACCTTATATAATGCTCATATACGCACTTTTATAAGGTCTTTGATGTAATATACCCCTTGATTTTTCAACATTTCATGACTATCACCCCTAAATAAATTATTCTTAAATACCATCAACAAATTTTGATTTCCAATCAGGATATTTTATATTTGATGGAACATAATATGTTTTTCCTGTTTCATCATCCCTTGCAGCCCGTTCACCCAAATTGAATTCATCATCAAAGTATGGAACAGTTGTTGTTCTGCACCAAGGATGAAAGGGTGGGGCAGTGACACCTGCTTCAAATGTATTCATTTCAAATACATGACCATCTAAACTTTGACAGATTTCTGATGTTCTACTGTCCAAGGTTGCCACGATTTCAAACCGTTCAACATTAAGTTCATTAAATGCATCCTTTTGAGAAACAGAAGAAAAATAAGCTGATTCAGTCATGACCAATCTTCCTGAATTTGATTTGGATGTATTCATCTTTGTAGCAATATTCTTGATTGCTTGGTCAGGTGCTTTTCCCAAGATTGTCATTTGAGTTAATTCAGTGTGAATCTGATTAATCAGTTTAGATTTATTGTTCCATAACCTTGAACTGAAATTCTGTCCATCTGCTGCCCAAGGTTTTGAAATTATTCTTTTCAATTTGTCTTGATCAATAGAAGCAATATTCCATCCAATGTTGAATCCCTTTTGAACTTCATATATTGTATGGTAATATCCTTCTGAATAAATGTTTTTCATCATTACATCAAACTGATCAAGTTGATTTCCAAATAATACTTCAATAGATTGTTGAAGTTGTAATTTCAAAGATTCAAGCCTTGATATATGATACCTTGCAGATGCATTTTCAAGTTGTTTCATCCAAAGTTGATTGATTTCATTAAGTTCACCATATTTGATGTACTCTTTAACATCCCACTTGAATTCAGCAAGTTCTTTCATGGTCAGCCATTTTCTAGCTTCTGTCATGGTGATTTCATTATTAAGTGCAAACCTTTGATACCATGAATTGATTTTACCTTCAATTTCTCTTTGTGCTTTCATGTAGTGGGTTTCAAGTTCATGAAGTAGGGTAGAAGCTTCATCATGTGAAAGCTGTTCAAGAAGTTCAAAACGTTTCTTCCAATATGAACTATTCTTCATCTACATCACCACTTTTATTGTCATTTGGGTTGACTGGATTGAATGCATCCTTATATTCATCCATTTCCTTTTGTTTCTGTTCATCCTTTCTATCAAGTTCAGCTTGTGGATCATCAACCCAAGGATGATTTGCAACAAGTGTTTCATCAGAAAGAACAGACACTGATTTATTAACATTGTCAATGACTTCTGTTTCATTAATCAGGATGTCACGATTGAATATAACTTCAACTTCTTCACCTTCATAATCACCAAGACCTGTATTGAACAAATGAACATTGACGAACCAAAGCAGTTCTTCAAAAGATGCTTGAAATTCAGTTTCCATTTCATTGGCATCCAAATCAATATCAGAATACATTGATTGAATGTTCATCTGATTTGGATTACCTGAAAGCCTGTCATCTTTTGCATCATATCCTTTTGCATTTTCAATGATTGCTTTCTTGAATATCTCAATGATTGCCTTATAGTTATCAGCATTGACTTCAACTTGAAGTGTTTTCAGGTCACCTGCTGCACCATCTACTGTCTTGACCTTAACTGCACCATATGTTGCAAGGTTCTTTCTAAACTGACCAAGATTTTCACCATCATAGTTTACTAGAATCAAGATTGTATTCCTTGCATCTTCTTCCATGTTATTTTGGAAGTTGGAAAGAATAGTGTTCAATCCATCTTGTAATCCTTTGACCTTTCTAATCAATGGGATTTCTTTCGAATTGTACTTCCAAGGTATAAGGGGAATCTTTGACCAATTCCAACCTTGTTCAATCACTTGGTCACCATCTTCATCAATAGTAGTGAAGTAGTTGCTGAAAGGTTCTTCATCAGGAACAAGTTTACTTCCTTCTATGATAAATCTGTAAATTCCATTTTCATCATAGACTTCAACCTTTTCAATGACCTTTTCTTGTTTACCTTCATAGGCAATGACTTCATATATCCTAATGGCATAATCTAAAATGGTGTGTTCTGTATCTGCCCAACCAGGTATAATCTCATATGACTTGAATCTTCTAAAGGTGAATTCACCATGTTCATTGTAATATGGCATTAACCAACCAAGACCAGTGTTCAAAGCATCTTCACCAACATTCTTGATTAACCTTTGGAATCTCTTATTAAAGATTTTCTTCAACAGCTTTCCATACAGTTCATTGTCAGTTTTGAATGCGATAGGTTGACCAAGAAGGTAGTTCTTTTTCTGATCCACCATCTTTCCATATTGATTATCAACAATTCTATTGTTTGGAAGATTTTCAACAACAGTCAGTTCACCATTTTCACCAATTATGGTTCTTTTTCTTTTAAGAATGTCATGATTACCTTCATGGTACTTTTCACCATCAATCATTTCTTTTCTTCTCTTAGAAGCCTTGAATCTTTGTATTTCAAGTTCAATGAACTGTTCATCCGTTATCTTTGCAGCAGCACCTTCATTGACAATATTATTAATCAGGTCTTCATCTGATCTAATTGTTAGAAACTCAAACATTGGTTATTCACCCCCTTTCAAAGTGCATTTGCTTCTTGGAATGCTTGATGTAATTTTGGGAACTGTGCTGCAATCCAGTCCACAAAAGTTTCATCTGCTGACATTTCAGAAAGTCCTGATTCAAATAAAAAAGCATGAATAATCTCATGCCTTATAACTTTGTTCTTATAATCTTCTAAATTCCCTTTTGACATAGTGTCAGGAACAAAATCAGCAACAACACAAAGCTTCAATGTGTCATCACAATATCCATCACATTCTTTCAATTTAGGATCATTGGTTTCTGTGTCCGTTTTTATTATGTATTCAGTACCAAGAATATTGACCTGCTTCATGTTGCACCTTCTTTCTTTTTATGACTTAATATATTAAAAACCCTTTGAACTATTGAACTTTGAAAGGATTTTGTTACTAATGTGATACTAACATCAATCAAAACTGAATGTTTCACCCTTGATGAATTCTTCAAGTGCATAACGCATGGCATCAAGTAAGTGGTTGAAATCATCAATTGGTTTATTGATTTTCTTTCCAAATTTATCTTTATCCCAAGTGTAGTTGCTTATTTCAGTCAGGAAGTTTACACACCTTGGATGAATGATAATCTTAAAATCCTGAATGTAATCAATGCCATTGTTGACACTGTCTTTTCCTTTCCTCGCTGGTCTTATATTCACCAATCCAAGTTCACGCAAACGATCAATAGACTTAGGTTCTGCTGAATCTGCTCTAATTCGTTCTTTTCTATATCCCATATTAGTGACTTCATCATATATTGCTTCATTTGACATTCTTTCTTTGTACATTTCATCAAATACATAAATGGTCTTACCTTCAATATCGACCATTCCACAAAATAAGGCAGAAGGGTCATTGGTATAACCAAAATCAAGACCGAATGCAGATTTGATTGCTTTAATCTTCTTGATTTCTTCCAGGTTGAATTCTTTTTCTTCCCAATTCTCATAAACAAGACCTTCAACAATACCCCAATCACCAAGACCTGCAACCCTGTATCTTCTAGGATTATTCTTTTTCATGGTTTCAAATACTTTTTTATCTGCTGCATCCAAGAATTCATTACACATGTAGTTTGTTGTTAGTGCAAGAATATCAGGATCAGGTACAGCATCAAAGAACCGTTTCTTGATCCAGTGATGTTCATTCCAAGGGTTGAATGTCAATGTAATCTGTTTGAACAATCCATCTTCAACCTGACCACGAATAGATTCATCAAGAATATTGAAATCATCTTCTTTCATGATCTCATAAGCTTCTTCAATCCACATCCAGCATAAGGATCCAACATCAACTGTTATGGATGTAACTTTCAATGGATCATCTAAACCCCTGAAATAAATCTTCTGTCCAGTTGGTATATATTCAAGCTGTAAAGGTGATTCAGTAATCTTCCAATGATCCTGAACACACAACCTGTTGATTGCCCATTTCAATTCAGTGAAGCATGAATCTTTCAATGTCCTGAATGTTTTTCTGACAACTAAGGTATTTGCACCAGGATGTTTCATCATATTGGTGATATACCAAAGTGCAGTGGTCTTTGATTTCTTGGATGCTCTTGATCCTTTGACCACTCTGTATCTGCCTTTAAAATGCCAAAATCTATTGTACTTTTTACCTACAACCTTTTTTAAAGATATTTTAAGTTTACTCATAGGCAATCACCTGAAATTATTAGACTATAATTGCAATGTGTCTGTTCTTCAAGGTTTTCTGATGATTGTGTTACTAACGTGCTACTAATCTTCATCATCTTCACCCAAATCATCTTGTATGACAATGGGAATCACACCTTCAACTTTGAACTTATCAGTGAACATTCCCATATGTTTTCCTAGAAGTTCAAGTGCTTTGATTTTGTCATAGGTCTTTATTTCTCTTTCGATTGAATCACTGGTATCACTAGATGACCTTTTGATTTTCACACTAGATATACAAGCAAGATCTTCTTCACTTGCACCATCTAAAACAGAAGCATTCTGTAAATTGATAACAGAAGAAGGATTCAAGAATGCAATCTTTGCAAGTTCCTGAATGATTCTATCTGCATTGATTCCTGTTCTTTTGGATCGTTCAGCAAGTGCTTTGCTTATAGCTGTTTGAATGTGAGGTTTTGTGAGGTTTTCATATCCTGTTTCTTTTGCTGTCTGAACTGAATAACCTGCTCTTATCGCTGCTTGTGTTGCATTCAGGTCAATCAGATATTCTTCTACAAACAGCTTTTGTTTCTTGGTCATTGCCATTCTGCAACACCTTCCTTTCATTTTTGGCATAAAAATAGACCCTTGAACACAAAGTTCTTGGGTCTTTCATTTTGCATATTAATCACTATATACATTATAACTTATATAAAGGGTACACACAAGGGTATCAATATTGCATGGTTTGTGCAATATCAATCCTTTGATTGAATCTTAACACCTGCTTCTTCCCATAGGACTTTGTGTATATCATCAAGTGTCAAATAATCTTTGTTGAATGAATCATATAATTCAAGTACCTGGTCAATAAACCTTTCTGATCTGATTTTACCGAATCCCCATTTGTCACGCAATACTAACACTGGAAGACCTAACATCAAAAGAAATGCTTTATCAACTGCTTCACTAACTGCATCTTTCTTTATCTGCTGAACATCACTGGACTTAATATTGATTACTGATTCAGGTTTTACTTGTTTACCTTGCTTCTGTAACCTTCTTCTTTCTGCTCTGTTCACAATATCACCCCTTAGCTAAATATCTGATAAATAACTTCATCACTGAACAATCTAATTTGAAGTAAATTCACAAGTCTGTTCTTGTGTCTGCTTATGGTTGAAGCATCAACATCAAAGAATATTGCAATGTCATCCCTTGATTTGCTTTCAAAGTATTTCATTGGAATAATTTCAAAATATGGATCATCTCTTAAAGCATCAATTGCACTATCAATGACACCTATGAAATTCTTTGTCACCTGAATACTTTGTTCAATAGCTTCAATCTTTTCATCTGCCTTATCAGCATCAGACTTGATTTCATAAGTTGGTGAACTTGAAAATGATGTAATACTTGAACTTTTCTTTGGAATACCTTCACATTGGATGGTTTTAATCTGTTCATACTTGTCATTGATTGCTGATTTGAAATTGTTGTAATTATATAGCAGTGTTTCTGTTTTCTGAAAAGGTGTTCTTCTGTTATCTTTCAAAAGTCCTTGTCTTCTCAATTCAGAAACAACTTCTTTTGCTGTCATTTGTGCTGTTGTTTCTATCACATTTATATCATTTTTCATAAAATACCTACCTTTCACCTGATTTACCTTGAACCTTGAACCTAACCTTGAACCTATCAAAACCCTTGATTTAACTGAACTTATGACATATCGGTTCAAGGGTTCAAGGTATTATCTCTTATTTAATTATTTTTAGAGTATATATTTTATATAATTTTTAAAATATATAGATTCTTATTTTCTCTTAATAAATTAAAGTTACCTTGAACCCCTTGAACCGTTACCACTCAAAGTAAGTGTTTATCAGTGTTTTAATAGGTTCAAGGTGATTATATTTTACATTGAACCACCTTGAACTTTACCTTGAACCACCGTTCCCACCACTACTGCTGAATAGGTTGGGGTTAGGATTTTTCTTCACCCTGAACAATGATTCTACCTTTCTTTGTTGATACAATGTGATTTTTCAGAAGTAGTGTTTCTTTCTTCAAAGTATCATTTTCCTTTTTCGCTGTAATCAGTGACTTATACATTGAAAGCTTTCCAAGGATGAAACCAATCAGCAAGAAGATAATAGGGAAGTAGTATTGTTCCATGAATTAAACCCCCTTGACCTTTGAAGTAACCATGTCTGCTGTGTGTGTCCAAAGTACAGTCTGATATTTCTTGATTGCTCTGTCATAATAATCCCAGGTATCTTTTTCATAAGCACCCATATGATACCTAATGCAAAGGATTTCTTCTTCTGTCAGGTGCATCCATGCTGCAAGTTTCATCACTGACTTGTCACCATGACCAGGGAACAAACTATCATTTCTATATCCAAAGTGTGCTTGTTCACCTTTGACTTCATCTGATCCAAACATCATCACACCTTCAACATCAATGACCTTTTCATATGAATCCAGTTTACAAAGGTCATGAAACATTCCAACTATGTAAGGTGACCTTGGATGTTCCCATTCAATATTCATCTTTTCAGTGATTTCAACTAATGATTCAGTGACTTCCAAACAGTGATCAAATAATCCACCATCATAAGCACCATGATATTTAGTTGAAGCAGGGGCAGTGAAGAAACCTTCATCAATCAGCCAATGAAGAAAATCTTCATTGATGCCTGCCTTGTTCATTGTTTTCTTGAACAGTTCAATTCTGTTCTTTTGATTCATGATTTTCATTATCTTCACCATCCTTTTCAACTTTGATTTGAGCATTAGTTAATCTTTCAACAGATTCTTGTTCTGCTGCATCCTTTAGATATTTTAAATCTTCTTGTGATATTTCAGGTTCTTCATCCATTCTGATTGCTGATTCAGTTGCTAGGAAACAAGGTTGAACCGTTCTTCCCATAATGTATAAGTAAATTCTGCCTGATTCCAACACTTGCTGCTTTTCTTCTTCACTTAATTCCCAAACTGTTTCTATTCCTGGTGTCACACCATCATCACACATGTATCTTGTACCAGGTAAATCTTCACATCCTTCACCAACAAAGGTGATGTTGCTTGTATCTGTTTTTACTGGTTTCATATTATCTGAACTCCCTTCCTGATTTCTTGTCTTTGATTTGTATTCTTCCGATTAGTTCAAAACCTGCCCAATCAACAATGAACTTCACACAATTGACCACGTTATGAACTTTCTTTTCAAGTGCAGCATCTTCTTTAATCATTGGTTTCAGTGCTTCATATGCTGTTGGGTCTGCACATCCACTTGCATTGAACTTTGGATTTCTATTTGACATTTAATCACCAACCTTTAGAGGGATGAACATTTCATCTGTGGTGATTGTCGCACCGTTACATTCAATGATTATTTTGGAATGTGGACTGTAATGTTTCAACATGAATTGTTGCACTGGTTTAACAAGTTCATCGAACTGTTCAATTCTGTCAAACCTATCATCCGTCAACATTGGAACTTCAATTGGGTCTGATTTAATTGCTTTCATTATCTTCATCCTTTCTGTTTATAGATTTTGTAGCTTCAAATCCATCAGGGTATCTTCTTTGAAGCTTTTCAATGTTCTTTTTCATTACTGTTTCAAGGTCAACATTCAGTCCACTTGCTAAGATTGCAATGTACCAACATACATCACCAAGTTCATTCACAAGCTTGTCCTGATTCAGTTCATGACCCTGGAACATATTTTTCTTGATATGGTCTGAAACTTCACCTGTTTCACCACAAAGACCAAGGATGCCATTCAGGATCAAGTCTTCTGATTTCTCACTGCTTGCAGTTCTCAATGCTGACTTTTGATATTCATTTATTTTCATTTGCTATCTTCCTTTCTATCAATTCCATAATACAGTAGTTCGCTAAATCCATTAAAGTATCATCAATTGATTCATCAGTAACTTTCTGATCTGCACCTTGCATCAAAGTTTTCAGTCTACTGTACTTGTCATATACTCTGACCAAGATTGTATTTGGAAGTTCATTTCTTAATTTTGCAAATGAATCACCATAATCATGATTTTTCTTTTCATAGATTCCATTAAGAACTTCACATATATCAGAATGCATTTTAACTTTGTTTATGTTCCTTCTTCTTTCCATTGTTTTCACCATCCTTAAAGATTACAATTGCACTTGGGAAAGGTGCTGAATTTTTAGAATCATCAAATTTTAAACGACCTTTTATAAATCTTATTTCAGCTTTTCCAAATATCCATTCATGCCAATACTTTGTATCTGTTCGTGAGGGAATCAACATTACTACTAATGCCCCCCCCTAACTGATTCTTTATAAGATTTTTCAACCCATTGTGAAATTTCTCTACCGTATGGGGGATTACAAAATACAATTTCACCTTTCCAACTTTGTTTCAAACCATCTTCTTCAATTGTGTAATACTTTCCACACTTTGCATTCTCATGTGTAGCACAAGGATCAAGTGTGAACTTGAATTCTTCATTCAGTTTGTCAAATAAATCTTGTGGTGTTGCCCACTCATTTGATTTACTGCTGAATATGACATCATTATTCAATTTATTCACTTCCGTTTCTATAAAATCATTACCTTGAACATACTTTCAAAGATTGTTACTGGAATTGAATTCCCTGCTTGTGCGTAAAGTGCAGTCTTTCCATTAACTTCTGATGCAGCATAGAAATCTTCATCCGAATAACCTTGTAATCTCCAACATTCAAGTTCTGTTAGAAGTCTATATTGACCATTACCAAGGTCAATGATCCCACTATTAGGGCATCTTAATTGCTTGGTTGTAATGGTCTTACAATGATCATTTATAACTTCAAGCCTTCCACTGAAAGCACTTCCATCATCACCAATCTTCTTCAACATACTTGGTTGCGTTATTGTATACTTTGGATCGACTTCTTCATTTGGTTGAAGAAACTCATTGATATGTGGTGCTTTTTTTCGTTCAAGCTTATCAAAATCAAAACTTGTTCCGTTTAAATATGAAATGGTGAAAACTCTTTCTCTTTTCTGTGGAAGTCCAAAGTCCATTGCATTTAGTATTTCAAATGAATTGGTATATCCAAGCTGTTCCATCTTCACCAGGTATTTATTGAAGTTATGAATCATGTGCTTTGAAAGTACGTTCTTCACATTTTCCCAAATCACGATCCTTGGCTTCCAAATACCCATCTGTTCAATGATGTTCAAAGTTTCCCACATTAAACTTGACCTGGTTTCACTTCCTTCATCAGCACCTTTTTGATAACCTGCAATTGAAAAATCTTGACATGGTGACCCATGAATTAAAATGTCAGGTTTCAAATTCCAACCTACAACTGATTGTGTTTTATGTGCTAATTCATCAGCAAACATTGCGTTATACGATCTAACAGCCTTTTCATCAATTTCAACATAATCAATTGCCTTAACTGGAATACCTATATTTCTAAGTGCAATCCTTGGACTTCCTATTCCACCGAATAATTCAAGTATTTTAATCAAGCTGTTTTCACCCCTTACTTTGAAACAAATATTCTGTATTTCTTACCATTGATTTTCTTATCAGCAATAATAAAATCAAAGTGCCTTTTAACCTGTTTTGAAAACTCACCATTTGATAAAGGTTGCAAGCTGTTTGCCAAGCAATATTCCTGGTATGCTTTATAAGCTTGATTTGTTGGTTCATTTTCAATTTCATCCTTATCAGTTTCTTTAAAGAAACCAAGGATTGGATTGTTGTTTTCTTCAAATTCTTCAAGTTCTCTTTGAACCTGTTCAGATTCAGTGAACTTTCTTTCAATCAGAACCCTTTTCAATGCTTTAAGTCCAAGCTGAATGAAATATTCAATTGCTTCCTGACTTTGCAACTTATCACCAATGAATGGAACATAATCAGGATCACTGCTGCTGAATTTTGCATTGAATGGAACAATTATCAATCTTCTCAATAGTGCATATGAATCTCTACCTTTACCGATTCTTGGAATGTTATTTGCTGAAAACAGCAACTTCACATATGGTTCAAACTCAAACTTTGGTTGTCCTTTCTGTTCACAATCTATGGTTTCACCAGTAACAATTTTCTTGAACTCTGCTGCATCAGTCACAAATTCTTCTGAAATATCATCACCGACATTTGCAAGTTTTCCGTACATCATGACTGTTGAAAATCTGTCATTCAACTTCTTCAAGTCAAGAACTGAAACATTCCTTTTTCCAAGCATGGTCTTCAACATATTCAAGAAAGTAGACTTTCCGTTTGATCCTGTACCTGTCAAAATGAATGCCTTTCCGAGTTCATTTCTTCTGAACATTGTGTAACCAACCATTTCTTCAAGCAGCATCCTAATTTGCTTATCATTGCATGATATTCTGTCAAGGGTCTTGTCTGTAAGTTCATCATATGCGTTTGGGTTGTAATCCCAATCAATCTTATTGGTGATGACATGTTCATGTGAGAAGGGAACAAAGGTGTCATCATATATGTTCAGAAGTCCATTCCTGAAAGCAATCCAATTTGCTTCTGTTGCCTGTGTATTTTCTCTTATTAAAATGTCAAGGTAGGAAAGGACTTCTGTTCTTTTTGCTCTGTTCAACTGTGGGATATGTCTTATCATTTCAGCTTCAATTTCAGCAAGTCCACTGATGTAAATTCCATCTTTGTATAGGTGCAACTGGTTGTTGATCCTTTTGATGTGATGATTGTTTTTCAGATAGATTGCAAACTTATCAAATAAAAAGGTGCTGCCTTTAAAAAATACTGGTTTTGAAAAAGCATCATCCCTTAATATGATTTCAATTTCATCTTCTGAAAGGGGAACTTTTAACACAAATTCATTGATTATTCTGATGGTTTCCCTTGCTTGTTCAACTTCAAAATCATTTGACTGTAAGGTCAATATGTAATTGAATAAAGCCTGATTTCTTCCATCACCTGCTTTCATTTCAATGAAGTCTGTGTTTGTCTTAATTGGAAGAAGCCACTTTGGAAGGTCTTGTGCTTCTTCATTTTCACCTGTTGTGTCATACAAAATTTTTCTTTCTTTATCCTTAAATTTTAAAATAGAATAAGAGTTTCTTTTACCAATCTTAATATCAGCAGTTATTCCAATTGCAAGATTTGCATGTGTTCTGTTGGTGACTACACCTTTATTCTTGAATAAGAAGTGTTTGCCCCTTGTTGTTTCGTAAACCCTGCATTTTAAATTCTTTTCTTGAACAATCTTGAACAGTATTTCACTTTGGTCAAAGTCATCAACATCAATCAATATGGTTTCAGCATCAAGTATGCCTGCAAATTCAGATAATGATTGAACTTGTTCATAGGACTTGAAATCTGTTCTGCCTTTGAATTTTTCTATGCATTTCTTGTTTTTAGTTTCAACATATCCTTTGAAGAACAACTTTCAATCACCGTCCTTTCTGTTTTAATTTCTTAAATTCTGCTAACCATAATTTTGAATTTTTCTTTAACCAATTGTTCAATTGTTCAATGTTTTGTTCACTACCTGCTTGAATTATGAACTTCATCAGCTTCCTTCTATGAACCACATTCAAACATTTTTCTTTACCTGCCTTGGTCTTATATGTTTCAAAAGTCTTATCCAAGTAAAGTTGCATTACACCTTTAGGGTGTGGATCATTGGTGCTGTATGGTTTCCCATTCCAATCAGTGTTGTATTTGATTATCAATATATTTTCATCCATTAAATCACCCCAAAATCTGATAATCTTTTCTTTGCCATGTTGATGTACCATTCTTTATCAAGTTTACTAGGTACTTTTACACCATTAACTTCATCATTGTATATGAAGCAGTTTTCAGGTGAATTTGGCATCTTTGCTGCTTTACCTGTTTTAGCATGTACTTTCTTGACACCAAGGTCAGTTGGAAGGGTAGAAGCAAACATTCTGATACATTTTTCTTTTACAATTTCTTCACCATGAAGAATATGTGTGTACTTACCACTGATTTTTGATACCAGTTGATATTCTTTAAGGTCATCACATTTATCAATTGTTTGTTCAACTGGAATGTTGTGAACCATGTAATTAATTAGTGCTTTATTCACTATTGGAAGATCATAATCAAGGTTGTTCAATTTCTTGACATATCCACCTTTGGATTTGTATTTTCCATCAGGACTGACAATGATGTAATTGTTGACATCCTTCTGAAAGACCTTTCTGAATTCTTCAAATTCAAGAACCAGGTGTGTTCTTTGTTCCCACTCATAACAAATGTCATCAATCAATTCAAAATCTTCATATCTGTTCATTTTGACTAAAACACCATCAGTATTTGATTGAATGATTTGACAGTGTGGTTCAAGCTTTTCAATTAGATCAAGCAGAAGAAGTTGACCATATACACAAACCCTGTTTGCCTGTCTTGGGTCATAAAGCTGATTGTTCTTGTCTTTCATTGCACCATATGTTCCATTTAGAACCAATTTCAAAGGAAGCTGCAATGGATTCTTTTCTGCTTTGTATTTAAGCCTTGTATGATAAATTTCTTCATACTTGTTTGGGTCTTTCATGTTTCTACTTCCAAGGTTGTATTGAATCATCAGTGAAGGGTATAGTGAAGCAACATCCATATTCAAGTAGTAACCTTCACCTGAATACTTATCTAATGCACCATGAACCCCACCCCAAGCAAATACATGTGGTACACCTGCAACCATGATGTCAAGTTGATTTTTCTTTGACCTTGGATTATCAGGATCAACTTTGTATTTTCTGTTTTCAGGATTCTTGTACCAATCAACCACTTCTGTATACTTTTCAATTTGCATAGTAGAAGGGAAGTCAATGTCAAATTCATCATTATGATCTTTCTTTGTAGCATCAAGGATGATTGATGAAAGTTGAACTTTTGTCTTTGAAAGTAAGAAAAGATCCAGTGGTTTGTCCTTACATGCAAGTTTCACCAATCCCATATGTGCTTCAAAATCATCTTTTCTTTCCAGGAAGACTTCAACCGTTTGTTCAACGTCATGTCTACAATATTTCACTGTTTCATTAAGTTCTTCTTGTGTTAATTTCCTATCTATATCAAAAGGAACACTTGATTCCTTTATGTTGTTTCCCATGAATCCTTCAAAGGTTTTCAAACCCCTGTCAATTCCAGTCATAACATCATAGTTTATAAGTTTTATATTTCTAAGTAGTGAAGAAAACTTCCATCCTGGATTACCTTTTACAATGATGTAGTCATTGATTCTTTTAGGGTCAAACCCACAAAGGATGCCTTTGAGAATGTATTGGTCATAATGTCTTGAATTGAATCCAACCCATATTTCATTGACATTTTCACTGTGTAATTTTTCAAGTGCATCAGGGTCATTAATAATGACATGTTCCTTTTTGTTTGTCATATCAATCACTACAACCAACCAATCTTCTTTGAAAACTTCAAAGTCATAGAACAACAATTTATTCACATCCTTTCTGTATAAAGTTTAATATTCTTGTTAATACTAATAATGGGGAAGTGTAGGGGAAGGGATGCTTTTAAAAAAATTGATGCACCCCTGACCCAAAGTTGTTATTCTACTTCAAACACTTCTGTGATTTCATATGTGCTGAAATCTTTCTTTCCTTTGCCATATTTTAAGTTAAATTCAAGTTTTCCATCAATTTCTTCCATAACATCCATAAGGAAATTACCATACTGATTGTAAGAATCAAATAATCTGTCCCTAGGTTCTTTTCCTTTTTTAATATCAATTTGATTAAAATTTTCAGCAGTTTCATTAACAACATCTGATTCCATACTTTTCAATAATTCATTTACAATGTGGATTTGGAAACCTTGGTTTATTACCTGCCAAAATGGAATATTTTCACCTTTATATTCTCCTTCAAGCACTTTAAAAAATATTGTAACCATTGGGTCACCCTTCTTAGATTCGCCTAATTCCATTTTGTCTACTCTAACTTCATACTGTCCATGTGGTACATCCCTAAACGATCCTGTTCCTTTTTTTGCTGCTTCTCTCACATCTTCTTGTAATCCTTTTGTATCAATTGCATCATCAAATTTATCCCAAATATTTGCCATTTTAATTCACCTTTACCTTTCTTATTTTGAATTTTTATTTGTAAACATATTACTGAACAGTGCATCTGCAATTGACTTTGCAAATAAGTCTTGTGCAGTTGGTTTATAATCTTCATCTTTCTTCAAGTCCAAATCTTTGAAAACTTGGTCAAGCATCAAATCACATGCTGCCTTATCAAATACCTGCTTGATTTCAGGGTCTTTCATCAAGATTGTTGAAATGGATGTTGCCACACAACTTTTAATCACTGATGGTTTAACTTCATCAGGAAGGAATTCCATTGGTGCAAGGTTGACTGCCATTGTCATTCCTTTGACATGACCTTTATCATGTAGAAGCTTCATGAATTTTTCATAATTAGTCACTATTATTCACCCCTTTTCTTTCTAGTTCTTGTCTTTGGTTTTTCTTCTTTTTCAGCTTCATCAGAAGTTTCTTCATTTGAATCTTCACTTCTTAATTTTCTTGAACGTGTTCTTTTCTTTGGTTCTTCTTTTTCAGGTTCTTCAACTGGTTCAGAACTCATATTTTCTTCATCTGTCACTTCATTTTCTTCTGTTGATGTTTCTTTCTTTGTTCTTCCTTTTCTACCACCAGTGGACTTATTTGAAGCTTCTTCTTTCTTCGGTTCACCTTTAAGTTTTGCAACTGCATTTTTATTTGCTTCTTCATAAACTTCAAGGAAAGCATCATAATCAAGTGGAATTTCATTTGTTGAAGCAGTAAGTCTGCCACCACCAAAGATGACTTCATTTGTCTTGAATGATAGTGTTCTAATTTCACCATCAGCAATGACCCTTGCCACAATATCAACCATTCCTGCAACCTTATTTGCTGTCTTCTCTTGAAGGTTTGGTTTGATTGCTGTGATCTTGTCACCACCTTTTTTAGTGATGTCCTTTGAAGTATCTTCATGACTGATCAGGATAATGTTTTCATAATCCAAGTTCATAAGCTTCTTCAATGTTGAAAGAAATTCAGTTCTAACCTTATCCCATGCCCTGAAACTGTCATCTGATTCATGAGTGATTCCCATTTGGTCATACATGTAAAGTCTGCAATGTTCATAAGTATCTTCAAGTAAGTCAACAATGATTGTTTTAAACTCATTGTCTTTCTTTTCAAGTTCAGCAATAACATCCTTGAATGTTTGCCATGCCAATGTTCTTTTGGTCATTCTTCCTTCAACTGAAACCTTGTCTTTGATTGCAATAAATTGTGCAGTAATTCCAAATTTAATATTTCCATCGGTATTCAGCATTAGTGGGTCAGGGAAAGCATCTGCAAAAGTTGTCTTTCCACTGAATGGTGAACCATAAATCCAAATAGCCTTCTTTTTAATCTTTCCAATGTTCCTTCTTTCATTTTTGGGTAATAGCATATAATCCCATCCTTTCTGACAATAGTCTTGGTATTCACAAAAGTTACAAAGATAACTTTCACATTTTGGATATTCTGTTGCTTCTAATACGTTCTTAACATCAATCATGAATTCAACCACTTTTGATGGATCGTATTCAATTGGAACAAGTCTTGGTTCAAGCTTGTCCAATTCACTTTCAATTTTTTTCCTAAACTGAAACAAGTCTTCTGTTTTCTTCTGCTTTATACTTGTCTTTGGTGCAAATAAGAAGTACATGTTTCTGATTGTTTTTCCAGGGTTTTCTTTTTCCCAAAAGTATTTGTACAAATGAAGCTGTTGTGACTTCTTGTAATTTGAAACATTGTTGGAATACTTGAAGTCGTATAAATCATATTGATTTGGAACTTCAACCCCACGTTCAAATACTGTTGCAGGTGCAAGAAGGTCAACATATCCAATGAAATGTTCATTTTCAATTTTGATTTCATATTCACCCTGTGGAATCATTTCTGCTGCTTTTGGTACAATTATTTCAAGCTTCATTGCTTCTTCAATATGTCTATCTGTAATGATTGGATATGACGTGTAATATTCTTTGATTGCCACATCCACACCCTTTTCCAATCCCGTATGAAGTGCAGTTCCAATAATCAATGGATGTGCTGCATTATCGGTTGGTAAAGTTAGTATTTTGTCAATATATCGCAACTTGTACTTGAAAGGGCATTTCTTATATAAGTCAATTCTTGAATGTGATGTTTGCAATTGATCACCCCTTTCATAATTTCTTTGAACTGTTCAAAACCATCAGGATATAAGATGATTCCAATTCCATTTGACTGATTAATCCTTGCTGTATTCATCTTTTGAAGTTCAGAAGGTTTACCTTTTGATGCTTTCAATTCTGCTGTGATGAAGAAACCATTCACACAAAGAATCAGGTCAGGGATGCCACTTTTCTGATAACCACCACCCCAAATCTTTGTGAACCATCCAATCTGCTTTTCCTTCATATGATGTGAAGGTGTGCCTGCTTGATAAACACCGATTGAATGAAGGTACTTTTCAACCTTTTTTTCAAATAACTTTTCTGATGCCAATTTATTTCACCCTTCTTCTAAGTTCAATTAATAAAGAATCAGTTGAAACTTTTGACAAATCATTTGTAGTTTTATTTTCATCGGATACTCCAATTAAGTAATCGGTAGTCACGTTAAAATATGAGGAAAGTTTTTTTATAGTTGTAATTTTCATGGTAAAGTTATCGTTCGCCCTCGGTGACACTTGTATAGGAGGGCAATCAATTATTTCTGATAATTGAGTAGGTGTAATACCATTCTCAAACATTAAACTTTCAAGTCTTTTTCCATAATCCATAGTTTCACAACCTCCCCTTCTCACTTCACCTTGAAAGTTAAATATGCTTTTCTGTTTGTTACCTTTGGATAATCTTCAAGCAGTTCAGCATATAATTTTGGTTCTTTCTTTTCTAATGCTTTTAGATCAATTGAAGTGGAAGTGCTGCCATTCACCCTTGTAATTTTTAAGAATCTGTTATCAATTGATTTGATTCCGTAAGCATCCATTGCTTTTTCAAGGTCTGCTTTGACTTTCTTTTCTTGGTCTTCAATCAGTTTCTTCTGTTTAGTAATGTCTGCTAATTGTTGAAATACTTGCATGTGCTGCTGTTCAAATACTTGAACTTCATTCTTTTCATTACTCATTTTCTTCATTCCTTTCATTGATATAATTTTTGAATTGCTCTATGTTCTTTAAAACTTTCTTGGTGTAGTCAGTTTCATAAATGCCTTTATTCCAAAGTTTCTTTGCACCTGTTTCACCAAGGTTGTAAGCCATCAATACTTTTTCAGGGTCTTCATATTTTTCAAATAGGTTTCTAAGTATGTAGATTCCTGATCTTGTATTTTGATATGGGTCAAGAAAATCTGTAATTCCAAGCTTTTCTTTCAGCCATTCATGATTGATCGTGTTAATTTGCATCAATCCATAATCATTGGTTGAACTTACTATGTCAGAATTGAATGTGCTTTCTGTTTGAATCAATCCCATGACAAATGTAAAATCTAAATTGTAGCCATATGATAAGCAGTAAATAAATTCCTGAATATCTTCATCAAGTCCAACTTCTAGTGGAATGAATCCAAGTTCAGCACCACTTGTCCAATCTGATGAAAGACCCCCAGTTGAATGTTTTCCCATCAATAGTTCCATATGGTTCAACTTCACTGAACTGTTGAATTGTTTCAGTTGTTTCTGCTTGTCCTATTCTTGAAAATCCTAACCCAAGTAATATTCCAATGACTAATATGACAATCCATGAAATGATCATGTTCCTGGTTCTTTTCTTGTTCCTGGACTGCCTATTTGCAACTTTTAAAGATGATGCATCATTTCCTGATGTATTCTTTGAATAGTTCATCTGTATAGTCCTTTCTCATTTCTAATGTTTGAAGAATGTCTTCTTCCAAGCTTCCTTTACAAATAAGTAGGTAATAGAAGCAGTTATTCTTTTGACCGATTCTGTGAATCCTTTTCTTTGATTGTTCAAACAGTTCACTTTTTTCAGTCAATGTGAAATATATGATTTTATTTGACTTTTGAAGGTTCAACCCCATTGCACCTGCTTGATATTGAATGAACGTGATTGAATTATCTTCTGATTCATAGTTGGATAAATCTTTGACCTGTCCATTTACTTCTGAAATAGGTCTATTCAACTTATCTACAATCTTCTTTAATGCTGTAAGTTCTTCATTAAAGTTATAAAAGACAATCAATCTATCTTGGGTGCTATATGCAAGGTCTTCAAATGCTTTAAGCTTGTCCTTGTTGTACTGACCACAAAGCATCCTGGAATATAACCGTTTTGTTAGGGTAGTATCACCAATCAATTCAACTCTTGGTGTTGCATCAGTTCCTTCAAAATCACTATCATCTTTGAATTCAACCATGTTCAAAGTGTCAATTGTAATGATTGAATTCTTTTGAAACTTTCTATATTCTTTACTGGTTGGAACATTGATACTGATGAAAGTCTGTTCAGGAAGTTCAAAGCATTCATCTGTTTTCAAGAAGACTGCTCCATGATTCCTAAGTTTCTGCTTCAATCTGTCAACATTCTTGTAAGGTTCATCTTTGTCAACAATCTTCATTGGGAATCCACCAACTTCAATGGTTGTCCAATTCACATACTGCCTGTTGTAAAGGTTCTTTGAAATATTCCAACCAAGCAAGTTAATCTGTGACCATAGGTTTTCATATTTCCCTGATGTTGGTGTTCCTGAAAGAAGAATCACATTGTCAGGTTTCATCTGTAGAACAAATTTTGACCTTTTAGCATCTTCATTTTGGATCATAGAACTTTCATCCAACATCAGGGTGTAATGCTCTAATTCAAGGAAGAACTTTCTTCTGAACAATAAATCATAGTTAATTACACCAATCATTTTGAATTGTCCATTCTGAATCATACTGCTACATGACATAAATGCTTTCATTCCATTTTTAGAAGTCAAATCATAAATGTCATAATCTGAATAGTAGGTTTTGAAATGTTCAACCCAGGTCGATATCAATGACTTCTGACAAACTAGAATATTCAAATCCGTTCCAAGCTGTTTCATTTTTTCTGATCCAACAAATGTCTTTCCAAGACCCATGTCCAAATAATATGCAACCCTGTTGAAATCTTCTGTTTGAATCAAAGCTTGTTCTTGGTGTGGATAAAGCTGCATATAATCACCAACTTTCTAAACTCTGATTCCAGTTATTTCAAAGAACTTATCTGCATCAAAGTTTGGAATTTCCTTGATTACATTTCTTCTAATTTCAGAAAGACCGTTCCACCATTCAATGCAAGCATTTTTATTGTCACGAACTTTTAAGTAACCATCAGTTGTTTTATATTCAGGATGCTGTTCTTTTTCTTCATCCGTCATATCATCTGACCAAATCCATTCAGTAGGTCTAAAATCAATCTGATTCATCAAATAACGTGCATCTGAATTCCACCATTCTTGCATTGTCATATCTGTTTCTTTATCAAAGAACTTCAATTTGTGCTGCTCTGTATTGAAACACCCTGCATTAAAAGAAGATTTGTTCCAATCACCACTGTTCCAATCACCACTGTTGCGATTACCACTGTTCCAATCACCACTGTTCCAATCACCACTGTTGCGATTACCACTGTTGCGATTACCACTGTTGCGATTACCACTGTTGCGATTACCACTGTTCCAATCACCACTGTTGCGATTACCACTGTTCCAATCACCACTGTTGCGATTACCACTGTTGCGATTACCACTGTTGCGATTACCACTGTTGCGATTACCACTGTTCCAATCACCACTGTTGCGATTACCACTGTTGCGATTACCACTGTTGCGAAGACCTACATTGCCTTTTCCCAAATTAACCAAGTTCAACAGTTCAGACCATGGAATTTCTCTGACAATTTGAATCTTGTTAGTGCTACATTTGTCACCTTCTTCTGCAACTTCACCAATGGCAACAACTTCTGCAACCTTATTGTCAGGATCAAATCTGTAATAGTTGAAACAATCTTTTGCTTCCTTGCAGAAGTGAAATCCTCTATCACATACACTTGGTGTAATATCATCTTCAAATGTTTTACCTACTTCATATTGAAAACCCCTACAAGTCCAATCAGGGTTGAAAACTTTGAATCCTTTTATAGCTTCCATTTACATTTCCATCCTTTCGTGATATAATTTTTAACAAAATATTTTTTCATCTGCACCATTGGAAACTGCAATTTCCTTGGTGCTTTTTCTTTATGCACCGATATATTCATTCAAAAGCTTTGGTGAAATGTGATAAGAAAATCTTGATGACAACTTTACTGCAACACCAAACGGAAGAATATTTCTTTGTAATCCAACCCTGATGAATTGCTCTGATTTTCCAATTCTCTTTGCTGCTTCTGAAACTGGAACATTTTTCAGACCGTTTGGGTCATCTGTTGGATCACTGCAAGTTGTAATTCCGTTCAAATAAGCAACTGAACATTCAAGTGCATCTGCAATTTTTTCAACTGCTTTTTGCTTTGGTTCGTTTTTACCTGATAAGTATTGACTAATTGATGATTTACCGATTCCAGTCAAAGCTGAAAGTTCAGCCTGTGACATGTTCCTTTCATCCATTGCTTTCTTCAAGTTCTTTGCAAAACTCATTTTCAACCATCCTTTCATTTTGTTCTTGTTCTTGTTGTTTGAATACATTTAACCTTTCAATCGTTTAATTGATGCTTGAACAATGTAATCTTCATAAGTTACTTTCTTATGCCCTCTACCTCTTGGAACACTAAATATAAAATCCACCATGTCGAATACATCTTGTAAAGTTGTTTCTTGTGGTTTAATAAAGCAATCAGGAAGATTAATATTAAACTGTTCACAAATCTGTTTAACTGCAATTGCAATTTCCCTTGGGTCACACCCTTGATCTTTCATTGATTGCCTTGTCATTTTTATCAAGTTCACCACTTCACCAATACTTGTTGCTTTAGGTTGGTAACTTGGAACTGAATAATAACCGTTCTTTCTGATTGAAGGAAGAACTTCTGATGTTACCCATTTTTTGAATTTCTTTGCTGATGGAAGTTTGGAAGAAAGTATTAAGGAATATAACCCTGATTCATTGATAATCACCATTTCTTGTATTCCACCAGGGGTCTGTATTTTACCGACCCCCTTATCATCTTCGTCAATGTGTGTTCTGATTGCATCTGCTGTTCTTTCATATCCGAGTGCATTCGCAACATCTTTTCCAACAAACCAAGGTTCATTTTTAATATTCAATGTTCTAACTTGTCCAAATTCATTGTTTTGAAAAACTTGTAATTGATTCATTTACTCATTCCTTCCTATTTGGTTTTTCTTGCTTCTTCAAATTCAGCAAGATCTTGTGGTCTAATATGATACATTTTTCCGGTTTTAATTGCCTTGAGTTTTTTCTCACGAATCCATGACCACACCGTTATTACCTTAACACTGAATTTTTCTGCGACTTCTTCGCAAGAAAGATATTTTTCCAAATTTTTCACCGCCTTTCACTTGTGTTTAGTTCGGTTTAGTGATATAATTTTCTTGCTACGGAAAAACAAATATCACTAAACCTATAACCACTGAAAAAATTCTATCTTTCAGGGGGTGTGTTTTTATACCGTTTTGTTTGGTATAGTTGTATTATAATACCGAATTAACGAATTGTCAATATTAGTTTAGAGATATTTTGTAATATTTTTTAGAACGGAGGAATATACATGTTTGTTGCTAATCTAAAAATGTTATTAAAGAAACATAATAAAAAGCAAAGTGAATTGGCAAGTTTCGTTGGTGTTAAGCCGAATACGGTAAGCGATTGGATAAATAAAGGTAGTAGTCCAAAGCTAGATCATCTATGCCGAATAAGCGAATTTTTTAATGTTTCATTAGATTTTCTTCTTTTAGGAAAAGAAATTTCACAACAATCGGCAAGTAATATATCCAATAGTGCAATTGTTCAAGGTAATCATGCTACAACTTTAATTGTCAGAAATGGAGAAACAAAAGAAAGAGAGTTAACCGAACAAGAAATTGAACTATTAAGAATCTACAATGGGTTAGATATTAAAAAACAGACTTTATTGCTTTCAGCAGCTTTTAAATTTGAAGAAGAAAGGTTGGATTAAAAATGGATAAAAGAAAAAATTCTAAAAAGGAATATGAAATCATTGAAGAAGAAGCAATGTTTTTTGATGCTCTTCTTGATAAAAGTGAAAAAGAAAAATTAAAAAATCTTTTTCAGTATCGTAGAACTTCTAATGGTACATTCAACATTATTTATTCCACTTATCCTGTTGGGAAAATTAAACTCCAAGGTAGAAAACATTGGATGATGATTATGAAAAATCTTTACGATAGTAAAACAATTGAAGGTACTATTGATGATTACATTTCAGAAATTGACTATATTATTGTTTATATTAAAAAGTACATCTTACCTGAATTAAAATGAGTAAGATTCAATGTAGTTCAAGGTGTAAAAATAACCTTGAACCAATTCAAAGCCTTATAAGTCAATGGTTTAAAAGTTCAAGGTTCAAGGTTCAAGGTTACTTTGATTTATTAAATAAGAAATAAAAAAAATATATTACTTATAAAAATAAGAAGTAATATACTCTAAAAATAAGAATATATAGAAAAGCACCTTGAACCTTGAACCGTTAAATGTGAAAACCTAGTAAAATCAAGTGTTTGAATCGGTTCGTGGTCACAAATGGCACCTTGAACCGTTAAATAAAAAATAGAAAGGAAGGTTGAATTTTATGAAGAAAGGAAAGTTAATATTCTTAGTCATTATTTTAATGATAGTTGGAGGGTTAGTTTTTGGGATTAGTAGAGTAATGAATAATCCTGAAAAATATCAAAGTTCCAATGTTAGTTCAAACGTAATATTTGATGTGACACAATTTTATGCATCTGAAAACGCAACTGTTTCAGAATCCAAATTAATTGAAATGTTGGGTGATCCTGATGAAATTGAAGAATGGGATTATAAAAAATTATCAAAATCTTATCCAATAAGAACATTAATTTATGGAAATTACAGATATAATTTTAATTCAGACATGCTGCAAAGAATTTCAATTGAAGAAGAAATACCTTATGAAAATAAAAATGAAATTTTAGAAATGTTTGGATTGAAAAAATATAAAAATTCTGATGTTACTGACACAAATTCAGCTTATCGTGTTACAAACTGTGGTGTTCATGACTTTTGGACTCAATATTCAGATGGTAAATTAACCAACATTAGAATTTCATATAGTTCTTTGTTTGGTAATTAAACAAAAAAAAATAGACCCTTAGTGTTGGTAGCACCAAAGGTCTATGTGTAACCATTAAATTTCAGGTTGAAATGGTTACAATCGTATAGTTTTCCAATATGATTATACCATTTCAACCCCTGATATTCAAGGGGTGATATTAATTGAAGAATCCAAATGGATATGGTTCTGTTGTTAAATTATCAGGCAATAGAAGAAATCCTTATGCAGTAAGAAAAACAGTTGGATGGAATGAAAAAGGTCATCCAATTTATAAGTCAATAGGTTATACTTCAAGCAGAGAACAAGGAATGATTATGCTTGCTGAATATAACAAAGCACCTTGGGATATAGATGCAGAAAAGACAACACTTGAAGATATGTTTGAATTGTTCAAAGAAAAGAAAATGCCTAAAATGGGAAAATCAAGCCAAGCATCTTTGAAGTCAGCTTTTAAGCATACATCCAAATACAAGAAAATGAAGTACAAAGACATCAAGTCTTTCCACATGCAAGACTGCATTGATAATTGTGGAAAAGGATATTCGACACAATGGGCAATCAAGAACCTATTTGGTCAGCTTGATAAATTTGCTCTTGAAATTGATGTCATTAACAAATCATATGCACAACTGACAACAGCAGACCCTATTCCTGAAACAAAGAAAAAACCTTTCACTGATGAAGAAGTGGATGCAGTTTGGAAAGTCAAAGATAAGCCTTGGGTTGATTCAGTCTTGGTATTCTTATATTCAGGGTTCAGGATCAGTGAACTTTTAGGATTGAAAACAGAAAAGGTTGACCTTGAAGTAGGAACTATTCAAGGTGGAACTAAAACCAAAGCAGGTAAAGACAGAATTGTTCCTATTCATTCAAAGATTTTTGAATTAGTTCAAAGAAGGGTTCAAGAAGGAAATGAATATTTGTTCACTGAAAATGGAAAAAAGTTGTCTAGTGCCAAGTATTATGAAAAATGGAATGAAGTCATGAATGAACTAAAATTGAACCATACACCACATGAATGTAGACACACATTCAGGTCAAGATTAGATTCAGCAGGTGCAAACAAAGTGTGTATTGATCTGATGATGGGGCATAAATCAAAAGAAGTTGGTGAACGAATTTACACCCATAAAAGTATTCAAGAATTGAAAGATGCAATTGAACTAATAACACGTTAGTAACAAAAAAAGACCCCAAGCCTTGAAAAATCAAGCACTTGGGGTCATAATTTTAATATTATATCATAATAAAAAAAACAGGAAACCAACCAAAATGTCAGTTTCCTGTTTTCTATTATATTAATATACCTGCTATAGAAGCTGTTAAAAAGGCTGCTACTGTTCCACCTACTAAAGCTTTTAATCCTAATTGAGCAACTTCACCTCTTCTTTTAGGGGCTAAACCTCCAATGCCTCCTAATAAAACTGCTATAGATCCAAAATTAGCAAATCCACATAATGCATAAGTTAATATTGTTACAGTTCTTGGCTCAAGCGCTCCACTCTTTATATACTCTCCTAATTGTGCATATGCGACGAATTCATTTACAACCGTCTTTGTTCCAAGTAATGATCCTGCTGTTACCATATCTTTAGCTGGAACTCCCATTATATATGCAAGTGGTGCAAATAAGTAACCTAATATAACTTCTATCTTTAATCCTTGTATTCCTATTAAATTTCCTATTCCTTCAATTCCTGCATTTAACATGGCAATCAAAGCTACAAATGCAAGTAGCATTCCTGCTATATTAAGTGCTAATTGAAGTCCTTCTGATGCTCCCCTTGCTGCTGCATCTATTATATTTGCATCTATTTTTTCTACTTCAACATCTACATTACCTTTTGTAACCGGTTCCTCAGTTTCCGGAACTATAATTTTAGAAGCTACTAATGCAGCAGGTGCTGACATTATTGATGCTGCTATTAAGTGTCCTGCATCTACTCCCATACCTATATATCCTGCCATAACACTACCAGCTACTGTAGCCATTCCACCTATCATTACAGCACTTAACTCTGATCTTGTCATTTTTTCTATATATGGCTTTATAACTAAAGGAGCTTCTGTTTGACTTACAAATATATTTGCAGCTGCCGATACAGATTCTGCACCTGAAGTACCTAAAACCTTAGACATAAATCCAGCTATATATTTTATTACAAACTGCATAACTCCAACATGATATAATACTGCCATTAAAGATGAGAAAAATATTAATGTTGGAAGTACTTGAAAAGCAAATATAAATCCAAACTTATCTATATCTCCAACTAATCCTGCAAATAAGAACACAGCACCATCTCTAGCAAACCCTAAAATAGTTGTTGCAAAATTTGATAAATATTCAAATACAGTTTTTCCTATACTTGTTTTTAAAATTATGAATGCAAATACAACCTGAATAAATAATCCTATAAATACCAATTTAAAATCTACTTTTTTCTTGTTCTCAGATATTAAATAACAAATACCTAAAAGAACAAATATACCTATTAAACTTATAAACCTCTCCATGTCTTACCTCCTCAATGATTTGTAAATGTGAAATTTAATCATGATAATTTGTTTTTATATATAAAAACGCCTTCCTAAATAGGAAGGCATTATCATAAACACAGTTATGCTTACAAATATATTTCTATATTTATAAAATCTATGTATTAAAAACCTTCCAAGTCTCTCCGGACTAGAATTAAAGATTTATTTTCTCCTGAGAAATTATATCACCTTAAAAGAAAATGTCAATACATATTTAAATTTTAATTATTATTTTATTTATTTTTCTACAATGATAACGTTTGCTTATCAAATAGTCATTGATATACGAAATAAAAATAGCTGTCTCTATAAATTATTTTTATTTTGAGACAGCTATTTTTATTATTTATTAAAGTTAGATGATCTAAATTTCCTTTTATCCATATGAGCATATAGTGAAGTAAATACCTCTTTATACATTTCTTGTTTATAAAATTCTAATACTAATGATTCTACAAAATAAGTATTTCCACTCTGTTGTATAACAATATTGTATATGTCTTGCTCAAATTGATTATGATTTACTTCTTCATTTTTAGATATTAATACTTCATAATTGTTCATTAAATCCTTCAAATCCTCATACTGCTTTCTTGTTATTTCATATTCAAATAAAACTCTATCTAAACCTGTATTTCTAAATAATAAGTCTTGTCTAAATTCTATAAAATCAAATTTTCTCATTATGTCTATATCTATACCGCACATATTAATCCTCCCATTTAAATAACTTTCTCTTTATACAATTAACATATTCTTGGTAGTAATTCACCTGATGGCATACTTAATAATCTTGTTCCACCAATATCCGTTTTTAACGAAACAATTTTTTTATCATCTTCTAAAACTTCTCCAATTATCTGAGCATCTTTACCCATAGGATTCTTTCTCATAACTTCTACTACCCTTTGAGCATCTTCTTTAGATGCTATTAAAACAACTTTTCCTTCATTTGCAATGTATAAAGGATCAAGTCCTAATATCTCACACATACTTCTAACTTCATCTTTCACAGGTATATCTTCTTCGTTTATTGAAATACTTCTTTTACTTTGACTTGCAAATTCATTTAATGTAGTTGCTAATCCACCTCTTGTAGGATCCCTAAGTACTTTTACATTATTGCTTGTGTATAGTATTTCTTCAATAAGTTCATTTAAAAGATTACAATCACTTTTTACAGATACATCAAACTCTAAATTTTTTCTCTTAGACATTATGCATACACCATGATCTCCTAAACTTCCACTTATTATTATTTTATCTCCTGGCTTTGCATTTTCTCCGCTTAAGTATATGTCTTTATCAATTACTCCTATACCTGTTGTATTTATATAAATTTTATCTGCACTTCCTTTTTCAACAACCTTTGTATCGCCTGCAACAATCTTAACATTAGCATTTTTGGCTGTAATACTAATTGACTCAACAATTTTTTCTAGATTTTCAATCTCAAATCCCTCTTCTATAATAAATCCAACTGTTATATATAATGGTTTAGCTCCACTCATAGCTAAGTCATTGACAGTTCCGCAAACTGACAGTTTTCCTATATCTCCTCCATTAAAAAATATAGGATTTATTACAAATGAATCAGTTGTAACTGCTATTTTACCTTCTAGTTTTGGTAAAATAGATGAATCATTCTTTTGAAGTAGAATATCATTATCAAAATATTTATAGAAAATATCTTCTATTAAATTATGTGTAAGTTTCCCTCCACTTCCATGTCCTAATGTAATAATACTCATATTTTCACTCCTTCATACTACCCTATATTTTTATATTTGTAATAAGCTGCACAAGTTCCTTCTTCAGAAACCATGCATGCTCCTATAGGATTAAGTGGATTACATACCTTTGAAAACAATTTACACTGTAGTGGATTCTTTTTCCCTTTTAATATGTCTCCACATATGCATCCTTTAATAGGTTTATCGTTAAGTAAGTTTATACCTAGTTTTGTTTCAGCATTAAATGAATCATATTTTTGCTTTAATTTTAGCCCTGTACCACTTATATTTCCAAGTCCACGCCAAACAGCATCAGATTCTTCAAATATTTCATATATACTAGATATAGCTTTTTCGCTGCCTTCATATTTTACAAATCTTGAATATACATTTTTAACTTCATTCGTATTATTTTTAATCATTTCTATAAGAGTATAAAGTCCAATTGCAATATCCCCAGATTCAAAACCTGCTATTACAGCAGGAACTTCAAACTCATTGGCAAGAAACTCATACGGTTTTGCACCTATAACAGTGCTTACATGACCAGGACATAAGAACCCATCTATTTTTATATCTTCGTCTAAAACTAATTGCTTCATAGTTTCCGGCATTGTCTTTATTGATTGTAGTATTGAATAATTTTTTATATTTTCTTCAGAAGCTATTTTTATACTAAGTGCAATTGCAGGTGCAGTCGTTTCAAATCCTACTGCTAAAAAAATAACTTCTCTGTCAGGATTTTCTTTTGCAATTTTTAAAGAATCCAGTGGAGAATACACCATTCTTATATCTCTTCCCAGCGCTTTTTCATTTTGAAGAGAACTATTGTTTCCTGGAACTTTTAGCATATCTCCAAAAGTAGTAATTATAACATCATCTCTTTTAGTTAGTTCAATTGCTGTGTCTATGTATGCCTGTGATGTTACACATACAGGGCATCCAGGACCTGAAATAAGTTTTATATTTGAAGGTATTAAATCTCTTATTCCACTTTTAAAAATAGACATAGTATGTGTTCCACAAACTTCCATTATTGTTATTTCTCGTTCTACATCTGACCCTATTTTTTTAATCATATTTTTAACTAAAGATGGATTCCTAAACTCTTTTACATATTTCATTTATATATTCACCTCCACCCTAGTCATTTTCTGATAATAATCTAAATATCTCTAAAGTTTTTTCCGCTTCTTCCTTGTCTACCTTTTGCATTGCACATCCTGCATGAAGCAATACATAATCTCCAATTTTCAAATCATCTACTAAATTTATATTTACGGTCTTCTTTACTCCACCAAAATTAACTAATGCTTCATTTTCTTTAATCTCAATAACCTCAGCTGGAACTGCTACACACATAAATTAATCCTCCCTTATTTTGTCTTATGGTTAGCAATTACTAATTGCCCTATTGATATTCCACCATCATTGCAAGGTACCTCACCATGAGTATAGACTTCAAAATCATTGTCTAAAAGCTGTCTATATATACCTTTTAAAATTATTTCATTTTGAAATACTCCTCCACTTAATGCTACTGAATTTATATCTGATTTTTCTCGTATAATCTTGCACATGTCTACAGAAAAAGCTATTACAGTATTATGGAATCTCTTTGAGATAATACTTGTACATATATTGTTTTGCATATCACTTAATATATTTTTTATTATATTATCTGTGTTGACAATATAAGTGCCATTTATGTAATCAATATTATAGTTGTAAGTTTCTTTTTCTTCTTTATCTGCAATTGCCTCTAAATTAATAGCGGCTTCTCCTTCATATGTTATTTGACTCTTCAGCCCAATAAGAGCTGATACAGCATCAAATAATCTTCCCATACTTGATGTTTCTGGAGAATTCAAATTACTTTTAATCATAGTAATTATATTTTTTATATTATTGTTAGGTATATTTTTTAGTATATATTCATTCATATTTCCTTCGTGTGTTCTATATAAATAACTTACAGCCATTCTCCAAGGCTCTTTAACAGCCTTGTCTCCTCCTGGCATTTTTACATAATTTAAATGTCCAACTCTTTTAAAATTTTTATAATCACATATAAGGAATTCTCCTCCCCATACTTTACTATCAGTTCCAATGCCCATGCCATCAAAAGCTAGTCCTATAACTTCTTTATCAATATTATTGTCTATCATACAGCTTGCTATATGAGCATGATGATGCTGAACTGGAACTTTCTTACCTTCTTGATTTTTAGCAAATTCTACTGATAAAAAGTCTGGATGCATATCATACGATATAATTTCTGGTTTAATACTATAAATATCCTTAAAGTGATTAATATTTCGTTCAAAATTATCATACGTTTCCAAATTGTCTATATCACCTATATGCTGACTAACAAACGCAAATTCTCCTTTTGATATACAAAAAGTATTTTTTAAATGTGATCCACATGCTAAAGTTTCTT
Organism: Tepidibacter hydrothermalis; assembly: GCF_029542625.1. Lineage (GTDB taxonomy): Bacteria > Bacillota > Clostridia > Peptostreptococcales > Peptostreptococcaceae > Tepidibacter_A > Tepidibacter_A hydrothermalis. The sequence continues at coordinate 2,004,923 of NZ_CP120733.1, forward strand.
TTATATTATCAACATTAATAGGTACTGGTGCATATCCTCTTGAACGTCTTATAAGAGTTTCTTTATCTAAGACAACCTTTGTAACCGAATCATCTACAGGTATATTTATTTCTCTGTTATGTAATAAAAAGTAATCTACAACATCGTTTAATTTATTTATAGCATCATCATTCTTATAAACTATTGGAAGACCACTTACATTTGCACTAGTCATAACTAATGATTTAAGTTCATCGTCAAATAAAAGGTGATGTAGTGGTGTGTACGGAAGCATAACACCAAGTTTATTATTGTTAGGAGCAATATTTTCAGGTAATATATTATTTTTCTTGTCTAATAACAATATTGGTCTTTTAATTCCATTAAGAATTGATTCTTCAGTTTTATTAACATAGCAATATTCTTTTATAGTATCTATATTATTCATCATAAGCGCAAAAGGCTTTGATGGTCTTAATTTTCTATTTCGTAGGGTCTCAATAGCTTCTTCATTACTTGAATCACACGCCAAATGAAATCCACCAAGACCTTTTATAGCTATAATTTTCCCTTCTTTCAATAAGGAAATTGTCTTTTTTACAGAATCTATAGTTTTAATTTTATTACCATTTTTATCTGTGATCCAAACTTTAGGTCCACATTTTGGACAAGCATTAGGTTGAGCATGAAATCTTCTATCCATAGGATTTTGATACTCATTCTCACATTCATCGCACATTTTAAAATCATTCATAGTTGTCATTGGTCTATCATAAGGTAATTTCTTTATTATCGAAAACCTCGGCCCACAATTTGTACAATTGGTAAATGGATATTTATATCTTTTATCCTTATTATTTTTTATTTCTATTTCACAATTTTTACACGTTGCAACATCTGGAGATATTAACGTAATAGCATTTTCATTATCATGACTTTTTTGTATAGAAAAATCCTCATAATTTTTTATACATCTATCTTCAATTATTATTTGATTTATTTTTGAAAGTGGTGGAGCTTTATACTCTAATTCATGTAAAAATATATCTATATTTTCTTCTTTTCCTTCAATGTCTATATAAACACCCTCACTTGTATTTTTAACCCATCCATTTAGGTTATGATTAACTGCTATGTTATAAACGAAAGGTCTAAATCCTACTCCTTGAACTATTCCTTTGACCCAAACATACTTTCTAATAATCTTGTTCATCTTTTGCTCTCCTCTTGCCAATAATCTTATTGTTTAAATACATTAATCCTAAACTTAATTCAAATAATACAACCAATGGTAATGAAACTGCTAACAGTGTAAATGCATCTGGAGTTGGCGTCAAAATTGCCGTTATAACTACTATAGCAAGTACAGCATACTTTCTTTTTTTAGCTAACATCTCATAATTTATAATTCCAAATTTAGAAAGCAAAAGCATAACTAATGGTAATTCAAATATCAGTCCTATAGAAAGTGTCATCATTATTACAAAAGAAAAATACTTATTAACTGATAGCATAGGCTGCATACTATCGTTACTAAAACTCATAAGAAATTTTAATGTTGTTGGAAGTATAAATGAAAAACAAAAATATATTCCTCCAAAGAATAAAGATATTATAAACGGTAAACTTAAAAACAAAAATACTTTTTCCCTTTTATACATAGCAGGTGAGATAAATAATAGTGTCTGTAAAAACATTACTGGAGATGATAATAACATTCCTCCAAAAACAGCTACTTTTAATTTTGTTAAAAATCCTTCTATCGGTGTAATAAACACCAAATCTATATCTCCCAGCGGTAGCTTTAAGAGCTCTATTATAGAAGCTGATTTAACATATGCTACAGATGAAAAAATCAGAGTAAAAACAATACATATTATCAATCTCTTTCTCAATTCATCTAGATGTTCTATTATGGTCATTTCAAATTCGTTAGACATTTATCTCACCCTTCTTATTCTTTCTATTTGCTATTTTCTTCTTCATCTAATTCTTTTGTTATTTCTTTTGTTGCTTTTTTAAATTCTTTAATAGATGTTCCTAAAGCTCTACCCATATCAGGTAATTTTTTAGGTCCGAAAACTAAAAGTGCTATGAAAAATATAACTACTAATTCAGGTAATCCAAGACTTGGCATTATAATTTCCTCCTTTTTTCTTCAATACTGTCTTTTAAAAATTTCGATAACTCTTCAATTCCTTCTCCTGTTGAACAAGATACTTCAAATATCTTCATATTCTCATTTAAAGACTTTATATCTTTATATAATTCATCCATTGAAAAATTAGTATGTTCTAATAAATCTACTTTGTTAACTATAAGTACTTCTGATTTTTGAAACATTGAAGGATACTTTAATGGCTTATCATTTCCTTCTGTTATACTTAATACAGTTATCTTTATATCTTCACTAAGATCATACGATGCAGGGCATACTAGATTTCCTACGTTTTCAATAATAAGAAAATCTAAACCTTCAACACCTATATTATCCATGGCTTCCTTTACCATCGAAGCATCTAAGTGACAAGCGCCACCTGTATTAACCTGAATAACATTAATGCCATGACTTTCTATCCTTTCGGCATCTTTAGCTGTATAAAGATCTCCTTCTATTACAGCCATACTAATTTCATTCTTTAAGCTTTTTATAATCTGTTCTAGTACTGATGTTTTACCAGCTCCAGGAGAACCTAACATATTTATTGTAAAAATACCTTTTTTAGAAAGTATTTTTCTATTTTCATTTGCAATATCGTCATTGCTTTGAAATATATTTTTTTTAACTAAAATTTGCTTCATTTTACTCACCTTCAATCTCATCTAATAATAGCTCATACCCAGTAATTATATTGTTACTAAATGTATTACACTTAGGACAGACTTTATTTGTAAAATTTACTTTAAAGGTTTCTTCACAGTTATCACATTTTGCACTAGCTTCTATCTTGTCTATGATAAAATCAGCCTCTTCAACATTTGTATCCTTTGAGAAAGCTTCAAAAGCAAACCTCAATGCACTTTCTTGTACACAAGTAAATTCTCCAATTTTCAGAACTATTTTATTCACTTTTTTAAGATTATGGTTATCTGCATTTTCTTTAATCACATCGAAAATTTCTCCCATAATTGAAACTTCATGCATTAATCTCACCTATTCCTTTATCTATCTCCTCTTTTACAACTTCAATAATTTTAGGAATTTGTTCTTTTACTGTATCCGATAAATTCAAATCAAAAAATATTTCTTCAGGTTCTATACCAACAATAATTACTTCTGGAAAGTGTCCCATTAAATTTGCACTTTTTAAAATGTCTAACACTTGAACATCATGTAATGATGAATTTGCCTTTATATAGTTCCCTAGTTCTTGGGGAGGGACTTTATAAATAGTCCCTGGCAAATGCCCTCCCTTTAAACTGTCTACTACTATAACTTTATTATTTTCTACAAACACACCTAATAAATCAAGTATACAGGTGCCTCCGTCTATTAATTCAACATTACTGTTTAAGTTTTGGTTTTGAAGTTCATTGATTATATGTACTCCTATACCATCATCTCTTAAAAGTATATTTCCAATTCCTAATACAGCTATCTTTTTCATTAAATTGCTCCATTAGGATTTGGTGTTGATACTACAAATTTTGATTTAATATTTTTTTCTGAATCCATTACATGTATTGAACAACCTGTGCATGGGTCAAAAGAGTGAACGATTCTTAATAATTCAATTGGTTGAGTTGGATCTTGTATTGTTACACCGATTAATGCTTGCTCTAATGCTCCCATTTGATTAAAATCATCTCTTGGTGAAACATTCCAACAAGTAGGAGTCAGTACTTGATAGTTTGATATACTTTGATTATTAAAGTTTAACCAGTGTCCTAATGCTCCTCTTGGTGCTTCTGTAAGTCCTACGCCAGTTCCTGATGAAGGTAGTGGTAATTGAGTATAAGTACTTGCTGAAGTTGATAATGAATTAAGCCAGTTAAGCATTTCTGATGCTATTTTCTTACTTTCAAGTCCTCTAGCCATATGTCTATCCATTACAGAAATACCTCTAGTATATTCTCCATTCATAAACATTCTTGCAAGAGGTCCAACTTCAAATACTTCTCCATTGTATCTAGGAGATTTTAACCATGAATACGCTCCACTTTTACCATAACTTGGTTCTGTCTTTCCGCTTGATGGATGTCTATTTCCAGAATCATTAGTGTACCAAGAATATTTTGCATACTCTTTTATCTTAGATATATCTATAGAGCTATATGAACCATCTTTGTATATTCCAGATTTGAATAATGTATTTCCGTTAGTATCTATATCAAATACACCATATGTAAGTAAGTTTCCGCAGCCTTTTCCTATGTTATAGTAATCACTATATTTATCCGCTAATAAGTTTAAGTCATCTATGTATTCATTATCTATAAATGATTTTATTTCATTCAAGTAAGTTTTGAATTGATTTATATTAGAACTTGTAAGTTTTTGAGTTACTCCACCTGGAGCTATTGACATAACATGAGGAATTTTTCCTGAGAATATAGCCGTCATTTCATGAGCTTTTCTTCTTATTTCTAGTGCCTTTATGTAGTTATTTATTAAAGCAGTATTTTCAGAATCGCTTAGCCTATAATCAACATCATAGCCTGGAGTCCAAGGGCTTTGTTGTGGTCCTTTAGCATAGTCAAGTAATGTTAAATGATAAAATTGTAAGATATGATCAGATATATAATTCCCACCTAGAATAAGATTTCTCATTAACATTGCATTAAAAGAAGGCTTATATCCAAAAGCATCTTCTACTGCTTTTACTGCAGCTATACTATGACTTACAGGGCAAAGTCCGCATATTCTCTGTGTTATATGTATAGCATCTCTTGGGTCTCTTCCAACTAATATTTTTTCAAACCCTCTAAACATATTTCCTGTACTATGTGCATTTATTACTTTATTGTTGCTATCTACTTCAACTTCAATTTTTAAGTGTCCTTCAAGTCTAGTTACAGGATCTAACTTTATTTTAGTTGCCATATTTGATATCCCTCCTTTTCAATTTATTCAAATTTATAAACTGGTTTTTGCCAGACATCTTCTGATGCACATGAAATACAAGGCTGCCCTGCGTCAACACACCAATTCACTTTATTATTCCACTTTCTAATTGGACAATTATTATTTGTTCTAGGTCCTTGACACCCTAAACTTTTATAACATCCAGACTCTCCTAGTTGAGATGATTGACCTCTTCCTCTTCGAGGACATAATCCATGTATCTTTTCTTTATAAAATGCTTGAGGCCTTCCTTCTTTATCTAACCTAGGCATACCATAAAGTAATAAATCTACTATTGTTTTCGTAAGTGTATACGGATGTGCCGGGCAGCCTGGAAGATTTATTATTTCATTTTTAGTTAGTCCATTTAAAATTTCTTTGTCTAATCTCTTTATGCCAGTAGGATTTACTCCTGCTTTTGGCACTCCTCCAAAAGAAGCACATGTTCCAGCGGCAATAACATATTTAGCTTTAGGTCCTAATTCTTTAACTGCATCAAGCATTGTCCATGGCTGATTATTTTTTTCACTTAAAACGCAATATGTACCATTATTAGCTGTAGGAACAGCACCCTCAACTACTAATATAAATTTTCCATCGTATTGTGAAACAGTATCATCTATAGCAGATATAGCTAAATCACCTGCTGCAGTCATTAAATTATGATGATACTTCATACTTATTTTGTTAATTAACAAATCGTCTATTGTAGTTTCTTGTATTGTATTCAGTAATGATATAGAGCATCCTGAACAGCCTGATCCTTGAAGCCAAACAACTGGTGGTGCTGATTCTGCAGCAAATACTACATCTTCTAATTTTTCTAACTCTATCTTAGTTAGTCCTATTGCTGCAGCTGATGCTGTACACCACTTTAAGAAGTCTCTTCTTGATATTCTCATTTCACATCTCCTTTCAATATTAAATATCATTCTCAATGTCTTTGTCGTTTTTTGACTTTATTTGTCGAATAATATTTTATATTAATAGATATTGATAGTCAATATCTATTAATATCTTTTATCTTCTTCATATATAAATACGAATAATCTAAAATATTTAAGTACTTTATTCATATATAATAGCTCTTTCTATCAATTTAAATTTAAATATTTTCGATTGTAAATAATTCCCTGTAATTAATATTTTTATAAAGTTAATACTATTTTTGAATCAATTTTAGGAGGTGTAATTATGCATCAAGGAAATACTCATATAGGTTGTGATGTAACAGAATGTAAACATCATGCTCAATCTAATAATAACTGTACTCTTAATCATATCGAAGTTAAAAAGCATAAACCAAATGCTACATGTCCAGAGTGTACAGATTGTGCAAGTTTTGAAATGAAATAACAAATTTCATAAAAATAAGGAATGTCTAGAATTATAATTCTAGACATTCCTTATTTTTATATACAATAGTGCATCTTTTTTGATTAAATACCATACTATTTTTTATTAATTTTTTTAGTTTTAAACTTTATTTTCCTACTGATTCACAATTTCCTCAGTAAACACAAGTGCATTATTTATATTTCTTCCAGGTGCAGTTATATACTTTCCTTGATAATAAAGACTAGACGAAGCTCCCCCATCCATGCACATAGCTCCCTTAAGATTCATTTCTTTACATATTTGAGCAAGTTCCTTTAAGTTTGCATTTGAAACTGTTCCCATTACCAATTTATTTTCATAAGTATATCCAATAAAGCTTCTTTGAGCACGAGATGTATTTATCTTACTTTCCCAAAATCCCTCTTGTGCTCCATTTGCAGTTATTTTACCATCTATTATAAGACTTGGTCCAGCTCCTATAGCACATGTAACATCATCCCACTGTACATTACCTTCTATAGTTTGATCTATATTCTTAGATTCAAAATTACATTTATAAGATACTATATCTCCAACTTTAAATCTATCTGCTAAATATGCTACCTCTTCATTAAATACTATTATAAGTCCATTTTTAGATGCCCATAAGTTATCTTTATTCTCTACTATATACTTAACGACTCCATTTTCCACCATTATAGCTTTTCCTGTTTTTGCAGAAATTGCTTCTCCATACTCTTCAGTATATACAACTATTGCATCTTTTTCAGTTCTTGGATGATTAAGCCCCCAAGCATAAAATTGTTTCTCATCATTTATGTATCCATCTATAGTGATATTAAGATTATCTATAATCATCTTGTTATCAGCTGTAAATCCCATAACCGAACCGTAATTGCCTACATGAACCACTTTACCATCTTCTATAAGTGTTCCATACGGAAGATTTGATCCATCATATGCACTAAAATACGTTCCATTTATTCCACCTATAACTCTATTAGAATCAGTTTTCTTGCTATCTGTCATATGCTTTAAAGAATCAGCCGAAGCTATCTTTTCATGAGCTCTTGCCACCTTAGGTTTTATAGTTTGATTATTCATATCGATAAGTACAATCTTGGCAGTTTTATTTACACTTTTAAAATGTTGATTATAACTTACATATGGTGAAAATGCACATACTTGCATTACTGAAATACATACTATCATGAATGTTATTAAAAATATTTTCTTCATTTTCCCTCTCCCGTCATCGATTTTTTGGTCACATTTGTCTAATATATTATTTTTCTATACATTTTCTCTAGAGTACAGATATACTTAAAAATGCCGTTCATTTAAATGTTAGCTACTTTTTTGTTAATATTTTTCCATAAAACTTAGATTATGGCGTTTAAATACCCGTTAAGAAAGTTCGTTGTTTGACCGCAAGGGAGTTTAGAACTTTTAGGATATTCAATAAGATGTAATGCTTAGTTTTATTAAATATATTTAATACATGAGCGGTATTTTGATGCCATTTATTTTGGGATTAAACAGCAGTTCACTTAACCACTATCTTTGAATAATTAAAATAAGCTATTTAGATTCCTTTATATCCTCCATAACCATCTGAGGAGTAATTTTCCCATTATATTCATTAATTTCAGGACTAAATACCACATCTACAGTATTTTGATTACTCAATCTATCATACTTTTCAGCAAGCGAAAATCCAATTCCACTTAAGAAAGTATTGTCTTTTTTTCCACTAAACTTTAGATGTACATTGTTGTTTCCACACCCCTTAGTCCAGCTAGGATTAACCTGTATATCTTTAATCATAAATAAAGGCTTTGGATTCGCCATACCATAAGGCTCCAGCTTTGATATCTCATTTATAAGGTTTACACTTAATTGATCTGCATCAAGTTCTGCCATGATATTGACTTTAGGAATAAATATATTTGGGTCATTAGATTTTATCTCTTTAGCTCTTTTATCAAGTTTCTCTCTTAACTCATCCAATTTATCCTCTTCTAGTGAGAATCCGCATGCCATTTCATGGCCTCCAAATCCCAAGAATAAATCTGATACATTGACTAGTTCGTCGTATATATTAATCCCCTTTATACTTCTTCCACTTCCCTTAATATATCCTTCTTCAGTTTTTGTAACAACTAAAGTTGGCTTATAAAATAAGTCCTTTATTCTACCTGCAACAATTCCTATAACTCCTTCTGATACACCATCAGCTCTTACAACTAAAAAATCGTGATTCATATAATTAGTTTCTACTAATAACCTAGCGAGTTCTTCACCTTTTTCCTGAATAGCTTGTCTTTCACTATTTAGATTATGAAGTATAGCTGCTACTTTTGTAGCTTCTTCCTCATTTTTTTCTAAAAGAAGTTTTACTCCAAGCTTTGCATCTTCTATTCTTCCTGCAGCATTAAAACACGGTCCTAATACATACCCTATTCTTCCCGCACTTATCTCTTTCTCATCAAGTCCAACTTCTTTTCTCAAAGTAGCTATACCTAATCTTTTATTTGAATTTATTCTTTTTAACCCATATTTAACTAATGTTCGATTTTCATCTATTAAAGGAACAAGGTCTGCTATTGTTCCAAGAGCTACAAGATCAAGTGGAGCCGATAATGTATTCCTAGGAAGATCTAATTCTCTTTGAAGAGCTTGAGCTAATTTAAAAGCAACCCCGCATCCACAAAGTTCTTTAAATGGATACTCATCATCCTCTTGCTTTGCATTTATTATTATACACTCTGGAAGTTTTTCAGGGGGATTATGGTGGTCTGTAACTATAATATCAAGACCTATTTCTTTAGCATAGCTTACTTCTTCAAATGAACTAATACCGTTGTCCACAGTTATTATTAAGTCAGCATCCATATCTTCTTTGATACTTTTTATAGCATCCTTATTAAGTCCATAACCTTCTGAGAATCTGTTCGGTATATAATAGTCTATATTGTCTGTTATATTTGAAAAAAATTCTACCAATAATGCAGATGATGTAACTCCATCAACATCATAGTCTCCAAATATGACTATTTTATTGTCATTATGTATATGATATTTTATTTTATCTACTGCTTCTTTCATGTTTTTCATAAGAAATGGATCATATGTTTTTTTCGGTTTATCGCTCAAAAATTCTTCTATCTCTTGTTCATCTGTTATGCCTTTGTAGTGAAGGATACTTTCAACTACTGATAACCCTTGTATTTTTTCTCCTTTTACATCCCAAATCTTGTTCATTGCTTCCTCCTTAGTTGCTCTAATCTTCTATAAGTTCAAATCTATATTTTTGATTCATAGGGTTTACTTTTCCTTCAGGTACCTCTTCAAGGAACATATCAAATGGCCTTACAAAAAGTCCATAATCTCCATATAAAGCCTTATATAATACCATATCCTCTTGTGTTTCAGAATGCTTTACTGTATCTATTACTAGATATAATTTATTCTTAAAATGTCTGTACATTCTTCCTTTTTTTAATTCTCTTTTCACTTTTAATCACTCCTTGATATACAATTAGTATTTTTGAATTTCAAATAGTTCTTCTACTCTATCGCTCATATACTTATGAGAATCACTCACTCCTTGATTATAGAACTCTGCAGCAAGATCTTTAATAAAAAAATCTAAAATCATAGATGATGCTAAATCTCCTAAATCTTCATCTCTTTCATCTTGAAAATATTTTTTTATTGAAGAAATCATCTTTGCTTTTTTCTCTTTGCTTAAATTTATTTTATCCATAATATCTCCTTCATTTTTAATATTAAAAAAACCTCTTAATACAAGTATATTATATCACCTACATTCAACTTTGTATAAAGAGGTTTTATTAAATTCAAACAATTATTGGTAAAATTAACGTCATCATGATTAAAATCTAACTCATCATGATTGTTTTAAATTTAACTATTTTTTTTATCCAAAACCATATCCAACAACCAAATTCTGTGTTATAATTCAATTGAATTATTTTTATTAGATCTTTTTAGATCTCTTAAATTCCTCTATTAAGCTGCAACTTAATGGAGGTTTTTTTATTTTTATAGATTCTTTATTTATACATACCTAAATCAAGAGGTAATTTACCTTTATTTTTTATAAAAGTTATTGCAATATCTACAACAACTGCTAAATCTTCTGCATTAAAATAGTATTCTATGTTACTATCAAACAATACATTAGCAGACGGATTAAATTCTTCATCAGCTTCCCATATTATAAATGTAAAAAATACATTTTTTAAGAATTCAAATCTATACGCTAAATCACCCGTATTAGTTTTTTCACATTCTATATTTTCAAAATCCTTTTCAAATTGATTTAAGTTATTTCCATATATATTAGCCAGTCTTAATATTGTTCTATTGTAAAAGTTTTTATAGTATACATGTCCTCCATTAATATCCTTGAATGTTATATCTTTATGTGTTTGAGATATACCTTGTCCATTTACAAGATATCTTAGTACCATTATTTTTACAATATACGAGTTTACTTTTTCACCATTTTCATTGTATATATCAGCACTTGGATATTTAACCTTATAATTTTTATTTATAATCTTTAATGTAAATTCACTATTATCTTTATCGTACTCATTTCCAGTAAACTTAGACATCTTATTTGGATCTGTTTTTTGAAATATATCCCTTATATACTCATATGGTACTCTTCCTTGTCTATCATCCATAATTCTATAATCTCCTTTTAATATATATTTGTAAACAATAATGTTTTAATTAATTTTACCATATTATGTATATAAGGGTGTGTATTATTCCATAGTTTTTATTTCATCAGAAATAATCAAATCTGCATCAGTCTTTTTGATAACTTCTTCAAGTGTTACTTCAGGTGCTATTTCTTTAAGTAAAAGACCATCTTTTGTAACCTCTATAACTGCAAGCTCTGTTATTATCAAATCAACTACTCCCTTTGCTGATAGTGGCAATTTACATTTTTTTAATATTTTAGATTCTCCGTCCTTTGTTGTATGAACAGTAGTAGCTATAACTTTCTTTGCTCCTACTAAAAGGTCCATTGCGCCTCCCATTCCAGGACTATATCTACCATCTTTATTTTCAAGTGCCCAATTGGCTATATTTCCATGCTGGTCCACTTCTAAGGCTCCCAATATAGTTATATCTACATGTCCTCCTCTAATTATTGCAAATGATGTATCTAAATTAAACAAAGAACAACCAACCAATTCAGTCATCGGCATTCCTGCTGCATTGCAAAATGTGCAATCTTCTTCTCCAAGTTTTGCAACTCCTCCAAAATTCAGTATTCCATTTTCAGATTGCAAAGTTACATTTACTTTTTCTGGTATGTAATTACTCGATAAAACAGGTATTCCAAATCCCAAGTTTACGACCATTCCGTCTTTAAACTCTTTGGCAGCTCTCATAGCTATTCTTTTTTTTGGATTCACAACTATCCCTCCCCTTATTTATATATTCCAACACGTTTACACATTTCTCTAGTTCTATCACGATATGTATTAGAATCATATCCTAAACAAATAGCATCTACAAATATTGCCTGTGTTCCTATTTCTGTAGGTTTTAGTTCTCCTACTTCAACTATTTCTTCTACTTCTGCTATAGTTATATTGCCTGCCATGGCCATAATAGGATTTGCATTAGGAGTTCCTTTATATACAACATTGCCCATCTTATCAGCCTTACATCCTTTTATTATAGTTACATCAGATCCAAGTGGAGTTTCTAAAAGATATTCTTTATTATCCAACGTCAGTTTTTGTTTTCCTTCTTCCATTAAAGTTCCTACTCCAGTTGGAGTTATTACTCCACCAAGACCAGCACCTTTTGCTCTTATCTTCTCTATTAACGTTCCTTGCGGAAAAAATTCCACATCAATTTGACCACTTTGATATTGTTTAATCACAGTAGGATTTGTCCCTATATGAGACCCAACAAATTTATTGACTAAGTTATTATTAAACAAAATACCGATATCACTATCTACAAAAGAATTAACAGTAGATATTACAGTCAAATCGCCTATTCTCTGGTTTACAATTTCATCAACAGCCTTTAAAGGTGTATTACACCCTAAAAAGCCACCAAACATAATACTATTTCCCGGTTTCACATATTTTGAAATAGCTTCTTTCATATCCATTATCTTAGACATAAAAAATCCTCCTTAGGTTAAACTCTTTATTAAATAAAGGTACAATATATTATATTTAATGATTTTATATATATAACCTATAAGTCAAAAAAAGTCTGAGAATAATTATTCTCAGACTTTTAAAGTAGGTTTATTTTAAATTTTCTTTTATAATATTTTTTATATTTTCTGCAAGAGATTTTGTATCCTTGTCCATGCCTTCTGGAATTTCTACTGGCTTAGAAATTATAACCTCAACATCAGCTGGTTTTATGATAAAACTTCCTTTTTCCATAATATCCTTAGATCCATTTATAGTAACAGGGACTATTCTAACTTTTGATTTAGTTGCAAGTTTTAACGCTCCTGGCTTAAATTCCCCTAGTTTACCATCCTTACTTCTAGTTCCCTCTGGAAATATTACCATAGAATATCCCTGCTTTAAGTTCTCAATACCTTGTTTAATTGCTTTTACAGATTCTCTGTTATTAGATCTATTTAAGAATATACAATTCATATATTCCATCCAAGTTCTAAGTAAAGGCATCTTTCTTAATTCCTCTTTTGCAACAAATGCTTTAGGTTTGTTTATAAACCCTAAAAGTATTGGAATATCAAAATTCCCTTGATGATTGCTGACAAATAATACAGCTTCATCCTTAGGTATATTATCTTCACCTATAACATTTACTTTAGTATCTGTTAATTCAACTAAAGCTTTAGCCCAATTACTGGCATTTTTAGATACTAGTTGATCTTTTTTAGCTATATCACCTTGTTCATCTAATTTTTTTGCTTTTTTCATATCTGGTATTAAAGCTATCAAACTATACCAAAAATAAATAAACCATCTTATAGTTCTTAACATACTATTCACCCCATTTTTCTAAACCTAATATGTACTCAATATATTCTAACATATTAACTATAGATTGTGATTAATGAATATAACTATAAGTTACTTATTTTATCAAATACACCTTTTAAATTTTTACATTCTCCAACTAATGCCTTATTCTTAAATAAAGATATATTAAAATCTAGATCACCTATATATTTATTTGCATTTATCTTCTCATATTTTAATAGTCTTAATTTTTCAATTTCTTCTTTTAAGAAACCACAGTCACTGTATTGAATTTCATGACAACTAGATGCATTTCCATTTGAATTTACATACCATCCACAGTTGTTTGTTAAAACTGAGAACTTCGACTTATTTGGATTTACATGTAATATAAATTCCTTCAAACTTTTTTTATCATTTTCAAATGATAATGTATATTCTCTAGATTCTCCAAATAATTTTATAGTATATTTATTATTTTTAGCTACAATACTTCTATCATATTCACTATTTATAGAAAACTTATTTTTTCTAAATATCATAGAAAAATCATAAAACATATTATCTATAAACAATTTTTGATTTAAATAAAAATCATGTCCTAACTGGTCATTAGTTCTAACTAACTTAACTATATTATTTAAATAATTTATTGGTATTTCATAGTTTATACTTTTATCTATATATTTGTAGATGTCAATATCCATAACTTCCTCCTTGCATATTAATATCTACACTATGTCCTTTAAATATAAAATTTATACATTTTTTATACCTGTAATTTCTTAGATTCTATCAAAATATTCAATATATCTTTATTTATAAAAGTATCAGTTTTTTCTTCACATACACTTTGTGATATTATATTAGACACCGTACTCAAGTCTTTTATATTTCCTCTATTGTCGTATATAAATATATTATCTTTACTAATTTCATATGCTTTATAATTTTTTGAAACCTCTAGCCAAAAATATTCTTTATCTAAATCTTTCACTTCATATCCTATTCTTTTCAAATCATCTATTAGTTTTGATTTATACTCACTCATATTTTCAATATCATTTATTTGCTCAAATTTATTTCTATCTATAACACATTTACATAATTTAGACAGTATTAAATCATCACTGTTTCTAAGTTCAGTAAATAAATATAATAAAGTTGAGTCATCAATTGATAAATATTCTTCTAATGTATATTCTCTATCTGTAAGTATAGGCATTATTCCCTTTGGAATCTTATATTTATCTAAATAATTACATTTGAACAGCTCTTTCATTCTAAAAAATATCTTTTTTATTACCCCTTCCATTTCACATTTAAAACTATGGTTGTATACTCCCTTATGCATCTGATATCTAGACAAAAGATATGACTCTATGTCTGGCAAATATTTTTCATATACACATAAAGTATATTTATCTTCATTCTTTTTTATAGTCATTGATTTTATTATCCTAGATATATCTATCTTGCCATAACTAACACCAGTATGGATAGAATCTCTAAGTATGTAATCCATTCTATCTGCATCTATTTGACTACTCACTAAAGAAGAGAGTATGAAGTTTAAATCTATTTTTCCATCTAAGTAATTTTGTTTATATACTGACTTACCTATAAGAGTTGCTACATCATTTGGAAAATTTTGATCAAAATTTTCTACTAATACTTTATTCAAATTAGTACTTTTATCTGTGATTATTCTGATTGTCCACAATTCATGATTCATACCTTTATATGAACATATTTCTTCGAATGTATGTGAAAACGGACCATGTCCTATATCATGAAGTAATGCAGCCGCTAGTGCTACTTCTTTATCCCTACTATCAATTTTTATATTTATATTTTCAAATTCTTTTTCAAAATGTTCTATAATCCTTCCCATAATATGAAATGTTCCTAAGCAATGAGAAAATCTAGTATGTTCAGCACATGGAAATAATAAATTTACTATAGCAAGTTGTCTAATCCTTCTAAGCCTTTGAAATTCGCAAGTATCTATTATTTTTAAAAATTTATTACTAACAAATATATCTCCGTGAATACAGTCTCTAACAACCTTACCTTCCGCATTATTATGCATTCAATCACCTCTTTACTTAAATATATTCTAAATAATTAATCAAAATTCTTATTGACAAAAACTGTTTATGTATTTATTATATATATAGTAAAATTTAAATATGTAAAAGTGTTGACCACCCACTTCAAAAAAACTCGAAGTGGGTGTTTTTTGTGCGAAAGGAGAGATTATATGTCATTTAATTTAATCAAAGACTATAAAAAAGATAAACAATTTTACAAGAACTTATTCATCATAACTATACCAATAATTCTTCAAAATCTAATAACATCATCGCTTAATATGTTAGACACTATGATGATAGGTAAAATAGGAGAAGTTGAACTTGCATCTGTTGGTATAGCAAATCAGTACTACTTCCTATTTTCATTATTTGCAATGGGTATTAGTGGTGGTTGTGGTGTTTTAATAGCTCAGCTATGGGGAAAAAATGATACAGATAATATAAAGAAGGTATTAGCTAAGTCTTTATCTGTAAGTATAATTGGATCGCTAGTTTTTTTAATTATAGGAATTATGATACCTCAAAATATAATGGCAGTATTTAACAAAGATGCATCAGTTATAGATATTGGTAGCAAATATCTAAGAATAACAGTTTTAAGCTATCTCTTTACAGGAATATCTTTTACATTTGCATCTGCTCTTAGGAGTGTCAATAATACTAAATTACCTATGTTTGCAAGTTTAGTAGGACTTATAGTAAATGGTGTTTTAAACTATATATTAATATTTGGTAAACTAGGAATGCCAGAACTTAAAACAGAAGGTGCTGCAATAGCTACACTTATAGCAAGAACTTGTGAATGTGGAGTTATTTTATTCAATTTATACTTTAAAAATAGTGTTTTAAAAACTAGCTTTAAAGATTTTATTGGATTGTCTAGTAATTTAAAAAAGGTTTTATCATCTGTAACTATACCAATAGTTTTAAACGAAGCTTGCTGGGGATTTGGTAACGTAACATATATTGCAATATACGCAAGAATAAGCACAAAAGCAGCAGCTTCTATGCAGATATGTTCAACTATAACAAACTTGTTCATGATATTTAGCTTTGGTCTTGGTTATGCAACTCTTGTTGTTGTAGGAAATGAAATAGGAGCTAATAGAGAAGATGTAGCTATAGAATCATCAAAGAAAATATCTAAACTATCTGTACTTATTGCTTTATTCATAGGTATAATTCTTGCTATATCTGCAAAGCCTATAGTTTCTTTCTTTAATGTATCAAATGAAGTTAAGCTATATTCAACTTATATACTTTATGTATATGCTATAATAATGGTTGCTAAAGTTTATAACTTCATAATGATAGTAGGAATACTAAGAGGTGGTGGAGATGCAGCCTATGGATCTATACTTCAAGGAATTACTCTTTGGTTTATAGGGATACCTCTAGCTTTTATAGCTGCATTTGTGCTACATCTACCTGTGTATTTAGTTGTTTCATTTACTGCAGTTGAAGAAATAATTAAATTTATATTTATAAGAAGAAGATTCAAATCATTTAAATGGATAAGAAATATGGTAAATGATCATCCTGATAATGTTGAATTTATTTAAAAATGGGCTTTTAGTAAGCCCATTTTTTTATTCAAACACCGAATTATCATCTATTTTTAAACAACGTAGTTTCTGAAATCTAATTAACTATTGAATATATATTCTTACTTTTTTACATCCTTTTTATGATTCAGAGTTCCACCTTTTTTTATAAACTGTATTTGAGTCATTATACTAAGAGCTATTTCAGCTGGAGAATTACCATTAATATCAAGACCAATAGGTGCATATACTCTTTCAATAAATTCTTCATCCACACCATCTTGTCTTAAATTATCAAATGTATGCTTAACTTTTTTCTTACTTCCAATCATACCAATATATCCTGGATTTTTATTTATAACAGCTCTTAATGCATCTTCATCGTACTCATGTCCTCTAGTGACTATAACTACATATGTATTTTGATTTATATCATAGTTTTTAAGACCTTCATATATATTACCACATATTAGCTCTTGCGCTTGAGGAAATCTTTCCTTACTCACAAATTCTTCTCTATCATCTATAATAACAATATGTAAACCTAAAGTTTTTGATATTTCATAAAGCTTTAATCCTATATGACCTCCACCAGCTATGATAATTTTTTCCTTAGGTCTAAAAATCTTTATAAAGATTTCTGCTTTTCCTCCGCATTGAGCTCCTAAGTCTGCATCTGCAGCTAAGCTATATGTATATAAATTATTTTCATGTGTTCGAAGTGATTTTTTACATTCTTTTATAACTTCATTTTCCAAAACACCTCCACCTACTGTTCCAGATATACTTCCATCTTCAAACACTAGTAATATGCTTCCTTCTTTTGCAGGTATCGATCCACTAGACTTTGTTATTAAAGCCATTGCTACTGTTTTATTGCTTTTGATTTCCTTAGAAATAAAATCAAATATAACATCATCCATTATAATTCATCCCCCAACACTCTATTTTTCATATACATTATAGCTTCTACTACTCCTCCAGCTACTGCTCTTGCTTTATCGGATATAATATCACAATACTCTGTTTTACCTCTTGGATCAACATCTGCTATTTTAAGACCTTTGAAAACATTGCTATTATCCGATATCATTCCTCTTACAACGCCAGAAATTACAGTCTTAACAGGCTCATCACCTACATAGCATACAACGTCTCCTTTATACACCATATTTCCTATATCTTCTTTTATAGTTAAAACTCCATCACAAGGAGATTTAATAACTCTTTCAGTTGTATATCCTATTATATTTCCAGGTATTCCAGTGTTTTCTTGAGCTTTTCCACTATGTATAACTTGACCTAGAGTCTGTCCTCTATTAGTTTCTACAACTAAGTTAACATCAACCCCTGCTTCAAACCCAGGCCCAACACCTATTGTTATTGGTGCCATATCTATATGAGTTCCTATATTCTTCTTAGCTAATATAGCATCCACTACAGCTAGCGGCTTTATATAATTTAGTATAGTACAACCTTCATCAATAATTACGGGTATCTCTTTATTTTTCCATATTCCATCTATTTCATCATACCTTTTTATATGCTTTGCTACTACTCCTTCAACTTCTTTTTTACCTTTACTTATGCTATCTGCAAAAGATATACTCCTTCTTATCACCAATGGCTTTTCTATTTCAATTATTATAACTTTAAATCCGCACTTATACAGTCTATGGGCTATTCCACTAGCTATATCTCCACCGCTTCTTATTATAACTACATCATTCATAGTAATCACCCTTTATTTGTCTTAATTCTTCTAAAGTATAATTCTTTTGAAATTTTAAGTAAGGTGGAGGTTTTTACACCTCCACCTACTATGCTTATCATATTGCATTTTAAGTTTTCTATTTCTAAAAAATCTATTAATTTCATATTATCTTATTTTTTATAAGCAGTGTTTTCTAATGGCAGCTTAGTTCTAAACTTACCATCTAATTTATAATAAGCCCCTTGTACAGCCGGTGCTGTTGGTATTACAACTATCTCTCCTACTCCTTTTGCTCCATAAGCAAGGTTTTCCTTACTATTTTCTATAACTATTGGCTGTATTTTAGGAACCTTTGGTGCTCTTAATAGTCCCAGTGTTCCAAATTTAGATTTAGGAATTCCATTTTCAAGTATGAAATTTTCTGTAAGGGCATATCCTAGTCCCATTACTACTCCACCTTCTATTTGTCCTTCTACATTTTTAGGATTTATAGCCTTTCCTACATCATGAGCTGCTAAAACCTTAGTTACATTTCCTTTTTCATCTAAAACAACAACTTGAGTTGCATACCCGTAAGCTATGTGACTCTTTGGATTTGGCTTATCTGATCCCATACAATCTGTTATTCCAGAATATTCAGCATAAAAATCTTGTTCATTAAGTTCATAAAGAGACTTAGAATTCAATGCTTTTTTAAGCTTAAGTGCTGCTAATCTAGTAGCTTCTCCAGTAAATACTGTTTGTCTTGAAGCTGTAGTTGTACCAGAGTTTGGAGTTTTAGCTGTATCAGGAGAATCCACTATTATTACATCAGGTGTTAAGCCAGTAGTTTCACATACCACTTGAGTAGTCACAGTCCCCATACCTTGACCTATACAAGCAGCACTAGTTCTTATATGAACCTTGCCATCTATTACACTCAATATGCACCTTCCAATATCAGGAAGTCCAACTCCTATACCACTGTTTTTAAATGCACAAGATACTCCTACGTATTCATGCTTGTCATATTCTTCTTTAACTGCTTCTAAAGTTTCCTTAAGAGCTGTTGTCTCATCAGCTATTTGTCCATTCGCAAGTACTTGACCTGGAAGTATTGCATTCTTATATCTTATTTCCCATTGAGATATTCCAACCATTTTAGCAAGTAAATTTAAGTTACACTCTGTCGCAAATGCAGATTGAGTAACTCCAAATCCTCTAAATGCTCCTGCTGGAGGATTATTTGTATAAACAGCAGTTCCTTCTACATGAGTATTTTGGTAGTTATATGGTCCTGCTGCATGAGTACATAATCTTTGAAGAACAGGTCCTCCTAAAGATGCATAAGCTCCTGTATCAGCTATTATAGTAGCTTTCATAGCTGTCAACTTTCCATTTTCATCACAAGCAGTAGTAAACTCCATCTCAGTCGCATGTCTCTTTGGATGTATGTTTATACTTTCTTGTCTTGTTAAGGTTACTTTTACAGGTTTTTTAGTTAAATATGCAAGTAGTGCAGCATGGTGTTGAACACTCATGTCTTCTTTTCCACCAAATCCGCCACCAACATATTTGCTTATAACTCTTACCTTTTCTGGTTCAATCCCTAAAAGATCTGAAACTTCACGTTGCTCATCATATATCCCTTGAGATCCTGTATATATTATAACTCCATTTTCATCAGGCATAGATAAAGCACTTTCAGGTTCTAAGAATGCATGCTCTGTGAAAGGTGTAGAGTACTTCTTAGTTACGACGTATTTTGATTTAGCTATAATTTCATCAACATTTCCTCTTGATAAAACTTCTTTTTTTAATATATTTCCATTTGGATGAATCTTTGGAGCATCCTCCTTCATAGCCATTTCTGGGCTTGTAATAGCATTTAACTCTTCATACTCAACTTTAATCAACTCAAGAGCTTCTTTTAAAACTTTTTTAGAAGTAGCCGCAACTAAAGCTAAAGAATCTCCTATATATCTAGTTTCTTCCCCTTCAGCTATTAAAGCAGGCCAATCCTGTATTATATGTCCTAAGTTTCTTTTTCCAGGTATATCTTTTGCTAAAACAATACATTCAACTCCTGGATGGTTTACAGCTTTTGAAATGTCTATGCTTTTAACTAATGCTCTAGGATATTTAGTTCTGAAAGCGGATCCATAAAGCATTCCATCTACATATAAATCTCCTACATATTCACCAGTTCCTAAAGTCTTATCCTTGGCATCTACCCTGTGCATATTTTGACCAACTAAGCCCTTACACTCAACTTTAGGTACCTCTATATCTTCTCTCAAAATTTTTGCAACCATTAATATAGCTTCTTCTATTTTGGCATAGCCTGTACATCTACATACATTTCCGTTAAGTGCTTTTTTAACTTCTTTTTTTGTAGGATTTAAATTTTTATCTAAAAGCCCTTTTGCACTTATTACCATTCCGGGAATACAGAATCCACATTGAACAGCACCTGCTTCTGAAAATGCCCAAGCATATGCATCTCTTTCTTTATCAGAAATCCCCTCTACTGTTATAATATTCTTTCCTTCCACTTTAGAAGTTTTTAAAACGCAAGTCTTCATAGCTCTTCCATCTACTAAAACCATACATGTTCCACAAGCTCCCTCTGAACATCCATCTTTTACAGATGTAAGTCTCAAGTCATCTCTTAAAAAGTCTAAAAGTTTTTTATCTTCACTGGTTTCTATTTGCTTTGAGTTAACTATAAATCTATACATTATGACTCCCCCATTTGTATATTATTTTCTATAGATATATTTTCCACCTGGATACTTATCGCAAATTAAGGATTGTTTGACAACTCTATTTCCTCTTAAGAATACATCAGTTACTCTTCCTATTTGATCAAAACCTTCATATGGAGTATAGTCCACATTTTGAGTTTGATCTTTAGCATTTATTCTACCTTTATAGTCAGGATTGAATATAACTATATCAGCATCACTTCCAACTGAGATGGTTCCCTTTTGAGGATAAAGACCAAATAACTTTGCGGGTTTACTAGATATTACATCTACCATTTCATTTAAAGTTATTCTTTCTTTTAATACTCCATTAGTGTACATAAGTGATAATCTATGTTCTACCCCCGCAGATCCATTAGGTATTTTACTAAAATCATTTCTTCCTAATTCTTTTTGTCCTTTATAGTTAAAAGAGCAATGATCAGTTGCAACTGTATCTACATCGTTGTTTTTTATTCCATTCCATAAATACTCTTGATCTTCTTTCTTTCTCAAAGGAGGTGACATTACATATTTAGCTCCCTCGAACTCATCTTCCACATCTATTTCATAACAGTTCTCATTTAAAAGAAGATATTGAGGACATGTCTCTACATATATTTCTGCTCCATTTTTTCTCTCTGTTGTAACAATTTCAAGAGCACGTTTTGTACTTAAGTGAACTATGTATATAGGTGAATCTACTATTTTAGCTAATTTAATAAGTCTATACACAGCTTCAGCTTCAGCTTCAGATGGTCTTGTAATAGGGTGATATTTAGGAGAAACTTGATTATTATTCTTAGCTTTATTAATTAAGAAATCTATTATATCTCCATTTTCACAGTGAAAACACATTAACGCCCCTATTTCCTTACTTTTATTTAATGCATTAAGTATTTCTAAATCATTAACCTGAAGTACATTTTTATATGCCATATACATCTTATACGATGTAACTCCTAGATCTTTCATTTCTTCCATTTCACTGCATACATTTTCATTCCAGTCTGTTATTGCCATATGAAATCCATAATCGCAATAACACTTTTGATCTGCTTTTTTATGCCAATTATTAAGACCCTCTTTTAGCGTTTCTCCTTTGCTTTGGGTTGCAAAGTCTATTATAGTTGTAGTTCCTCCAATTAAAGCAGCCTTACTTCCACTTTCAAAGTCATCTGCCGTAACCGTAGATCCTACATCTAAATCAAAATGCGTGTGAGGGTCTATTGCTCCAGGAAGAAGGTAGCAGCCTTGAGCTGAAACTACCTCATCACCTTCTATTTCTAAATTACTTCCTATAGAGACTATTTTTTCATTTTCTATTCTTAAATTGGCATAATATGAATCAGTATCAGTTATAATTTTTCCACCTTTTATAACTACACCCATTTAAAAAATCTCCTTTTTATTTTAATGATATTCCAAGAGCTCCCTTAGGACACTTAGATACACAAAGTCCACATCCAAAACATTTTTCTTCATCTATTACTAATTTATCTTCAATAGTTATAGCTTCGTAAGGACATAGTTTCTTACAAATTCCACAAGATATACACTTGTCATTGTCTACATAAGCTGGAATAGAGTGTGTTCTAAAGTTTCTATCAGCCATTTTTTTATGAGTAAGTCCTTTTATTTGAGCTACATCGTCATATCCGTACTCATCTAGGAAATCATTTAATTCTTCAGCTATCTTTCCGTACACTCCAGGCCCTTTAAGTATAGCTTCTGTACAAACTTGAACAGCTGATGCTCCTGCCATTATCATTTCTGCTGCATCAAGTCCATTTGTTACTCCTCCAACTCCTATTATAGGAATGTCAACAACTTGTGCTACATCATATATACATCTTACAGCTATTGGCTTTATAGCAGCTCCCGAAAGCCATCCATATCCTTTTTGACTTCCCATTATAGGATATCCTGTTTTAACATCTATTCCCATACAAGGTCCATATGAGTTCATCATTAAAAGTCCATCTGCTCCTGCTTCTTCAACTGCTTTTGCAATTTTTTGAATATCTGTATGAGGACTCATCTTCATAAATACAGGTACATCTAAAACTTCTTTAGCAGCTTTTAATGCTCTTACTATAGGTGTTACATCCGTTCCAACATAGTGAGTTGAAAGTTCAACTGCATCTGCAAATGGTTTTACAAGTGGAGCAACTTCTCTTATTTGCTCTTCTGTATATCCCATACTTATAATCACTGGTTCTCCTGCTTCTTTAGCTATCTTGTACTCTTTTTCTACCCATTGCTCTTTTGAAAGTTCTGACCAAAGTTCTGTATTTAAGAATCCACCTTTTATTTCTGCCATACAAGGACGAGGAACATCTGCTGGTAATAAAGATATAGTTTTTGTAACTACAGCTCCTGCTCCACCCTCTATAGATTTTTTACACATCTCTCCATCTTTAACATTTGGGCCTGCTGCAGGCATAATAGGGTTTTTAAGTTTCATTCCACAAAGATCAATATTTATTTTAGCCATTATAATTACCTCCATAAGATTATATAAATTATTTTTTATGTAAATTTCAATCAATTAATTTATTTAAAAATTTCACATTATGCTTCTAATCGCTGTTTTTTTTCTTTTTTACCACTTCCATTAAAGAAAATGTTTAAAACTATTGCACATAAACTTCCTGTAGTTATTCCACTGTGGAATAAAGTGTTTACCCAGCTTGGGAATGCATGATAAAAGCTCGGTACAGCAACTGGAATCATTGCAAGACCTATACTTACTGCAACTATGATGCCATTTTTATTTCCTTCAAAATTAACCTTGCCAAGACTCTTTATTCCTCCAGAAGCTACCATTCCAAACATTGCAAATCCTGCTCCACCTAAAACTGGATATGGTATTGATGCAAATAACGCAGCAACTTTAGGAAATATACCAAGTAAAAATAATATACATCCAGATGTTGCTACAACGTATCTGCTCTTTATTCCTGTCAAATTTACAAGTCCTATGTTTTGAGCAAATGCTGTGTGAGGAAAAGTATTAAACATCGATGCAAGTATAGTTGCAAATCCATCTGTTCTAAGTCCTCTTGCTAAGTTTTTGTCATCCAAAGGTTTTCCTACCATTTCATGGATAGCTATTATATTTCCTGTTGCCTCAGTCATTATAACTAATGTTACAAGTAACAAGGAAATTATTGATGTTATGTCAAATATTGGCATGCCAAAGTGAAAAGGAGTATTAAAACTTATGAATTTAGATGTTACTACCTTACTAAAATCAGCCATTCCTATCATAGAAGCTATTATTGTTCCAAATACTATACCTAAAAGTATAGATACACTTCCCCATATACCTTTTAAGTATTTATTCATTACTAAAATCATAACTAGAACTCCAAGTGCCATTAAAACATTTTGAGGACTTCCAAAGTCTGGAGAAGACATATCATTTCCTGCTGACCATCTAACTGCTACTGGTAAAAGTGATATACCTATTATAGTTATTACAGTTCCAGTAACTACTTTTGGGAAAAATCTTAATAATTTACTAAAAAACGGTGCCATCGAAAAACTGAATATACCAGCAACAAGTACTGCTCCAAATATTGTACACATTGCAACGTGTGGATTTGAATTATAATTTCCTGCAATTGCAACCATGGCGGATACAGTCGCAAAACTTGTTCCTTCTACCATAGGTATCTTAGCCCCTATGAAATTTCTAATACCTAGTGATTGAATCAAAGTAGCAATACCAGCTACAAACAAATCTGCATTTATAAGAAATATTATTTCCTCTTGAGATAATCCTGCTGCATTTCCTACTATAATAGGTACTGCAATAGCACCTGCACACATAGCAAGTACGTGTTGAAGTGCAAGTATTATTGTCTGTCCTATAGGAAGTATCTCATCTACAGGCATGACATTTTTGTTTGTCTTGTTATCCATTTCATTTCCCCCTCTAGAAAATTTATTAGATTTTATTCCAAAGACTGGTTGCTAGCTCTTGAGATTTAGCATATATTTCATCTTCATCTATTCCTACTATAATTCTATCTTTCATAACTACTTTTCCATTTATTATTGTAGTATCAACACTTCTTCCTGACATTCCAAATAATACATGACTATTGTAATTATTTTCATTCATAGGAGTGTGAGCTTTATAATCAACTACTATAACGTCTCCATATGCTCCTTTTTCTATTATTCCAACACTTTTTTCAAAGAACTTAGATCCTATTTCTCTATTGTTATCAAATAACATTTGTGGTATTTCGCCGTAAGCAACACTTGGATTACATACGTTGTGCTTATGAAGTATGTTTCCAACCTTCATGGATTCGAACATATCACTTGTATATCCGTCAGTTCCCAGTCCTAATCTTATTCCTCTTTTCATCATTTCAAGTACAGGTGCGCATCCAACTGCATTTCCCATATTTGATTCTGGGTTATGAACAACGCTTGTATTTGTTTCCTTTAGCATATCCATTTCTGAATTGTTTACATGAATACAGTGAACTGCAATCGTTTTCTCTCCAAGCATTCCAAAATCCATATATCTTTGAACAACTCTTTTATTGTATTTCTTTAATGAATCATGTAAATCATCTATTCCTTCAGCTGTATGTACGTGAAATCCTGTATTTAAGCTAGAAGCCTTTTTCGCAGCCTTCTTTAAGGTATCATCAGAAAGAGTAAATGAAGCATGAAGTCCAAACATTCCCTTTAACATGTCATCGTTAATTTGATTAGTATGAGTTACAAAATTAACATTCTCCTCTATAGTTTCATCTCTTATATCCATTCCATCTCTATCTGTTATTTCATAACACAGACAACTTCTTACTCCTAATTTTTTAGATACTTCTCCTATAGTAAATAAACTGTCTCTTACTGCCCCTTGACTCGCGTGATGATCAAATACAGTAGTTGTTCCATTTTTTATACAATCTATATATGTAGATAAAGCGCTGTATCTAACATCATCAAGTGTAAGTTTTTTATCTATCTTCCACCATAAATTATTAAGTATATCAATAAAGTTTTGAGAAGGTTCTCCTTTAAGAGCCATACCTCTTGCAAAAGAACTATATATATGCATATGAGTATTTACCATACCAGGCATTATGACCTTACCTTTTGCATCTATAAACTCAGCATCCTTATATGTTTCTTTTAATTCATTCGTGTTTCCAAAATCTATAATAATATTTTTCTCTATTGCCACACATCCATTTTCGATGTATGGCATAGAGATGTTGTGAGTAATTACTTTTCCGTTACCTACTAAAAGCATCACTGATCCCCCTCTTATCCTCTTATAACTTTTCCAGCTAATACTTTCTTATATTCCCCGGCATCCACAACTACGTTACCGTTTATTAAAACATACTCAATACCTACTGGATACTGAATAGGATCAACATACGTTGCAGTATCTTTAACTGTATCAGGATTGAATACAACTATATCTGCATACTTTCCTTCTTGTAAAAGCCCTCTGTCTTTAATTTTGAAAGCATGTGCAGGCTTGTTTGTCATCTTATATATAGCATCTTCTAATGAAAGAGCCTTTTCTTCTCTTACATACTTTCCTAAAACCCTTGGAAAAGATCCATATGCTCTAGGATGAGGCTTACCTGATAAGAGTCCATCTGTACAAACATTTTGTTCAGGTCTAGTTAAGAACTTGATTACATGTTCATCAAGACCATAAAAGTCTACCATTCCAACGGCATTTTCCTCTTGATATAATAGATCAAAAGTAGCTTCGAATGCATCTTTTCCTCTTATCTCTCCTATTTGAGTAAGGCTTTTACCTATTAGGTCTTCATTTTCTTTAGTCTTAACGCTAGTTACAAATATATTATCCATACCAGCAAAGTCTACGAAATTGTCCCATCCTGGTATTCCCATTTTCATGTCTTCAACCATTTTAGCTCTAAGATTTTTATCTGCTAATCTTTCTATTAATTTATCAGTTCCTCCATCATGTGCCCAAGGTGGAAGAATTACTCCAAGCATAGTACTTCCAGCAACATACGGATACTGATCAAAAGACACTGTTATCCCCTCAGCTTGAACTTCATCTAAAAGTTTTAAAACGTCATCTATGTACTTCCAGTTTTTCTTTCCACATACTTTAAAGTGTGAAAAATGAACTTTAACACCAGATTTTTTACCTATTTCTATTACTTCCTTCATAGAATCTAAAATAGTATCAGCTTCACTTCTTTGATGTATTACAAATACTCCATCAAATTCAGCTACAACTTTACACATTTCAACTAATTCTTCTGTTAAGCCATAGGCACACGGTATGTATATAAGACCTGTTGAAAGACCTAAAGCTCCAGCTTCCATCTCTCTTCTTGTTATTTCACACATTTTTTGAATTTCTTCTTTAGTAGCAGGTCTGTTCTCAAGTCCCATAGCTTCCATACGAACATTACCATGAGGAACTAGGTAAGTTTGGTTTAATCCAACCCCTTGTTTTTCCATAATTTTCAAATAATTATCTGTAGTTTCATATTCCCAATCTATATCATCAGAGTCTCCATCAAGTCCAGCTATGTTCTTTCTCCAAGGACTTATAAATTCTTTAGGAAGTGGTGCCATAGATATTCCATCTTGGCCTAAAACTTCAGTAGTGATTCCCTGACGTATCTTGATTTCATTGTATGGATTTACTAGAGTTATAAGATCCGAATGACTGTGAGTATCTATAAAACCTGGACTTACAACCATACCCTCTACATCTAAAACTTGATCAAAATCACCTTGTATATCTTCTGATATTTTAGATACTTTGTCTCCTTCTACAAGAATATCTGCTTTAAATCCCTTTTCTCCTGTACCGTCTACAACAAAACCATTCTTAATTAATATTCCCATCATAATCACCTTCGCATATTAATATTTTAATCCCAAGCTAAGAACTTGTATTTTGAATTTGCTTAATTCAAATCCAAGCTCTCAGCATTTGTGGATTTAATAATCTTATAAATATAAAGATTTTAATATTCCGTAATATCCTAATGCACCATTGAATAATTGTTCTTCTTCTATGTATTCATCTATTGTGTGAGCAAGATTTTCTTGAGATGGTCCAAATCCTATAGTCTTAATTCCTTTTTCCCCTGCATAGTGACTACCATTTGTACAGAAAGAGTATTGAGTAACTTCTGGCTCAAGTCCTACTTCTTTTAATCCTTTATATGCTATTTGAACAAACTCATCTTCTTCATCATATAACCAACCTGGGAAGAATCTCTCTCCTTGGATTGTCTCTCCTGTATAGCACTTTTCTACTCCTATAGCATAAGAAACTTTAACATTTAATTCTGAATCTTCTTTTCTCATTTCTTCTAATAAATCTTCAATTGGCTTAAGTACAGATTCTTTTGTTTCTCCAACTAAAAGTCTTCTATCAAAAGTAGCCTTACAGTAGTCTGGAACTACTGAAGCGCCTGGGTATGGAGAAGACTTAATATCAGTTAAAACTAATATTCCATCTCCTAATACTGGATGATTTATTGGCTTTAAATTTTGTACTTTATCTATAACTTTTGACATTTTATAAACTGCATTTATGCCTTTTTCTGGATTAGCTGAATGAGCAGGTTTTCCGAAAGTTTCTATAACTATTTCTCCACGTCCACGTTGTCCTATCTTTAAGTTAAGTCTTGAAGCTTCACCTATTACTACATAATCAGGCTTTATCTTTTCACTAATTTTTCTAGCTGAAACACCTTCGAATATTTCTTCATGTACTACTCCTGCAACATAAAGATCTCCAGCAAAATCTTTGTTCATATCCTTTGCAAAGTATGAACAAGCTGCTAACATAGCACTTACAGCCCCCTTCATATCAGAAGCTCCGCGACCATAGATTTTTCCATCTACTATTTTTCCTCCAAAAGGAGCTTGAGTCCACTTTGAATCATCTGGTACTGGAACAGTATCTATATGTCCATCAAACAATATTTTCTTTCCTGGCTTGTTTCCTTTAATATGACATATAACATTGCCATACTCATCTACTGTACAATTATCAAATCCTAATTTTTTAGACCAATCTTTTATAACTTCAACTACTTTTCCTTCTTCTCCAGAGTAACTTTGCTGACGAAGTAAATCTTGACAAACTTTTGTAAGTTCTTCTTTTCTTTGTTGATTCATTATTTCCATTTTTAAAATCCCCTTTCAATATAATTTCTAGATATTATACGCTTTGATGCTCTCCACCCCATACGATTCTTCTATACTTATCTGGATCTGTATCTCCTTCTGTGCTGAATAAAAGTACTCTTGACTTTTCATCTAACTTAAGTTGCTCTTTTAAATCTTTCATATCATCTCTTGTCATTATTGCATGTATTAAACCTGCTGAAACTGCACCTGACTCTCCAGATACTACTTTTTCATCTCCTCTAAGTGGGTTTCCTAATACTCTCATTCCATTAGCTGCAACCCAGTCCGGACAAGATACAAACATTGAAGTATAAGATCTTAGAACTTCCCATCCTATAGTATTAGGCTCACCACAAGCAAGACCAGCCATAATTGTTTGCATATCTCCACCTACAAATCTTGGCTTTCCATCTCCTGCTAAAGCAGATTTATATAAGCAATCAGCTAAATCTGATTCTACAACAACTGTAATAGGACAATCTTCTTTATATACTGATGCAAAGTATCCTTGAACTGCTCCTGCTAAAGATCCAACTCCTGCTTGAACAAATACGTGTGTTGGTCTTTCAACTCCACACTCTTTAAGTTGCTCTGAAGCTTCAAGCGCCATTGTTCCGTATCCTTGCATAATCCAAGTAGGTATTTCTTCATATCCTTCCCAAGCTGTATCTTGAACTACTAACCATCCATTTTTCTCAGCATTCTCAGACGCAAGACGAACAGCATCATCATAGTTCATATCAGTGATACTAGCTTCTGCACCTTCTTTTCTTATATTTTCAAGTCTAGTTAAAGAAGATCCTTTTGGCATATATACTACTGATTTTTGCTTAAGTTGATTTGCAGTCCAAGCTACTCCTCTACCGTGGTTACCATCAGTAGCTGTTACATAAGTTATTTCTCCTAATTCTTTTCTTGTTTCTTCATCTCTTAACTTTTCAAAGCTAAGCTCTGATATATCTTTGTTAAGTTTACCTGCAAGGTATTTACCCATTGCAAAAGACCCACCAAGTACCTTAAATGCATTAAGTCCAAATCTATAAGATTCATCCTTTATGTATATTCCACCTACGTTTAAATTTTTAGCCAAATTGTCTAATTTAACTAAAGGTGTCTTTGTATATTGAGGAAAACTTTCGTGAAAGTTTTTAGCCTTTCTTATTTCTTCATCACATAAAAAATCAAGCGATCTTTTTTGATCTAGCATACCATTTTTAGCATATTTTATTTTTTGATCCATACTGATTACCTCCATGTTAATTTTTTGTTTTTGACACCAATATACATAAGCAACTCTCATGCCAAGAAAACACTTTCCTGTAATTTTTTTCATACTAAAAACCTAAAACATTGCAGTTTACAGTGTTTTTTTTAATAAAAAAGAACAAAAAAAAATAAAACCCTATTTTTGTAAGTATTTTTTTAACAAAAATAAGTTTTTATTTTTTCATTTTGAAAAATAATTTTCATTTTGGAAATTTTCATCTAGTTTCAGTTACTTTTCTACATTTTAAGCTACTTTTCACGTATTTTATCCATATTTTTTAATTTTTCATTTTGAAAATTCCCATTTATTACCCCTTCAATTTTCTATATAGAGTAGTCATACCTATACCAAGCTTCTTTGCAACTAATTCTTTTCCTTTAGTATCATCTCCATATTTTTTCAAAGCTTTAAGTATATATTTTTTTTCAATTTCCTTTAAAGAAAGTATTTTTTCATTTGCTATTTCATCTGTAACAATTTTTTCTTGAGGTTCTTCTATGTATTTAGGTAGCATATGTGGCATTATGATTTTATTTTCCTCTGCCATATTCATCATGAATTCAACTACATTTTCAAGCTCCCTTACATTACCAGGCCAGCTGTAATTTTTTAAAAGCTTTTTAGTCTTAGAGTCTACGCCTTCAACTTTTTTTAGAAACAATTTGTTGAATTTATTTATAATATTCATCATAATAATTTCAATATCATCATCTCGTTCTCTAAGAGAAGGAATTTCTAACGGTATTATATTTAATCTATAATATAGGTCTTCTCTAAATGTTTTATCTTCTATTGCTTTTTTTAAATCTCTATTAGTAGCAGCGATTACCCTAATATCAAGTTCTATAAGACGATTAGATCCTATTCTTACTAAAGTTCTCTCCTGTAATATCCTAAGTATTTTCACTTGAAGATATAGAGGCATATCCCCTATTTCATCTAAAAATATAGTTCCTTTATTAGCAAGTTCAAATTTACCTATTTTTCCATTAGGATCTGCTCCCGTAAAAGCACCTCTTATATATCCAAACAATTCACTTTCTAATAAATTATCTGGTATAGCACCACAGTTTATTGCCACAAATGGTTTATCCCATCTCCTACTTTCAGAATGAACCGCTCTTGCTATTAGCTCTTTACCCGTTCCACTCTCACCTGTAATAAGTACAGTCGAGCTAGAATTAGATATTTTTTTTATTTTTTCCTTTATATTCATTATAGAATTTGAATTACCTAATATATTGTCTATATTTATCAAGTTAGGAGCTACCTGAAGCTTGTTTTTAAAATTATTAGCCTTCTTTATTTTGCTAAATATTAATATTTTATCACATGAATCTATATGTGGAAATACAGGTATTAATTTGCCAATAAGATATATACTCTTATCATTTAAAATCAATTTATATTCTTCCTCACCTGCTATATGTTCTTTCACAACCGATAGTTTGACTTTTAAATTTTCTGTCTTATCTAGTTTCAATTGATTTATAGCGCTTGAATTCATATCTGTTATAATGTCATCTTCATTTAATACTACTACTCCCTTGTCAACACTATCTATTATTTGATTCAATAGATTTATCATAGATTGTTTTTTTTCATGTTCTAAATTTTCATAGACCTTCATACTTATGAATTCACTTATCCTATCTAAAAACTCTAAATACGAATCTAAATTGGCACTTAAAAGTTGTTTTTGCTTTTCGTTATAGCAAACAAGACCTATAACCCCTATTATTTCTTCATTTGATTTTATAGGTTCACATATCAACATCGTTTCTATGCAACTTAATTTATCTGTACATCCTTGGCAAAATTTATGTTTTTTAGGATTTTTTATTATATAGGATTCACCAGTCTTTAATACGTGTTGGTATATAGAACCTTCATTAGACATATCTTGGTTAATTTTATCTTTATATATACCCGTTCCAGCTATTCTATACAAATTATTATCAACTATTTCAACATCTACATTTATAATAGTAGATATTGCATTGGCATATTTTATTACAGTAGCTTGAATTTTTTTAAGTTCAGTATCTTTCATAAACTTCCTCCCTTTTGTAGCATTCTCATAATTATTCATTTTATATTGAGTGAATAAGATTTACAAGTTATTTCAAATTCTTGGGTAAATTTGAATATTATCTAAGTTTATTAAACTCCATAATAAACTCTAATAAATAGATTTAATAAAAAAAGGCCATGGCATTTACGCCACAGCCTCAATTTTTATTAAATTATATATCTATTTCTTCAAAATCATTTTTAAAGCTTTTTTAGATCCTCTTTTAATATCCTTCTCCAATTTTCTTTCTTTATAGCTTGTAAACAAAGTATCCATATCATATCCTTCTGGATACAATTCTTCAGCTTTTAGATTAGGCTTTATTCTTTTAATATTTACTTCTATAAATTTTTCATTATATAACACTTGTACATTATTAAATTTATCAACTGTTTTATAAATTATTCCAAAGTCATCTTTATCTAATAACTTAACTCTATCCCCTACATTATATATAATAGTCTCGCTTAATGAATCCTTTATATCTGTTTCTTCAAAAGAAGACCTCTTACTTTTTTTAACTATATCTAAATTATAATTTTTATCGTTTATATACTCTTTAGCTCTTTTTAGTACTTTATCTTTTATGCCCATTTTTTTAGATATAAAGAGTGCATTACTATCTTCAGATGTTCCTATAGTTAATTCATATAGAGGTTCTAAAGTGTTTTTATCAAACATCATGCCTGCATTTTGAAATTCAGGATGAAGTGATGCAAATTTTTTAATTTCACCATAATGAGTAGATGCTATTGTTATACACCCTGTTTTATAAAATTCTTCAAGGATAGAAACTGCAAGCCCGGCTCCTTCATTTGGTTCTGTTCCACTCCCAATCTCATCACATAAAACCAAAGTCGAATTGTTTGATGAGTTCATTATTTGTGCAATATTTTTTATATGTGAAGAAAATGTGCTAAGAGCATTTTCTATACTTTGATTATCTCCTATATCAACAAATATTTTTTCAAATACACTCATTTGAGTGTCTTCCCTTGCACATATATCAAATCCACACTGAACCATTAATGTCAAAAGTCCTACCGTTTTCAACGCAACTGTTTTTCCTCCAGCATTAGGTCCTGTTATTATCAAGCTTCTATAATTTTGTCCTATTTCCAGATTAAGAGGTACTACATCTCCTTTTAAAAGAGGATGTTTTCCATCAATTATTTTTGTATAGCCTTTGTCATTTACCTTAGGAGTAATCCCATTTGTATTTTGACTATATTTAGCTTTAGCGAATACCATATCATATTCTGCTATTATCTCAATATTTAATTTTATCTGTGTTATTTTTTCAAATATAAGTTCTGTTAGATAAGACAGTATCTTATATTCTTCTATAGATTCTTGTGATTTTAAACTTATAAGTTCTAGGCTTAGCTTAGACACACTATTTGGTTCTATAAAAACAGTATTTCCTTTTGATGATGTATCTAATGCTATTCCATTAACATCATTTTTATATGATGATTTTATAGGTATAACATATCTATCATCTCTTTTACTTATTATAAATTCTTGAATATATTTTTTATTTGCTGATGATGTTAAGAATTTATTTAATTTTTCTTGTATTTTATTTTCTTTTAATAATATATCTTTTCTTATTTTTTTAAGTTCTTTACTAGATTGCGAATCTACTTTATTTGCTTTTATACAATATATTATTTCAGTCTCTATATTTTCACATTCAGTTATATTTAAAGCATATGAACTTAGTGTTGGTGAATAAAACTCTTTATCTACCATAAAACGCTTTATTTTTTTACACCCTCTACAAAAATCTTCCATTTGCGTCAGTTCTTCTGGATGTAATACCATTCCTTTTTCAACCTTATCTATAATTGAATTTACATTAGATACGCCATCTAAAGGTATATGATTGCTAGATTCTATTATACTCCTAGCTTCTTTATTTTCATTTAATCTTCTTTTTACTATATCAATATTTCCACTAGGATATAAGTTATCTAAAAGATCTTTTCCAAGTGAAGTTTGGCAATGCGTTTTTATTATCTCTTTTAACTCTTTTAACTGTAATTTTTCAAATGTATCTTTATTCATTTATATTGCTCCTTTATTTATTAGTCTTTTATACTAATCGACTTAATAAATAAGGAGTTATTTTTAGCGTTAAACTCCTTATTTATTAAGTTTAACTACCAGCTCACTATAATTATATTTTTTCATAAAACATGTCTCCTTTAGTATTTTTATTGTTCAATATATTATTTCATATATCTTGCATTTATTCAACCTAACATATTTCAACAATTAATATATTAATTGTTAATCGATAACTAAAACAGTATGATATTCATTATAAGTTTCCTCTAGGTAATAATTAAGCATTGTTATCGCTTCACTCTCATTTAACTCATCCAATTGATTAAGTATACTAATATACTTATACTTACCATCTAAATAACAAATAGATAGTATTAAATCATATCTATCTTCTATTACAACTCCATACTTTGTAAAAATATCTTCTTCAGGATAATCATCTTCTCTATATTCAGAAAACGTATGAACAGCCTCTCTTATAAATATATTAGAAAACACAGAATTATTTATATTTGAATTAACAGGATCCATAATAGAATTTTCTATTAAATCATATAGATAACAATTTCTATGTACAAATGATTGTCCTTTCTTTATATCAACTTTTAAATTTAAAAATTCTTCTATATTCATAAATTACCTCCATTATTTTTATTAGTAGCCTCTTATTTTAACTATATATTTTAAAATTTTTAACACATTAAATCATACTATTTTTACATATTTAAATCAATAAATAGTTGGATTGTAGCAAAGGAATACCAGGTTAATATACTAATACCGAGGAGGTATTGTAAATGTACAATCCATATTTTCATTTAATGAATCAGAAAAGATATATGAAATCAATCAAAAAAAATCGTGTATCTTCTACACGTGATAAAAAATATGTTAACTACAATAAAGGCTTTAACTTAGGTGATCCAGCACCTGAATTCACTTTAAAGGGTATAGTTGATGGAGAACCTAAAGATGTTTCTTTATCAGATTACAGAGGTAAATGGGTAGTAGTATTTTTTTATGGATCAAACTTCACATTTGTTTGACCTACTGAACTTGCAGCAGTTGCTGATGTATATGATCAATTCAAGAACTTAAATACAGAAGTACTAGCTATTAGTACAGATAGTATATATTCTCATAAAATTTTCATGCAAGAATCTCCTTCTGCTCAAAAGATAGACTATCCTTTATTATCTGATAGAACACAAGTTGTATCTGAAGCATATGGAGTTTTAAATGAAAAAGAAGGTTTTGCATATAGAGGTGCTTTTATAATAGATCCAGATGGAAATATTCAAGCATATCTGGTCAATCCACAGGTTGTTGGAAGAAATATATATGAGATTTTAAGAATTATACAAGGACTTCAGTACAATGAAAAAACAGGAATGGGATTACCAGCTAACTGGAAACCTGGTGAAGAAGGTATTCCTATCGGATGGGATTATGTAGGAAAATATTAATTTAAAAAGGCCATAGATAATTATCTATGGCCTTTTTATACATTTGATTATATAATCTAAAGAACAATAGAATTATGAATATATATCCGAAAACTCAATATTAATTTTTTCTACTTTACTTTTATCACTAGATATTTTATCTGATACAATAGGTTCTTGTTCTATTTCTATATTAGTAGGTATTTCAATAATAAATTCACTGCCTTCTCCATATTTACTATTTAAATATATCTGTCCTTCATGCTCTTCTACTATTGATTTTACCAGTGAAAGTCCTATTCCACTTCCTTCTTTCTCCCTGTTTAACAAGGGCTGTACTTGTCTAAACCTCTCAAATATTGTTTTTTGTTCCTCTTGGGGAATACCTACCCCCGTATCTTTTACAGATATATGTACAACCTCATTTTCATCATATATATTTACAAATATACTTCCACCTTCATTTGTAAATTTAATAGAATTAGAAAGTAGATTAAGAATGATTCTCTCAATTTTATCAGCATCACACTTAATAATTTTTTCTTCTATATCTGTATCAAATATTATATCTATGTCTTTACTTTTTATGTATTCTACTACGGACATAGTTATATCTTCAACAACTTGAATAATATTGTGATTTTCAAAATTCATTTTTAAAAATCCAGCATCTATTTTTGTTATATCTATTAGATTATTAATAAGCCTAAGAAGTCTGTAGCAATTTTGCTTCATCATAGGAGAATATTTTTTATAATATTCATTTTGTTGGTCTTTATTATCGTCAGAAACCTTATCTATTAGCTGTATACTTCCTAATAAAATGTTCAAAGGAGTTTTAAGCTCATGTGATATATTCGAAAAAAATTCTGTTTTTAGCCTCTCATATTTCAATTTTTCCATAAGAATATTTTGTTTTTCCTTTTCTCTTTCCTTTCTCTGAGAAATGTCTCTTATGATTGTTAAAAACGCACTTTTTCCTTTATAGGTTATTGCATTCATTGACATTTCAACATCAATCAATTCTCCATTACTTTTAACTATTTTTTCTTCAAATGTTGGAGGAGTAATATGTAATTTTTCAACTGTATTAAGCATATCTAGAACAGTTTTTTTATAATCTTCTTTAACAAATTCTGTTATATTTTTGCCCATTATATTTTTAGAATCATCTTCCCCAAGTATTTTTATTGTGGCTTCATTGACAAACACGACTCTCCCTTTTTGATGAATAAATATTCCATCCGGACACAGTTTTACAAGCTTTTTGTAACTTTCTTCACTTTCTGAAAGTCTTTTAACTCCCTTTGCAATTTTATATTTTAAAAATAGAGTATTTATTATTAAAAAAATAAT
The DNA here is from genome assembly GCF_029542625.1 of Tepidibacter hydrothermalis. Lineage (GTDB taxonomy): Bacteria > Bacillota > Clostridia > Peptostreptococcales > Peptostreptococcaceae > Tepidibacter_A > Tepidibacter_A hydrothermalis. The sequence goes on from NZ_CP120733.1 coordinate 2,042,794, forward strand.
TATAAAAATGCTTGCTATTAAAACATAGTTTTTCACTTCGTCTTTCGTAAGATATATAGTTATATATTCCCACTTAGATTTCACATCTTCTATTTCATCAACTGATATTTTTTTTATTCCATCATTTATAAAAGTTAATAATTCCTTTTCTCCTTTTTTAACTCCAACTCTTAGAGGACGCGTATATATTGTCTGTAAAAGTTCAAAATCCTTTAATTCAGTATAATACAAGGATATTTTTCTAATATTATTATGAGAATCTACACAAACAGCTTTTACTTCCCCTTTATCTACAGCTTTCATTACCTCTTTAATATTTTCATATACCAACAATTTCACATTAGGATAATTCTTTTCTAGATAACGTGTAGCATAGTTCTTTTTTGTAACACCAATTCCTAAATTTTTAATATCATTAATATTGAGAGCATGTACATCTTTTTCTACATATATTCCTGTCATAATATCCATAATAGGATTTCCAAAATCTATATATTCTGACCTATTACGTCTATAAAATAATCCTAAATGGATACTTTCTTCTCCACTTTTTATAAGTTCTAATGAATTTGACCAAGATGTTGGACTTCCAAACTCTACTTCAACATTATTAGCCTTTCCCCATGCTTTCCAAAAATCAATTAATATACCTTTAAGATTTCCTTGTGAATCTAAATAACTAAAAGGTTTCCATCCACTTACAACTGTTATTTTTATTTTCTTAGGATTTCTATCTAGTTGTTCTGTGTTAGTAATTAAGGTAAAGCTAATCAATATTATTATTATAAATATACATCTTTTTAATATCTTTTTTATTTGTATTTTCATAGAGGTCTTGGTTCCTTCCAAAAATTTTTGATTATATATTAACATTATACAACATTTTTCGACATTTTATAACACTCGCACTTAAGTTAATGTATTAATTTACACTTAGATTCATTACCTCAAATAAAAAAAGCTCAACTATACGATTATTTAAATTTAAATAATCGTATAGCTGAGCTAAAATTATATAATAATTCTCTATCACAAATTAAATTTACTCATATTTTATAAAATTAATTCTCCATAAACATTTTTATATCATCTTCTACATTTGTAATTCCACCTATTCCAAAATTGTCTACTAATACTTTAGCAACATTTGGTGATAAAAATGCTGGTAATGTTGGACCTAAGTGAATGTTCTTAACCCCTAAGTGTAGTAATGATAATAATACTATTACTGCCTTTTGCTCATACCAAGCAATATTATAAGATATAGGTAATTCATTAACATCATCTAATCCAAATACTTCTTTAAGTTTTAAAGCAATAACTACTAATGAATATGAATCATTACATTGTCCTGCATCTAGTACTCTTGGAATTCCACCAATATCACCTAAATCTAATTTATTATATTTATACTTTGCACAACCAGCAGTTAAAATCACTGTATCATTTGGTATAGCCTTAGCAAAATCTGTGTAGTAATTTCTTGATTTTGCTCTACCATCACAACCAGCCATTACAAAGAATCTCTTTATAGCACCAGTTTTAACAGCATCAACAACTTTATCAGCAAGAGCTAGCACTTGATTATGAGCGAACCCTCCAACTATTTCTCCTTTTTCTATTTCAATTGGAGCTTTACACTTTTTAGCCATTTCAATTATTTGTGAGAAATCTTTTTTTCCATCTTTATTTGCTTCTATATGTTTACATCCTGGTACACCTGAAGCACCTGTTGTAAATAATCTATTCTTGTATGAATCCTTTGGAGGAACTACGCAATTTGTAGTCATTAGTATCGGTCCATTAAATTTATCAAATTCCTCTCCTTGTTTCCACCATGCATTCCCATAGTTTCCTGCAAAATGAGAATATTTTTTAAATTCCGGATAATACTGTCCTGCAAGCATTTCACTATGAGTATAAACATCTACTCCTGTTCCTTTTGTTTGCTCCAATAGTAATTCTAAATCTTTTAAATCATGACCTGAAATTAGTATACCTGGATTTTTTCTAACTCCAATATCAACTTTTGTTATTTCAGGATGTCCATAAGTTCCTGTATTGGCTTGATCTAATAAAGCCATTCCATCAACACCGTATTTTCCCGCTTCCATGGCAAGTGCTACTAAATCATCTGATGTTAAGCTGTCATCAAGTGTTGCTGCTAAAGCTTTAGCCATAAATCCATGAACCTCTTCATTATTATATCCTAAGTTCATAGCGTGTTTCATATATGCTGATAAACCTTTTAATCCATAAATTATAAGCTCTCTTAAACTTCTTATATCTTCATTTTCTGTTGATAATACCCCAACTTTTTCCGCTTTTTTATCAAAATCTGTGTTTGTACTACCTGACCACTCAGCAGCATCAGGTATTATAACTTCCTGTGATTCCATTCCTAATAACTTCTTAAAGAATCCACCAGTAATTTTTATTTCACCTACTTGGCCTCCAGCTTTAGTAACTTTACCTTTTAATTCTTCTCTTAATCTTAAAGTTTCCCTTACTCTGTCTAAAATCACATTTCTATCAAAGTTAGCATTTGTTATTGTTGTAAATAAGTTTTCCGTTATATACTTATCTACTTTAGAATCAATAACTCCAACCTTTCTTCCTTCATTACTTACTATTGCTAATCCTTTAGTTACATAAACTAATAAATCTTGAGCATTAGCCACATCTTCAGTTTTACCACATACACCTCTTACAGTGCAACCCTTGCACCCTGCTGCCTCTTGACATTGATAACAAAACATACCCATTGTATTTCCTCCTCATTATTTCTGTTTTTTTATATAAACATTTGAAATAAATTTCTTATTTTGTGTTTCTACAAAATAAAGTTTACTATATTAGTCTAGTTTATTCCGTAACATAAGTTACTAATCAAAAAAATACCTAAATTCTATTAGGTATTAAAAAACAATAACTATTTTGAGGTGTAAATAGTATAGATGTATGTATTTTTTTCAATCTTTAATTTCTTTCTTAGCTAACTAAAAAAAGTACCACTTTTTAGTGATACTTTTTATTTTAGTAAAGTCTTTCCGTAAACTCTATTTATATCCGTTTTGTTTATCTATTGCCTCTTCTTTAATTTCATTTCTCATACCAGTAAGAGCTTCTTCTCTTCTATCATTTTTTGCTTCTAATGCTTTTTTCATTTTATCATCAGATGTTTCTTCAATCATATCTTCAGCCATACGGAAGTTTTGTATAGTTTTGTCAATATTATATTGAATTCTATCTACATTATCTCTTCTGTCATCTTTATTATGTTTCATAGTTTTTCTCTCCTTTATTTAATTTATATTTTATGTGCAATTTATTATATACAAACACCTTTTGTTTTATTATGTCTATAACTATATTTATTATTCAACAAAATAATCTAATATATTTTCTTTCATATTGATTTTTATACGCATTGAGTTCATATAAAAAACAATAGATTATTTATAAAATCTATTACCTTTATTATCATTATATATAGTGTATAAAAGTATTTATTTTAGTTTAGATAATAATATACTTACTTAATATAATTATTTATTTAATATTTTTTGATAATAAATTAACATTAATTATTTAAGTTTATTTTTTGTTAAAACTTGTATTCAACTATTAATACCCTTTAAAAGTACGAAAAAACAATTAATTCAATCTATAAACTTAACTAAAATATGTGTTTATTTTCCATTTTTTGTGGTATAATTGATAATACATTAACGAAAGGGGTGGTTTTATGAATATATTATTTGAAAAGCAAGAACATAAAAATAATAAAGAAAAGAAAAAAATGATGTATTTCATAGTCGAAGATAATACAACAGGAGACTTAAGAGCTGAAAAAAGAAATTTTATTAATATGCAATCTAAATATAATCCTGATGGTTGGACTTACGAAGATATAGCTGGTCCAAACGAAAAGATTATAATCGAAACTATATATAAATCAGAAATAGATGAAAAATTAAAAAAACTTCGTCCAACACCTCTTGGATTTAAAGTAGATAAACATATAAAAGTAAGTCTTGAAAAAATTGCAAAAGAGCAAAATCTTTCTCTTATAGAAGTTACAACTATGGCTTTAAATGAATTTATAGAAAAAAATAATCAATTATTATAAAAATACGTATATATAATTTGAAGATAAATATATTAAAAAGGGCTAGTTTTTATAAAAAAGACTAGCCCTAAATACAATCAACTCACCATTTTTTTATTTCAAATCTAAAAACCTCTATTTATTGAAAATCCATCAGCTTCAATTGGTAAATATTTTACTTTTTTATTTTCTTGTACTTTATCAAAAAATACTACCCAGTATGGTCTAAATATACTTTCTATTTTTGATATTTTTATTTCTGGTATCCCACCCATAAACCTATGACTTATTCTCATAGCCATTTTGATAGCTTTTAAACGAATCATTTTATCATCTTTATCACAGCATTGAATACTATTTTCATCTATAATTTCTATCTGTTCTGCTACAGGCATATCTTGAACCAAACTACCTGAACCTGTCGATCCATTAATTAAAATTTTTATATTATTATGCTTATTTTTGTTTTTTATTTCTAAATTAATTAATTTAAATTCTATATAATGAATTCTAACCTCTTCAACTTTTTTATTTAATAAAAATAACTTTCTTAATATAGACCCTTTTCCTTGTGTTGCTATTTCTATGGCCTCTTCTCTTAACATTTTTATGGGTAATGCGTAAATTTCCAAATTTTCACCTACTCTTATGTTTACTTTTTTATCATTTTAAATATTCTATATAAGTAATCAAAAAATATTAAAGTAACAGCAATCATTACTCCATATGGTATTATCTTTCCTATTATCAAATCACTTTTACTAACTAGTCCATAAAATATAAATCCTGTTACTAAAAAATATAATATTACTAAAAAACCATCTATTCCGATCCATTTTATTTCTAAATCTCTCTTCACCTTAGATACTAATTTTGACATAATTAATTCTCCTTTATAGTAACAGCTTCATTGTTTGTATTCAAATCTTTTCCTATTTTATTTCCTATAAACCAAGCAATAAATGACACTGGTATAGCTATAACAAGCGGCTCAAGTTCAAATTCTTTAAGAGGAAACATTTTAAAATATCCAAAAGTAAATCCTCCTCCAAGCATTCCTAACAATCCCCCAAGTTCAGTTCTTCTTCCATTTCCTAAAAGAGCTCCTACTATTGGTACAAATGCAGACCCCATCCATATACTTCCTACAAATAAGCACGCATCATATACATTTTCAAATTTAAATGCAACACTCAATCCCATAGTTGCAGCTACTACAACTCCTATTCTAGTAAATGTAACTAATTGTTTTTGTGTTGATTCTTTTTTAGTTATTCTTCCATATATATCATTAGCTAATGTTGCTCCTGCTGCAAGATAATAACTATCTAATGTAGAAATTATAGATCCTAATATACCTATTATGAATAATACTCTTATTCCTTTAGGTAAACTACTTAGTACTAAAGTTATATAACCTGCTGCAGGTGGCATATCAGGATATGTGGCTCTTACTATTAACCCTGTCATAACAAGAACTATATCAAAACATATCCATAAAGAAAAACATGTTAATAATGCTCGTCTTCCTACTTTAGGAGAATTAGCTGCTGAAAATCTTTGATAAAATGTAGGGTCTGAGTATGCTCCAAAAGAATATACTATAAGCATTAAAGCCTTCATCATAGACATTCCTTTTGTAGGATGCATAAGTTGTGGAGTATCTTTAAGCGCCTCTGTAAGACCTACAAATCCTCCAATTTTTTCAAATTGTTGTGGCATAATCATCGTCAATCCAAATACCATACAAAAGAACAATATCATATCAGTAACAGCTACTCCCATAAATCCACCTAGTACAGTTAATATTACTACAATTGATACCAGTATCAATCCTATAGTCTGCTTGTCTATACCCCATGCTACTTCACCTATAATTCCCATGGCAGTTATCTCACCTAATTGAGCACAATATATGAACATTAATACTGCACCCAATAGAGCTACATGTTTACCATAAAAACTTTCTAATAAATCTGGTACCGTTATATCTGTTCTTATATGTATCTTTGGTCCTACCCATAAAGCAAGTGGCATTCTTCCTATATGTGCAGCTATAGACCATACTGCCCATGCTGAAATACCATATATAGCTGCATACTCTACACTACCTACTGTTCCAACTCCACCATACCACGATGCAACCAAAGTTCCTACTATTAAAGACCAAGGTAAACTACGATTTCCTAAATAATAACTTTCCATATCTTTTACGTTTTTTGAAAAATAATATCCTATCCCTACGAATATAAGCGCACATATTATTATTAATCCATTTTCCCACAATGTAAGCATATTATGTCCTCCGATTTATATTTATAAACCACAATAACTCTACCCATTTTATATTTTTAATGAGTAGAGTCTTTGTATTTATATTGTTATACTAACTGTTCTTTTTTTGTTATTTTATTTGATTCTTGTTCTAATTTTTCTTTTTGATTTAATTTATTTAATGTAAAAGTAGCAAATATACCTATTAAAGCACATATTAATGAAAATATGAAGATATATGTATATCCAGTTTGTCCATAAGTATCTAACCAATTACCAGCAAGAGTATAATAGAATGCATCTGGTGAAAATCCTATAAGTGAAGCAAAACCTACTACTGCTCCTGTCTTTTCTAATGGTATATTTGATTCCGAAACAGAAGCAAAATATATTCCTCTAAATCCAAATAATATAGTGCTTAGTATTATCATATTTATAACAGCTATCCATAAGAAGCTTCCATTCTTAGGTATTACTAAATATGCTCCTGTACTTACTGCCATTAATATAAACCCTATAAACATTACTTTTATAGGAGATCCAACCTTATCACTTATTATCCCTGCAGCAGGAGATGCTCCCATCTTTATAACATATGTTCTTACTATAGATAACGAAGTAACTAATGTCATAGGCATTAAATAAACTTCTGATAAATATGGACTTAAATATGTCAAACTTGAGAATACTAAATAAGTTGAAAATACTATAAGACCTATTAACCATGCCTTTGGCATTTTTATTATATCTATAATTGATTTAAGGCTCAAATCCCCACCCGAAGATTCTTCTTCTGATTTATCTTCTTTTATTAACATAAATAATAATATACCACATATTATAGAAGCTATTGAATATAACCAAACAACATACTTAAATCCTACAGTTATTTCAGTAAATTTTCCAAATAAATATAATCCTACAAATGATACTAATGTACCTGAAATTCCTGATAATCCTTCATAAAATCCAAATATTCTTCCTTGTTCAGATTCACTTCCCTGCATTCTAACAACCTTTATTGAAGCAGCAAAGAAAGTTAATATTGTTGTTGCTCCCCATGCTACAAATATTAACAATAGCATACTATATGGTGGAAATGTAGAAAAATAAAATCCTATTAATCCGGACGATATCAATGAAAATGATATTAATTTTTTGATTGAAAATTTATCCGCAATAATTCCTCCTACAAAATATGCAAGCATACCTACCATTCCATATAAGCTCAGTAAATTTCCTATTTGAGTATGACTCAACCCTAATGCTTGTTGCATAGGATCATAAAATGATGATTTCATATATGGTAAACTATACATTGCTGTAGTTCCAAATGCTAATATGAATATTATTAAATATCTTTTAAATTTATTATTCTTATCCATTTCTTTACCTCCACATATTATATCTATACACTACTTTTAGTTTATAGCTTATTTTAATTTGTCCATTGCTTGTTTAAGATCATTTATTATATCTGTTGATGATTCTAATCCTATAGCTATTCTTATAAGATTTTCACCATTCATTTGAACTAAAGTGTGTTCTTCTCCTAAACTAGTAGCTATTGTGCATAATTGCAATGAATTTATTAATATTCTACTAGCCTCATCTCTACTCAATCCATTTATTCCATCTTTTAATTTGAAAGATAATACTCCCCCACCTAGTCCGTTCATTTGTGTTTTACACAATTCATGTTGAGGATGAGATTTTAATCCTGGATATTTTACTTCTTCTATATATTCTTCTTCATTTAAAAATTCTGCTACTGCTAAAGCATTTTCACAGTGTTTTTTCATTCTCATATCTAAAGTTTTTATTCCCCTTAATATCATCCACGCATTCATAGGTGGTAATGAAGCACCTGTAAAACAAGGTAGGCTTGGCCATTTAACTAAATCTATTAGTTCTTTTGATCCTATTGCAGCTCCACCTAATGTATCGCCATGGCCATTGATGAATTTAGTTAAACTATGAATTACTATATCTGCTCCTAAAGTTATTGGTTTTTGTATTATAGGTGTAGCAAAAGTACTATCTACTATAAGTAAACTTTTATTTTCATGAGCTATTTGTGCAATAGTTTCTATATCAACTAGGTCCAACGATGGATTTAAAGGACTTTCTATATATACTAATTTTGTATTTGTTTTTAAAGCATCTTTTATATTGCACGGATTTGTAGCATCTACAAATGTAACTTCAACCCCAAATTTTAATAATAATTCACTCATAAATAATTTAGTGTGAGAAAATATTCCATCGGAACTTACTATATGATCTCCACTTTTTACTAAAGCTAATATCGTTGACGTTATAGCTCCCATTCCAGAAGCACTTACGATAGCGTTTTCCCCATCTTCAAGCATAGCAAGCTTTAATTCTAATTCATTTAAATTTGGATTACATTCTCTAGTGTAAACATATCCAAAATCTCTACATAATTGTTCAAAGTGTTCAACTGTTTGAGCTGCAAATGTAGCAGTTTGATATATTGGTGTTGCAAGAGCTCCTGTTGATTTATCACTAGTGTGACCCCAATGAATTATTTTAGTTTCTAAGTCGTGATTTAAATTATTATTCATCTTACGCATCCTCCTGAATATTAAATGATTTATATATTTTAGTTCTTTCCATTTCTTTCACATTTCCAATTATAAAGTCTCCAGTAACTAGAGAGTCAATATCTTTTTTTGGAATTTTATCATAATTTTAATTATTATGCTTAAAATTATATTTTTTTGTCTTTTATTCATTTGTCTAAACTCTAAGAATATTATTATTTTCTACAAAAAAAATACCGCTAAATTCGGTATTTTTAAACTAAGCATCTTAAATCTATTTCTCTTTTTTTTACTAAAACTTGTATTTCTGTAATAAGTTCATCTTTATTATTTGTAGATAATGGATCAATTATAGGTATTTCATACATATAATCTTCTACTTGTATTCGTTTATATTCTATATAGTCTATTAGTTGCTTGAAATACTTGTAGTTTTCACAATAGGATCCTTTATATTTTATACATATAAAGTCTCCAGTAGGAATAGTTTTAATAGATTTTTGATTTTCCTTATTAAATAAATCTCTTTCTATTGTTACAAAACTATTTTCATAAATAACTTTTTGATTTGATTTAACTTTTTCCATAGATACTAATCCGCCTACACCACCATAAAACACCGATACATTTTCTTCCAATATATTAGCTATTTTTCTTCGAGAAAGCTCCATCTTTTCTTCTATACTGAAACCATCTTCATATTCCATAGATAAAATACTTCTTCTTGGTATATGTTTTTTGAATATTTTTCCTATATCATCTACTTTTAGTCCTGTTTCTATTGTTTCTTTTTTTGTATTCAGAACTTTTTTAATTAATTCTAATTCCTTAATTTTAGAATCTACTACATCAATTTTGTTATTTAATAGTTTTAATATTTCTTCATTGTTTTCCTCTAGTTTATCTTTGATTTCTTTCAATGGCATACCCAAATACTTCAAATATTTTACAACATCTAATTTAGAAAATTGTTCTATTGAATAGTATCTATAATTACTTTTTTTATCTACATAAATGGGTTTAAATAAACCAATCTCATCATAATATCTAAGAGTCTGTATACTTATTTTATGAAGTTTTGACATTTCTCCTATTGAAAAATACTTGCTCATATTTAATCTCCCTAATAATGTATATTTATATATACCCTCTATGAGGTTATATAATTACCTTAATAATTATACTATATTTAGTGTATAGGAAGAAGAAATTTTAAATATTTAAAAAGTTATAGTATGCAATAATGTATAATGCTCATTTATGTATTTATTGAAGTTTTACTAAATCTACAAAAAATAATAAAACCATACTAGATTTCTCTAATACGGTAGTTAATTTAATTGGTGGAGACGAGGGGAGTTGAACCCCTGTCCGAAAGTTTTTTCCCTAAAGCTTCTACGAGTGTAGCTGTTAATTTTTATATCATCTTTTTCAACGCCTAACAGCAGACTTAAAAAAAGACTAGTCTTAATTATTCTATCTTTAGTCAAGACATCCTAAAAACAGTTCCCCGCTTCAATGGCGTTCTACTTAAGATTGCGGGTAATCTTAGTAGAACGAGCAGCATTAATTAAGCTGCTAGTGCGTAATTATCGTTTGCGTTTATATTTAAGTACTGATTTTTACGTGAATCAGTAAAACACGACTCGCTACTTTAAGTTCCAAACCCCCGTCGAGACCATTACGCCCCCGAGGTTATTATTTTTATAATTTAAAATATAATGAGTAAATCTATAAGCCGAGTTCTGTAATAAATAGCCATCTGTCTAGGCCTACTGTTGCCAGTAGGCTCAAGCGACCTACCAACGGAACGAGAGCGAGCAACCCTCTTTTCATGTTCCTACTTGGTCTTGCTCCAGGTGGGGTTTACATAGCCAGCTAGTCACCTAGCTGCTGGTGAGCTCTTACCTCACCTTTCCATCCTTACCACAAACAATTGTGGCGGTTTATTTCTGTTGCACTATCCTTGGAGTCGCCTCCACTGGGTATTACCCAGCACCCTACTCTATGGAGCTCGGACTTTCCTCGTCTACCTATAAAGGTATCCGCGACTATCCGACTTACTCATTATTTAGTTTTTTCGTCGATAAATCATATGATATCATCTTATCATAAGAGAATCAACTGTAAATTTATGTAACTAACCTTAGCGTTTATTATTAAATAACCCCGCCCCTTCTATGATTTCTTGCTCTATAAATAAACTTGAAACTACTTCTTTATAATCACTTAACGTTTGTGACTTCTTTATTTTTTCAGCATATTCTTTATTATTTGAAAATATATAAATCATATATCCCCATAATTCTTTCATTTTAAATATTGCATTTTTTTCTTCATTAAATAATTCCATATAGTTATTTAAAATTTCATCATGAAAAGCTTTTAATACTTCTTTATCTATAGAAGTATTATTTTTAATCTCATTAATTAACCCTGGATTGGCTAGTATACCCCTTCCAAGCATTACTGTTTTTACTTGCGGAAAAGCTTTTATTAATTTATTATGATCATCAGCAGTGAAAATGTCTCCATTATAACATACTGGATTTGTACTTAAAGATAATGCATCTTTAAATACTTCTAAATTAGGCTTATTTCCATAAAAATCTTTTTGTGTTCTAGGATGAATAATTAATTCTTCTATAGGATATTTATTATAAATTTTTATCAACTCATAGAATTCTTCTGGACTATTCTTTCCTATTCTAGTCTTTATAGAAATTTTCATATCATTTATTTTGAATATTTCATCTAAGAATATATCAAGTTCTTCTCTTTTTGCCAGAAATCCCGAGCCCCTATTTTTTGAAACAACCGTTTTAACAGGACACCCTAAATTTAAATTAACTTCGTTATAACCTAATTGTTGTAATTTTCTAGATAGATTAACAAAACCTTGTGAATCATTAGTAATTATTTGAGGTACTATATTCATACCTCTATTATTTTCGGGTAAAACATCTTTTAATTCTTTAGTTTTAAGACTTTTACTTTCATTTGTAGGAATAAAAGGTGTAAAGTATTTATCAATATTGCGAAAAATTTTTTCATAAGAATTTCTATATATGTATTCCGTAATTCCTTCCATTGGTGCTAAATAATATTTCATGTCTTAACTCCTCTTATAAATATTCTAGAAACATTATATCAGCCTTCTTTCTTCTTATCTACTTAATTAATATAAAAATTCGCTTCATGCTAACGCATGGCTCATGTCGCCAACGAGTCCTAACGGTCTCCGTTGCTCAAAATAGTTGTAAGTTTAGTTCTTCCATCAATGTTATCCACAGAATGAAAATTTTATAATCCCTTAGTATATAAAAACGACAATATTTACATAAATATTGTCGTTTATGGCTCTCTTCTTAACTAAACAAAATAATTATCTAAAGAAACATACTCTATTTCTTCATCCTTTTTCTTTATATTAATAGCTTTTATAAATAAATTAGCTGTATCTATAGATGTAAATATAGGTACTTTTCTTTCTGTTGCTTTTTTTCTAAGCTTAAAGCCTTCACTTTCAAGACTGTTTCCGTTTGTAGGAGTATTTATAACTATGTTTATATGTCCTTTTGATATAAGATCATTTAATTTATCTAAATCTACTTGTTCACATGAGATACTATTATTATTAAAAAACTCGCTAGTTCCCTTTGAGGCATATAGTTTAAATCCAAGCTTATAGTATTTTTTTATAACTTCAAATGCTTCTTTTTTATTAACATCACTCAATGATACATATATTCCTCCATTAGTTGGAATATCTATATTTACTGCTCTAAATCCTTTATATACAGCTTTGTCTAAATTCTTATCTACCCCTAATACCTCTCCTGTTGATTTCATTTCAGGACTTAAATATACATCAACATTTGCTAGTTTTTCACTAGAGAAAACAGGTATTTTTACTGCATATAATTGTTTATTTTCTAAAAGTCCAGTTCCATATCCTAGTTCTTTCAACTTATTTCCAAGCATAGATTCAACTGCTAATTTTACCATAGGAACTTGTGTGACTTTACTAAGGATTGGTACTGTTCTTGAAGCTCTTGGATTTACTTCTATAACATATACTTCTTTTCCGTCGTATACATATTGAATATTAACAAGTCCTACTATTTTAAGTTCTTTAACTATTTTCTTAGTATAAGAGACTAGCTTATCTATAGTCTCTTTATCTAAACTTACAGTAGGATATACAGTTATGCTATCCCCTGAGTGTACCCCTGTTTTTTCAATATGCTCCATTATTCCAGGTATTAATATATCTTCTCCATCAGATATTGCATCTACTTCAATTTCAGTTCCTTTTACATACTTATCTATTAATACTGTATGTTGACTACTTAAACTTACAGCTTCATTCATATAATTTTGAAGTGTCTTATCATCATAAACCACCTGCATAGCACGTCCTCCTATTACATATGAAGGTCTAACTATTACAGGATATCCTAATTTATTTGCTGTATTAAAAGCATCTTCTAAATTATTTACTGTATATCCTTTAGGAGTTGGAATGCTTAGATCTTTTAATATATCACTTAGCTTACCTCTATCTTCTGCTAAGTCTATAGATTCAAATGAAGTTCCAAGTATATTTACTTTTTTCTCAGATAATTGTTTAGTTAAGTTTATCGATGTTTGTCCTCCAAACTGAACTATAACTCCATCTGGTTTCTCTTTATTTATAACATTCATTACATCATCTATATATAAAGGTTCAAAATACAGTTTATCTGATATATCAAAATCTGTACTTACAGTTTCAGGATTATTATTTATTATTATAGATTCATATCCTTTTTCTTTTATTGCCCAAACTCCATGAACGCAGCAGTAATCAAATTCTATACCCTGACCTATTCTTATAGGCCCTGAACCTAACACTATTATCTTTTTGTTATTAGATACTTCATTTTCATCTTCTTTATCATAACAAGAATAATAATATGGAGTCGTTGACTCAAATTCACCACTACAGGTATCCACCATTTTATATACTGGATATATATTGTTATCTTTTCTGATTTTCTTTAAAGCTTCAAAATCAATTCCTGATATTTCACAAATTTCCTCATCTGTAAATCCCATGGCCTGAGCATCATAAATCACATTTCCATCCATACTTTCTTGTTTTAGTTTATTCTCTATTTCAACTATATTGTTAATTCCATATAAGAACCATTTATCTATTTGAGTTAATTCAAAAATACACTCTAAATCTATTCCTATTCTTAAGGCTTCAGCTATAGCAAATATTCTCTCATCATCACTCATTTTTATTTTTTCAATTATCTCATCTTTATTCATATTAGTAATATGAGGTATTCTAAGTCCTGTAAACTTTGCTTCAAGGCAACTTACTGCTTTTAGTAAAGCATTTTCAAAACTTCTACTTATAGCCATAACCTCTCCAGTTGCTTTCATTTGAGTTCCAAGTTTTTTATCAGCTTTATTAAATTTATCAAACGGCCATTTAGGTATTTTAACTACTACATAATCAAGGCTTGGCTCAAAGAATGCACTAGAATTTTTAGTTGCATAATTTTTAAGTTCATCAAGGCTATATCCTATTGCAATTTTAGCTGCTATTTTTGCTATTGGATAACCTGCTGCTTTTGATGCTAAAGCGCTTGATCTACTTACTCTAGGGTTTACTTCTATTACTATATATTTAGAGCTCTTGGGGTCTAATGCAAACTGTACATTGCATCCACCTTCTATTTTTAAACTTCTTATTATATCTATAGAAGCTGTTCTTAACATTTGATATTCTTTATCTCTTAGTGTTTGAGATGGAGCTATAACTATGCTGTCTCCTGTATGAACCCCTACTGGATCTATATTTTCCATATTACATATAATGATACAGTTATCTTTTTTATCTCTTATTACTTCATACTCTATTTCCTTCCATCCAGCTACACTTTGTTCTAATAGTATTTGGTTTATAGGACTGCTTTTTAATCCATTTTCACAAGTATTAATCAGCTCTTCATAATTATTAGCAATCCCCCCACCAGTTCCACCTAGTGTATAGGCTGGTCTTATTATTACAGGATATCCGTATTCTTTAACAAATTCTTCACATTCTTTTATATTATTAGCTATTATACTCATAGGAACTGGCTGTTTTATATCTATCATTAGTTTTTTGAATTCTTCTCTATCTTCTGCTTTTTTTATAGTATCACTATCTGTTCCTAAAAACTTTACATTATATTTATCAAGTATCCCTTTTTCCTGTAACTCCATTGCAAGGTTAAGAGCTGTTTGTCCTCCAAACCCTGCTAATATTCCATCTGGTTTTTCTTTTTGAATTATATTTTCTAAGCTTTCTATATTAAGAGGTTCTATATACACCTTATCAGCTATATCCATATCAGTCATTATAGTTGCAGGATTAGAGTTAACAAGAACTGTTTTTATTCCTTCTTCCTTTATAGCTTTACAAGCTTGAGTTCCTGAATAATCAAACTCTGCTGCTTGGCCTATAACTATAGGTCCTGAACCTATGATAATTACTTTTTTTATACTTTTATCTAACCCCATTACTGATCCCCTCCTAATACAGATATAAATTTATCGAATATATATGAAGAATCCTGTGGTCCAGGAGAACCTTCTGGATGATACTGAACTGAAAACACTGGATAATTTTTATGTTTCATTCCTTCTACAGTATTGTCATTCAGATTTATATGAGTTACTATCATATCTTTATCTTCTATACTATTTTTATCTACTGCATATCCATGGTTTTGAGATGTTATATACGATTTATCTTTGTCTATATCGTATACCCCATGGTTTCCTCCTCTATGTCCGTACTTCATTTTGTAAGTATTCCCACCAACTGCCAGTGCTATTATTTGATGTCCTAGGCATATCCCCAATGTAGGTATATTTTTCATTAATTCTTTAGTCATCTCAATTGCATCTTTAACCTCTTTAGGATCTCCAGGCCCGTTGCTTAAAAGTACTCCATCTGGCTTTATACTCATTATCTCTTCAAAAGATGCGTTGTATGGAAGTATAGTTACATCACAGTCTCTTTGCTTTAAGTTATTTATTATATTTTGCTTTACTCCAAAATCAACTACAGCAACCTTATAACCATCTCCCTTTATATTAATAATTTCTTTAGTACTTACCTTTTTCATCCAATCATCTTTAATTTCAGTATTATTTAAAATTTCTTTTATCTCATTAATTGATAGATTTTCACTAGATATTACACACTTTAATACTCCAGAATTTCTTATCTTTTTAGTTATACTTCTTGTATCAACTCCATAAATACCTACTATATCCATACTTTTAAGCATCTCATCTATGCTTTTATCACTCATATAATTAGAGGGATTATTGGAAATGTTTTTCACGATGAATCCTTTTGCATGTATTTTTAATGATTCATTCTCAATATTATTAACTCCGTAATTGCCTATTAAAGGATATGTCATATTTATTATTTGACCTGCATAAGAAGGATCAGTTAGTATCTCCTGATACCCTGTCATAGAAGTATTAAAAACAAGTTCTCCAACAGTAGTTCCTACTTTCCCAAACCCCTTACCTTCATATATGCTTCCATCTTCTAAATATAAAATAGCATCCATTTTCTCACCCCACTTAATATTAATTGCATAATTCATTCAAAACTTCATTTAATATATATATAAACTTATCTATATCTTCCTTAGTAACATTTAATGGAGGCAGTATTCTTACTACATTATCTCCTGCACCTACTAATAAAAGACCTTTTTGAAAACACTTACTAATTAATTTGCTTTTGTCGATACTTAGCTTTATTCCAAGCATTAATCCCATTCCTTGAACTTTATCTAAGACTTCATATTTCTCTTTTAATATTAAAAGGTTGTTGATAATATAATTACTTTTTTCATCCACTTTATCTAATACACCATTATCAATTAGTTCATTTAGTACTGCTAATGATACCGAACACCCTAGAGGATTTCCTCCAAAAGTGCTTCCATGGTCTCCAGGAGCAAATGCATCAGCTGCTTTTTGAGTTGCAAGTACAGCTCCAATTGGAAATCCTCCACCTAACCCCTTTGCCATACATATAACATCAGGTATTACTTCAAACTTTTTATATGCAAATAGACTTCCTGTTCTACCTACTCCACACTGTATTTCATCAAATATTAAAAGAGCATTATATTTTTCACACATTTTCTTTACTTCTTTTAAAAAATCTATTTGAGCAGGTATTATACCTCCTTCACCTTGAATAGGTTCAATTATAACTGAACAGGTATTTTCATCTATTTTATTTTTCAAATCGTCTATATCATTAAATTTACTACTCTTTGTTCCACTCATAAGTGGCATGAAATCTTTTTGGTATTTTTCTTGTCCTGTTATAGCAAGAGCTCCCATTGTTCTTCCATGAAAAGAATTCTCCATAAATATTATTTCATTCTTTTTACTTGTTCCATTATTTATTCCATATTTTCTAGCTAACTTAATAGCTGTTTCTACTGCTTCTGTTCCACTGTTGCAGAAGAAAACTTTATCATGATCGCTATAATCACATAGTTTTTTTGCAAGATCTAATTGATTCGTGTTCCAATATAAATTTGATATATGGATAAGGTTATTACCTTGATCATTCAAAGCTTTTATTATAGCTGGATGAGAATGCCCCAAACAGTTTACTGCAACTCCAGAAACAAAATCTATATATTCTTTTCCATTTATGTCATATACCTTACTACCTAACCCTTTTTCAAAGGTTACATCAACTCTTGAGTAAGTATTCATTATATTGTTTTTGCTCATTACTTAATCCCCCATATCTTATTTAAATATTTCCTATAGTTGCAACCATTACGGCTTTAATAGTATGCATTCTATTTTCAGCTTCATCGAATACAACTGAATGCTTTGATCTAAATACTTCGTCTGTAACTTCCATTTCTTTCAATCCAAACTTTTCATATATTTCGTTACCAACCTTCGTATTTAAATCGTGAAATGCTGGTAAACAGTGCATAAATATCACATCATTATTTTCAGTTTTATTAATCATATCCATGTTAACTTGATACGGCTTTAGTAGTTTGATTCTTTCTTCAAATTGATCTTCTTCTCCCATTGATACCCAAACGTCTGTATATATTACATCTGCATATTTGACTTCATTTACATCCTCCGTAAGAGTAATACTTGCACCTGTGTCCTTTGCAATTTCTTTCATTTCATCAACTAACTCTTCACACGGCCATAATTTTTCGGGAGCAAGTGCTACGAAATCCATTCCCATTTTTACTGCACCTATTAATAACGAATTTCCCATATTGTTTCTAGCATCACCTACATAAACGAATTTAACTTTGTTAAGTGGCTTATTTACATTTTCCTTAACTGTTAAAAAGTCAGCTAATATCTGAGTCGGATGATACATATCAGTAAGTCCATTCCATACTGGTATACCAGCGTTTTTTGCTAGAATCTCAACTGATTCCTGTTTAAATCCTCTAAATTCTATACCATCATAAAATCTTCCTAAAACTTTAGCTGTATCTTCTATTGATTCTTTTTTGCCCATTTGACTGTCATTAGCTCCTAAAAATGTAACATGACCACCTTCATCAAATGCTGCAACTTCAAATGAACATCTAGTTCTAGTAGAAGTTTTTTCAAATAGTAATACTATATTTTTTCCATCTAGTAGATTTCCTTTTATTCCTGATC